>NZ_AP024233.1:641666-1283333 GCF_025998535.1 Desulfolithobacter dissulfuricans | reverse complement strand
GGCCCGCCTTCCCTCGTGGTGCCACAGTTCCCAGTACTCCCAGTCGATATCGTTACCAAAGGCCAGATCCTTGCGCTCCAGCAATCCCTTTTTCTTGACCAATTTGTAGATCTCAGTGGCCGGGATGGCGAACTTCTCGTTGTAGAGTTTGACCAGCGCGTCATACTGGTAGTAGTGACCGTCGACAAAGTTGCCCTGGTGACAGCTCGTACACACCTCCTTCATGGCACCCCGTTTTTTCTGCCAGTTGTCCTTGTAGCTGGAAATGGGTAGCCGCAGGGTCCAGGATATCCGGTCGCCCACGTCGTGGGTGATGGCCTGACCCTCGGTGGCGGACATGTGGCAGGTGGCACAGGTGGGGGCCTCGTAGTAATCCTTGCCCACCACCCAGGAATCGCTCTCCAGATTCATCTTGCCCACGTTGGCGTAGTAGGCGATGCCATGCTTGGACTCTTCGTAGATCTCCTTTTGGGGATGGTCCGGCCCCAGGTGGCACTTACCGCAGGTCTCGGGCTGCCGGGCCTGGGCCACGGAAAAGGAATGCCTGGAGTGACAGGCATTACATGAACCCTTGGAGCCATCCGGATTGATCCGGCCGATTCCCGAGTTGGGCCAGGTGTCCGGGGACAATTTGTTGCTGGCCTCGGGATCGATCTTGACCTTGCCGCCATGGCAGGATTCGCAGCCGACGATGGCCGCCGGCTTGCCACCGGCCACGTGGGCCAGGAAGGCGTCCTTGGATTCCAGGATCTCTCCGGCATGGGCGTGGTAGGAGTTCATTGTCTGTTCGGCCTCCCGGGGATGACAGGCCGAGCAATCCCTGGGGGTCACCAGGGTGGCTATCAGGGCCCCTTCGTGTTCAAAGGCATCCACATCCCCTTCCTGAGCCTGGTGACAGTCGTAGCAGCTGACCCCGTTCCTGCCATGGGCCGAGTTCTTCCACTGCTCGTACATGCCCCTGTTCTCTTCCTCATGACAGCTGACACAGCTTTCCCTGTCCACCCCGGCCAGGGCCGTCCCGGCCAGGCCGGTTACCAGCAGGGCCATGGCCCCCAACGCGTATAACTTCTTCACACAAGCCTCCTTCATTGCATGGTTGCGGTGCTCCGGGACACGATTTTCACCGGTGCCACCTTTGATTTTTCAATTTCGGGCAAAAATTCCCTTGAAGAAAGGGAAACCTTCCCATTCTCAAATTTCCCACCATGCAAAGCAATAACCGTACCTGAGGCAATGCCCATTCCCACCGGCAACGCCATCCTCCTGTCAGTCCGATTCTTTATATAAATTCAACCGACTCGCCCAACCTGCACCATCCACTCAAGGTACCACATTGTGTAACATTTCTGTAAAAAGCGACAGCGCATTCTCACAAAGATGAAAAAATGATCCGGCACCCGAAACCAGGCCATTCCAGCAAGAAATGGCCTGGCCCGGTTTCCGACAGGAGGCTTGCCGGTTGACACCGGGAGACAAGCTCTCTATTATGCAGACGCAACCCAGATCGGCTTCCCGGCGGTCTCCATCTGCCTGGAACCGCCAATCCGCCCGGAAGCGACCTGAACCAAGGAATTTTCCTGGAAAGAAAGATGAGTAAATACGGCATGACCCGTGACGAGGCCCTGGGTCTCCTGCAGGAGTACCTGCAAAATCCCAATCTATACAAACATTGTCTGGCCAGCGAGGCCGTACTCCGGGCCCTGGCCCGGGAACTGGGAGAAGATGAGGAGAAATGGGGACTTGCCGGACTGCTCCATGACCTGGATGCGGAAAGCCAGCCTGACCTGGCCACCCATACGACCGAAACAGTCCGGGTGCTGAGTGAGCGGGGCGTGGACCCCGAGATCATCGAAGCCATCCGCCTGCATAACGAAGAGGCCCATGACGACAAACGGTCAACCAGGTTCCACCACGCCCTGGCTGCAGGAGAAACCATAACCGGCCTGGTCATTGCCACGGCGCTTGTCTATCCGGACAAGAAACTTGCCTCGGTCAAGCCCAAATCCGTCCGTAAACGCTTCAAGGAAAAAGCGTTTGCCAGAGGAGCCAACCGGGAAATCATCCGCGAGTGCGAACAGCTCGGACTCGAGGTGCCCCGTTTTTGTGATCTGGCCCTGGCCGCCATGCAGGAAATTGCCGACGACCTGGACCTGTAACCAGGGGAAAAAATCATGAATCGTATCCAGAGAGTCATTGAACAGATAGACGACCCGGAGCAAACCAGCCTGCTGCAGGCCGCATGCCGGGCAGCCCTGACCGGCGGTTCCATTCTTCGGGAGCTGTACGACAAGCCCCACACCATCGAGATGAAAGGAGCCATCAACCTGGTGACCGAGGCCGATATCGCCTCGGAAACCGCCATTCTTGCCTCCCTGGACGAAGATGCGCCCGGCATTGCTGTCCTGGCCGAGGAATCGGCCGCCGAGACGCCGGAGGAAGAAGAACAGGGCCAGCAATGGATCGTCGATCCCCTGGACGGGACCACCAACTTTGCCCATGGCTTCCCCTTTTTCGGGACCTCCATCGCCCTGCTCGACTGTGGCCGTCCCCGGGTGGGGGTGGTCTACTGCCCCATGCAAGACGAACTCTTCTGCGCCCTGGAGGGTGCCGGAGCCTGGCTTAACGGTCAGCGCATCGCGGTGACCGACACCCGGTTTCTCCTCGAGGCCCTGGTGGCCACCGGTTTTCCCTACGACATCCACGCCGCTCTGGACCAGGTCCTGGCTCAGCTCCGGGCCGTCCTGCCCAGGGTCCGGGACATCCGCCGCGCCGGCGCGGCGGCCCTGGACCTGGCCTATGTAGCCTGCGGCCGCCTGGACGGCTTCTGGGAGATGGATCTCAAGCCCTGGGATACGGCGGCCGGGTGGCTGCTGGTGACCGAGGCAGGCGGCAAGGTGAGTGATTTCGCCGGCAACGACTACTCGCCCTTTCTGCCCCGGATCCTGGCCAGCAACGGCATGCTGCACGAACAGCTGGGCAACTTGCTTACGTGAAAAAAGAGGACGGATCCTGGCCGGAGGACACCGCTGCCGTCGGGCGGAAAACCGGTGTTTTCTTCTCCCGGGCAAAGCCGGGGACTACCGTTGTGGCAATCCATCTGCTGATGATCCTGTGCGCCACCCTGGTATCCACCTCCTTTACCGTGGGCGACGCCATTGCCAACGGTATGGACCCGGCGGTCCTGACCCTGCTGCGCTTTTTTCTGGCCGCGCTGCTCTTCGCGCCCTGGATACGGAGAAAATTCGGCCTGGCCCTGCCCCGACCCGCCGATCTGGGCCGCTACGCCATGATCAGCGGCGCCCTGGTGGGTTTTTTCTGGCTCATGTTCCAGGCCCTGCGTTCCACCTCCGCCCTGAACACCTCGGTCCTCTTTACCCTGGTTCCCGGCATTTCCGGTCTGTACAGCGCGGTGCTCCTGCGGGAACGGCTGGGCCGCAACCGACTGCTGGCCCTGGCACTGGCCACGGCCGGCGCCATCTGGGTCATCTTCCGGGGCGACATCACCCTGCTTGTAAACCTGAAAATGAACCAGGGCGACCTGCTGTTTTTCATCGGCTGTCTGCTCATGGCCCTGTATACTCCACTGGTCAAACTCCTGCACCGGGGTGAGTCCATGGCGTTCATGACCTTCTGGATCCTGGTCACCGGTTGCGGATGGCTGCTGATACTGGGAGGCAACCGGCTGTTTCAGGTGGAGTGGAGCCAAATCAGCCTGTCGGTCTGGGCCGGGATTGTCTACCTGGCCGTCTTCTGCACCATCATCACCTTTTTTCTCTCACAGTATGCGGTGCTCTTTATCGGCCCGACCCGGGTCATGGCCTACAGCTATCTCTATCCACCCCTGGTGATCGGCCTGGAACTCCTGTCCGGCCACCCCCTTCCCTCCCTGCGCACCCTGGCCGGCATCCTGCTGATTATCCCGGCCATGGTGGTGGTCCAGCGCCAGGACAGGCCTCCCGGACCTGAGAGCCAGGACAGGACCGGTTAACGAACGGGCGGTAGTTCATCCAGCATCTGCTCGATGATATCCAGCCCCCGGTGCCAGAAAGCCGGATCATCGAGATCGATCCCGAAAGGCTGCAGCAGCTCGTAGGGGCTGCGGCTGCCGCCAGCGGCCAGCAGCTCGAGATACCTGTCGACAAACCCTTCCCCCTGTTCCTGGTACAGACCGTACAGGGCCAGCACCAGCAGTTCACCGAAGGCATAGGAGTAGACATAACCCGGCGTGCCGAGAAAATGGGGAATATAGGACCACCAGATTCCATACTCTTCGCGCAGCCGGACACTGTCACCGAACATGGGTTTCTGGGTAGCGAGCCAGAAGGCGGACAGCTGGTCGGGCGAGAGTTCCCCCTGCTCACGACGCCCTCTGTGCATGGCATCCTCGAACCGGTTCATGGCCACCTGGCGGAACACGGTGGCAAAGATGGATTCAAGCTTCTGGCAGATAAAAGCCCGTCTCGCCTCCCGGCTTTCCAGCAGCTCGAGCTGGGCCCGAAAAACCAGCAGCTCGGCAAACACCGACGCGGTCTCCGCCAGAACCAGCGGTGTATCACTGTTATAATAGCCCTGACGTGCAGCCAGATACTGGTGGACTCCGTGGCCCAGCTCGTGGGCTACCGTGGAGACATCACGCAGCGTACCCAGGTAGTTGACCATGACATAGGGATGGACATCCGGGACACAGGGGTGGGCAAAGGCGCCGCCCCGCTTGCCCGGCAGAACCGGCGCATGAATCCATTTCTCCTGGAAAAACCGCTCGGCTATTTCAGCCATTTCCGTTGAAAAGGCGGCAAAGGAGTCTACAACGATCCGGCAACACTGCTCCCAGGGGATCACCCCTTCCTCCAGGCCTGGCACCGGGGCGTAACGATCATAATCGTAGAGTCGCTTGAGCCCCAGTATCTCCCGTTTCATCTCATAATAACGGTGGACGATGTCATAACGGCCGGTCACTGCCTCAACCAGCGTGTCCACGGTTTCATCACGCAGTTCGTTTTCCAGGTTCATGGAACTGATCCAGGAGGGATAACTCCGCAGACGATCCTGAATCATCTTTTCCGCCGCCAGGGTGTTGAAGATATGGGTCAGGATGTGGAGATGGCGCTGCAGCCCTTCGGTCATCTCGGCCGCGGCCTGGCGTCGTGTTGTCCGATCCGGGTGGTAGAGGTCGCTCAAGACCTCTTCCTCGGTACGGCGGCGCTCGCCAAAGGTCATCTGGCCGAGCAGCTTTTCAAAGAGAACGTTCCAGGAACTGCGGCCCACCGGGGCCAGCTCCTGGAGGAGCTCCTCCCGGGCCTGGTCCAGCTGGTGCGGAGCGAACCTTCGAAGCGAGGCCAGGTAGTGACGATATTTCTCCAGCAAATCCGAGCCAAGCAGAGTCTCGGCCTGCTCCCTGTCGAGCCGGTTCCACTCCAGGCGAAAAAAAATGGTCTGACGCCCCACCCCGGCCGCCAGCTCCTCCACCCGCTGCAGCAGGGCCGAGGCCTGGGGATCGCCGGTGCGGGTGGTGAAATGGAGGAAACTGTAGGTGGCCAGCCGGCCAAGGCGCTCGTCAAGCTGTTCGAGCCGGGTGACGAGCTCCAGCAGCTCACCACCATCAAGCCCGGCAACCTTGCCTCCATACTTCCGAGCCAGACCGTTCGCCTCCCGGCGGCAAAGCTCCATGTCCTCCTCCAGGGCCGGATCGTCCACCCCGAGGTAGAGGTCCTCCAGGGACCAGAGCACCTCGGCCGCACCTACATCATCTATCTGTTTTCCCTTCCCATTTTCTACTGTCATTTCCACATCCTCGCCTGTCGTTTCAATATTTTTTCGCCCCATGTTAAAGAAGAGACTTTGGTTGCGCAAGAGTCCTTTTAACCCGCATCTTTCGCAAAGATTGTCGCGAAAGGTCGGAAAACGCCATGAATGCAGATAGCAAGCGAAATGAGACCTTCGAGGAACAGCTTCAAAAAGGCCGCAGACATATTGAAATATTTCGAGGACCTTTTTGAAGCTGTGACGCAGCAGGCATAGTGTTTTCCGACCTTGCAGCAGATTGTTTGTGAAATATGCGGGTTAAGCCAAGAGCATGGCCGACACCTCCACACGGGCACATAACTCTTACTTGATCTTTGGTTCAGAAACACTGATAATTTAGAACAAGATGCTGTTCACTTCTGCTCTCAGGATTCTGGCCCGAAACCATGTGGGATCTGAAACGAAAATACGCACTTATCGGTGGCTGTCTCGTTCCGCTGTTCGGACGTCTCAACCTGACCGGAACCGGTCATGAGGGAGACCTGTACCGTTACCTGATCCCCATGGTCGTGGGGTCGGTGGCCGGCTATCTCCTGGGAACGATGACAGAGCGGTGGCAAACCAAGGTGGAAGAACTGCACCGGGCCAACGCCGTCTTGCAGGAAAAAGAAGAAAAATACCGGGAAATCTTCAACGCCCCGGGTGATGCCATCATCATCTACGACCACCAGACCGGCCATCTCAAGGAGGTCAACCAGGCCATGCTCGACATGTACGGCTACAGTCGGGCGGAAATCAAATCCCTCATGGCCTCGGATATCAGCCAGGGAGAACCGCCCTGGGATGAAACCACGGCCAGAAAATGGGTAGGCCGCACCCTGGAGCACGGCCCGCAGAATTTCGAATGGCTTTCCAGGCGCAAAAACGGCGAGACCTTCTGGACTGACATCAATCTGAAACTGGCCCGCTATGGCGGCCGGATGAACATGATCGCGGTGATCCGCGACATCGACCAGCGCAAAAAAGCCGAACTGGCCCTGGCCCGGGAAAAGGAACAGCTGCTGGTCACCCTGCGTTCCATCGGCGACGGGGTCATCACCGTGGACCGCCAGGGACGGGTCATGCTGCAAAACATCGTCGCCGAACAGCTCACAGGCTGGTCCCTGGAGGAGGCCCGCGGTCTGGAGTTGGAAAAAATCTTTCATATCCAGGATGAAAAAAGTGGCGAGCCCTGCCCCAACCCGGTGACCGAGGTCCTGCGAACAGGCAGGATAACCGAACTCGACCAAGGCACGGTCCTGGTTGCCCGGGACGGGACCCGCCGGGTGATAGCCGATTCCTGTGCCCCCATACGGGCAAGGAGCGGCGACATCGTCGGGGTGGTTCTGGTGTTTCGCGATGTCACGAAACAGCAGCAGATGGAACAGGAACTGCTCAACACCCGGAAGCTGGAATCGGTAGGCGTTCTGGCCGGCGGCATCGCCCACGACTTCAACAACATCCTGGGCGCCATCCTTGGCAACATCAGCCTGACCCTGCAGGGACTGGACCACAACATGGAACGAGACCTGATTCGGACCCGGCTGGAAAGCGCCCAAAAAGCCACCATGAGGGCCAGGGGACTGACCCGACAGCTCCTTGTCTTCTCCCAGGGAGGGGCACCGGTCAAGGAGGTTTCCAGCCTGGATGGCCTGATCACCGAATCAGCGAATTTTGTCCTCCACGGCTCAAAGACCCGTTGCGCGTTTCATCTGGCTCCGGATCTCTGGCCGGTCAACATCGACCGGGATCAGTTCAGCCAGGTTATCCAGAACCTGGTCCTCAATGCCCGCCAGGCCATGCCAGGAGGGGGGACGATCACCATATGCGCCGATAACGTGCCGGCCAGCCAGAACCTGCAGGCCCCTGGCCTGGCGGCTGGCCCCTGGGTCCGGATCCAGATTTCGGATACCGGTCGGGGCATTGATCCGGAGGATATCCACCGTATCTTTGATCCCTATTTCACCACCCGTCGCCGGGGTACCGGTCTTGGCCTGGCGGTGACCCATTCAATAATCCAGAAACACGAGGGCCACATTACAGTCCATTCAGAGATGGGCAAGGGAACGACCTTTATCATTCTCCTGCCCGCCCAGCCCGAGGCTGTCCCGGTCGAGAAGACCCGACCCCGGCGGGCCAGCGTGGGAAGCGGCACCATTTTAGTCATGGACGATGAGGAGATGATCCGGGATATCTGCAATCTGATGCTGACCAGACTTGGCTACACAGTGATACTGGCCGGCGACGGCCAGGAGGCGGTGGACCGGTACAAAGAAGCCCTGGAGTCGGGCCGGGAAATCGATGCGGCTATCATGGATCTCACCGTACCCGGGGCATGGGCGGCCGGGAGGCGGCCGGAAAGATACTGGCCCTGGACCCTGACGCCCGGTTGATCGTTGCCTCGGGCTACTCCCATGATGCCGCCATGTCCCGACACCGGGAACACGGTTTCAGAGCCGCGGTAAGCAAACCCTTTGACCTGGATGAACTGGGCCTGGCGGTGCAGACAGCCCTGGAAAAGGAATAAACCGCCCCCTGGCCAGCGCCCATTCAGGATCGGCAAACCGCGGCAGGATTATCCCAACAGGTCGCGGATAAAGGGGCCCACGGCGGCAGGGCCCTTCTCATCCACCAGCCGGATGGTGGCGGTGCCGATGACCGCCATGTCCGCCCTGCCCTCCAGCATGGCCACGTCTTCGCGCCGGCCGATACCAAAGCCCACGGCCAGGGGCAGGTCAGTTGCCGCCCGGCACCGCTCGAGGTAGCGGACCAGGCCTGCATCCATCTCGGTATGGGCGCCGGTCACCCCGCGCCGGGCCACGCAGTAGATAAAGCCCTCGCCCCGGGCAGCGACCTCGCGCATGCGATCATCGGTGGAGGTGGGCGTAAAAAACATGATCGGCGCCAGCCCGTGTTCCCGGCACCCCTCCAGATACTCCCCGCCTTCTTCCGGCGGCAGGTCCGGAATGATGCAGCCCCGGATTCCCATGTCGGCCGCCTCCTCCAGGAAGGCGGAGGTGGAGTAGCGAAAGACGATATTATAGTAGGTCATAAAGAGAAAATGCACCCCGGGGTGGGCGGCGATCATCTCCCGGGCAAAGGCCAGGCAGTCGGCAACCCTTATACCACCGGCCAGGGCGTCCTGGTTGGCCTTGAGGATCACAGGTCCATCGGCCATGGGCTCGGAAAAAGGGATCTGCAGCTCGATGCAGTCCACACCGTTTTCCGCCATCTGGGCAATGACCTGCCGGTTCACTTCAAGCGAGGGATACCCCAGGACCAGGTGGGTCATCAGCAGTATTTTTTTCTTCTCCAGCCGTTTTTGTATATCTTCCTGTAAGGTCATGGTCATCTATGCAATAGGTTGGTTAAGGTTCAAGGATACGCTCCCCCTCCCGTGTCCCGGCCTCCCGACGTCACCACCGGAAACAGCCCGGGTCAGCCGGCGGGCCGGATCAGCTCCTGTCTTTTTTATATTCCTCGGCCCGGCCGATGATAAACTCCTTCCAGGAAGGATCGTCAAAGGCATGGGCAATGGTGAAGATATCCTTGTCTCCCCGACCGGACATGTTGATGATGATGGCCTGATCCCGCCCCATGGAGGGCGCCTCCCTGATGGCCTGCACAAAGGCGTGGGCCGACTCCAGGGCCGGAATAATGCCCTCGGTCCGCATGGTCAGGCTCAGTGCTTCCATGACCTCCTCGTCGGTGGCGGCCTCGAAACGGACCCGCCCCTTCTCGCCAAGATCAGCCAGGATGGGCGAGATCCCCACATAGTCGAGGCCCGCGGCGATGGAATGGGTATCTAGCATCTGCCCGTCACTGTCCTGGAGGAACATGGTCTTGTAGCCCTGGGCCACTCCGGGAGCCGCCCGGTCACCCTTCATCCGCGCGGCATGCATGTCCGTGTCCACGCCCTTGCCACCGGCCTCGACTCCGACCAGTTCCACCACGTCCTCGTCCAGAAACCCCTGAAAGATGCCCATGGCATTGGACCCACCACCCACACAGGCATAAACCCGATCCGGCATCCGCCCGTGCTGGGCGAGGATCTGCTTCCTTGCCTCCTGGCCGATGATGGACTGGAACCAGGCCACCATTTCCGGAAAGGGATGAGGCCCACAGACCGTCCCGAGCACATAATGGGTGTCATCCATCCGGGTGACCCAGTCACGGAAGGCCTCGTTGATGGCGTCCTTGAGGGTCCGGGCCCCGTCGGTCACCGGGATCACGGTGGCGCCCAGCTTTTCCATCCAGAACACGTTGGGCCGCTGACGGGCCACATCTTCCTCGCCCATGTAGATGGTACATTCAAAACCGAACCTGGCCGCCATGGTGGCCGTGGCTACTCCGTGCTGGCCGGCCCCGGTCTCGGCTATAACCCGCTTCTTGCCCATACGCCGGACCAGCAGACCCTGGCCCATGACATTATTTGCCTTGTGGGCCCCGGTGTGATTGAGATCTTCGCGCTTGATATAGATTCTGGCTCCGCCGAGATGATCACTGAGGTTCTCGGCAAAGGTCAGCGGCGTGGGCCGGCAGGAGTAATTACCCATCAGGGCCACATACTCCTTCCAGAAATTCGCATCGGCCCGGGCGTCCTCGTAGGCCCGGTTGAGTTCTTCAAACGTCTGGTGCAGCACCTCGGGGATAAACGCACCGCCCCACTGGCCAAAATATCCTTTTTTCATAGAAATAATTCCAAAAAATATGAATTGAAAATCAGCGTCCGCACCCTCGTCCTGCCCGGCGACCCTACCAGGGCCGCGGCAGGCAGACAGTGCAAACACTACAGTATATGATCAAGAAACTTGTCCCGCTGCTGGCGACAGGCAACCGCAAAATCTTCAGGAAAATGTCCACAGATAAAACGGAGCTGGGCCTCGCTGAAGGCACCCATGGACCAGGGCAGCTTGGGCAGAAAGCTGTAAAGAAGCCGCTGTCCGTTCTGACGTCCCAGCCGTTTGGCATACTCAATGGAGGTCACCAGCCGGGCCCCAAGCCCGGCATAGATCCTCTGGGCTACCAGGATAGCTGTATCGATGGACTGACGGACCGCGGTCCGGGCCTCGATCACATTGCCCACCGGTCCCTCGTCGGTGTCGGCGACGACCATGAGCTGCAGTTCCCACTGGGAGACCTGGGCCTTGGGCACGAAAAGCAGCACATTCTCGTCCTGCCAGACAACCAGGCTGTCCGGCCCTTGTCCGCCATCGGTGCGCCCATTGGCAAAAATGCAGCGCAGGTAGTCGGTAAAGAAATCACTACCATGTTCGGCCCGGTAATAGCCGGCCGCGTCTGCCACCAGATCGCCGGCGCTGTAGGCGGCCATGGTCCCGCCGCCGGACTGTTCCACTTCTTCCGGGACCATGGCGTACTGCTGATGGATCATCTGGTGCGAGGCGTGCAGCCGGTATCCGGAGCCGGAAAAGTCATAGCCGAAATTCCAGCCCCAGAGGGTCGCCGGGTGCTCGGGCAGCAGTTGAGCCATGCGCAGGATCTTCCGGCGCAGCGTTTCCAGTTCATCCACCGAGAGTGTCTGGCGCCGCCGGGGCAGATCCAGTCCCAGCCGATCGGCAAGCACACAAAAGATCCGCTGGTAGTAAAGATGCCGCAGTCCCTGCATGTCCTGCAGGGAGAGCTCGCTGGTGCGGTAACGGATGGCGTCATGGGCCATGTTGGCGGCAAAATGGCCCCAGGGAATATAACTGTTGCGCCGCAGATACTCAAAGACATGGGTGGCGCCCCGGTGAAACTCTCCCACTATCTCGCTACTCCCCTGTACCCCGGGCCTGAGCACCATGATCTCCTTGTACCGGTCCTGCAGATGAGGATTGTTGGCAATGGTTTCAAAGAGTTCAAAATCATCGATATCGGCCCGGACAGTGCCGTCCTTTTTCCTGTAGACAAGACCGGTGGGCTGTCCGCTATTGTCAAAGGTCATCCGGCAGCAGAACCTGGCCAGCAGAACCAGCTCGTCTGGATCCGTGGAATTGGCTGCCAGATCATAGAGAACCGGACGGGGCAGCTCCCCGAGGATTCGGCGGGCCTGATCGGGCTCAAGATGCCGCCCGAGGACAGCCATCAGCGAACAGGAAGGCGGCGCCTTGATCCTGATGGAGGAGGGATCCACCGCCCGGGCTGCGGCCCAGCCTGAATCTATGTAGGTTGCGCCACGGAAAAAGAGGGCATTGGGAATTTCATAGATCCAGCGGGCAGCCCCTTCGTGCACGTCGCCATCCGGGAAGTTGACCGTGTTATCAAGGCTGGTCCCATCGGGCATGGTGCCCAGTTCCGCGATAAAATCCTGCTCTCGCAGGTTCACGACACTGTAGGAAGGCCGGTGGACACCGACCCTGAAGGTTCCGTTCGGGGTGACCGATGTGCGCAGCATTTGTTTCCCTGTCAAGAATTTTTCTGTTTGCAGGTTGTACATTCCCGGGTCCCGGCGCTGCCCCGAAAGGCATCCGCCTGTTGATTCCAGGCATAATAGACCAAAGCCATGAGGAATTCATCCCCATTTGAAACCCGGCCTGTTTTTCCCGCTCAGCGCCCCAGGATGCCCAGCCGTTCAAGCAGGGTTTTGAGATCGCGCTGATCAAGGCGGGTGAGTCCGGCTTGGCGGGCAAGCTCCAGGGCCTCGGCATATTCCCCGGGCCGCAGGGGCCGGTCAATTTCGGGATACCGGTGCGCCTGGCCGCAGGGATGGTACTGGTCCATGATGTTGATATAGGTCGCCGGGGATATTTCCTCTGCCAGCCAGGACAGGATAGCACCGGTTTCATCCAGCATGCCCGGCATGACCAGGTGGCGGACCAGCAGGCCACGCCTGGCCAGGCCGTCGGGGCCGATCTCCAGATCGCCCACCTGGCGGTGCATCTCCCGCACCGCCTGCCGCATCACCTCGGGATAGTCCCGGGCCCCGGCATAGCGGCCTGCGGAATCCGGGACCCAGAACTTGCAGTCGGGCATGTAGATATCGACTATCCCGTCCAACAGACGCAGGGTTTCGACACTGTCATACGCCGACGTATTGTACACAAGCGGAATATCCAGCCCTTCGGCCACGGCTATTTCCAGCCCGGCAAGGATCTGGGGCACCACATGGGACGGGGTCACCAGATTGATGTTATGACTGCCCATGGACTGCAGTTCGAGCATGATCCGGGCCAGCTGCCGATCATCGACCTCGCTGTCCGGGGAAAGGCCCTGGTCATCGATATGGCTGATGTCATAGTTCTGGCAGAACACACAGCGAAGGTTGCAGCCTTCGAAAAAAATCGTCCCTGAACCGTTACGCCCCACCAGGGGTGCTTCCTCGCCGAAATGGGGTCCGAAACTGGCCACCCGGACACAACGACCCACCTGGCAGAGCCCGACCTGATCATCAAGCCGGTTGACCCCACATCTTCGGGGACATACGGAACATGACTCCAGCAGGCTCCAGGCCTGACGGCGCCGACCGTCAACCACATTGTGCCGCCCCCCGGGACGAGCTGATTTTTTTCCTGTTTTTTCCATTGTCATCTCACCTGTTCTTATATACATTGCAGGCAAAATCCAGGTACCCGGCAGGGCCGTACCGAAGAGCGAAACGGTTCGGCCGCAACGAGATACGCTAAGACTTCGACCATGAAAATCCTTCCCGACGGCGTTGTGCCCGGGAGCGATTTTCATACAACCATCCATTGGGAAAAGCAGTCTATGTCGTGGTTTACTTCTTTTTGCAGCACCTCTGTTGGCAAAAAATACATCATGGCCTCAACCGGCCTGCTGCTCGGCGGGTTTCTGCTCGTCCACGCTGCCGGCAACAGTTCCATCTTCTGGGGACGGGACGCCTTTCTCTCCTATGCCGAGCACCTGCATGCCCTGGGCCCGCTGGTCTCTGTTTTTGAAATCACCCTGCTGGCCGTCTTCTCCCTCCACGTGGTAACCGGACTGGCCCTGGCCCTGGAAAACATCAAAGCCCGATCAAGCCGCTACGTCGTACAGCACTCCGCCGGCGGCCGGACCCTGGGTTCGCGGACAATGCCCTATACCGGTCTGGTGATCCTGGGCTTTATCTGGATGCACCTGCAAAATGTCCATTTCACCGACCACCACAGCAGAACCATTGCCGACATAGTTTCCACCATCCTGGCCAACCCCGCCTACACCGTGCTCTACGGTCTGGGGCTGCTGGCCCTGGCCCTGCATATCAGTCACGGCTTCTGGTCCATGTTCCAGAGCATCGGACTCAACCATCCCCGTTACGACCGGTTGATCCGTGTCAGCGCCTGGATCGGATGTGGATTCATAGTCTCCATCTTTTTCGTTATTGTCCTGCTGCTCATCAGCAACAGTAACTGGCTTGGCCAACTTGCGTAAATATACCACTGTTTCCTGTTTTTTTGCTGTTTTTATACCAGCCAATCACGGACGCCCATCGGACGAGTAACCATGCAGCTTGACGCGAAAATCCCCTCAGGACCACTGGCCGAGAAATGGGACCGGGCCCGGTTTGAGTACAAACTGGTCAACCCGGCCAACAAACGCAAATACGATGTCATTGTGGTGGGCACCGGCCTGGCGGGTGCCTCGGCAGCCGCCTCGCTGGCAGAACTCGGCTACAACGTGAAATCCTTCTGTCTCCAGGACAGTCCCCGACGGGCCCACTCCATTGCGGCCCAGGGCGGGATCAACGCGGCCAAGAATTATCAGAATGACGGTGACTCCATTTTCCGCCTGTTCTATGACACCATCAAGGGCGGTGACTTCCGGGCCCGGGAGAGCAATGTCTACCGGCTGGCCCAGGTTTCCAACAACATCATCGACCAGTGCGTGGCCCAGGGTATTCCCTTTGCCAGGGAGTATGGCGGCATGCTGGCCAACCGTTCCTTTGGCGGGGCCCAGGTATCGCGGACCTTCTATGCCCGGGGCCAGACAGGGCAGCAGTTGCTGCTCGGGGCCTACTCGGCCATGATGCGCCAGGTGAAACTGGGCAAGGTCACCATCTATCCCCGCCGGGAAATGATGGATCTGGTGGTGGTGGATGGCCATGCCAGGGGCATCATCTGCCGTAACATGATCACCGGCGAACTGGAGCGGTACTCAGCCCACGCCGTGGTGCTGGCCACCGGCGGATACGGCAACGTGTTTTTCCTCTCCACCAACGCCATGGCCTCCAACGTGACTGCCTCCTGGCGGGCCTACAAGAAGGGGGCCGGTTTTGCCAACCCCTGTTTTGTCCAGATCCACCCGACCTGTATCCCGGTCCACGGGGACTACCAGTCCAAGCTCACCCTGATGAGCGAAAGCCTGCGTAATGATGGTCGAGTCTGGGTTCCGAAAAAGCCCGGCGACACGAGAAACCCGAACGATATCCCCGAAGACGAGCGGGACTACTATCTCGAGCGTAAGTACCCCAGTTTCGGCAATCTGGTGCCGCGGGACGTAGCCTCCCGCAATGCCAAGGAGGTCTGTGACGAGGGCCGGGGCGTGGGTGAAACCGGCCTGGCCGTCTATCTCGATTTCCGCGACGCCATCGAACGTGACGGTCTGGAGTTGATCCTGAAGAAGTACGGCAACCTTTTTCACATGTACCAGAAGATCACCGACCGGGATCCCAGCAAGGAACCGATGATGATCTATCCGGCGGTCCACTACACCATGGGCGGCCTGTGGGTGGATTACGAACTCCAGTCCACGATCCCGGGGCTCTTTGTCCTCGGCGAGGCCAATTTCTCCGATCACGGAGCCAACCGACTGGGCGCCTCTGCTCTCATGCAGGGGCTGGCGGACGGATATTTTGTCCTGCCCTACACCATCGGCAACTACTTCGGCCAGATGGGCATGTACTCTGTGGACAGTGACCGTCCGGAATACGATACGGCCGAGGCCGCGGTCCGGGAACGTATCCAGGCGCTCCTGAAAAACCACAGTACCAATCGCCCGGGGCTCCAGCCCGTGGACTATTACCACCGCAGGCTCGGCAAGGTTCTCTGGGACTACTGCGGCATGGCCCGCAACAGGGAAGGATTGACCCGGGCCCTGGAACTGATCCCCGAAATCCGGGAAGAATTCTGGGAGAACGTTCTGGTACCAGGCAGCGGACAGGAACTCAACCAGTCCCTGGAACGGGCCGGCCGAGTAGCGGATTTTCTCGAGTTTGCCGAAGTCATGGTCCTGGATGCCCTGGCCCGGGAGGAATCCTGCGGCTGCCACCTGCGCGAGGAGAGCCAGACCGAAGAGCACGAGGCCAAGCGGGATGATGAACATTTCTCCCATGTCGCAGTCTGGGAGTACCGGGGCGACGAAAAGCGGCCTGTCCTGCACAAGGAACCGCTGCACTTCGAAAACGTGACACCCTCGCAGCGCAGCTACAAATAACAAACCGAACTATCCATCATGGCAGCAAAAAAAATCAATCTCACGGTCAAGGTCTGGCGTCAGTCCGGGCCAGAGCAGCCAGGCGCACTGGAAACATATCAGCTGCAAAACATTTCCACGGATATGTCCTTTCTGGAAATGCTCGATGTGCTCAATGATCAGTTGACCCTGGAAGGGAAAGAACCGGTGGCCTTTGACCATGACTGCCGCGAGGGAATCTGCGGCATGTGCGGGGCAGTGGTCAACGGGATTGCCCATGGTCCGGAAAAGGAGACCACTCTCTGTCAGCTGCACATGCGTCATTTCCAGGACGGCCAGACCATTATCATCGAGCCTTTCCGGGCCGGGGCTTTTCCGCTGATCAAGGACCTGGTGGTGGATCGGTCCGCCTTTGACCGGATCATCCAGGCCGGCGGTTTTGTCTCGGTCAACACCGGCTCACCCCAGGATGCCAACAACCTGCCGGTGGCCCAGAACAAGGCCGAGCAGGCCATGGACGCTGCCGCCTGCATCGGCTGCGGAGCCTGTGTCGCCGCCTGTCCCAATGCGGCGGCCATGCTTTTTGTCTCGGCCAAGATCTCCCAGCTGGCCCTGCTGCCACAGGGTCAGCCTGAACGCAAACGGCGGGCTCTCGCCATGGTTGAGGCCATGGACCGGGAAGGTTTCGGCAACTGCGGTAATGAGCGCGAATGTGAAAACGTCTGCCCCAAGGGCATCTCGATACGCAACGTCGCCAGGCTCAACCGCGAATACCTGCGCGCCGCCTTCACCGCGGACGAATAGCAGGCTGTTAAAAAACGTAGCGAGCGAAGATGAGACAAGGAAAAATGAGGCGAAAAGCGCAGTGTACATGGAGTACATGAGCACTTTGAGCCGAATTTTGACGCAGTATCATCGAGCGCAGTAGTTTTTCAACGGCCTGATAGATACGGCGCCGGCAACCCGGTCGGTGCCGGCGCGTCTCCCTGTCGTCATCCAGGCACTGCTTTTCTCCTTTCCCCTCCAGAAAGACAGTCAGCAGCTTCACTTTTCTCTTCATCCACCCTGTAACTCGTTGTCCACCACCTGGCGGACCGCAGACAGACATCAGCGCCCGGAGGGATTGGTTTCCCGGCAGCGACACCCCCCTTTCCTCTTTTCAGCCATGATGTGTTCCAGGACCATGGACCGACCATGTTCCCGCACATCCCTGCGGATATCCTCTTCACTGTAGCCGAAGCAAAAACATATCAGCTCATCCATCAACTCTTCTCCCGTTTCCAGAACCATGCCGCCACATAGTGGTAACAACCGGCCTTGCGAACCTTACAGGCCAGGCCAACTCCCCGACAAAACATAAAACCTTCAATTTCCAATTATTAGGAACGTTATCTGTTATCATTTTTTGCCCATTCCCAGAGCCAGAAGATATTCTCTGCCTGGCTATAAATATTAAAAAACCATTTGACTCACCAAGGTTATCCACCTAAAATTTTCAACACCACAAACACACTGGAGCCCAATCGTTACAGAGAAGGCAGCTTACTTGAACCATATAATATCCAATTAACCTGTAACCAACGACATCACAGCCAGGCTGTCCGCACACGAGGAAACCCCATGTTGTCTTTCTGGAAAAATATCAGTCTCTCCATCAAATTTGGCATTCTTTTCAATGGACTGCTTCTCATTTTCATCTCCTTTCTCCTGCTCAGCTTCTACAGCAACAAAAAAACGGTAGAGAACTTTTCCAACCTGCTCGACAACGATGCGGCCATTGTCGAGCACGCAAAAAACGTCAACATCGCCATGCTCCAGTCGAGGAGAAACGAAAAGGACTTTCTCCTGAGAAAAAAGCTGGAATACCGTGACAGGCTGGAAAAGAACGTGGCCGATCTCAAGAAAGAGACCAGTGACATTCGTACCCTGGCCCAGGGGAAAAATGAAGAGATTGCCCGGATGGCCGATTCCATCATCGTTGATACCGACAGCTACCTGAACAATTTCAAGGAGCTGGTCCGGATAAGCCAGGTGATCGGCCTTGACTCAAGCTCCGGCCTTCGTGGCCACCTGGAGCAGGCCGCCCGGGAGCTGCGGGATTTTGTCAAACTCCATGAGGTGGATGAGCTCTATCTTACCCTGCTCAAAACCAGAAAACTGGAAAAGGAATATATCCGTACCAGCTCGGACCGAATCCGGAACAAACTGCTGACTGCGCTGGAACTCCTGGAGGACATAGTCAGTTCCGGAACTTTTGAGGAGTCGACCCAGAAAGAGATCTTCAACGACCTGGCCGGGTACAAGGAGGCCCTGATCCGGTTCATGGATGGTGACACTGCTGCCTATGACGCGGTGGTCGAATATGCGGTGCGTATCGAACGGGCCCTGAACTCCATCTATGTCCAGGGAGCCAGATCCCTGGTACTCAACATCAGCCTGCATGAAAAACAGTACCTGCTTCGGCGAGACCCCCAGGATCTCCAGGCGACCCTGGATGCCCTGGAGATGCTGTCCGAGGCCTTTGATAACGGCCTGGTCGATGAACAGTACCTGGAGCGTATTGTGGACAAAACCGACACGTACCGCGATGCCCTGCTGGCGCTGTACGAAAACGACCAGAAGATCACCAGAATCAACGACGCCATGCGGGAAAAGGCCCATCGGGTGGAGGAAGATGTCAGGAAAATCGTTGCCATCTCCCATGCGAAACAGCTTGAAAAACGGGAGATGATCCAGCAAAGCAACCACCGGCTGCAAGTCTCGGTGCTGGGGATCGCCACGTTAGTGACCATGGGCAGCATGCTGTTCATATTCCTTACTGTTCGCTCAATTGTCGCCACCATCCGCGAGGCGGTCACCTTTGCCGGGCGTGTGGGCGAAGGTGACTTCACCACCACTCTTGCCAGCAAAGGCCGGGACGAAATCGGTCAACTGATCGATTCGCTCAACCAGATGGTGGAAAAACTCAACACGGTCTTCAAAAAAGTGGGAAACAGCACCGGAGTTCTGCAGGCTTCGGCGGCCGAACTCTCTGAATCATCCGGTGCCATGTCCCGGGGAGCCGATCAATCATCGGAAAAGGCGAACAATGTAGCAGCAGCGACCGAAGAAATGAGCTCCAACATGAATTCCGTGGCCGCAGCATGCGAAGAAGCGGCCACCAATGTCAACATTGTCGCCGCAGCCGTGGGAGAGCTCTCGACCACGGTCCAGAGGATTGCCACGAACACCTCGGAGGCTCGGGATGTGGCCCTGGAGGCCGTGACCCTTGCTTCAAGCTCGTCTGAGAAGGTCGACGCCCTGGGGCAGGCAGCCGGGGAAATCAGTAAGGTCACCGAGGTAATCACCGAGATCTCCGAGCAGACCAACCTGCTGGCCCTCAATGCCACCATCGAGGCGGCCCGGGCCGGAGAGGCCGGCAAGGGCTTTGCGGTGGTTGCCAATGAGATCAAGGAACTGGCCAATCAGACAGCCGACGCCACCAGGGAAATCAAGACCAAAATTGAAGCCATTCAGGGCTCCACCAACCTGACGGTGAGCGAGATCAAGCGGATCACCGAGGTCATCGCCAGGGTGAACGAAATCGTGGCCACCATTGCCACCGCAGTGGATGAACAGACTGCCAGCACCACGGAGATAGCGGAGAATGTTCAGCAGGCGGCCCAGGGAATCTCCGAGGTCAATGAAAATGTTGCCCAGAGCTCGGCGGTGTCCGGTGACATTGCCCGGGAGATCGCCGAAGTCAGCCAGGTGGCCGGAGAGATCACCTCGCTCAGCACCGGCGTAAGCCAGAATGCCGAGGAGCTGGCCAGGATGGCCGATGAACTCAAGAAACTGCTGGTCCTGTTCCGCACCCGCTGACAGGGCTGCCCCCCTGGCTCTTGCTGACACAAGCCTGTCCGGCCTGAATGCCCTGGCTGGACAGGCTTTCTCTTTTCAGCCTCTTTTTTCGTCCCGCCAGGTCGGCTGGCGCCTACTTTTTCCCGGAACAACCGCTACAGCCCCGCTTATCACCGCGTATATCGCGGGCAAAGAGGGAGATTCCCCGCTCCATGGCGCAGAAATCGCCGCACATGGTGCAGGTGCGCTGGTTTTCCGGGGTGCGGTCCCTGCGAATCCTGCGGGCCTCCTCAGGAAACATCAGCAGTTCCATCTGCTTTTCCCACCGGGTATCGCGCCGGGCAATGGCCACCTGTTTCTCTCGTTCCCGCATGGATGGATCACGAGCGATGTCGCCGATCCTGGCCGCCAGCCGGGTGGCCCTGATACCTTCGCGCACGTCCTGTTCGTTGGGCAGGGCAAGATGTTCCGCCGGGGTGATGTAGCAGATCAAATCCGCCCCGTAACGAGCTGAATTAGCCGCGCCGATGGCGGCGGTAATATGGTCATAGCCGGCCCCGGAATCGGCTGGCAGCGGCCCCAGCACATAATAGGGAGCGTTGCCGCTCATCCTCTTTTCCAGCATGATATTGCCCTCGATTTCATCGAGCGGCACATGGCCCGGGCCTTCCACCATCATCTGGCATCCCATCTCCCGACCTATCTCGGCCAGTTCGCAGTTGGTGATCATCTCCGCCATCTGGGCCCGGTCGTGACTGTCATGGATGGCCCCGGCCCGGATACCGTTACCCAGCGACAGGACGGCGTCATATTTCTTCATCAGCTCGCAGACCCGGTCAAACTGCTCATAGAGGGGATTTTCCCGGTCATGGTATTCCATCCAGGACACCATGAAGGTACCACCTTTGGAGACCAGGCCGCCATAGCGATAGCCCTGGCGTCGCAGCCGCTCGATGGAATAGCGGTTGATCCCGCAGTGAATGGCCATGAACGAGATTCCATCCTCCAGCTGCCGCTCAATGAGCTCGAAAAGATACTCGGGATCGAGCTTGTTGGGGTTATGGTACTTGCGGCTGGCCTCGGAAAAGGCCTGGTACAACGGCACATTGCCCACCGGCAGGTTGACGGTGGCCAGCACCTCGCGCCGCACCAGATCCAGGTCACCACCGGTGGAAAGTTCCATCAGAGTATCGGCCTGTTCTTCTTCGGCGATCCGCGCCTTTCTTTTTTCCAGCTCGATATCCTTGATGTCCGACGACGTGCCGATGGAGGCATTGACTTTGGTCCGCAGCCCGGTGCCAATACCGACCACCTTCTGATTCGGCCGATTATGGTTGACCGGAATAACGATTTCTCCCAGGGCGACAAGCTCCCTGATCAGCTCGGCATCCTTGCCCTCATCCCGGGCTACCTGCTCCATCTGTGCTGTGATGACACCCTCGCGGGCCAGTTCCAATTGGGTTTTCATGTTCTTTTTCTTTCCTCCTGAGGCTGTCCCGGCCGGCAAAAAAAAATCCGCGCCACAGCACTCGCCATGACGCGGATCTACAGGACAGCAGTATCCGTTATTCGGTTCAATCTGGCAGGTCTTCTGACTTACGGATCAAGCCCCTGCCTGCGCCTTCCCATCCACCAGAGGTGAACAGTGGCATCATGCAGGCAGAGTCCCCGTTTACAGCGCCGGCCCTGAGCGTTACGGATTCACACCGTATTCCCTATTCTCCGTCGACAACCACCGCCGACGGCACCAGACTGATCTATAGCACCCACATATGCCAGAAATAAGAAAAAAGGACAAGACTATTTAGTGTTCGTCCAGACCGTACTCCTTGATCTTGTTGAGCAGGGTCTGCCGGGCAATTCCGAGAATTCGAGCTGTTTTCGATCGGTTACCCCCTGTCTGGGCCAGTATGGTTCGAATTGCCTCACGCTCCATGTCACGCAGGGTAAAACCCTGCCTGCCGCTCTTCTCCAGATGCGGCTCCATGTCAACCGGCAGCAGGTGAGGCGGCAGTTCCCGGGGAGTTATCTGTTCTCCAAGACAGAGGATCACTGCGCGTTCCACAGTGTTTTCCAGCTCCCTGATATTGCCAGGCCAGTCGTATCGTCCAAGGAGCATCAAGGCCTGCGGGTGAAATCCCCTGATGTCTTTCCGGTTTTTTGCCGCATATTTCTTCAGGAAATAATCAGCCAGGGCCGGAACGTCCTCTGGCCGCTCTCTGAGAGGTGGTAACTCGATGGGTACCACGGAGAGACGAAAAAAGAGATCCTGGCGGAAACTGCCCTCTTCCACCATCTGCTGAAGATTCTTGTGGGTTGCCGCGACAAGACGGACATCCACGTTTACAGACTGGCTGGAGCCGAGGCGTTCAAACTCTCCTTCCTGAATAACCCTGAGTATCTTGGCCTGGGTCTGCAACGACATATCGCCGATTTCATCAAGAAACAACGTGCCGCGGTGGGCCTGTTCAAAGCGGCCCTTACGCTGCCGCTCCGCACCGGTAAAGGCACCCCGTTCATGGCCGAACAACTCACTTTCCAGCAGATTTTCATGCAGCGCCGCGCAGTTGACCTTGATAAAGGGACCGTCTTTACGCAGACTGTTGTGATGCAGGGCCCCGGCAATCAACTCCTTACCGGTTCCCGATTCTCCGGTGATGAGTACTGTTGCATCGCTGGGAGCCACCAACGAGAGGGTCTCAAACACCCTCTGCATACCACTGCTGCGGCCGATAATATTGCCAAAGTCAAACTTTTCTCCAAGCCGTTCCCTGAGCTGTGCGTTCTCTTCTCTAAGCGCCTCGATATTGAGCGCTTTTTCCACTGCCAGATTCAGCGCCTCGATATCAACAGGCTTGGTCACATAATCGACTGCGCCCTGTTTCATAGCCGCCACAGCACTTTCCACCGAAGAAAATGCCGTGATAACAATAACCGGCTCCATGCGTCCCTTTTCCCTGAGCAGTGCCAGGGTTTCCAGGCCATCCATTCGCTGCATTTTCAGGTCCAGCAGAATCAGATCCACCTCCTGGTCCATCAGTAGAGGCAGGACCTGATCCCCATCGTCGACTTCAAGTAAGCGATAGCCGGCTCCCATGAGATTTACCTTGAGCATGGTACGATGAGCCGCGTCATCATCAACAAGCAGAATCGTTTTTTCCTGCATATCACCTGTTTCCAGTTTGTGATTACCAC
Source organism: Desulfolithobacter dissulfuricans (assembly GCF_025998535.1). NCBI lineage: Bacteria > Pseudomonadati > Thermodesulfobacteriota > Desulfobulbia > Desulfobulbales > Desulfobulbaceae > Desulfolithobacter > Desulfolithobacter dissulfuricans. The sequence goes on along the minus strand of NZ_AP024233.1, from coordinate 1,260,170 downwards.
TGAAATTCAGCCACCGATGGATGAAGGTGTCGACCTCACTTGTTGCACGGGTGTCTGTGGCCTGGATGGCCACAGTCAAGCCCCCAGGGACGGGTTTATGGCGTCCCGTGAAACAAGGGAGGTCGACACCGGTTTCAATGCCAAAGATTGATGGTAATCAGATTCCAGTTTGATTTTTCTGGGTTACGGGGAGCACCACCGTGATTTTCGTCCCCTTGCCCGGTGCTGATACCACTTCAAAATGCCCATGATGCTGTTCAACGATCTGGTGACTGACAGCCAGGCCCAGTCCGGTCCCTGCCCGCCGGGTCGTGAAAAACGGATCAAACATTTTCTCCTGTTCTTCCCGGGTCATACCCTTGCCCGAATCGGAAACCGTTATTTGGACCGTATCTTTTTCTTCGATGCAGGCCAGGCTGATACGACCACCACCGGGGGTGGCATGCAGTGCATTTTTCAGCAGATTAAGAACAACCTGTAGAAGGAGATCGCCATCGGCAACAATGGTCCTGGTACACTGGATATCCATGAAAAAATCAATATGCCCGGCGCGGAAATCATGCTCGAGCAACCTGGCTGTCTTTTCGAGCAGCCGGCCGGGATACACTTTTCCGAACTCGGGATCTCTTGGCCTGGAAAACTGCAGCAGAGCAGAAATTGCCGCGTTCAGACGATCCACCTCTCCCACCATCAACTGGGCATATTCCCGGGAATTTTCATCCACAGCCTGATTGCCAAAATACTGGGCAAACCCTCGTAATGTCCCCAGGGGATTTCTGATTTCATGGGCAATCCCGGCCGCCATTCGTCCCAGTGCCGCGAGACGGCGGGAACGCTCCAGTTGCTTCTCCATGGCCCGCAGTTCCCGGATATCGCGGATGATCACCACGGTACCAAGTCGATTCCCCTCCTGGTCCTTCAGGGGGGAAGCGCTGAGCCGGACAGGAATGGACCGGTTATCTGTCCGCTGCATCTCATACTCCAGGGCAGCCACTCCCTGTTCCGTACAGATCTGCTCGCCGGGCCAGTTGGCAAACACCCTGTCCACCGACATACCAAGCAGTTTCCCGGCAGGAGAACCGGCCAACCGCGCTGCCCGTGCGTTCACCGATACGATCCGCTGGCCGCAGTCCAGGGTCATCAAACCGTCCGGCATGGATTCAATAACACTCCTGGTATAGAGACGCATGGTATCAAGGGTCGCCCGGGCGACACGGGCGCCCTGATACAGAAACAGAAAGTAGAAACCAGCACTGCCGAGCAGCAGCAGCAGGCCGCCCATGAACAGGGTGTGGCGGAGATCCTGCTGCTGGGCCTGGATAAATTCATCGGTATACAGGCCAATATAAATCACCTTGCGTTTGTCGAGATTTTCTCCGAACTGGGCCTGCATCCACTGTTGCCTGCGGCGAAACATCATGGATGCCATGGGACTGTCACGCCTGCCCATATCGACCATGTGAAACTCGGTAGCAACCTCAAATACGGGATTGTGATTTTCATCCTGGGCAATGATAGTGGTGACCGGCCCACCGGCTGCCAGCACCTCCGCACTTGCCGGGTGCCTGTCCCGGGGAGGCAGCCTGCCTGCAGTAGCCAGCACCACCCCGTCTTCGGTGATGACGTGAATGTAGGCAATACGATCTGTTTTGGCCGTCTCGGTGACCAGCGTCTCCAGCGGCGATGAAGAACTCATCATGTGATGCATCATGGAGGTCCTTGCTCCGGCCTGGAAACTGCGTATCAGGACCAGTCCCTCATCAAGGAGAAAACTCTTCATGACTTCCTGTTCCCGTGCCAGATTACGCACCGTGGAGATGGCAAGGAGTGTACCAAGCATCAATGCGGCAATAACTATGGCCAGGGCAGACCAGGATAGTTTAAAGGACACTCGGGTGGACGGTATCTGCATGGAGTAGTGTAAAGGTTACTTAAGGTTGGGCTCTTTTCCCTGCCGATTCAGAGTATAGGAGCCAGGATTGCCGGAAAAGGGCAGAAGCAGCAGTTGAACAAAGCCGAGACGGGCCGGGTCGCGGTATTGGCTGAGACCAATAGTCATACCAGTATGTCCGGCAGACGGCTGGGACCGATAGGTGCCAAAGATCCTGTCCCACCAGGGAAAAGAAAAACCGAAATTACTGTTCGTTTCCCGGATGATCACGGAATGGTGGACCCGATGCATATCAGGCGTGACGAGAAGCAGACGCAGCACTCTGTCAAGCTGCTGCGGCAGGGCCACATTGCCGTGATTGAACATCGCGGTCCCGTTGAGCAGGATTTCAAAGAGGAGCACCGCGGCCGGCGGCGGACCGAGGGCAGCCACTGCGCCCATTTTGATTCCAATGGAAAGCACGATTTCCACGGGATGGAACCGCAGGCCTGTGCTCGTGTCAATGTCGAGATCCGCGTGGTGCACCATATGCAGTCTCCAGAACAGCGGAACCGCATGGAACATGAGATGCTGCAGATAAATGACCAGGTCAAGCAGCAGCACGGCCAGGAAAAAAACCAGCCCCGGTGGCAGGGTTATCTGATTAAAAAGCCCCCACTGGGCAGTCCGGGCTGCAATGGCGACATGCATGACAGTCACCGGAACGAGCACCAGAACAAGCAGCGTATCGACACCAATCACAGACAGGTTGATCAGCCAGCGCCGGCCCTTCGAAACTGAAGAGCGCCGTCTGGGAGCAACACTCTCCCACAGTACCATGAAAACAAGCACTGACAGGGCAATACCGAGTCGAATCATATTCTCCAGGAGCATGGCAGTCACGGCTGGTGTGGGAGTGCAGATACCCCGAACACATTCTATTTCAGGGCTGTTACTGGTTGCATTGTACCGAAAATTCCTGTCTTCTATACAAAAAAAACGAGATAACGGTTTTTTGTCTGCATTCGCACTCTGCAGCAACGGATCGCACTGCGCGAGGCTGCAAAAAAATCGTCACCTCGTTTTGGTACTATGTTATCCGTACGGATCTTAGACGCAGTGCATTGAGCACCACGGAAACAGAGCTGAAACTCATGGCCGCCGCTGCAATAACCGGTGAAAGGAGTATACCGAAAACAGGATACAAAACTCCTGCTGCCACCGGCACCCCGAGCGCGTTATACACAAAGGCAAAAAAAAGGTTCTGCCTGATATTGGCCATGGTCGCCCGACTCAGTTTTCTAGCCAGGACAATACCGGTCAGGTCACCCCTGACAAGAGTCACGCCAGCACTTTCCATGGCCACATCCGTACCGGTACCCATGGCGATCCCCACATGGGCCTGGGCCAGTGCCGGGGCATCGTTGATACCGTCACCAGCCATGGCCACCATCTGGCCATTGTCCTGGAGCAACTTGACAGTCTGCGCCTTTTCTTCCGGCAAAACTTCCGCCATCACCTGATCTATATCCAGCTTCGCGGCCACAGCCTCGGCCGTTGCCCTGTTATCTCCGGTCAGCATGACAACGGTGATCCCCTCGGCATGCAGCCGGCGAATAGCCTCCGGAGTCGATTCCTTGATCGGATCGGCTACGGCAATGAGTCCGGCCGCTTGGCCGTCAACCGCCACAAACATCACAGTCTGCCCCTCTTTGCGCATGGATTCGGCTTTTTCCGCCAGATTTCCCGACTCAATCATATAATGGTTGAGCAATTTGTCGTTACCAAGCAGAACCCGGCGATCCTCAACAGTTCCGGCAACTCCCTTCCCGGTCAGCGATTGGAAATCAACGGGTTCCGTCAGATGGAGCTTCCGTTCTTCCGCTCCGGCCACGATTGCCGCAGCAAGAGGATGTTCGCTTGATTTTTCCAGACTGGCCGCAAGCCTGAGCAGGTCGTTTTCATCAACCGTTTCGCTGGTCACCACTCGGGTCAGGCGAGGTTTTCCTTCGGTCAGAGTGCCGGTCTTGTCCACTATCAGGGTGTCGATTCTGCGCAGTGTCTCGATGGCTTCTGCATTTTTAAAGAGAACACCGAGTGTCGCGCCCTTGCCGGTTGCCACCATGATGGACATGGGGGTCGCCAGGCCAAGGGCACAGGGGCAGGCAATAATCAGTACGGATACCGCCACGACAAGCGCATAGACCAGGCGCGGCTCTGGACCGATAAAGTACCAGACAACAAAGGCGAGCAGGGCAATGGCAATAACCACCGGCACAAACCAGCCGGCCACCTGGTCAGCAAGCTTCTGAATAGGCGCTCTGCTGCGCTGGGCTTCGGAAACCATATGAACAATCCGGGACAGCAGCGTATCACTTCCCACCTTTTCCGCCTTCATGATGAGACTGCCGGTTCCATTGATCGTGGCGCCGATCACCGGATCGCCCGGTTTTTTGCCCACAGGCAGAGGTTCTCCGGATATCATGGATTCATCCACTGTGGAAACGCCCTCCACCACCACCCCGTCCACAGGTATCTTTTCTCCTGGACGAACCCGTAACAGGTCTCCGGGATGTACCATTTCCAGCGGGATATCCTGCTCCGTACCATCGCCCCTGATCTTGCGGGCCGTTTTGGGCGACAGATCAAGAAGCGCCCTGATAGCGGCTCCTGTACGGCTGCGGGCCCTGAGTTCCAGAACCTGGCCAAGCAGAATCAGGGTGACTATCACTGCTGACGCCTCAAAATAGACCCCACCGAACCATCCGGTCCACGCATATTTGCAGGAAAAATACCGGGTAACAGTACGCCGATCAGACTGTAGACAAAGGCAACCGAGACGCCAAGCCCGATGAGGGTAAACATGTTGAGGCTGCGATTTTTCACTGACTGCACAGCCCTGACATAAAAAGGCCAGCCAGCCCAGAGCACGACCGGTGTGGCGAGAATCAACTCCAACCAACTCAGAATTTTATCAGAAGCCAATTCTTCGAGAACCATGCCGCCCGGCAGCATGTCACGCATGGCAATAACTACCAGAGGCAGAGCCAGCACGGCCGAGATCTGGAAACGGTTCCGCATATCCTCATATTCAGGATTGGCATCTTCCATACCAGCAGGAAAGCTCACAGGTTCCAGTGCCATGCCGCATATCGGGCAGGTACCCGGTTCGTTCTGGATAATTTCCGGATGCATGGGACAGGTGTACTGGATTCTGCCACTCACCGGAGCCGGTGTCTTTGCCTCAAGGGCCATACCGCATTTCGGACAATTACCGGGACCATCCTGTTCCACTTCGGGATGCATTGGGCAACTGTACACCCCTTCTTTTACGGAAGCAGTATCGTCTACCTGCTTTGTAAGGTAATTCTCCTGCTGCTTTCTGAACTTTGTCAAACAATGTTCACTGCAGAAATACCAGGTTGTGTCATCCTGTGCATGGGCAATGAATGCATCTTTATCTCCAGTGCTCATACCGCAGACCGGATCGACGTATTCATGTTTGTGGCCATGGTAATGATGACTGTGATCTGTGTTTTTCATGGCGGTCATCGTGCGCACCTCCTTGCCTGTCGGTGCGGATGGCCCTGCTCAGTTCTCCGGGACCACCCTGCTAGTTGATATTTTTTCGTATCTTACACGCAGCAGCATCCATGCCACAACGTGCTACTTTTGCTTGCAATACCCAATCACCTGATGTTAAATGTTTTTTCCAACTTTTTTTATTATCCACCTGTTTTTCTATCAAAACCAACCGTCTAAAAATTAGACACTAATTCACGGTGCCGCACTTTCAAGTGTCCTGGATTAAGACATCAACCGCTTGACAAAGAGAAGCACAACCTCTATCATATTAGCAATGGCTCATATAAACAGTTGTCAATATAATGAAGACTATCCATGAAACAGCTTGCGCAATTCTTCAAGACTCTCGGTGATGCCAACAGGCTGCTTATCATCCATGCCATCGGCAAGGGTTCCCTGTCGGTCACTGAGATCATCCAGGCCACCGCCCTGTCCCAGACCCTGGTTTCTTTCCACCTCCGCGCCCTGCGAAACGCCACGATTGTCGAGACCCGCCGGCAGGGGCCGTTTATCTTTTACAATCTTGTCAACCCTGAGCTATACGACCTCATCGGCGAGCTGTCGCGGGTTGCCGGGCTCGAGAGCGGAATCACCGCCGAAACCAACCCTCTGCATCTGGTCCATGGCGACGGATGGGTATCCGGAGGAAGGACAAAATGAACGACAAAGCACCCCCCAGACCCGGCCAGCAGAAGGAACTCCTTGGCAATCTGATCAGTTCTCTACTGCAGGATCTTGATCATGGCGAGAAAAAGAAACTGCTCCAGCAGATCATCGACAGAAGCGAGAAGGAACACTCGGTGGTGGATATGGTCGAGTACTGAATCAAGAAATGCACGGATTCAGGCGTGAATCCCATTGAAATGAGCAAAGAGGTCCTGGCAGCCATCAGCCACACCCACGAACTGGGCAGCTATGCCACCGCCGAGTTGCAGATTCTCTTTGATGACTGGCTCCGGGACACGGAACAGCTGATCCTCGATTTCATCACCATCCGGAACCGGGTGGATCCGGAAAGCATAGCCACCCACTTCAAACTCAAACGGGAATCGGTCATCTTTATAGTGAGCAAGCTGACCAGAGAGGGTCGGGTCGCCATGCAGGCAAGCTCGACCGCACCACAGAATAAAATAATCAGACTGATACAGCGGGAGGAACCATGATTACCCTTAACCCCACCTCGTTACGGGCCGGCGGCTGAAAGCCGCGGAAGACTTCCGGAGATCACCGGAAAAAGAGCGCCCCTGTCCAACCCGGTCTCGGCCGGCAGGAAAAAAACTGCATGATATGCGGTAACACCCTGCGCTACCTGGATAAACCCGTGGCCGTCAGCTGTCATTACTGCGGCCGGCAGGACCAGGGCTATATCAGTTGTCCGGACGGCCATTTTGTCTGTGAGCGGTGTCACAATCGCGATACCATGGAGGTGATCGAGGAGATCATCAACACCACCACCTCCACCGATCCCCAGCAGATAGCCTGGCAGGCCATGACCCTGCCCAACCTGCCCATGCTCGGTTGCCAACACGCCTTTATCGCCGGAGGAGCCCTGATGGCAGCCCTGGTCAACCGGGAAAGCATGGGGCTTGAAAAGGAGGATATCAGGGAGGTCTTCCAGCGTACCGCGAAACAGGCCCACGGGGGCTACTGCGGCCTCACAGGCATCTGTGGCATTGCACCGGCCATAGGGGCCTGTGCGGCGGTATATAACGGTTCGCGCTGCGGCTATGGCGAAGAACAGCGGGCCACCATGGAACTTGTCAGCGGCGTGGTCAGGGCCATCACCAACCTAACCGGACCAAGCTGCTGCAAGGCCTATGTGCGGGCTGCCCTCGAGGTGGCGGTTGCCTTTTTCAACGCCAGGTACGGCAGTGGACTGCCCGTCAGCTCAGGGACTCTGTGTACCCATGCCGCTCTCCATCCCCATGGCTGCCGTGAAAGCAGGTGCCCCTATTTCAAGGCCAACTGACTCCCGAAGAGAAGAACCGGGAAGAATCTCCCTCAACCGGTTCCCCTGGTCCCCTGCAGGGCCGCAGGTTCAGCCGGTCCGGAACCCGAGAGGTCCAGAATTACCGAGCTCCCGTCATAGTCCATGGGTGTGTACCGGTCGATCCGGCTTATCTTCCGGATCAGGGTTTTCAGTTCTTTCAGATTCTTCAGCGTGTGCTGTAGCTCAAGGTACGGCTCCGACTCCCGATCAAAATCGTCCTTGAGCAGTTCCAGGGTGCCCATGGCCACAAAAAGCGGGCTGTTCATTTCATGGGCCACGGAACCGGCCATGGCCCGGAGCGCCTCTATTTTCTCCCGGGCACGGGCTCTCTGTCTGTCCTGCAGGATACCGACAGTGACCCCGACCACGGTGAAAAGAATGATCTCCAGGATCCGATCCAGGTCATCGGCGGTCAGCCCCTGCCAGTGGAACAGAGAATAGGGCAGATAGAAAGCTGTCACCGCCAGGGATGTCAGCAGGCCTCCCCGGAGCCCGAACCAGAAACCACTCAGAATCACAGGCAGAAAATAGAGTTCCCTGGCGACAACATGACTGCGTGCGCTGTCGTGAGAAAAGGAGAGATGGAGAAGAGTGATGCTGATCACCATGGCCCCGATGATCAGGATCTTGTATCGTTTTTCCGTGGTGTATGTTTTCATTTCGTATACCTGCTCCGCCTTGAGATCCTGAGACCACGCCACAACCGGTTACAACAGCGGCGCCCTGCCCTGGAAGATTGCATCATCTGTGCCACCTCTTTGAAAAACGGTTCGAAATACACGGATCCAGTACCTGTTCACAGCCTCTGCCGGGGATGAAAATCCGTACCCATCTTCCGGTGCCCAGAAAGTGGACAGCGGGAGAGGTGTCCGGATAGATTCCCTGTCCAGCATCAGGACATGGAAAGAAACCGGAACCATGTAACGGACATGGGTGATCATCACGGCGAGAACGATCGTGCAGGTGGACGGAAAGTAGCCCCGAAGGGAGGAGCGGAAAGATTAAAAAACTCTTTTCCCGGACCGAAACGGACTGGCCCGGGAAAAGAGGGAGAGAAGCAATAAAAAAGATTTCTCCCGACCGGGAGAAAAAAGGTCATCAGCCGCAGGAGTCGGCATCATTGGGATCGTAGGTCCAGTCGCCGTTACGGTAGAGATAATCATTTACCATAAGTATCTCTTCCTCGGTCAGGGCATTCCAGGAACCGTCCCGGGCACAGGCCGCCCGGCGACGGGAAAAAATCCGGTTCCACCCCTCGGAGGTATGGGATTCCGAATGAAGAAACGGGGCGCCCTTATCGTTATTCCTGGTATGGCAGCTCTTGCACACCTCACGGAATTTCTGGCCGCCGATGCCCCAGGGCTCGCTGTTCCAGTCCAGTTTGCCGTCAGCGATCAACCGGCACATCTTTGTCCGCTCATCATAACGCTTGCGCGGCCTCGCCTGGGAGACAGCCACCGCCCAGGTGAATACCAGCGTGGTTGCCACCAGTAATACAAATCCCTGTTTCATACGCACCTCCAGTTTGCGTCCCGGTAATCATCGCTACCTGTTCCATCAAGTTCCATGGTATTATAGGATGCAAAGATTCCGGTGAACAGTGTCTGTAACGACAATAAAGAGGGTGATAACGTCATGCCAGCTCAACCAGAGAAACCATACCGGGTCGCCATCCTGGCGCTGGACAACGTGGTGGCGACCACGGTCACCGGCCCGGCCGATGTCTTTTCCTTCACCGGGGTACTGTGGGAGATGATCCAGGGGCGGGAACCGACTCCCAGGTTTGAGGTCCGGATCGTTTCACCCGGGGGACGAACCGTTTACTGCCACAACGGTATCGTCCTGGTCCCCCACGGGACCATGGAGGATGCCCGCCCTGATATCGTCATCATTCCGGGAATCATGGAGATCGACCAGACCCTGGAAAGGGGCACCGACGCCCTTGCCTGGCTGCGACAGCAGTACGATCGAGGATGCATACTGGCAGCCATCTGCTCCGGCTCCATTTTGCTGGCCGCCACCGGCCTGCTCGATGGCCGGCGAGCCACCACCCACTGGGCCATGGTTCCGGAATTCCGGGCCAGATTTCCCAGGGTCGACCTGGAGCCCGATGAACTGATCACCGAAGATGGCAATTTTTTCTGCTCCGGAGCCTTCAACTCCTTTCTCGACCTGTCCATCTACCTGGTCGAGAAACTCTGCGGCCGGGAAGTGGCCATCCAGTGCGCCAAGATCTTTCTCCATGACCTGGGCCGCCACTCCCAGTCTCCCTACACAATCTTTCTCGGCCGTCATGACCACGGCGACACGACCATCCGACAGATTCAGCAGGAGATGGAAGAACATTTCAGCCGGGATTTCGATCTTGATCAGCTGGCCAGGAAACACGGCATGGGCAGACGGACCATGGAACGGCATTTCAAGCACGCAACCGGTGAGACTCCGCTGGTCTATCTCCAGCGGGTCCGGGTGGAAAGGGCCAAGCAGATGCTGGAGTCCACCAACATGAGCTTTGATGAGATCAGTTACCAGGTGGGCTACAGGGACGCAGGTTTTTTCCGCAAACTTTTTGTCAAGTATACCTCCCTTCTTCCCGGAGAGTACCGGTCCCGTTTTTCGCGGGAAAAATGGCCTGCTTCGACCCTGTAGACAATCCCTTACTCATTATGTAAAAAAAACAGGCCACCCGACATGCATATCAGGTGGCCTGTTATCGGCCTGCCAGTCTATCGATGGCAGTTTGCCGGTCTCAGCGATTAACGCCTGCCACCGCCACCGCCGCCGTGGCCCTCACCATCATCGCTCTCGCCGCCACCATGACCGCCGCCGTCATCACCATCGCTCCCACCGCCACCGTGACCGCCGCCGTCATTACCTGAACTACCATGACCCTCACCGATACCGTCTCCATCATCACTTTCACCCAGGCCACCGCGGCCATCTCCATCCATATCACCATCACCGAAGCCATGGCCCTCATCCGAACCTTCCATCTCGCTGTCCAGGCCAACACCTCCATGCCTGCCGCCAGCCTCTCCACGCATGGACCTACCGCCACCGGCACCCTCCTTTCTACCATCCAGCGAGTCGGCTCCATCAAGATCGCGGGCCGTAGCTTCGGCCAACTCCTCAGGATCAACACCGTACCTCTCCCTGTCGTCCTGATGGGTTATCTCGCCATGATTCTGCCGGCCAAGGGTGTTACCCAGGCCAAGGAGTCCCGGCTGGACGCCGAGTTCATTGGCAATCTTTCCCCAGCCCATGCCATCCTCGCGCATGGCCTCCACCGCATCCGGATCCACTCCGGCCAGCTCCGAAATGGCTTCGGCAAAGGCTTCTTCGGCCCTGCTGAGCTGCTCGCTGGCCTCTTCAATAGCATCCGGATCCTCGGTGGCCTGAGCCTCCTCCAGGGCAGTGCTTGCCTCCTCAACATCCTGGAGAGCCTCCTCAACCTCGTCCGGGGCCTGGCTGGCTTCTTCTTCAGCTTCCTGGATGGCCGCTTCGACCTCCTCCGGAGAGGTAAAGGCCGGTTCCTCCACCTCGGTAGCATCCACAGCCACATCCACTGACACGGTACCGTCCGCCGCCTCGACCTCGGTATCGGCGGAAACCGTGGCTGCCTGCAGGGGCCGGGCACATATCATTCCACCCATGAGCAGGGCGATGGCGTACACTCTCAAATATTTTTTAGCTTTCATATCCGACGCTCCTTTGACTTGCTTTTCTTTTCAGGTTGGCTGAACACAAGGACACCCTGTTTCAGCACTGCTTCCATCTTGCCCGTACGTACAGACTCCGGCTGACCAAACCAGCTGATGCGGACCTGTTTGTTGTCCTGCAGATATCTGGCCAGCTGTTCTTTCAGTATTCTTGCCTGTTGCATGGCCGGCTCCCTGCCCCGGGCATCAAAGACCACCAGGTTCAAGGTCGTTGCCGGCACCTTGGAAAACTGCCCGGCCAGCCAGGAGACTTCCCGTTCCCTGACCGCAGGATCACTGCCCAGCAGCGCATCCTGATTGATAATAACCCGCCGGTAACCCAGCTGGGCGGTCCGATAACTGAAATCGCCCAGTTCATTGAGATGCTGCACAGCCCGGTAGCTGTTTTTTCCGCTCCGGTGGCGGGCCAGATACTGTTTCCATGCCTGCCGCTCCTTCTCCAGGTCACCTTTGAGGCGGTACACCAGACCGATATTATACAGGGCATCCCGTTCATCCGGGACCATGGCCAGAACCTGCTGATAACTCTCCAGGGCTCCATCCAGATCGCCTGTTTCCAGCTGGTTATGCCCCAGATTGACCAGGGCCGGGAGAAAATCCGGGTGCCTGTTAACCAGTCGGTGATACTGTTCACGCTCACGCTCGGGCTTGCCTGCGGCCTGCCAGGCCACGGCCTGCCATAATCCATACTCCGGCTGGTCAGGATTGAGCAGTGCGGCCCGGCTCAGGTAGGCAAGGGCTTCTTCGGGATGGCCGGCGGTGATCAGGCCCCGGCCGATATAGTAGCTTGCCTCACTGCTCAGAGTAGTGACTTCGGGCAGTTTGAGCCCCGAATCGCCAGGTCCGGTTCCTGTCAGGATGCCAAGATAAAAAGCTGCGGCCAGGCCAGCCCCGGCCAGGGCAACCCGGGCCGGCTGGACGGTGATGGCAAAGGAGCCGGTGAAGAACCGACGCAGTCGTTCCAGGAGACCGGGGTTCTCTTCCCTGATCCGGGCCATGATATTTCGGGTCAGATCGTCTGGTACCTCGCGCTGCGGCAGGCGGCGCAGCAGCTCTTCGATCCGTCTATTCTCCCTGTCTCGTCTCTCGTGTTCCATATCGTCCATCTTCCTGCATGATATTTCTCAACTGCTGCATGGCCCGGGAAAGCCTCATTTTCACCGCGCTCTCGCCAAGACCAAAGATCTTCGCCACTTCCTTTATGGGCAACTCGTGGAGATAGCGCAGAATTACGATTTCCCGGGTCTTGTCCGGCAGAAGGTCCAGAGCCTGTACCAGCTGCTCTATCTCCTGATCCTGCTCCATTTTTTCCTGTTGGGCAGAACCGGTATCTAGAGGATCGCTGTTTGTCAGCAGTTCGCTCCGCAGGGTCTGCCGTTTCCGGCTTTTCCTGTACCAGTCCCGGGCCAGGTTGACAGCCAGGCTGTAGAGCCAGGAAAAAAAACGCTGCCCGGTACGGTACTGATGGAGCCTGGTGAAGGCCCTGACAAAGGCCTCCTGGGTCAAATCTGCGGCATCCTCGTCGTTACGGCAGTAGCGGTACATCAGATTGTATATCTGCCGCTGGTACCGTGTCACCAGGAGCCGGTACCGTTCCCTGTTTCCGTCCAGGACCTCCTGAACTATCACGTCATCTGATATTTCCATCTTCTCCGAACTGGAAGGCCCTGTTGTCCTGCTCTTTACCCTGTTATACGGCTGGTCCTGTTCCTGGTCACAATACACCAGCTTTTTTTTTATCTGATTACCACTGAAATTCAGCCCTCGATGGATGAAGGTGTCGGGGCTTGCTTGTTGCACGGGTGTCTGTGGCCTGGATGGCCACAGTCAAGCCCCCAGGGACGGGTTTATGGCGTCCCGTGAAACAAGCGAGGCCCGACACCGGTTTCAATGCTGAAGATTTTTTTATAAAAAAAGGCGAAGAGCGGCAGAAACCGCGCTTCGCCCGGACAACTCTTTCAACTCATCGTTACACTGTCAGGCCTCTACCGGGTCAGAAAAAACCGTACAGACTCACCTGTACGGACCTTTTCCCCTTTGACGGTAAAGGTCTCCTCCACATCAAACCAGCTGATCCTTACCCGTCCGAGAAGCTCGGGAAACTTTTCCAGCAGATATTTCTTGATGCTTATCGCCCGGGCCCGGGCCAGCTCTATGTTGTTTTTCTGGTAGACAACGATCTGCAGGGTGGGTTTTTCCAGGTTGCGGACGATCTCGCCCACCAGGTCCAGAGAGGAAAAGGAATTACGGCGTAACTCGGCGGTAAAGGGTCGAAAATAAATCTTTCGCAGGGTGATCCGCCGGGCGCCGAGCTGGTAATTGCGATAGGAAAAATCACCGAGTCGATTCAGGTGGTCGGTGGCCCGCAGGGCCAGGGCGCCGGAAGGATACCGCTTGAGATAGATCAGCCAGGCAATCTTTTCTTCGGGCGTCCTGTCCAGGATATGCATGATAAGCGCCCGGTTATAGAGAGCGGTCTGGCTGGTCGGAGCCAGTTCCAGAGCCCTGGTGTAGCTGACAAGGGCCTCCTCGTACTTCCTGCTTTTCAGGAGGTTGTGCCCGAGATATATATAAGCTGGCACATAGTTTTCATCAAGGGCCAGGGTCTGTTCATACTGGGCCCTTTCCTGGTCGCTTCGGCCAAGCTCGCCGAGGGTGACCCCGAGCCAGAACCGGTATTCCACCCTATCCGGAAGCAGCTGGACAGCTTTTTCGAAATAAGGCAGGGCTTCGGCGGCCTTTTTCTGCGCCAGCAGGAATCGTCCAAGAAAATAATTGGCCTGGGCCGAATCGGGTTTTTCCTGGACAATCTGCCGGAAACGTTCGGCTCCGCCATCGTAATCCCCTGAAGAGAGGTACCGATACCCCTTGAGATTACTGCCGACATCCACCCCGACACAACCTGACAGCACCACCAGCATCAGGCCTGCAAGCAACATATTTTGGATCTTCACAAAAACCTCCCGGAAAAATAATCTGTTATTTCAATCAGAATGAATGTCCCATCCTCTACGCAGCTTCTCGTATATTATACGCTCGAAAACAAAACTGGCACACTGCAGCGAAAAAATTGCGCAAAATACCACAACGTGTCTCATTACGCAATTTTCAACCAGGAAATCAGAACATCCCCGGGTACCGGCCAGGGGAAGAGCGGCCGTATCCACCGAGGGATTGCGCCGGGCCTTTCCCGGACAACTGTCCTTATTACTCATGGAATGTGCCAACAGGAGATATGATGCCGGGCAACCAGATCAATTGCCCGGTTTCACGGGATTTACTTTACAAGCGTAACAGGAGCCCCCTATAATCACAACTGACAGACGTACATTTCCCGGGCACCACCCCACTCGCAACCGACTGACAGGTGTCCTGAACCTGGACAGGTATTCTTGCCCCATGACTTCCTGGTTTCTCCATCTTTCCGCAGTCCAGCAAGCTCTGCTGGCCACCTGTTTCACCTGGTTTGTCACCGCCCTCGGCGCGGCCCTGGTCTTTTTTTTCAGGCGGATCAGCCGCCGGGTCATGGATGGCATGCTCGGCTGTGCCGCCGGCGTAATGATAGCTGCTTCGTTCTGGTCTCTGCTGGCCCCGTCCATCGCCATGGTCGAAGAAGCCGGGGGTATCAGCTGGCTGCCACCGCTGGTCGGCTTTCTCTCCGGCGGTTTTTTTCTCTGGGCCGTGGACAAGGTACTGCCCCATCTTCACCCCGGTTTTCCCATCAGTGAAGCCGAAGGTGTAAAAACCGGCTGGCATCGTTCCATCCTGCTGGTACTGGCCATCACCCTGCATAACATTCCCGAAGGACTGGCGGTGGGGGTCGCTTTCGGCGCCGTAGGCGCGGGACACCCATCGGCATCCCTGGGCGGGGCCCTGGCCCTGGCCCTGGGGATCGGCATCCAGAACTTTCCAGAGGGAGCCGCGGTGGCTGTTCCCCTGCGACGGGAAGGGATGTCGAGACTGAAAAGTTTCTGGTATGGCCAGCTTTCCGGAGCGGTCGAGCCGATGGCCGGTCTTGTGGGAGCAGCGGCCGTCCTGCTCATGCGGCCGCTGCTGCCTTATGCCCTGGCCTTTGCCGCCGGAGCCATGATCTATGTGGTTGCCGAGGAGTTGATCCCGGAATCCCAGGCGGAAAAACATTCCGATGTGGCAACCATGGGTGTGATGATCGGCTTTGCCATCATGATGACCCTGGATGTGGCACTGGGGTAGTGGATATGCGTCATGTTGCCGGAACAGGACAGACTCGCTGCTATGACAGTGAAGGCAGGGAGACTGGGTGTAACGGGACGGGTCAGGATGGCGAACTGCGCCCTGGCGAAAAATGGCCGGATCCCCGTTTCCATCTCATGGGAGAGACGGTCCTGGACAATCTTACCGGACTTGTCTGGAGCCGTGACGCAAATCCCGGCGTTTTCCCCCTCACCTGGCAGGAAGCCATTGATCGGATCACAGAGCTGAACCGGGAAGGCTTTGCAGGATACAGTGACTGGCGGCTGCCCAACCGCCGGGAGCTACGCAGCCTGATGTCATACCAGGCAAAAAAGCCTGCCCTGCCCGACAAACATCCGTTCACCAATGTCTACCTGTCCTGGTACTGGACATCAACAACAGCGGTCATCAACCCGGCCTATGCCTGGTGGGTGCATCTCGAAGGCGCGAGAATGTTTTATGGCAGCAAGTCTCAGTACGCCTTCTTCTGGCCGGTCCACGGCCCTGGAAACAATCTTCTCCCGGCCACCGGACAGCAACACTGCTACGATAGTGAGGGATCAATCACCTCTTGCCATAATTCGGGACAGGACGGGGAATACCAGGCAGGTAATGCATGGCCGGTACCCAGGTTCAGTACGGTGAAAGACGCGGTGCTCGACAGATTGACAGGGCTTACCTGGACGCGGCAGGCCAATCTCTGCAAAGCACCTGTTACCTGGCAGGAGGCCCTGCGAACAGTCAACGACCTGAACAGATCCGGATTTGCAGGACGGCATACCTGGCACCTGCCAAGCATTAATGAACTGGAGTCCCTGGTTGATGCGGGCAACCACTCCCCGGCACTGCCGCCTGATCATCCCTTTACCGAGTTGCAGGAAGGATACTGGACAGCAACCACAAGTTTCTTTGAGACAGACTGGGCCTGGGTCCTGTACCTGCACAAAGGCGCCTGTGGTGTCAGCCACAAGAGCAGGCCCCTGTTTCACGTCTGGCCTGTGGCTGATACCTAGAGTGAGCCATTTTGCCATATGGCAGAGATAAAAAATCTCCCTCAATGCGGTTGGTCGGGCTTGAAGTGGTCCGTCCGGAGCTGCACCAGCTTTCCAGGATAATCATCGCCGCACTCACACCCACTGTCATGGTCGTGGCAATGGACATGGGAGTGAGAGTGGGTATGGGACACACCACAACTCGTATCACTGCAGCCACACGCGTCTTTCTCCCTGGAAAAAAGGGCAACAAGCCTCCTGCCAAGGGGACGAATGGAGATGAGTAGCAGAAAAAGCGCCGCGCCTGTCTCCAGCCATGCGGGCAGCAGGGTCCCGGCCTGCCCGACCACCGCGGTGGCGGATATTCCCAGGGCGAAATAGATCGCGTCAACACCAAGACCGCAAAGCACACTGACCACTGCAATGGAGAGCAGATAGAACGCCGTGGCCCGTTTGCCGAGAATACCGAACAGGACCGAAAGGGAGGTTATGTTGGTGGCCGGTCCCACCAGAAGAAACACCAGAGCTGCCCCCGGACTGACCCCCTTGAGAATAAGAGCCGCTGCAATGGGAGTGGAGGCGGTGGCGCAGATGTAGAGAGGAATACCAAAGCCGAGCATCAGGAGCATGGAACCGATGCCTCCGCCCATATAATGACTGATGGTATCATCCGGCACCAGAACGGTAACGATGGCGGCCAGGATGATTCCGACAAAAAACCATCCTGCCAGGTCACCCCAGAGATCCGTAACTGCAAAACGGGTACCAGCGGTGAGTTTTTCGAGAAAGCTGTGGTGATTCCGGTGCTCTTCAGGAGGACAGTCAATCCCGTCGCAACAGTTGTCAATGGTGCAGCTGAGATCGGGTTGCATGGCTGCCTTCGCTTTGGGAGGATTGAAAAAATTCTCTACAATGCCGGCCAAAAAAGCAGAAAAAAAGGCTGCCACCGGCCTGGCAACGGTCATGACAGGATCAAGCAGGGCCCAGGTAATGGAGATGGAATCCACTCCGGACTCCGGAGTGGAGATAAGAAAGGCGGTTACCGCCCCGTTATTGGCCCCCTGCTTTTTAAGCGAGGCGGCGGCCGGAAGAACACCGCAGGAACAAAGAGGAATGGGAATGCCCAGCAGAGCCGCCTTGAAAACAGAGACAAACCGGCCACTGCCCAGGTGTGCGGCCACGTAGGCCGGAGAAAGAAAAACTCGTAGAAGCCCACCTACCAGCAGGCCGAAGAGGATATAGATCGAGGCATCCTGGAGCATCCCCCAGGAGGCTTGGAACAGATCGGTGATAAAGACAGGCAGGATCTGCATGACTGACTACTCCTGTACATGGGCGAGGGCCACAGCCATGAGCTGATTCACATGGTTGTCGTCAAGGCGGTAGTACAGAATGGGTCCCTCACGCCGATTGGCCACCAAATGCAGATGACGGAGCTGACGGAGCTGATGACTGACCGCAGATTCGCTGATTCCCAGCAGCGCGGCCAGATCACAGACACACATTTCCCCGTATTGCAGGGCCCAGAGGATCTTCAGCCGGCTCGGATCCCCCATGGCCTTGAAAAGCTGCACCATCTGGTGGAGCATATTCTCTCCCAGGCTCTTTTCCCTGGCCGCGTCGATCCGGTCCTGGTGGATGCAGCGGCACGCACACCGGTCGCCGCCACTCCTCTGTTTGGCATGTTTCGTGTTCATCACCCCACCTTGTATTAATATATGAACAATTGATCATATATTAATACAACTCCTGCCCGGTGACAAGGTGCTTTTTTGCGCAAATACACTTTGTTCAGCCGTAACCAACCGAAAACAGGAAAGGTTGCGAACCTGCCGGAGCACCTCTCGAACATCTAACAGGGGAGCAGTTCCGACAACCGGTACAGCGCATGAGTTGGATCAAGAACATTTTCCTGCCTGAAGTGTTGCAGATGGGTGAAACGCTCAATTCAGGATGTTATATACATGCAACTTGATGTCATTCTCCGGGAATGGGAACCAAACCGGCTTTCTCATCTTTAACTTTCATCGCATCGATGAGCTTATTTAAACCCTCTTCAAGATGAATTAAATTATCATCACTGAGATGCTCAAGCGCATCAGAAAGGGTTCCCTGGGCCGGTCGGGGTGCTTTGGCAAGTACCTTGGCTCCCTCTTCGGTGAGATACAGGTGCACCGCACGTTGATCGATTTTGCTCCTGTCCCGACGGACAAAGCCTTTATCTTCCAACTGATCAAGCATATTACTGCAGGTTGAAGGATGGATGGTCAACGCCTTGGCGAGTTCCGAAACTTTCAACCCGGGGGAGGCAAAGAGTTCCCACATCATCCACAATTTAGCACTGCTCAATCCGCACTGACGCTCCACAGTCTTTGAGTGGGCCTGGACAGCCCGGAATACAACCCGTAACTGCTTGGTTATATTTTGCATACGTTGATGGCGGACATTCATGCGCTATCTCCCCGCATTTTCATATTTTTTTAGACCGAGAGCCTGACTGGAAGTTGGTGGCGAAAAAATTTTAAAAGGCTTTATAGAGTACAGAATCAACTTCTGTCAATCACTACCTTTCTCTGAAAAGCTGCAGGCACAGGCATCAGATATTGACAAAGAAAGCAAAAAAAAAGAGAACCCGGCTCTCATGGAAAAAGAGCCAGGCTCTCCGGGGAGGATGGCTAAATGTTATTTAGCCGCAGCACGAGCTGCCGCGAGCCAGGAATTCCATTTATCACTGTTTTTGGCTATCCATTCATCCACATGACGCTCGATGTCTTTTTGTGATTTTTCACCTTCGTACATTCTGGTATTTTGTTCATTAATATCGCGAAGAGGCAGGGTAAAAACTTCAAAAAATCTGCGAGCTGCAGGATTATCCTTTATAAACTGCTTGTTTGCCACAATCCGAATATCCGACACAACAAATCCGAGTTTTATCGGATCACTGACAGCTCCCTCAATGCCTGAGACAGTCATTCTGTCTTCAGCCACTTTTTGTGATTCCTTGGGGATAATCCTTGGGACATTGATCCACATCACGTCCTTGCCTGGCTTGAGTTTGAAAATGGTCCAGTTCGGTGCCCAGGTATAGAAAAAAACAGGTTCGCCGCTTTTGTAAGCGGCAAGTGTTGCCGCCATGCCGGCCTCGTACGCAGCCTTGACGGGATTGATATACTCCTCCAGGTCATATACTTTCATGTGATGGGCAATAACATTTTCACAGCCCCAACCAGGGGGGCAGGCGGTCAGGTCTGCCTTGCCGTCGCCGTTTTTATCAAAGGCTTTTCTCACCTCGTCTCGTTTAAAATCATCCAGCGACTGGATATTATATTTTTCTACATCCTTTTTGGAAACCAGATACCCCTGCAAACCTCCAGCCTTGACGACATAGCCATACTTATCTGCCTTGTCATAAAAATTTTTAGGCAACTGACTTTCATGGTTAGGAAACCAACCATTGGTCCAGTAGTCGACATCTCCAAGTGCCACAGATTTGTAAAATATGGCATTCTGCAGATCTTTTGGCTTCTTTACCTTATAGCCCAACTCTTGCAGACCGCGGCGAACAAGGGCCTCCTGAAAAAAACCCGTGTTCCATGTAGCACGGGCAGGCTGCACTGTCTTGCCTTCACCTGGCTTATCCGATGCCATGGCCGGCCCTGCGAACAGCACCAGGCCCAGGGCTGCTGCCGCAACTGCCTGTTTGAATCGTTGCATCTTAACCTCCTTGATGTATTTTTTTATTTAGAAAATAGTGATGCTTCAGTTTCATTTAAAATAGTTTGGAAAATGTCACTTCTTCCGGACCATTGCCTGCGTAATCCGATCCAGGATAATGGCTATCAGGACAATACCAAGTCCACCGGTCACGGCCAGACCAATGTCAAGCGTGTTAAGCCCCAGGATAACCGGAGACCCGAGCCCACCTGCTCCAATGAGAGCGGCAATAACCACCATGGATAAAGCCATCATAATTGTCTGATTCAAACCTGCCATGATGGTAGGCATGGCCAACGGGATCTGGACCTTGCTGAGAACCTGCCAGCGCGTGGCGCCAAAGGCCTGGGCTGCTTCAACCAGTTCGGGATGAACCTGCCGAATTCCGAGACTGGTCAAACGAATAATGGGCGGTAACGCAAAAACAATGGTAGCCAGTACTCCAGCCACATTCCCGACAGAGAACAGCATGACAATGGGAACCAGATAAACGAAGGCCGGGGTAGTCTGCATGGCATCAAGCAGGGGGCGCAGAGCGGCATCGAACCGGTCACTCTGTCCGGCACATATACCAAGGGGAATACCAACCAGAGCACAGAAAACGACAGAAACCAGAACCATGGCCAGAGTGGTCATGGTATCTGACCAAAGACCCAGTAATCCGATTATCACCATGGTGACAGCCGTAAAGCAGGCCAGCTTCCTGCCGGCGAATCGATAGGCCACAAAAGTGCAAACCGCAATCACGATCACAGGATGGAGGGCGTTAAGACCTGCATCAAAACCATTAAGGGATTGTTCTACCGGCCATTTGATGGCCTGAAAAAAATCTCTGCAATTTTCCACCAACCAGTCCACCGACTGCGAAACCCATCTGTCAAGAGGGATAACTTGCTCTTCAAACATGAAACTATCCGTTAAGTTATCTTAACAATGCGCCCCTTCAGCCTGCTCGGCACGATGAAGAGTCCGAAGGAATCTGTTTTTTGAGACCACCCCCCTGTAAATCCCCTGCTCATCGACTACGGGTATCGGCCAGGTACAAGAGGCCACTTCGGGTAAAATGTCCTGCATTGAATCATCAAGCCGCGCGGTTGCTATCCCGGTGATAAAACCTTGGTCAACAGGGCTGTCTGCTGCCCCGGATTCCAAAAGTTCCTTCAGCTTTTCCGCAGTCACCAATCCAAGAAACCTCCGATCGGAGTCAAGTACATACCCGTGTGCCCTATCCTGACTGCTCAACAACTCATGGGCGGCCCGCAGGCTCCCAACACGGGATTTAATAATCGTCAGCTGGGTATCACGGACAATTTCTCCCACCGAAATGACACCTGTTGGGTCAACCCCACGGAAAAAAGCCCGGACATAGTCATTGGCCGGATTCCGCAAAATCTCTTCCGGAGTTCCGACCTGGACTATTCTCCCGCCTTCCATAATGGCAATTCTATCACCAATGCGCAGCGCCTCATCCAGATCATGGGAGATAAAGACAATGGTTCGCTGTTGGCGCCTCTGGAGCTTTAGCAATTCATCCTGCATTTCGGTCCGGATAAGCGGATCGAGAGCGGAAAAGGCCTCATCCATAAGCAGAATATCCGGATCAACTGCCAGAGCACGAGCCAACCCTACACGCTGTTGCATGCCACCGCTGAGTTGGTCAGGAAAGGATTCCTCCCAACCGGCAAGTCCAACCTGATCGAGAGCTTCCATGGCTCGTTCCCTCTGCCTCACCTTGTCAAATTTTGCGAGATTCAGACCAAAGGCAACATTTTCAAGCACCGTGAGATGCGGCATAAGGGCAAACGACTGAAAGACCATACTCATCTTTTCCAGCCTGAACTTGACCAGATCTTCATGCTTCATCTTGACCACGTCTCTGCCATCTACCAGGACTTTACCGGTGGTCGGTTCAATGAGCCGGTTCAACATGCGCACCAAGGTTGATTTTCCGGATCCTGAAAGACCCATAACCACAAAAATCTCACCGCTGTTCACCACAAAGTTGGCATCCTGCACACCAACGGTCAAACCGGTTTTGTCCAATATGCTTTGCTTGTCCTGACCCTGCTGGAGCAGTTCCAGGCCCTTACCCGGATGTTCTCCAAAAATTTTATAAAGGTTTTCAACGATGATTTTCCCCATACACCATACACCCTATCTACCTGAAATATTAATCCAAAATGGATACAACACAGGCATTGTTTTTATACACTGACAGCAAATATTATTTTGCAATATAGTTTTATATAATATTATATTGAACACAATCTTGCAAGTTCCATGCCCCAACTCCCTTGCCCACACACAATCAACATATTGTTTTTATTATACATAAACCAATACTACAGGTTCAGGCGACATGATCGGAACAACCACCGATAATCGCTTCTCAGGCGTTACCTGACCTCCAAACAAGGGAAAAACAATGTTTCACGAGTTAAACCGCTGGGCCCAGCAACACCGAGATACAATGTATAGTCTATTTCGCAGGTACCAGGCGCGAAACCAGAAGCTGATGCTTGGCAGTCAGCTATGGGATGATTTCATACAATTATGTGAAAAAGATAATCAGAAAGAACTGCTCTTCTCTCCCCTTGCGGACATTTTGAAAAAAAGCCAGGAGGCGGCCATCGATCCCCCCTGGTTTTACCTGGATGTCCGCTCCGGGGCGGGACAATGGCATTACCTCCGTTATCATTTTGAAACCTTGACCTTTGAAGAGGTCCAGGTTTCCGAACTCCTCACCTTTAAAGAAAGACTCGTAACCGGCCAATCCAACAGCACTATTCTGGAAATTGATTTTACTCCTTTTGAAAGGGACGTTCCCAAGATGCACCAGGCTCGGTCCATCGGACATGGGGTCGAATTTCTCAACCGCAAGTTCTCAAGTCGCCTTGGTCACGAGTTAAACAAGGGTGATGATATGCTTTTTTCTTTTCTGAAGGTTCACGGATACCAGGGTAGACCGTTTATGATAAATAATACCATCACTACCGTGGACGAACTTCGGCAGGCTTTGCATCGATGCATGGAATTCCTGCAACAGCAGCCGGACGAGTTGCAATGGCCCGAATTGGAAAATGACCTTCGGAGCATGGGGTTTGAGCCCGGATGGGGCAGAAGTCTCGCTGGCATCAAGACCAGCATGAGTTTGCTGGCAGACCTTCTGGAAGCACCTGATCACCAGAATCTGGAAAAGTTCCTTAGTCGGATCCCCATGATTTTCAATATAGTAATCCTTTCCCCACATGGATATTTCGGTCAGGATCATGTCTTGGGCCTGCCTGATACCGGCGGCCAGGTTGTCTACATCCTCGACCAGGTTCGAGCCCTTGAACGGGAAATGCAGAAACGTATCTATAATCAGGGATTGGATATTAAACCCCAAATCATAATTGTCAGTCGCCTGATCCCTGAATCCGGGCAAACTACGTGTAACGAACCTGAAGAACATGTGCATGGAACTGACCAGGTGAATATTATCCGCATTCCCTTCCGGGAACCGGACGGCACCATCATCCCCCACTGGATATCACGCTTTGAAGTGTGGCCGTACCTCGAGACCTTCAGCCGGGAAGCGGAAACAGCAATTCTGGCAAGACTTGATCGGAGACCTGACCTGATTGTCGGTAATTATTCCGATGGCAATCTGGCGGCATATCTCCTGGCGCAACGACTTGGCGTTACGCAATGCACCATTGCCCACGCCCTGGAAAAAACAAAATATCTCCATTCAGCGCTCTATTGGCAGGACATGGAGGAGCAGTACCATTTTTCCTGCCAGTTCACTGCTGACCTGATCGGCATGAATTCAGCTGATTTCATAATCACTTCAACCTACCAGGAGATTGCCGGCTCCAGCGATGTGGTGGGACAATACGAAAGTTACGGTTCCTTTACCATGCCCGGACTGCAGCGTGTACTCCATGGGATTGATGTATATGATCCCAGGTTCAATATTGTTTCACCGGGAGCGGATGAAACCACTTACTTTTCATATACTGAACAGGAACGCAGGCTGTCCGGTCTTCACAGGATTCTGGATCAGTTAGTTTACGGTGATGACCATGAGGGATGCCGGGGCACACTTAAAAAACGGGATAAACCAATTCTTTTTTCAATGGCACGGTTGGATCATATAAAAAATCTTACCGGCCTCGTCCAGTGGTTTGCTGAAAATGATCGTTTACAGCAACTGACCAACCTTTTGATAATCGGAGGAACAATCAATCCAGACGAATCAACAGATAACGAAGAACGAATACAGATTATCCGCATGCATTCATTGTTCGATCAGTATTCTCTGGATAACAAGGTGCGGTGGCTGGGAATGCGGTTGGATAAAACATTGACAGGGGAATTGTACCGGTATGTGGCCGACAGCCAGGGGGCCTTTGTGCAACCGGCCTTTTTTGAAGCCTTTGGCCTGACTGTCATTGAAGCCATGGTATCAGGCTTGCCGACCTTTGCCACCCGTTATGGCGGACCGCTGGAAATTATCGAGGACAACATTTCCGGATTCCACATTGATCCCAATCATGCCGACCAGACATCTGAGATGCTTGCTGACTTTTTTGAGCGATGCAAGACTGATCCGAGTTATTGGCAGAGAATCTCCAAAGGAGCAAGGCAGCGTATCAAGGAACGATACACCTGGAAACGGTACGCCAAACGACTGTTAACACTTACCTGTATTTACGGATTCTGGAAATTTGCCACCAACATGGAACGGGAGGCAACCGGTCGCTACCTGGAAATGTTATATCACCTTCAGTTTCGGACCAGGGCGGAAAGGGTCAGGCCGTCCCTATAACGACCTATAAAATCAACAATACTTACAACTAAATAAGTCCGTAATGTTTTAGGCCGTCAATAATACCAGCAGCATAGTTTGCCTTGCTAAAATAGATATTTGCCTTACCACGCAAACTTTCCAGTTCCTGGCTGTGATTACCAACCACCAATCCCCGGGCAGGACCGGAAATCATATCCTCATCGTTACCCGAGTCTCCGGCCACCATCACATGGCGGGGTGAAAAATCAAATTTATAGCGGAGGTAATTAATGGCCTTGCCCTTGGATGCTCTTAAAGGGAGAATATCCAAAAACTGGCCGTGCGAATAGATGACCTGACATCGCAGTTTCATTTCCTGCAAGCGTTCACGAACCATGGCAAGACGATTTTCTTTTTCTTCCAGATAATAACTGATCTTATGGCTCCGTTGCCCCTCAGCTTCCTGAAAGACAAGAAAGTCAAAAGGTGCCAGTGCAGCCTTGATTTTTTCCGGTTTCCACTGCCAAGAAATATGCTGCTGCCATCCTTTATCATGCCGTAGATCCGGTCCGTAATAGATTTCCGTTCCCACGGAACAGATAAGGATGTCCGGCATTAGAAAGTTATGTTCCGTCATTGCCTCAATCGTCAATTCCAGACTGCGCCCGGTGGCAACACCCCAGGCCATATCATCACGGTGTTCCTGCAGCAGGGAAAACAAATCCATCATGCTTTTTTTATCTCCAACAAGGGTGTTGTCTATATCAGTGATCATGAGATGTTCAACGTTCATCAGACGCCGTCCAAAGGAAACCGGCGCCTGGTACATCGCCCGCGGCTCTGCCTGTTTAGCTGGATAGATTACCTCCGGCAGCAGCGGCCTTATCCGCTGCATGGTTTTCTCACCGTGTGCCCGCCAGGAATAGTGTTGACGCACGCCGTTAATTCCATTGTTGGAGAACTGTGTCCATTTGGCATCGTCTACGAGTATTGATTGCAGTGCTCGAGCAATTTCCTCTGGCTTGGCGGCGTCGACAAGGATACCGTTATCGCAGTTGGCCACTATTTCGGCCGGGCCGCCGTCATTCGTCGCTACAATCGGCAGACCACAGGCCGATGCCTCTATCAGGGTAAGTCCGAAAGGCTCTACCAAAGCCGGATTGACAAATACACCGCGACTTTCTGCGCAAATCCGATACAATTCCGGCACTTCTGTGGCAAAATCGTTTTTTTTGGGAATTGCCAGTTTACCGTACAGGTCATACCGGTCCATCTGCAGAAGCATATCGGTAAGCACCGCCTGTTCATTTTCCTCCATCGTCGTAATATTGCTTCGAATGCCGGCAAAAACCGCCAGGTTGGCAATGGTTCTTAACTCCTGACTTGTCCCGTAGGCCTCAAGCAGACCAGTTATATTTTTCCTATGATCAGGTCGGCACAGTGCCAGAATAAATGGTTTTTCAGGATGAGCCCAGAAGCGATGCAGTTCATTGAACAGGGTGAACCTTATCTGCTTGACCTCCTCATTGAAAAGATCGCTGTCGAGCTGAAGATCGTAAAAGGGGTAAAAAGTATCCAGATCGATACCCGGTGGAATGACAGCAAAACGATCGTGGCTGCCATTTTCATACAGCCCGTACTGCTGATCAATCTCCTGCTGGGTAGAGGTAATGATGAGGTCGGCTCGCCTCATGATCTCCTCCTCGACCTGGATACGGGTATCAATTTTATATTGTCTGTTTATCCGGGCCTCACCGAGGCCGTCGGCCTGCAACTTGGCTTTTTTGTTCCTGCCCAGGGAATGACCGGTAAAGATAAAGGGGGCGTCAAAGGCAGTGGCAAGTTCCATGGCCACGTAGCCTCCATCGGCATAGTGCCCGTGAAATACGTCCGGCACCCTGTTCTGTAACTTGATAAATCGAATTACTCTGTCGATGAACTCCTCAAGATGTGGCCAGAGCAATTCTTTTCGAATATATTTTTTACCGCCACATTGAATACGTACAATCCGTGCCTTTTCGGAAAGTGGCTCAATGGGCCTGGCATAATCCGAACCAACCGTCTTGTCATCAATGAGCCGAGTGACAAGATCAACCTGGACCACATCATCATGTTCGCCAAGAGTTCTGGCCAGATCCAAAACATATTTCACCTGGCCTCCGGTATCGGCATCTCGACCTAACTCCGGCATATTTCCGCGAATCAAGCCATGAATACTGAAGAGTTGGATATACAAACCTGAAGTGTGCTCCATAAACTGTTCCTTTTGAAAAAACCAGTGCCATCCAATAATATTTACGCCTTTACCATCCCCAGACAAGACGCCTTGCCACCCAGCCGGTAACTCCACGCCCGTGACGCACTTTGACCCATCCCTTTACAGAGGCAATGGTTCGCAGCACCACTCCCCTGTGTGCTTTGGCAATAATAGGATTCCGTAGCCCCGGCCCGGATCGAATGTTAATTATGTTTTTCTTCACAACTACATAGGATTTTCGCGAGGTAAGCGGTCGATAAACCCAGCCGGTATCTCCCTCAAAATCCCTGACCTTATACCAATTTCCCTTGGTCCTCAGCACTTGAAGAGGATAGCCTTTATCCAACTCCCATAGCACCTTGCACTGCGTTCCCGGTCCACTGCGCATATTGACACTATTTTTAGCTATAGAAACCATCCTGATGCTACCGAAGACTTGTTCGTATCCGGCAAACAAAACCACCAAAAAAACCACTGAAACAGTGACTGCAACATTTATATTGCCTCGATTATTCTTTTTAATTTTCGGTAACCGCAGGCGATCTTTTGTATTCTTTTTTGAATTAAAAAAAATTCTTTTTCCCCGTATCCGTGTTTTGCGATACCAAAGAAGAGCAAGCAAAAGCCAAAATATGGTTACCAGAGCCTTCGCCTGTTCGTAATCAAAGATAAACCAGTTAGCCAGATCCTTATCCCAAGCCCCAAGGTTGGAAAAAGGATAGGCCCCATATAGACAAAACCCACCAGGATAAATGCAAAAATAAGCAACATATAACTTAAGATTCGTTACACAGTGTTATGTCAGTATTCCACAATATATTATTTGACAAAAATATATTGTGGAATATATATAGCTGACAAACCGTGAATGTCAAGACTAAACGGCACAACAATTACGGAAAGGAATCAACTATGACACAAATACGGCCAGTTATCTTCGGAGAGGTGCTCTTTGACTGCTATTCCGATGGAACGGAAGTGCTTGGTGGCGCTCCATTTAATGTCGCGTGGCACCTGCAGGGCTTTGGATTGCTGCCCGTATTTATAAGCAGAATCGGCAAGGATAGAAGGGGGGAAATGGTTGTTCAGGCAATGTCCAAATGGGACATGGACACAACTTTTCTTCAACACGACCCAGACCGACCTACTGGCACGGTAAAGGTACGATTGAACAACGGTGAACCAACATATGAAATTTCACCTGATGATGCTTATGACCACATTAAGGATGAAATTCCGGAATTACCAGCAGATGCACCAGTTCTGTATCACGGGTCGCTGGCACTTAGATCTCAACAATCACGCGATACTTTAAAAAAAATAAAACAGCAATTAAACGGAGATATTTTTATCGATATAAATTTGCGTCATCCATGGTGGAAACGTGATACCGCACTGTCATTAATGGAAGATGCATCATGGGTAAAAATGAATAAGGAAGAAATAGAAATGCTTTTTCCTCTACATGATAGTATCGATCAAAAAGCAAAATATATGATCGAATATTTTAATCTACAGATCCTGATCATTACTAAGGGTAGCAAGGGATCAACAGTGTATCTCAAGGAAGGAGAAAAGTTATCCTTCTTGCCTTCACCACATATCATGGTTGTCGATACAGTTGGAGCAGGAGATGCTTTTAGTGCGGTATTTATTCTTGGCCTAATAATGGGATGGCCGACACAAAAAATTATCCATAATGCTCAAGAGTTCGCTTCAGCAATTGTTGGCAAGCGTGGAGCCACTGTTTCTGACCGTCGTTTTTATACTACGTTTCTATCCAGGTGGTATACAGATTGATAAGTTAAAAATACGCTGTGTTCCGAATGGCACCTTAAAAAGGTATACTTTTTAAAGACAAAAAAACCTCATATGATCGATGAGTTAGAAATCAAAAGGCGCAGTATGTCAGGACACATGTGAGCATTTTTCATTTTACTGTGACGCTGAGATCGTCGAATGGTCAAGCCATTCCAAGAGGCAAAAAGATCAACACCTTCATCAGTCGGTCCTGAAAAATCCCATTTCAGGCCACCAGAAACCTCATCACCAGAGACAAAAACAGAAAACAAGGCCGCCCTTTTTTCTTAGAATACAGGGAGCCAGACCACCTCTCGGACATCTAACAGGGAAGCAGTTCCGCCAACCGGTACAGCGCATGAGTGGGATCGAGAACATCTTCCTGCCTGCTGCGATACAGATCTCCCTGAGGTGGTTGAGATGCTCTGTTCTGGACGCAGGAAAATCACAGGAGAATGAAGGGTAGAAGTACAATAACCTTCAAGTTACGGTGATATAATCTCTAAAAATTTATTTAAATTTCAATGAGTTAAGTGTTTTCGCAGGACCGACCAAAACAGGCTTATTCAGAGAGGGACTCAGGAGCCTGGGCCGTGGGCCCCGGACCAGGGGCAGGATGGACTGAAACCAAAAAAGCTGCATCCCTGCCCCGGGAGGGAGAGAGGACAGGGCAAAATACAGGGCAGGGATGGCAGACATCCCTTACACCGTGCCAGTAGCCAGGCATAAGGAATCTTTTGGGCCGGGACAAGACAGCCGCCGGCACTGCAACGATATATCAGGTATTGGGCACCACAAGGACGGGGATCCGGCTGGATCTGAGGACCCGCCGTACAGTACTTCCCATGGCCGCAGTGCCGAAACGCTTTGAAGCGGACCGGCCCATGACGATCAGGTCGGCGCCATGTTTATCGGCAAGCCTCAGGACTTCTTCGCTCACCTGCCCACTGGCCACGAGAATTTCCTTGACCAGGGTAGGCTCCATGCCACAGACCCCCAGTTCTTCCTGACAGAAAATATCAAGGCGTTGCTTCATCTTTTCAAGGATCTCCCGCATGCCGCCTTTCTTGAGCTTTTCTGCCTCCTCGGCCGAGAGATACATGTCCAGGACCATTGTGCCGGTGGGCCCCAGGGGTTCCACCACATGGAGCATGAGAATCCGTGCTCCATGTTTTCTGGCTTCCACCACAGCCTGACGAAAGACTGGACGGGTATGCTCGCCAAGATCGGTAAGGTATAAAATTGTGCGGACTTCAGGAAGGGTACTCATGGCAGCGCCTCCGGTTCAGAAACATTCAGGGCCAGTCTCTCGCCCCCATACCCGGCATGCAGGAACAGGCTCCCGGGATGGTAGTTCCTGGTTAACAGATACAGACAGCGTTCCGACAGGTGACGTCGGAAGGGACTGCATAAAACAAAAACTAAAAGATAAACGATTATAACTGGTTTTCTTTTAAAGTGTTGCAGATGGGTGAAACGCTCAATTCAGGTTTGAAAAATTCTGCGGATCGGGGCAGACCCGATCCGCAGAACAAGCCGCAGGCGGTTGTCATTAATACCCATGAAGTTTATCAAGAAACTCCGGCAGAAACAGGGATACCTGCGGTACATAGGTGATGATAATAAGAAAAAACAGCAGCAGAATCAGCCAGGGTGCGGCGGCGCGGATAACCCAGCCGATACTGTGCCCGGTGATTCCGGCGGTTACAAAGAGGTTCAGGCCCACCGGCGGGGTCAGCATGCCGATCTCCATATTGACCACCATGATAATTCCCAGATGAATCGGATCGATCCCCAGTTTCATGGCAATGGGGAAGAGAATCGGAGCCATGATAAGCAGGATGGCGGATGGTTCCATGAAGTTGCCGGCGGCCAGCAACAGCAGATTGACCACCACCAGAAACATCCACGGAGACAGCCCCCAACTGACGATAAGTTCGGCCAGGTGATGGGGTATACGCTCCGAGGTCAGCACATGGGCAAAAAGCATGGCATTGGCAATGATGAAAAGCAGCATGATGCTGACCTTGGAGGCATCGAGCAGGACCTTGTTCACGTCCTTATCGGTCACGCACTTCGGCAGGGCTTTAATGATCTGCCCGGTATTACGCAGAATCGCAGTTCCAACACTCTCGGATTCCAGACGCCAGGGAACATTTTTCAATGGACCCATATCCCGGTATCCGAACACCGCGATAGCAAAGGCGTAAACAGCTGAAACCGCGGCCGCCTCGGTGGGGCTTGCTACCCCGCCATAGATGGAACCAAGGACGATAATGATCAGCATCAGGCCGCCAAAGGCACTGCCACCGGCAATGAACACCTCACGAAACCCTGCCCAGGGCTGGGACGGGATCTTTTTGATCCGGGCGGCGATATAGATAGCGACCATCAGGATAAGCCCCATCATCAGTCCGGGAATAAACCCGGCCATGAACATCCTCGCCGCTGAGACCTCGGTGGCCGCCGCATAGACGAGCATGACGATGGAAGGTGGAATGAGAATCCCCAGAGTACCTGCATTGGTTATAACCCCGGCGGCGAAACTTTCCGGATAGCCGGCTCGAACCATGCCGGTGATGACAATGGTGCCGATGGCGGCCACGGTGGCAGGCGAGGAACCGGAAACCGCGGCAAAGATCATGCAGGCCATGACCGAGGCCATGGCGATTCCTCCTCGGATATGCCCCACCACACTGAGGGCAAAGCGAATGATCCGCTTGGCCACGCCGCCGGTGGAGAGAAAGGCCGAGGAGAGGATAAAAAAGGGAATAGCCAGCAGGGTGTAGTGTTCGGACAGGGATTCGAACAGCTTCAGAGCGATGGACGCCAGGGAATCATTGGAAAAGAGCAGAATGGTGGTGATACTGGACAGACCCAGGGCCAGGGCGATGGGCATGCCCAGGAGCATACAGATGAAAAGGAGCGCAAACAGGCCGACAGTGGTCATTTCAGGCCCTCCTCTTTCGAAAGTTCTTCAACAATCTCCATACTCTCCTTTGCCTCGTCGGCATGACGAAAACCATCGGCCCGGCCGATGATCACATCTCGAAGCAGGAGCAGGATACGGATACTTAGAAAGGTGAAACCGACAATGAGCATGCCATGCGCTATCCAGGCGGGAATGGGCAGATCTTCCAGTTCGATGCCGATTTTCTTGACCTTGGCCAGGTAGATCCAGCTGCCGTACAGGACCAGGCCGCAGTACAGAAGACCCAGCAGACAGCCGATGGCCGTCAGGATGCGGCGGCCCAGCGGCGGAAACAGTTTGACAAAGGCGTCCATCCCGATATGGGAGCCGACCTTTATGCCATACGATGCGCCGAAGAGGACAAACCAGGCCGACATGTGCAGCGTCAGCTCCTGGGTCCACATGAAGCCGGAGTTAAAGCCGAAACGCATGACCACGTCGGCAAAAACCAGCAGGGTCGTCAGCACGAGCAGGAGACAGATGATTGCCTCCTCGGTGCGGTTGAGAATGCGCAGGAACATACAAAAAAACCTCTTTTTTATATGACAGCAGAAATTCGCAAGCGGACGTGGCGACGCGGAGACACGGAATACCACAAAGCCGTGTCCCCGCCTCTCCGCGCCCCTGTTCTCAAGAGGAACGGCTGGCCCGGAAAACCGGGCCAGCCACAGGATAGCGAATCAACCACAGTCAGTGGCCATTCATACTACTTGGCCTGGTTGGAAGCATAGGCCGCGTCGATCAGATCCTTGCCGATCTGGCGCTCGAACTTCTTCCATACCGGCCGCATAACCTCAACCCACTGGGCCCTCTCGGCCGGAGTCAGCTCGATGAGGGTGCACCGCTTGGAATCGATGATTTTCTGCTTGTCGCTCTTGGCCTTTTCCTTTGCCACCTGGTTGCCAAAGGCAATGGCCTCATCCAGCGCACTCTTCACTTCGGCCCGGATATCGGCAGGCAGACCATTCCAGAACTCCTGCGAGGTCACGACCATGTAGTCGAGTACACCATGATTGGACTCGGTGATGTAGGGCTGTACCTCGTAGAATTTCTTGGAATAGATATTGGACCAGGTGTTCTCCTGGCCATCGATGGCCTTGGTCTGCAGCAGGGTGAAAACCTCGGAAAAGGGTTTTTTCAACGGAATGGCACCCAGGGCCTTGAACTGGGCAGCCAGGACATCGGAGGACATGATCCGGAACTTGAGGCCGCGGGCATCCTCAGGCACCCGAAGCGGCTTGGAGGCGGTAAGCTGCTTCATGCCGTTGTGCAGGTAGCCAAGGCCGATGAGTCCCTTCTTGCTGACCGACTGGAGTAGTTTCTGGCCCGCAGGACCGTGCTGAAAACGGTCAACCGCATCGATATTTTCAAACAGGAACGGCAGATCGTAAAGCTGCAGCTTCTTGGTGTAGCGGCTGAACTTGGAAAGACTGGGTGCGGCCATCTGCACATCGCCAAGGAGCATGGCTTCCAGTACCTTGTTGTCGCCAAACAGCTGGGAATTGGGATAGACTTCGACCTCGACCTTACCCTTCAGCCGCTCGGCAACCAGGTCACGGAACTTGTTGGCCATCTGTCCCTTGGGGGTGTTTTCGGCCACAACATGGGAGAACTTGATCACAATGGGTTTCTGCGCCAGGGCAGGACCTGCAAACAGTGCTGCTGACAGGGCCAGCGCTGCCACGGACATGGCCATTTTTTTCACAAACATTCTTTCCTCCTTTACAAAATAATTCATCGGACTGAAATAATTCCTCAGGTGACCGACCTTGAGATGTAGCCAGGCACCCATTTGTTTTTACAAAAGCAATTCGCAGGCCAGTTCGAAGAATCCGCACCAGGTGCCCGGATTTACTAAATTACCGATAAAAGAGACCAGGAAAGAAAAGAAAGAACCGGCAAGAATCCACCCATTTCACCTGCCGGATGGACGAACTTTGACCCAAAAGGAACAAACAACCAGACGGTGACGACTTGTTCATCATGCCGACCAGGGACCGGAAGTGGCAGGTCAGGGTTCGGCGGGGTGATGATCCTTCCTGAAAGGATCACAGCCCCCGGCAGGGACGACTGCGGCGGGCCAGTGCAGGGGTTATCTGCGGATATTCAGCCGCTGGAGACCGAACTTTCCAGAGCGGGGAGGGTTTATTTGTAATCGCTCTTGTCCAGGCCGTATTTTCGCATCTTGTCATAAAGGGTCTTGCGCGGCACGGCCAGGGAAGCCATCACGTCCTTGATGCTGCCCTTGTGGGCGGCCAGAGCCTGCTCGATCAGACCGCGTTCGAAACATTCCACCAGCTGGGGCAGGCTGTTGGCCTGTTCCGGGGCCGACGAGGCCAGCAGCTGCTCAAGCGACCAGTCGCACTGGTTACCAAGGAGCACATAGCGCTCGGCCAGGTTGCGCAGTTCACGCACGTTTCCCGGCCAGTCATAGGCCATGAGCGCGTTCATCTGGGCCGTGTCCGGCGTGGGCACCTCCCGCTGGTACCGATGGCCGGCGACCAGGAGGAAGTGGTGGAACAGCAGCGGAATATCTTCGCGCCGGGTGCGCAGAGGCGGAATGTGCAGGCAGACCACGTTGAGCCGGTAGTAGAGGTCCTCCCGGAACTCGCCCCGTTCCACCGCCTGTCTGAGATCAACCTTAGCCGCAGCCACCACCCGCAGATCCAGGGGAATGAGGGTATTGGATCCAAGCCGCTCCAGGGCGCGCTCCTGGAGAACCCGCAGCAGGTGGACCTGGACATGCATGGGCATGCTCTCGATCTCGTCGAGCAGCAGGGTACCGCCGTTGGCGTGTTCGAACTTGCCGATCCGCCGCGACTTGGCATCGGTAAAGGCACCGGCCTCATGGCCAAACAGCTCGGATTCGATCATGTTTTCAGATACAGCCCCGCAGTTGACCGCAACGAAATTCCTGATCCGGCGCTGGCTGTGCTCGTGCAGGGACCTGGCAACCAGTTCCTTGCCGGTCCCGGTCTCCCCCACCACCAGCACATCGGCACCGGTATCGGCAATCTGGGCGATGGTGGCCCGCAGACGCTGCATGGCCGGAGTACGGCCAATAATCCGCGGCCCCGGGGCGGAGTGGGCCTCGAGCTCCCAGCGCAGCCGCCTGTTTTCCAGGGTCAGCATCCGTTTTTCCAGGCCCCGGCGCACGGTCTTGACCAGCCGTTCCGACGAATAGGGCTTTTCAATGAAATCGTAGGCCCCGTCCCGCATGGCCTGCACTGCGGTGGAAACATCACCGTGACCGGTGATCAGGATGACGGGCAGGTCAGGATCGATCTCCCTGGCCCGGTGCAGGAACTCCAGGCCGTCCATCTGGGGCAGCCGAATATCACAGACGACCACGCCGGGCCACTCCTGGGACAAAACCGGTATGGCCTTCTCGGCACAGTCCAGACACGAGACCTCAAGATCCGCCAGTTCCAGGGTCTGCCGGTTTGCCTGACGGATATGTTTTTCATCATCGATGAACAGAACCCTGTTCACCGAGCCCCGAGTCGCTGTCTTATCCATGGACAACACTCCCCTGTGCTTCACTCAGATATATTTCGAACCGGGCCCCGGTCTCGCCGTCCGAGGCCATGATATCGCCACCCATTTCCTCGAGGATCCGGGCGGTGATGGTCAGTCCCAGACCCAGGCCCTGGCCAGGATCCTTGGTGGTGTAGAAGGCTTCAAAAATATGGGGCAGGTGCTCGGGCGCGATACCCGGACCACTGTCCTGCACCGTTATCCGCACCCTCCCCTGTTCCCGGCGGCAGTGCACCCTGATATTTCTCTGCTCCTGGTCCTCCACGGCCTGGATGGCATTGCCGATAAGATTGACCAGCACCTGCTGCAGAAGGACATTATTGGCCTGGACCTGGAGGTCTTCCGGCTCAATGAGGATTCGAATCCGGGCATCGGCCCGCCGCAGAGCCGGGTTGACGATCTCCAGGGCCCCGTCCACCACCCCGTGCAGGGGCACGGGCTCTATCCGGCCACTGGTTTTGCGGGCAAAGATCTTGAGCTGGGCCCCGATCCGGGCCATGCGCTGGGTCAGCTCGCCG
The DNA here is from genome assembly GCF_025998535.1 of Desulfolithobacter dissulfuricans. Taxonomy (NCBI): domain Bacteria; kingdom Pseudomonadati; phylum Thermodesulfobacteriota; class Desulfobulbia; order Desulfobulbales; family Desulfobulbaceae; genus Desulfolithobacter; species Desulfolithobacter dissulfuricans. The sequence continues at coordinate 1,224,231 of NZ_AP024233.1, read as the reverse complement.
ATCTGCTCCAGGTTCCACAGCGCATCCTCCTGCCTTCCCTTGACCAGCAGCTGCCTGGTGTTGTCGGCATAGGTACGGATAGCGGCCAGTGGCTGATTGAGTTCATGGTTGATCCCGGCTGACATCTGGCCAAGGGCGGCCAGCTTGGCCGCGTGGATAAGCTCGTTGCGGGTGCGATGCAGTTCTTCTTCGGCCTGACGGCGTTCCTCGATCTCCCGGCGCAGCCGGCGATTGATCTCGACCAGCTCCCTGGTCCGTTCCCTGACCCGGTCCTCCAGGGCCTCGTTGGCCTCCTCCAGCACTTCCCGGGCCCGTCGTTCATAGCGGTGCCGTTCAGCCAGACGCTGACGCCGCTGCCACAGGACAATTCCCAGCAGCAGGCTGAGCATGATCACCGCCCCTGCCATGAGAAGGGCCCGCAGCACCAGTCGCTGGACCCCGGATATGTCGGAAAGGATCTGCACCTCCCAGCCGGCCTGGTCCATATGTCGACTCTGGAGCAGATATGTTTTGTCTCCCCGACCACCGGTGGTCTTGAGGCGGATCAGCGGTCCGGCCGGCGACGAGCTGGTTTCCAGTATATCCAGGGGCTCCAGAGAGGCATTGGGATAACGGCGGCTCTCGACTATCCGCCTCCGGGCCGCACTGTCCAGGGGCTTCAGAGTATGAAAACGCCAGTTGGGGTTGGTGGTGATGAAAATCACCCCGTCGGGATCGGTGACCAGCAGGGTGGTATCGGGATGCTCCCAGTTGCGTTCCACCTTGTCGATATTGATCTTGATGACCACCGCCCCGAGGATCCGGCCGCTCTGCCGCACGGGATAGGCAAAATAGTAACCCCGCCGGCTCGAGGTCATGCCCAGGGCGAAGTACCGCCCCAGATGTCCCTGCATGGCTTCCTTGAAATAGGGTCGGTAGCTGAAATTGCGACCGACAAAGGGCCGGGGTGTCTGCCAGTTGGAGGCGGCGATGGTCAATCCTTCCCGGTCCATCAGGTAGGTGTCGGCTGCGTCGCTGATGGAGTTGATGGTCTCCAGGTAGCGGTTCAGTGCCTCGATGCGCTCGTGACCGCCGGGATTGAGGAGAAAATTTACCAGCCGCTTGTTGGTGGCCAGCAGTTCGGGCAGTCCCTCATACTTTTCCAGAACCCCGCGCAGGTAGGCCACGTACAGCTCCATCCTGGCGGTGCCGTCCTCGGCCAGACGAACCAGCCCCTCACGGTAGGTCAGGTGGGCGGTCAGCCAGAGAGCAGCCCCGAAAAACAGCACGGTAAACAAAAGAAAAAACCAGTGTCGGGCCCGCTTTGCTGCCTGCATCACTCCAACCGTCGCATCTTTCATGACTGGCCAGGCAACTGTATCCTGTATCCTGATTTTATCCCTCCCACCGGTATGATCCTGGGCAAGACGCGCCCCAGCAGGCGCGTCTTGCCCTCATGATGCTACATGGCCACCAGTGGCAGATAATCCGGCTCCCAGCGCATTTTCCTGATCAGCTCCTTGAGCCGGGTCGGATCATTCTCGTGCTGGAAAGAGGCAAAGGCACACGGCCGGCTGATGCCGGCATTGATGGCAGCCTCGCCCACGGCCTGGGCCACCTTGATACTGACATCGGCCAGGGTGGTGACGTCGGGCACCAGGGCGCCGCGTTCCATTTCATCCCGGGTCACATAATCGGACACGGCCCGGGCCGCGGCAGTGAAGAACTCAGGCAGGACCTCTCGGGCACCCGAGGCCAGGGTACCTAAACCGACCCCGGGAAGACAAAGACGTTGTTGCACTGCCCCACCCGGTACATTTTGCCCTCATACTCCACGTCCGGAAAGGGCGAACCGGTACCGATCAGGGCCCGGCCGTTTGTCCACCGATAGAGATCCGCCGGGATGGCCTCGGCTTTATCGGTGGGATTGGAGAGCGGCATGATGATCGGCCTCTCGGTGTGCTCCAGCACCGCGTCCACCACCTCGCGGGAAAAACAGCCCGGCTGGCCGGACGTACCGATAAGCACGGTCACCCCGCCCTTTTTCACCACATTCTCAAGCCGCAGATCATCGCTGTCCTTGAGCCACGGCAGCGAGGCGGGATCCTTGGCATATTTTTGCTTGTAGGGCAGCAGATCGCGGTCCGTGGTGACCAACCCGCGGGAGTCCAGGGTGAATATCCGTGCCCGGGCCTCGTCCACACTGAGTCCTTCCTCGCACAGCGCGGTCTCGATCTGCTCGGCAATGCCGATACCGCCGGCACCGGCCCCGTGGATCAGGAAAACCTGGTCCCCGAGTTTCTCCTGCTTGATCTTCATGGCGGTCAGGATACCGGCCAGGGCCACGGCCCCGGTCCCCTGGATATCATCGTTGAAGGAGACCAGGTCATGAAGGTAGGCGTCGCGGATGGCAAAGGCGTTCTGCTTGGAGAAGTCCTCCCACTGGCAGAGCGCTGAGGGAAAGACATTGCGGAAGGCCCTGGCAAAGCGCTGGACAAAATCGATGTACTCATCGCCGGTCAACCGCCGGTGCCGCCATCCCAGGTACTCGTCATCGGCGAGCAGGGCTTCGTTGTCCGTTCCCACATCCAGGGAAATGGGCAGACAGTGCCAGGGAGCAATGCCGGCGCCCTGGGTATAGAGCATCAGCTTGCCCACGCAGATGGCGATGCCGCCGGCACCCTGGTCGCCGATACCGAGGATCCCCTGGTTGTCGGTGACCACCGCCACCCGGATATCGCGGTTCTGGAACCGACGCAGGACATTCTCCGCCTCGTCGATATTACCGGGATAGAAATGCAGCCCGTTGGCCGAGCGGAACATGGAGGAATAATGCTGGCACGCAAGGCCCACCGTGGGGGTATAGATAATGGACATGTAGCGGGCTATGTCACTTTTTATAAGGGCATGGGCCAGAGTGACATTGCGATCGAACAGGGAACGAATATAGATGAACCGTTCGATGTCGCTCTCCTTGCCCTCCACCTTGACCCGGCTGTTTTCCACCTGTTTTTCCAGGCTGCGGACAGCCGGCGGCAGCATGGCGGTGAGACCGAGCTTGCGCCGCTCCGGAACCGTAAAGGCCGTGCCCTTGTTGACAAAGCTGTTGTTATGGATATCAGATCCGCTGCTGTAGACAAAGATTTCTCGAGTGTTGCCGTACTCGTCATACCGGAACTTGATGGAATTCTCAGACATGTCATACTCCTTGCGTGGTTTGGAGAAAGTCACTATCCGGTCGCCCTTATATCCGGTTGACGGATGCGGTTCCGGCCGGTATACAGGGGCGTACCTGGGCCCTGAAGGTTCAATTTCAGGTTACTCGTTCCCCTTAGCACTTCCTGGGACCATCCGGCAATGACAAACTGGCGCCACCTTCTTAAAAATTCGATCACCCGCCCAGACCAACTGGCAGCCCTCTTACCCGTGGATCCGGATCCCATTGAAAAAACGATCCAACGATACCCCATGCGTATCAATTCCTATTACCTGAGCCTGATCCAGGAAATGGGAGATCCCATCTGGAAACAGGCAGTACCGGACAGCCGGGAACTGGAGGACAGAGAGGGGATGGTGGATCCCCTGGGCGAGGAAAAACTGAGCCCGGTTCCCGGACTGGTCCACAAGTATCCCGACCGGGCTCTGCTGCTGGTCTGCAGTGAATGCGCCATGTACTGCCGCTTCTGTACCCGCAAACGCAAGGTGGGCCGACCGGAGATGGTCATCACCGATGCTACCATCCGGGCCGGCTTGGAGTACCTGCAAAAAACCCCGGCCATCCGCGAGGTGCTCATCTCCGGCGGCGATCCGCTCCTGCTCTCCACCGCCCGGCTCGAGGAGATACTCTGCTCCCTGCGGGCCATCCCTTCCATCGAAGTGATCCGGATCGGCACCCGGGTGCCGTGCACCCTGCCCATGCGGGTCACGGAAAACCTGGTCTCGATGCTGAAAAAATACCACCCCCTCTACATCAATACCCATTTCAACCATCCGGCAGAGCTCACTCCCGAGGCACGCCAGGCCTGCAGTCTCCTCGCCGACGGGGGCATTCCCCTGGGATGCCAGACGGTGCTGCTCAAAGGGGTGAACGACGATCCGGAAACCATCCGGGAGCTGATGGTGGGGCTTCTCGCCATGCGGGTCAAACCTTATTACCTGTTCCAGGCCGATCTCACCCGGGGCACCGGGCATTTCCGCACCTCCATCAGCTGTGGCCTGAACATCATGCGCTCGCTCATCGGGCACGTCTCCGGAATGGCGGTTCCAACCTACGCCCTCGACGCCCCGGGCGGAGGCGGCAAGATCCCCCTCACCCCGAGCTATAATGTTATCGGAAAAGGGGAGACAGATTTCACCAGTTATCTCGGCCAGGTGTTTCAGTATCCCGGTGAAAAGGGATAAAGAGATATTTTCTCAATCCCTTGAAGTTCAGAGGCGGTCTGTTATACTTAAAGAAAACAGTGACACCTCGCTCTCCATTTTCACTCACGCAGCAACGCCAGGAAAGGCAACCAATGACCATGTCACAGGAAGAGGTCCTCAACCGGGTCCTCAACTCTCCGGATCTGCCCACGCTGCCCACAGTGGCATCGAAACTGATTTCCATCACGTCCCAGGAAGATACGACCCTGTCGGACATCGCTACCCTGATCTCCCAGGACATGGCCCTGTCCAGCAAAATCCTCAAGGTCTCCAATTCAGCCTTCTACAGTTTTCCCCAGCAGATCTCCTCCATCAACCAGGCAGTCTCCATCCTCGGCACCAATGCGGTCCGCAGTCTGGTGCTTTCCTTTTCCTTTCTCAGCATGAAAGGGAAAGGGAACTTTGACTTCAAGCTCTTCTGGCAGCATTCCCTGGCCGGTGCCGTAGCTGCCAAGCTGATCGCCGAGCAGCTGCCGGGACTGGACACAGAAGATATCTTTGTCGCCGGCTTGCTGCAGAACCTGGGCCAGCTCATCTTTGCCTGCACCTTCCCGGATGAGTATGATCGGATCATGGAGATCTATCACAAGGAAAAACGAACCATCAGGGAGCTGGAAAAGGAACATCTGGGCACCAGCCACGAGGTAGTGGGCTATCATGTGGCCCAGAAATGGGGCTTTCCCGAAAGCCTGGTCCAGCCCATCCGCCACCATCACAGCCCCGGGGAGTACACGGGCGGGGACTTGGACATCAGCCGGGCAATCGGGGTGATCTATCTATCGGACCTGCTGGTCAAAATACTCTACTGCACCTCTCCGGAGGATTATCACCGCCAGTTTCGCAGCGAGGCCAGGAAACTGCTGGGCCTGAAGGTCCTGGCTATCAACACTATTCTGAAAAAAGTCCACAACCATATCGATAAGGCGGCTGATTACTTTGGCCTCAAAATTCCGCCGACCAAATCGGTGGAAGAGATTCTCCAGGAAGCCAACCTGAAACTGAGCCTGCTCAACATGTCCTACGAGGAGATGAACCGGGAGTTGATCAGTTCCAAAATGGCCCTGGAAAAACTGACCAGGGAACTGGAGCACAAAAACAAGCTTCTGGAGAACCTGGCCAACATCGACGGACTCACCGAGGTACATAACCATCGATATTTTCAGAACTTCCTTGACCAGGAGATCAACAGGTCCATTCGCAACGAAGGGGTCATTTCCATTTTGCTGCTGGATATCGATAATTTCAAACAGTTTAACGACAACTACGGCCACCAGACCGGTGATTTCATCCTCAAGGAGCTTTGCCGGGTAATCAAGGAACATATCCGCGAGTACGACCTGCTGGCCCGGTACGGAGGTGAGGAATTTATCATTGTTCTGCCGGAAACCGGGCCGGACGAGGCCGTGGCCGTGGCCGAAAAACTGCGCCAGGCTGTGGAAGCCTACTCCTTTGACGATGGCACCAATGTCTACCGGGTCACCATCAGCATCGGTGTGGCCAGTGCCAGGCCATCGGGCCGTAATTTCAGGAAAAACGAATTTATCGGCCTGGCCGACGAGGCCTTGTACGAGGCAAAGAATCAAGGACGAAACCAGGTTGTGCTCTACAGCCCGAAAAAGAAGAAAAAATGGTTCTCCTTTTGACGAAAGGGTCACCGGCATCCAGGTGCTCCTCGCTGGCGGACCGTCGTCCCCGACACGCTGAAAGCGGGCCGGAAGCAGGCCGGAAGCCCTTGGGGAGCGTTACGCTGCCAGTATCACTCCTCCCCGCTCCATCTCTCCTTCTTCCACCCCGCGGGTGTTGAAAAAGCGCCAGGAAAGGGAGCGAACCGGGACGACGCAACGGGCCGGCCTGGCTGCCGCTGTCGGGGCATCGCTTCTCTGGGGCTGCCTGCCGGTCTACTGGAAGGCCCTTTCCCGGGTCCCTGCCCTGGAAATCATCTGCCACCGGATCATCTGGTCCATGGTCTTCACCCTGGCCATCCTCGCTGCCCAGGGCCGACTCAGGCAGCTGTGGCGTGAACTGACTATCCCTGTCACCAGACTGACCTTCCTGGCAACCTCTTTGCTGGTCGCGGTCAACTGGCTGACCTATATCTGGGCGGTCAACAATGACTATATCGTTGAAGCAAGCCTTGGATATTTCATCAATCCCCTGGTCTCGGCACTGCTCGGAGTTGTCGTCCTTAAGGAAAGGCTGCGACCCGGTCAATGGCTGGCCCTGGCCCTGGCCGCCTCCGGAGTGGGCTACCTGGCCCTCTCCCATGGCCGTATCCCATGGATCGCCCTGGTCCTGGCCGGAACCTTCAGCCTCTACAGCCTGCTCAGAAAAACAGCCCGGCTCCCGTCCCTGGAAGGACTCTTCTGCGAGACCTGCCTGCTCTCCCTCCCTGCCGCCGCCCTGCTCCTGCTGACGAATTCCAGGGGCACTGCCAGCTTCGCCATGGCGGATCCCACCACCATGATCCTGCTGATCTGTTCCGGCATCGCCACCTCGGCGCCGCTGCTCCTCTTTGTCTATGGAGCCCAGCGAATCCACCTCACCGCCCTGGGACTGCTCCAGTACCTGGCCCCGACCCTGCAACTCCTGCTGGGAATTTTTCTCTACCATGAACCCTTTCCCCGGGAAAAGGGGATCGGCTTTGTCCTGGTCTGGACAGCGCTCGGGCTCTATACCCTGGAGGGCATACTGTGGCGGAAGGGTGTGAGACGATAACTTGCTCCATACGGGCAGGAAACGAAGAGGAACAAACTGTGCACGGACAGCGACGGAGATGGAAGCGGAAAAAAATGGCGGGAGACAGGACGTCTCCCGCCGGAAGGAGGGTATGAAATACAGGAAAGCCGCCCCGATCACGGATCAGGGAAGTGGTTTGCAAGGCATCTGGATACTGCTTTCCTGCTGAGATGCTTCAAGTTAGAGGGCTCAGGCGCTGACCAGCGTGATGGCCGGACCGGTGCAGCGGGAAATCACCTTGCTGGACACGCTGCCCATGAAGAGCTCCTTGAGGGCTGAGCGGCCACGGCGGCCCATGAAGACAAACTCGGGCTTCTGGTCTTCCACCTCATGGACAAGGACGTCGGCCGGATCGCCGAAGGTAAGACGGCGGACAATCTGCCCGGAAGCAAGCCCTTTTTCCCGCACCATGGCCTCGGCCTCATCAAGCAGACCGCTGCCCGGTTTCTCCGGTTCGCTGCCATTGGCAAGGGCCACGGAGCACTCGGCCGCATCCATCACGTGGACCAGAACCATCTTTTCAAAGACCTGGCCTGCCGCCTCGGCAAGGACCATGGCCCGTTCCAGGGCGGCCCGGGCGTTTTCCGATTCATCCAGCGCCACCAGAGCGCTTCTGGGCGGACAGTGCAGGGGTCCGGAGCCGGCCAGGTAAATGGTACTCTTGATATCACGGTGCAGGACCCCGCTGGTCACACTGCCGATAAACATTTCCTCTACCGCCGATTTGTCACTGCGCTGGAGAATCAGTGAGGAGTACTCCCCCTCCTCGGCCAGCTTGGCGATCCGGTCCACCGGATCGCCATCCTCGATGACGATATCGATGGGGGCACTTATTCCGGCATCGGCGAGCTCTTGGCGGACATTCTCCAGGATCGGGCGAATCTCCTTGTCTATGTAGGTCTGACGCAGTTCCTGGAATCTGTCCGAAGAAATGATCTGGGTGGTCCGGAAATCCACATTGGCCATGTGCTGACTGAGATAGCGACCAGCCATGACATGGAGAAGGGTTATTTTTTCAATACGCTGTTTCAGGGTCTCGGCCAGGCACCGCATAAGGGCCACCGGCCGGGCATGGGCGCCCTCCACGTCCAGAGGGAGTAAAAACCGGGTTAACGCCTTGTTAACTGTACTCATATCACAACTCCTCATCTGCTAGTAAGCCAGCAAGAGCCATACATTGGCAATGGCCACACTGACAATCATATAGGGAAACGCCACCTTCATGAAACCGATAAACTTCATCGGATACCCGGCCGATTCGGCAATACCGATGGTCACCACGTTGGCACTGGCGCCGATCATGGTTCCGTTACCACCGAAACAGGCGCCAAAGGCCAGTGCCCACCAGAGCACGCCGCTCTCCGCCCCGGGAATGACCTGGGTCAGGTAGGCGACAATGGGCAGCATGGTGGCGGTAAAGGGTATGTTGTCGACAAAGGCGCTCATGATGGCCGACACCCAGAGGATGAGGATAATGGAGGTGGTCAGGTTACCGTGGGACAGGTTGAGAACCCAGTCGGCAACGATATCGAGCAGTCCGGTTTCCTCCACCGCCCCCACCAGAATGAAGAGGAACATGAAAAAGAGCAGGGTGGTCCACTCGATATCCTTTTCGATCAGCTCCAGGAGATCGATCTTCTTGGTCACCATGCCATAGGTGAAGAGCAGGGCCGCTCCGAACAGGGCGGCGATAGACACCTCCATGTGGAGGACGCCGTGGGTGAGGAACATGCCCACCACAATACCCATAACGATCAGCCCCACCGAGAGCAGGTTGGCATCGGTGATCTGGTACTCTTCCCGCAGCTTGGCGATAAAGGCCTGGATATCTGTCACATGGGCTTTCTTGTACTGTCCGCCATAGACCATCCTGGTGTAGCCAAAGAGAACCACCATGCTGACCACGCAGACCGGGGCCAGGTTCTTGACGAAATCGGTGAAGGTCAGGGCAGCGTAGGAACCGATCATGATATTGGGCGGATCACCGATCAAGGTTGCCGTACCACCGACATTTGAGGCGAGGATCTCGGGGATCAGCAGGGCCAGGGGCGAAATACCAAGCGACAGGGCGATCTCAATGGAGACCGGAGTCAGCAGCAGCATGGTGGTGACATTGTCGAGAAAGGCGGAGGATACGGCGGTGAACGACATCAGGATCACCGCCAGCATCATCACGTTGCCGCGGGCCAGCTGGTAACACTTGTAGGCGCACCACTGGAACACACCGGTATGCTTGAGGATACCGACAATGATCATCATACCCATGAGCAAGAAGATCACATTCATGTCAATGGCTCTGATGGCGCTCTCATAGGACAGAATATGGTACTCAGGATTAAAGGTACCGACAGTGTAGCTGATCACCAGCATGACCGAGGCCCCGAGCATGGCGGCCAGGGTGCGGTGCAGCAGTTCGAACGAGATCAGGATATAGGCAAGGACAAAGACAATCGTGGCGATCCAGAAGGCCGGGCCCTGGCTCCGCTTGACCTCCACGTCGACCCGGACACTGGTGCCGGCATCCCCGCGGCTGATCTCGGCCCCGTCAATCTTGATCTTTTCCCTGCTGTAACTGGGCTTGTAGGCTTCCACCTCGATGATGGCTGTTTCAATGTCTGCCTGGGGGACATGAAATACGGCCTGGAAGGAACCGTCGGATTCGGTTTTGATCATGGCCGGACCGTGACCACCATGACCGCCTGCCGGTGGAACAAGTTCCTGACCGTTGAGGAAGACCGTCACCTCGGCATCGCCGACGCCGGCCCCATGGGGATTGACGATCTTTCCGAAGACCGAAAGCTGACCGGTGGGGCCGTTGTCCGCACTCTGGTGCGTTGCTGCAACCCCACTGGCAGAAACAGGCGCACTGCAAAACACATACAAGATGGTCAGCAGCCAGAACAGCGCCCGGATGGAAAGAGTTGGTTGTACTCGTGACGTGTGCATGATCTTGTCTTCTCCTTCGAAACCTGCCGGACAGGGCGAAAGATAAACCCGCCCTGTCCGATGCTTGTGACTCGATTAATAGAACAGATAAAGCATGGCGAGCAGCACGACCAGAAAGAGGATGGTCATGCCGGCGCCTGCCTTGGCGTAATCAACTGTTCTATATCCGCCGGGACGCATGATCAGGGCATTGACCTGATGGGTCGGCAGGACAAAGGTGTTGGATGCCGCAATGGCCACAACCATGGCCGTGACCCGGGGATCTGCACCTGCCTTGACCGCCATGGACATACACAGGGGTACCAGCAGAACCGTGGCTCCCACATTGGAAACCACCAGGGTAAAAAAGGACGTAAGCAGGCCGACCACCAGCAGGAAGATAATCGTCGGCACCGAGCCGATGGCATTCATGATGGTGGTGGCGATGAACTCAGCCGCACCGGTTTTCTGGAAGGCCAGACCCAGGGGAATCAGACCGCCGAGGAGAAAAACCGTCATCCAGTCTACGGATTCATACGCCTCGTCCACGGTCATGACCTTGGTCAGGATCATACCGAGAGCACCGGTGAGCAGACAGACCGACAGTGACATTTTCATGTCCGGAAAACCGAGCATGGCCATGAACGGTTTGTAGCCAAGAACCATGCTCAGGGCGACGATGAGCCAGAATACGGCGGTTTTTGCCTTGTCCTCGCGCATCAGTTCACCCTTGACCTCGGTGGTGAAGACAAAGGTGTTTTTCTGCTTGAGCCAGTGGAAAACCGACCAGGGACCAAACATCAGAATGGCGTCACCAACTTTCAGCCGGTGCTCGGAGATGTCGCCAAAGAGGCAGTAGCCACCACTGCAGATGGTGATGGGATTCACCTCGAACGCCTCCTTGAAGTGAACCTCGGAGAGGGTCTTGCCGACCAGCTCGGAGCGTTCGGTGATGATACCTTCCATCATGCCGGCGTTGTTGGGGGAGAGATCCTCGCCAAAGACGTCCAGGTCTCCCTTGAACTTGATCCCGAAGTCCTTGGCAAACCGCAGGACAGAGTCCTTTGAGCGGGCTATGACCGCAAAGACGTCCCCAGGCTCGAGGCGCTCGGTCTTGCGCGGGGCCAGGCTCTTGCTCTTCCGCCGGGCGTGGTAGAGGGCAATGATGTTGATGTGATAGTCTTCGCGAATCTTCATCTCCTGCAGAGTCCGTGGATCACTGAAATCTTCAGGAACCTCCAGTTCGTACAGGGTGTCAATCATGTGGTAGGTATCGGCGATGGAATCCGGTACCAGGCTGCCTTCCCCGCCGGCACCATCAGACTTGGCCGGCAGAATGAAGCGACCCAGGAAGATAAAATACAGGATGGCGCTGGCTACCAGGGCAAGACCGATGGGGGTCTGGGTGAACAGGCCCAACGGCTCCACCCGTTCCGGCAGAAAACCAAGGCTGTTGGCCTGCTCGATCAGATCGTTGAGCAGGATCGTCGGGCTGGCACCGACCAGGGTGATGGTACCACCGATGATGGCGCAGAACCCCATGGGCATGAGAATACGGGAGACCGGGATGCCTGTCTGACGACCGATACGAATGGCGGCGGGCATGAACAGGGCGGCGGCGCCGATATTCTGCATGAAGCTTGATATGAAGGCCACGGTACCGGCGATCAGGGTCATGATCCGACTCTCGGAACGGCCGGCTATCTTTAAGATATTGCGGGCCAGAACATTCATGCACCCGGTCTTGTCCAGACCGGCACCGATAATGATAACGGCGATGATAGAAACCACGGCATTACTGGACAGACCGCTGATGGCCTCCTTGGGACTCACGACGCCGAGGATGGGCAATATGACCATCATGATGATGCCCACCACATCCACCCGGACCCACTCAAAAATGAACAACAGGATGGCCAGGCCCAGGGCGCCCATGACAACGCCCATCTTGGGCGTAAAGACGATGGTATCTGCACTGGCCGCGGCCTCGGCGGCCCAGGCCGCCGAACAGGTCACAAGCAGACACCCCATGACCACAGCAAAAGCCAGTGATAATCGGTGTTTCCATTTTTCCATTGTGCTCCTCCTCTTTATTGGTACATTCTGAACAAAAAAAACGTCAATAATCCTGGAGCCAGTCCAGGTTTTTTGTCTTCTGTTGCCCGATTCTCTCCAGGGAAGCGGCTCAGCGTCCGGTGCCAGGTATTGACGACCAGCGCTATCCGCCCTCCTTACTTCCCGGGCAGCAGGATCAGGATGCCTTCACCTTCGGGATCATCTTCCAGGCAGGCCTCCAGGGCGTCGAGCAGGGCCTGCTCCGCCGGACCGGGAAAGGCTGCGGGCCTGGCAAACACTCCTCTGAGCTGGATCGCCGCCCTGCCCTCCTCACCGCTCCCGGTGCAGCGCAGTCCGAGGACCGTTCCCGGAGCGGAGACCGAGCCCCAGGCAAAAAGACAGTTACAGACAAGGTTGAGCAGGAGAAAAGGTGAGGTCGTCGCCTGGAGAGTCTCTGCCGAGGTGATCTCCACCTCGACCCCATATCCCGAAAGGATCCGGTGCGACAGCGAGGCAGCCAGCTTGAGCAGCTGGTCAAGATCCACCTCCTGGACCGGATGATCCACACTGTGAGCAAAGGCATTGAGCCGGTTGACCAGCCCATCGGCCCGTTCCACCTGTCGACCTATCCGGGCGGCAAGCTCGGAGAGCCGCTCGGGATCGACCTCCATGCCGCTTTCGGCCATGAGCATGTAATCCTCGAGCAACCCACTGTTTTCGTTGATGATTGCCAGAGCGTTCTTCATCTCATGGGACAGGGAAGCGGTAATTTTGCCAAAAAATGCCAGACCTTCCGGACCAAGTAGTTGCCAGTTTGTTTCCATGGTGCCCGTTACTGCTTAAGCGCTTCGTGCATCTTTTCGATCAACAGGTCGATGTTGATGGGTTTTGCCAGGTAGAAATCCCTGCCGCTCTGGGCCGTGCCGGCCTCGAAATCAGCGGCCGAGCCGTGGCCGGTGACGAAAATCACCTTGAGGTCCGGCTTGATATCACGAATTTTCCTGCCCAGATCAATACCGCTGAGCCCCGGCATCTTGATATCCAGCACCGCTATATCGTAGTTCTTCTCCTTTATCTTCTTCAGGGCTTCCTCCCCACTGGTTACCCAGTCAGCCTCTATCCCACGAAACGACAGCCGTTCCGCCAGGGTGGAGATAAGTTCCTTTTCATCGTCAACGAGCAAGACCTGCATGGTTCCACCTATGTTTTCTTTATTTTGAAGGGCAGGGTGATGGTAAAGGTAGTCCCGACCCCGACCTGGCTTTCCACTTCCAGGGTACCGTGCAGATCACGGATGAGCCCGTAGGTGATGGCAAGACCAAGGCCGGTTCCACCACTCTTGGTCCTGGTGGAGAAGAACGGTTCGAAAATCAGTTTCAGGTTCTCTTCCGAGATGCCGCACCCATTGTCACGGACCGCAATGGAGATGGCTTTCTGGCCTGGAAGACGGCGGACAATGACATCAAGCTGGCCGCCGTCTTCCATGGCGGCAAAGGCGTTGTTGACCAGATTGAGGATAATCTGCTGCAGTTTGCCGCGGTCGGTCACGATGTCGGGCACATTTTCAGCCACATCGACATTGATGCGGATGTTCTTGTACTCGGCCTCTTTTCTGAGAAAGCCCAGGGTCTCACGGATCAGGTGCTCCACATTGATCCGTTCCACTGAGACCTCGATCTTGCGGGCAAAGCCAAGCAGCCTGTGGGTGATGGACCCGGCCCGTTCCACTGCCCTGATGATGGAATCCACCGTACTGAGCAGCCGCTCATCCCCCTCATAGGTATCCGTATAGGTGAACATGTCCTTGAGCAGACCGGCCTTTTCATTGATGATAGCCAGCGGATTGTTGATCTCATGGGCCACCCCTGCAGCCAGCCGGCCGATGGAAGCCAGCTTGTCGTTTCGTTCCACCTGCTGCAGGTATTCACGCCGCCGCAGATCGGCCCGGTACAGGCCCTGAACCACGTACGTGACCAGACAGAAGGCCACCACCACCAAACCGAAGACCGAGGGAATCAGTACCGTGAAGATCAGATGCCTGGTGGTGGCCATGAGCCGCTCCACCACATCCTCGGGCACAATCAGTCCTAATATGATGTCGGTTCCATCTACCCGGGCGGCGCCGACAAACACGGTCTCGCCCATCCCGCCATAGGAGGGCAGATTCTCCATCAGGGTGGCGGCGGGAAGATCCTTCTCCAGTGGCAGGCAGGCGTACTCTCCAGGCTCGCCACAGTACTTGGACGGGGAAATCAACCTGCCCGAAGAAGTGGCCAGGAAGACGTCCTGTATCTCATCGAGGCGGATCTGGGACAACAGATCGTTGAGTACCAGGTTGTCGAGTATTCCCCGGAGGATATACGGTGTGCCATCCTGGCCATACACCTTGATCGCGATGAACACATGGGGCATCTGTTCCGGATTGAGCAAGGTGACGCCGATCAGAAGCCCCCGCGCGCGAACCTCATCGAGCCACCGCATGGATCCCTTGGTATTGCAGGGCTCCTCGTGCCCGACACAGGCCATCAGGTTCCCCTCAAGATCGTACATGTCCAGACCCAGGAAGCCGCCACATGTTTTCTTCAGGTTGCCAAACACGGTGGTCATGACCTCTGGATCGCTGAGATTCTTCACCCCGTACATCAGGGCGAGGAACCGCAGCGTCGACTTGTACTGCTTGATGAACAGTTCGATATCGATGGAGGCGTTCTTAGCCAGAACGGCGGTTTCCTCCTCGATCTGCATCAGGGCGCGGTTACGGCTGAAATGATAGAAATACCCGGTGGCAAGCAGCACCGGGATAAGGATCAGCGGTGTCACCACCGCCACCAGTAACTGCCATTTGCGACGAAAGATATACTGTTCGCCGGATTTGCCGGCAACCCGCTCCCGGTGGTTCCAGAACTCAGGTTTTATGTACTCGATGAGGGACATTTCCGCCGCTAACCCGGGACTCTATTTGGCCACAGCCTGGGCCTTTTCGTGGGCCTCCTTGATCACCTTGCTCAGCGCTTTGATGTCAACGGGTTTCCTGAGATAGGCAAAGGCCCCAAGCTCCATACATTTCTTCCGGTCCTCCTCGGAGCCGTGACCGGTGAGGATGATCACCTGGATCTCGGGATTGGTCTTCTTGACCTTTTCCAGGACCTCGATACCATCGACCCCGGGCATCTTCAGATCCAGGACCATTACCTCGGGCTTATCCTGTTCGATCAGGCTCAAGGCGGACTCACCGTCATGGACCACGGCCGAGCCCATGTTCCTGAGGGCAAGACGCTCAGAGAGGGTCTCGACGAACTCCTGCTCGTCATCCACCAGGAGAACCCTTGATGGCATGTTGAAATCATGCTTGCGGTAGACATCGGTCTGATGGAAGTCCTTACCCAGAACCACTTCCACCGATTCCACGCCCTCCACCTGCTGGGCGATGGTTTTGAGTTCTTCCTTGAGCCGGTTGAGCCGGCTGACATTCTTGTTGATTGTCAGGATCACTTTGCCGTTGATCACCTGGACCTGAACGCCATGACCCTTCCTGGCCAGGGCGACCTCGACCTTTGCCTGGAGATTGAAGTCCTCCACCGCCTGTTCGGAACTGGCGGTGGGCCTAAAGATCTCGTCATCGAGATGGCCGATGATCAGGGAAGCGGCTTCGGTCACGGTTTCCTTGTTCATGGGGATGATCAGATCATAATCGGCCGGATCAAAAGGTTTTTCGATGCCGCAGTACTTTTTCAGCCACAGGGCCCGCTCCTCATCGAGTTTCTTGATCAGCTTCTCCGCATCCCGGACGGAACCGCCCTGCTTTTCCTGCGCGACCTTGATGCGGTACTCCTTATCGGCGATCAGCCCGACTCGGAAAAAATGGGTTATCTCCCGGGGAATCATCTGGCTTGCATACCCGGTGAGAATGAGATCGCGTCCGGCGGATACCATGAGAATCTTCGAGAGAACAAGCTTGATATAGGCCAGGGCGTGCTGCTTCTCGTGGGTAAACTTCTCAAAGACCGAGGTCTTCAGGGTGAGGGCCCGACGCACCTTGCTCTCTTCCATTTTGGCGAGAACCGCCGCCTCGGCAACGATCTCGTCCGTGGTCTTGAGGCGGAAGCTGGTTTTGGTGACCAGTTCCTGTACCACCTCGTCTTCCCTGCAAAAATCTGCACTGAAAATTGTTATGATAGCCATTTTTGTACCTCTCCTTTGTATTGCAAAATCTCAGTTAACCTGGCCTGGCATATCCCCTGGACTCTCCCCCGGATCACAGATAACAAACCGGTGAGCTCAGCCTCCAGGGCTGCATGCACCCTCACTTCTCTCCTTCGTCTCTGACAGAGACCGGATCAATATGGTGGGTTTCCGGACCCACCAGCTGAAGAACGGGATTCTGTACCCGATCACGGTGGTGCTCTGATCTGTCGGGTGCCGGTTCCGACAGGATGTAGCGTACCCCGAGCTCCTGATTCAAAATCTTCTCGATGGTGGTTTGAATCCTGTTGACCACCACCATCGAGGTAAACTTGATATCCATGGACTCTGCCTTTTCCGCCAGATCAGCCGCACTCTGCTCGGCTGCCTCGAAAAAGGCCTCCCTGGCAGCAGCCTGCTCGTCAGCGGAAAGATCGAGAATGTCTTCATCCACATTCAGGGCAATGATTTCCAGATCAAGCTTCTGTGCCATTTTGAGCGCATAGGCTGTCAGTGAGTCGGAGAATGTCTTTCCGCCGACAACAAGAATTTTCGGAACATCACTTTGTGCAGCCATCGCTGGTTCTTTTCAGCAGAGATAAAGTTCAGGAGCGCACCTGGAAATATCCCATCATCCCAGGACGTTGTTTGTCACCCTCTTCTTAATAGCACTGTTCGTGCCAGGATGAACAAAAAATATATTTATATTAAATTTCAACATGTTATCTGATAACAACAAAAATACAGATGCATCCATTCAATTAAAATGCACTTTTTTGTTGCACTTTGAAACGCAATCAGCCATTAGAGTGATACAAAGTGCAACATTTGCAACAAGGATGAGCAGATAGATGACCTCTGGTCTGCCGCGAAGCCACCCGGGCAAGAGAAGTGTTGCAATTAGCAACATGTTGCGATATGACACAGGGCACACTGCATTCCGACCATTTCTTCCAACCATGCCACCCGGGAGCATACAGCTTTAACCATGCGTATCAACCAGCGAAGCAAGCTTATATTGAGCTGTGTCACCCATTTCCTGATCCTGGGGATCCTCTGCGTGGTGCCGTTCAGGGATTTCAGACAGTTCAATACCGGGCTGGAAAACATGGAGCTCTACAGTCGCCTCAACGTGCTGGTGGAACTGCTGCGACAAACCGAAGAAAACTATCTTCTATACCACAGTGAACACGCCCTGAAAAAAAACCGGGAACTGATCAGACAACTGGGCCTGAAGATGGAAAAGCTGCCGCTAACCCGCGACCTTGAACTTTCCAGGAAAACCCAGCTCGAAGAACTGGCCAGATACGGCCAGCTCATGGATGAACTGGCCGCAACCACGGAAGTGCAGGCCTGGCCGGAGCCACTGACCAGGGATATCGGTCGCATCGGAGACCAGCTGCAGACCTTTGGCCGTCAACTGCTCCTGCAATGCCAGGCCAGGCAGCGGGCCATGGTGGAGCGCTTCAAACAGCGGCTGCTCATCATCGTGGCCCTGTCAGCGATGATCTCTATCCTGATCTCTCTTTCCATCTGGCGCGGGGTCTTTCAGCCGCTCAAAAAACTGGAACAGGCCGCCCTTGACATTGCCCGTGGCACCTTCCGGCCCATTGTCACGGATCAGCGGGGCGATGACGAGACCCAGACCGTCTTCAAGGCCTTCAACCACATGGTCCGGGAACTGGAAGAAGATCAGAAACGACTCATTGAGTCCCACAAGCTCTCTTCCCTGGGCACCCTGGCCGCCGGCGCGGCCCATCAGCTCAACAATCCGCTCAACAATATCGCCACCTCCAGCCAGATCGGTCTGGCCGAGCTGGAGAGCGGAGATCCGGAGATAACCTCGCAGATGCTGGAAACTATCCACAATGAGGCCATGCGGGCCGGCAGGATCGTTTCCAGCCTGCTCGATTTCTCCAGGGATCATGAATTTTTCCCCCGCCTGGTCGCCCTGGCCGACGTGGTAGAGCAGGCAGTGAAGCTGGCGGCCAATGAGATTCCCGAAACGGTCCAGGTGGAGATTGCCATTCCGGAGGATATTACCCTGCGCCTGGATCGCCACAAGATGACCGAGGTTATCTTGAACCTGCTTTTAAACGGTGTCCAGGCCATTGGCGAAGGCCCGGGTACCATCTCCTTTTCAGCCGCCAGTCAGCCGGAGCGACACCGGGTCGTCCTTCGGGTGCGCGACACCGGCTGCGGGATAGATCCCGCAGATCTTGGACGGATATTCGATCCCTTTTTCACCACAAAGAACGAAGGAGAAGGCTCTGGCCTGGGCCTGGCGGTAGTCTATGGCATCATCAACAAACACGGCGGCTCGATCTCAGTAGAGAGCGAAATGGGCCTGGGAACCTTGTTCCTCATCACCCTGCCCCTGCCGGAACAGGAGGTGAGCTCATGAAACCATACCGTTACCCCTGGTGCGGACAAGTACTCAGGTCCCGGACAGGCCAAACGTTCCGTGAACCGGCAAACCCTACCTTCAGGATATCCCCATCCCATGACTGACATACACATCCTGGTGGTCGATGACGACCTGGTGAACCGGGAAAACATCTCCCATGTACTGGAAAAAGATGGCTATTTCGTCCAGAAGGCGGTCAGCGGCGAAGAGGCGCTGCAGAAGCTGCAGGCCCACCGTTTCGATCTGGTTATCACCGACATGAAGATGGCAGAGGTGGACGGGTTGCAGGTGATGACCGCTGTCAAGGACATGGCCCCGACGCCGAGGTTATCATCATCACCGGCTATGCCACCGTCCACTCGGCGGTGGAGGCCATGAACAAGGGAGCCTTTTATTACCTGCCCAAACCCTTCAACATAGACAAGTTACGCGACCTGGTCTCCAGGGCCCTGGAGAAAACCCTGCTCCGCCGCGAGGTCCTCAACCTGCGTCGTCAGATAACTGCCAAGGAAGGCATAACCCAGTTCATCGGCCAGAACCACGCCATTTTGCGGCTCAAGGACGATATCGCCCAGGTGGCCCAGATGGACTGCAATGTGCTGATAACCGGCGACACCGGCACTGGCAAGGAGCTTGTTGCCCGGACAATCTATGAGCTGAGTCCGCGGGCCAACAACCGGTTCCTGCCCATCAACTGCGGGGCACTCACCGAAGAGCTGATGCTCAACGAGCTTTTCGGCCACGAGAAGGAGGCCTTCACCGGTGCCTCCAAGTGGCGCAAGGGGTTGCTGGAATCAGCCAATGGCGGGGTGGTGCTCTTTGATGAAATAGGCGAGATGCCCATGACCATGCAGGTGAAACTGCTGCGGGTGCTCCAGGAACGCAAGATTATCCGGGTTGGGGAACGCGTGAGATCCCGGTGGATATCCGGATTCTGGCCGCCACCAATCGCAACCTGCAGGAGGAAGCCATGGCAGGACGTTTCCGCCAGGATCTCTTCTACCGGCTCAACGTTGTCTCCCTCCATATCCCGCCGCTGCGCGAGCGCAAGGACGACATCCCCCTGCTGGTGCACCATTTTCTTGCCAAGTACCCGGGCCCGGACGATCATATCAAATCCATCTCACCCGAGGCCATGGCAGCCCTCCAGGACCATGACTACCCGGGCAATGTGCGCGAACTGGAAAATATCATCGAGCGCTCGCTGGCCATGTGCAACGAACCGGAGATAAAAATCTACCACCTGCCGCGCGAGATCAGCAGTCCGGGAACGATCACCGTCTCTCCGATCCACTCCTGCGAGACATCCGTCCCGGCCACTGCGGAGGCAGTGCCCTGCCTGACCCTGGAGGAGAATGAACGGCGCTACATCCTTGATGTACTCCGCTCGGTGGACGGCAACAAGACACGGGCGGCCGCCATTCTTGGCATTGACCGGGTATCGCTGTGGCGCAAACTGAAAAAATCATTCTTGGCATTGACCGGGTATCGCTGTGGCGCAAACTGAAAAAATACCAGAACCAGGGCATTGATATCGACAACGCCACCGGGCAGAAAAAGAAGAAGGAGGAAGGCTGACAGCCGGGCCGGGCCTGGCAGACCGACAAAACCATCCCGGTGGCAAAATCCGCTGCCGGGCGCACCGCCGGACCTTGAAACCAAAAAAGGTGCTGCCGTCGCTTTGGACTGCAGCACCTTTTTCATTCTTTGTGGGGTGAGCGATGGGACTCGAACCCACGGCCTCTTGGGCCACAACCAAGTGCTCTAACCAACTGAGCTACGCTCACCATGTGCTCCGCTCTTATACCCGTAAGAAAAAGCTTTGGCAAGTAGAAAACGATCCGATCAATCCAGATCCTTGTGGCAGTGTTTACAGTACTTGGCCCGCTCCTTGATCAGCTCGGCGCAGTAGGGACATTCCTTCAGGTAATGGGCTTTGAGGATCGCGGTGATGGCCATATTGATCGCCTGCTCCAGATGGGAATTGGAGAATTTGTGGTTACGCAGCGGTTCGATACAGGCCAGATCGTTGATCGGCGCCAGCAGTTCCGCGGCCCGTTTGCGGACACTGAGGGTGGCCGCATTGTCCAGCAGAAGGTAGAGAACCGGCTCGAGATTCTTCTCCGCCACGCAGGTGTCCAGGGCGGCGGTGGCCTCCTTCTCCTTCTGGTACCGGACATTCTGCCGCTTGAGGGCCTCGATATCGACCACGGAGCCGGTAAAAGCGTCCTTGCCGCCCACCATCATGTTGTAGCTCTCATCGGAATTGGGTATGCGCATGAACCGATAGGAACCCGAATGGCCGAACTGGGTCTCGATATACTCCCAGCCGTTGACAAACAGGGGGCAGTCGTTGTTCAGGCAGATAAACAGGTACTCGGAACCCCAACCCAGGCCGTCGCCGACATGGATAGGCGGCGCATGGCAGAGGGTGAGTTCCTCGTTGCAATGGGGGCAGGTATGTTTTTCCTCAAGAAATTTCAGTGCAAGTTCCAGCATGACCTCGTGTCTCCTTTATTTATCTGACAGTATCCTTTAGAGGCAGTGCACAGTTGGTTCCACTATCCTGTGGAACAGGAAAGGGTTGTCAGCTCGGTCCTCCGCCGCTCCCCATGGAGCGGGCAAAGAGAAACAGACACCAGCCAATGAAAAGAATGATCAGAAATGTATTGGGGGAAAATTTCTTTTTATTATCTCGTTTCACTCGTCCTTACCACACGATACGGACCTGTTTTGCAGGAAAGACCATCGATGGTCTCCCGGTCACGAACCTGGCCGGGATCTCCTCACGGCGGATGATGGTACTCATTTCAGCCCGCCGGGTCAACTCCATACGATCGCCGCTGCGCAAGACACGCCTGTATTTCAGTCCTCCGTACCCGCAATTCCCCTGAACCCCGGGATGGCTTTCAGCTGTCCGCCTCAGGCAACCGGACCCCGGCGCCCTGGACCATCCGGCCAAGCACCTGGTCCACGGCCTTGGCCTGGGCCATGCGGGCCTGGAGGAACTCCGGCGTGAGATAGTCGGAGTTGTGGTCGATGAGTCTGCACAGCTCGCTGATCCTGGCCTGATCCGCCATGACCGAGACCCGGGCGAGATTGTCGAGAAAATCATGGACAATCTTGCGGCTCGCCCCACTGGTGGACATGATCTCCGCATAGGTTCGCGGATTCTGCGAGTGGACCCTGGCCATGGCCAGAATGGGATAAAGCGAGGTCAGCGTACAATGACTGGCGATATCCTCGCTGGTTATCCCGTTGGCTTCCAGGGTCATGGCCAGGGCAACCGAGATGACGGTGGGCAGCTTCTGGCCAACACCCATGAGCAGATCGTGCTTACTGGGCGAATCGTGGAAGATATCGGCCCCATGCTTGTAGAGAAAGGCCTCGAATTCGGTGCACAGCCGTCCACTGCGCGGCGTACGGACGACGATGGCGTTCTTGTCCTTCATGGTCGCGGTCTGCGGACCCCAGAGATTATGCACCAGCATGACCTCGACCCCGGGCCCGGTCACCTCGAGGGCGGCATCCAGGGTGGTCTCCGACTCTCCGGCCAGCAGGATGAGCGCCTTGCCGTCCTGGATACGCGGCCCGTACCGGCGGATGGTTTCCACGGTGGCGGAGATGGGTACGCAGACCACCACCACGTCCACCTGGTCGATCATCTCCTCGGGCCGCAGGGTAGTGGAACGGCCGCTCAGAAGCACCTCGTATCCCTCATGCTGCAACCGGTCCGCAAACCATTTACTCATGTCGCCGGTGCCGATGAAGCCAAACGAACGGATGTATTTCACCCGCATGTCCAGCCGGGGGAAAGAACCGAGCAGGCGGATGGCACCCGGCACCTGGATCACCCGGTTTTCCACATGGGCAATGGCATCGGCCATCACCGGGTCCTGGATATGCCCTTCGGCCTCGATATAAATCTGCAGTTTCTGGGTCTTGACGTCGTTTTCAGCCCGCATGTCAAGGATATTGATCCCGCGCCGGGAAAACTCGCCCAGGATATCCACCAGCATGCCGAGCCGGTCTTCCAGGGGCCGGGTGATAAAGGCGGTGGCGTCATAACCGGTGGGCACAGCCAACTCCGGCCCCAGCACCGCGTATCTGGTTCTGTTATGGGGTGCCACTTCCCGTTCGAGAATATGCAGCCCCCGGGCGACGAGCATCTCCTCGGTATCGATGACCCGCGGGCCGGCAGGCCCAGCTCGCGGATTTCATGGATGGTCTGGTCCAGGTCGGTGACACTCATCAGGGTGATGTCGGGGAAGTTGCTGGTGATATACTCCTCGCTCTGGCTGAGAACGGGCCGCTTGCCCACCAGCACCTGCAGATCCTCCTTGGAGATGGCCGGATCGAAAACGCCCAGCGACAGGTGGGCCGACAGGAGGATATTGTCGATCCAGTAGCCATCTCTTATTTTTTCAAACAGACGGAAATACTGTTTGTTCTCCCCTTCCCTGGTATTATAGATGGGCACGATGGCCAATTGCACCTCGCCGGCGGCAAAGGCTTCGATCAGCCCGGTGGTATGGGGATAGAGCCGTATCGCGGCACCGGGGGCATACATCTTGGCGGCCTGCCAGGCGTGGCAGTGTTCAGGTCCGAGGGTGGCTACAGTCAGCATGATACAGCGATTTCAACGTGTTTGGTTATCTCTTGTCCGGTGAACAGGTACGCAGACACCGACCCCCTTATTCACAGGGGTTTGTTTCGCCACGGGCTGCGCTCCCGTGCAGGAATTTAAGGACGAACTGTGAACTTAACATTTAAAACGCAAAACATAAAACGTAAAAGATAATTCCAGTGCCTGAAAAACCATCTCCGGTGGGAGAATATATTACCGCCCTGAAAAACTCGGACCGGTTTGGTCCCCAGGTCGTGGCCTGCAGAACTTTTCCAGCCATCGACGCCAGGACCGCGAAGAACGCCAGGGTTTTCCCCGGGGGCCTGACCGACCTGCTGGAGGCCATGGGCATCTCTGCTCTCTACTCGCACCAGGCCGAGGCCATCGAGTTGATCCAGCAGGGAGATGATGTCCTGATCTCCACCCCCACGGCCAGCGGCAAGAGCCTGATATACAACCTGCCGGTCTTTGCCACCCTCCTGGAAAATCCACAGGCCAGGGCACTCTATCTCTTTCCGCTCAAGGCCCTGGCTCAGGACCAGGCCCGGGCCATCACCGCCATGGGAGAGCTGCTGTCCGGTCAGCCAGCGTTCCCCCGCATCCTGAGCAGTATCTACGACGGTGACACCACCGCGTACCAGCGCAAAAAAATCAGGGAATCACTGCCCGCCATCCTGATCACCAACCCGGACATGCTCCATCTCTCCCTGCTCGCCTACCACGAGATATGGGGACATCTCTTTGCCAACCTCACCCATGTGATCATCGACGAGGTCCATACCTACCGGGGAGTCTTCGGCTCGCACATGGCCTGGGTGCTTAGGCGACTGCAGCGCATCTGCCACCTTTACGGCGCGGATCCGGTCTTTGTTCTCTCCTCTGCCACGGTGGGCAACCCGACAGAGCTTGGCCGCAACCTGCTGGGCCGGCAGGTGCGGGTAGTGACCCGCTCCGGAGCGCCGCAGGGTGCCCGGCATGTCATTCTCCTGCAGCCGCAGGATTCGGCCGCCGGCTGTGGAACCATGCTCCTGGACGCGGCCCTGCACCGCAACCTGCGCACCATTGTCTACACCCAGTCCCGCAAGATGACCGAACTGATCACCATGTGGTCCACCCGGCGGCTGAAGGGACGCCGGCAGGAAGGGAAAATCGCCTCCTACCGGGCCGGCTTTCTCCCCGAAGACCGCCGGGCCATAGAAGAAAAACTGGCCAGCGGAGAGCTTCTGGGGTGATTTCCACCTCGGCCCTGGAACTGGGGATCGATATCGGCAACCTGGATATCTGCATCCTGGTGGGCTATCCCGGCTCCATGATGGCCACCTGGCAGAGGGCCGGCCGGGTGGGCCGGGCAGGACAGGAGTCCCTGGTCGTTCTCATCGGCCACGAAGATGCCCTGGACCAGCACTTCATGCGCCATCCCGATGATTTTTTCCAGCGCGAAGTGGAGCCGGTCACCCTTAACCCGGACAACCGTATCATTGCCGAACAGCATCTGGTCTGCGCCGCTGCCGAGTTGCCCCTGACGGCCGATGATCCCCACCTTGATCCTAAACGATTTCCCGGCCTGCTCGACAAACTCACCGGTCAGGGAGCGCTTCTGCAGTCTGCCGACGGGACCACCTGGTTTGCAGCCAGAAAATACCCCCAGCGGCAGGTGGACCTGCGGGGCAGCGGCGCCCGGTTCCATATTTTCAGGCGGGACAACCGCGAACTGCTGGGGGAGGTGGACGGGTTGCGGGCCGTCAAGGAGTGCCATCCCGGCGCCATCTATCTGCACATGGCCAGGACCTGGCACGTGGACAGCCTGGATCTGGAAGGGCGAGAGGTCCTGGTCAGGCCGGTATCGGTCCCCTACTTTACCCGGCCCATGACCACCAAGGTCACCGAAATCCTTGAGACCCTGGCCACCGTAAACTGCGGCGCCACCAGGGTTCATTATGGTATCCTCCGGGTAACGGAAACCATCACCGGCTACGCCAAGTATCTGGTCGGCTCCCAGAAGATGATCGGCCGCTTTCCCCTGGATCTGCCACCGCAGATCTTTGAAACCAGGGGACTGTGGATCGATATTCCGACCTGGATACAGCATCGGCTGGAAAAACAGCAGATGCACTTCATGGGCGGCATCCATGCCCTGGAACATGCGGTCATAGGTATCATGCCGCTGATGGTCCTCTGTGACCGCAACGATATCGGCGGTATTTCCCATCCCTTCCATGAGCAGGCAGGTGGACCGGCCGTCTTCATCTATGACGGCCATGCCGGTGGCATCGGACTGACCGAAAAGGGATTCTCCGGTATCCAGACCCTGCTGGAACAGACCCGCAAAACGGTCAGCGGCTGCGGTTGTGACCGGGGCTGCCCCTCCTGTGTCCATTCTCCCAAGTGCGGTTCCGGCAACCGGCCCATCGACAAGCACGCCTGCCTCCATCTCCTGAACCTGCTCCTGGGTCCGGGACGGAAGGATAAACAACGGACCAGGCGACCGAAGACACCCTCCCGGCCTTTACGAACCATGGAGATCGCCTCGGCAACAAACGACCGGCCAGCCGTCTCCTCAGGCCACCACCGACCGGAGAAAAAGGGACCAGATACACAAAACACACAAGATATACAAAAAATACAAAAAATCCTGCCGGAGCGCTGGGGTGTCTTCGACGTGGAGACCCAGCTCTCGGCCCAGGAGGTGGGCGGATGGCACCGGGCCCACCTGATGCGTATTTCGGTGGCCGTGCTCTATGACAGTCGGAAGGATCGTTGCCTCCATTTTACCGAGGAACGGATCGATGAGCTCCTCGACCACCTCTTTTCCCTCGATATGGTGGTCGGGTTCAACAACAAACGTTTTGACAACCGGGTGCTCTCCTACTACACCTCCAGGAAGCTCTCCACCCTGCCATCGTTTGACATCCTGGAAGAGATATCCGCCCAGCTCGGCTACCGCCTCAGCCTGGACCGACTGGCGGAAAACACCCTGGGAATACAGAAGAGCGGCAATGGACTGCAGGCCCTCGAATGGTTCAGGCAGGGCAGAATGGATATCCTGACCAGGTACTGTCAGAAGGATGTGGAGATCACCAGGGAGCTGTTCCTGTTCGGACTCAGGCAGCGCTACCTGCTGTTTCGAAACAAGGCCGGCCAGGTCGTGCGGCTGCCGGTACGGTTCGAAAATACGATCCACCGGCTCGTGGAAGGCCCGCAGACCCCGTGACCGACCGCTCCACGAGCGGCGTCCACAAGCCTGCTGATGGCCGGTGGACGCCGGGTTGGGAAGGGTACGGCCCTGATCAGGGCCAGATGAGTTTTTTATGTATCCAGCCGGTCAGCTGCGGATGGGACACCTTGACCCAGTCTCCCTTCTGGTCGACCTTCTTCAAGATGACCTCCCGGGCCACCGAGCCGATTTTCTTATACTTGGTCCCCGGACCGGAGCGGACATTGGCCTCGGTCTTCACCGTGACGATCACATGGGGTGTCTTGTCCACCAGGGAGGAGTAGATCCAGCCCTTGGAGCCCTCGAAATCCACCACCTTGAGCCACTTGCCCTTCCGCCCAAGCACCTTGAGAGGATAGCCGGCCGGAAGCTCGTAGAGAACCTCATACTTGGTATCCGGACCGGAACGCATGTTGACCCCGTCCTTGACCACGCTGACATACTCGGCAGCCAGGGCAGAACCGGCGGCAAAGCCAAGCAGCACCGCACAGGCAACAATCACAAAAAGACCATGCTGTAGTTTCAACTTCATCGGATTCTCCTGTATCGGAAAATCAGCAGTCGGAATCAAAATCCCGGACTGGCGCCTGCCGGATGCAGGCATCCCGGGCAGTTCCCGCCCTGATTTTCCCTTGTTGGTATGCCCAGGTCCCTGGACATGATCGTTTATCAGAAAATCGCCCCGGGGCGTGGTGTTGCCAGGGTGATTTTCATGGGTTGTTATGACTGACAGTGCTGAAACCCGGAGTCTCCCTTCGGTCGCTTACCCGGAGTCTCCCTTCGGTCGCTTACCTGGTCCAGCCATGCTGGTTTATCTGTAGACTGATTCTCCTCCTCCGGACCGGCTCAGCCGGAGGAAACGTCGTCCGCTGAACTCCGTTCCGAAGTCAGGTACATCAGAAATTCCTGGTTGCCCCTGGCCCCGGTGATCGCCGAGGCGACAATGCCCTGACAGGACAGCCCCAGCCTTTGACCACAGTGCAGGACCTTATCCAGGGCCTGCCTGTGCAGCGCCGGGTCACGGATTACCCCACCGCTGGCCACCTGGTCGCGGGGCAGCTCGAACTGCGGCTTGACCAGGGCCATGATCCGCACCACTTCCCCGAAAAGATTGCCAAGTGGCTCCAGCAGCAGCTCCAGGGAGATAAACGACGCATCGAGGACCGCAAAATCCAGCGGCTCTGGAATCTGCTGCCGGCTGAGAAACCGGGCGTTGGTGCGTTCCAGGACCACCACCCGGGGATCCTGGCGCAACTTCCAGTCAAGCACCCCGTAACCCACATCAACGGCATACACCCTGGCCGCGCCACGCTGCAGAAGACAGTCGGTAAACCCACCGGTGGAACAGCCGATATCGGCACAGACAAGAGAGCGCACATCCACCCCGAGTCCCTCCAGACCGCTTTCCAGCTTTTCCCCGCCACGGCTGACAAAACGGCGGCGTTCCCTGAGGCCCAGCCCGAGATTCTGGGGCACCATGCTTCCGGCCTTGAGACCAGACCTCCCGTCCCGTATCACCACCTGTCCCGCTCCGATCAGTCGCCGGGCCTCGTCCAGGTCCGTGGCCAGGCCCCGCGCAACCAGGAGTTCATCAAAGCGTATTTTTCCGGCCAAAGAGCGGTCTGTCTTTTGTACCATACCCGCACGCTCCGTGCTGCCGAAGGCTATCCTACAGCTTCTCCAGCCGTTTACGGGCCTTTTCAGCCTCAGGAGTGTCGGGATAGTCCTTGATCAGTTTTTTATAGATGATCTTGGCGGTTTCGTTATCGGTCAGTTTCTCAAAGGAGATGCCCTGTTTCAGAAGTGCCGTGGGAGTATGTGGAT
Organism: Desulfolithobacter dissulfuricans; assembly: GCF_025998535.1. Lineage (NCBI taxonomy): Bacteria > Pseudomonadati > Thermodesulfobacteriota > Desulfobulbia > Desulfobulbales > Desulfobulbaceae > Desulfolithobacter > Desulfolithobacter dissulfuricans. The sequence continues at coordinate 1,195,860 of NZ_AP024233.1, read as the reverse complement.
CCCGGGCATGATTGGAAATCACCTTCTGGTAATCGAGGATCGCCAGATCATACTCGCCCTGGGCGAACAGGCACTCTGCCATGTAAAAAAGGGTCCTGGCAGCCTTTTTGCCACTGGGATTTTCAGCCAGCACCTGCTCAAAAATCCGGTAGGCATCCTTGTACTTGCCGGCCTTGAACTCAGCCATGCCCTGGCTGAAGAGATCCCCGGCCGGGGCCGGCTGGGTGGTTACCGCGGTTTCTGGCCGACTGGTCTTCTGCACCGCCGGAGTTTTTTTCTGCTGCGGTGCGGCTGCCGGCTGGGCTACCACCACCTGGTCACTGCCAACCTTGCGCTTTCTGCGATCGGCCAGGATCCGGACAAAACTGCTCCCGTCCGTACCGGCCGAGGCAGCCACCACTGTCCGTTTCCTGGCCTCCTCGGCCCGCCTGGCGGCCTCGCGGGCCCGCTCCTCCGCGGCCTGGATCCGGGCCTTGCGCATCTGCTCAAGGCTTGCGGCAAGCTGATTTACCCGGGCCTCAATCTGGTCGAGCCGCGCTTCCAACTGGGCCGCCCGGTCGCTGTTTTCCGTCCGCAGCTGCCCGATCATCCCCTGGATAGAGGCAATATCTTCCTTGGTCTGCTCCCGAAACCTGGTGGCCAGGTGGGCGTTTTCTTCCAGCTGGGACTTGAGCTGCAGAACCTCTTCGCTCACCTCGTCAAGACGGCTGACAGAGCTGGCCTGGCGTTTTCGCAACTGGTTGACGGTGGAGCTCTTGACCTCCTCCACCTTTTGGTTGACCACCCGGATCTGATAACTCAGATCCCGGATCTCATCCTGGGACGCACATTGACAGAGCAGAAACAGACAGCTGCCGGCAACAGCCAGAGAACGTATTTTTTTCATCAGGGCCTCTCTCGGGTATCAATTATGTCCTGAACCGTGCAGGTTCAGTATCTCATGACTGGTTACGATGCTCATTTGGGACGACTGGACCACTGGGGATAGGACTGGTTGCCTTTGAGCTCAAACAACGGCCGCATTCCCTGGCCGTTCTTGAACACGGCCCATATCCGCGACCGCCCGTCCAGTTTGCGGGAAAAGGCGATCTGCTTGCCATCCGGCGACCAGGAGGGCGATTCGAAATCTCCTGGACCGGACGTGACCTGGGTCGGAGGCTCGCTGCCCTCGGGCGAGATGGTAAAGATATGGTACCGACCATCCTTGATGGAGGTATAGGCAATCAGATCACCCTTGGGTGACCAGGCCGGTTCGCTGTTTTCAACCCCGTCGAAGGTGAGCCGCCTGGTCCGCCTGGTTTTAATGTCCATGATGTAGATCTGCGGCCGGCCGCTGCGGTCCGAAACAAAGGCCAGATGCCGCCCGTCGGGCGAGAAGGATGGCGAGACATTGATCCCGGTCCGGGCGGTGAGCCGCTTGAGTATCTTGCCCTGAACGGTCATCAGGTACAGGTCCGGACTACCATCCTTGCTCAGAGTCACCACCATGGTTCTGCCGTCCGGCGCAAACGCCGGTGCCAGGTTCATACCCTTGCGTCGGGAAATGGCCCGGGTGACCTTGTCCTGGCGCAGGTCGGTGATATAGAGATTCTGGTTACCGCGGTGGTAGGAAGTGTAGGCCAGATAGCGGCCGTCGGGAGAAAAACGGGGCGAGACCGTCAGGTGCCGGTGGCGGGTGATCTGCCGTATCTTTCGTCCCAGGACATCGGCCACGTAAACTTCCTTGCGCCCGGTGGCGTCGGAGACAAAGGCAATGGAGGTCCGGCTGATGCCGGGTTCGCCGGTGAACTCCTCCACCAGGGCGTCGCAGAGCCGCAGCACCATGTCATCCTGCTGGGCCGCAGCGCCCCGATACCGGCGACCGGTGAGCATCTTGTTTTCCGCTACGTCAAGAAGCCTTGCTTCGACAAGCAGTCCCTCGCCACTGGGTTCATAACGCCCGGCGATCACATAATCCACTCCGAGATCTTTCCAGTCCGCATCCTGGCGCTCGTCGTAGCGGTCCGGATCCAGAACCTTGACAAAACCGTGGAATTCCAGCCCCCGGGACAGCAGATCCGCCATCTCGCGACCCCTTTGTTCCACCACCCCTTCCCGGTCGAGACGGACAAAGGCCGGGATGGCGACCACCACCTTGCGCAGGTCCGAGGCGGTGATGTCGAGATAGATGCGTTCCGCCCTGACCGGTCCTGCCAGCACCAGGAGCAGAAGAAGCCACAGGCCGGCTGCAGTATGTATCATCCTCGTAACGGACATGTTCACATCATATATCTGAAGTAAAAAAACAGCTTCTGTCAGAGGTTGCTTTGCCAGGGGCTCCCTCAGTTCACCTTCAGTTCACCCGGTCTGAACCTGAGCCCGATCTCGATGGTATTCTCACTCAGAAGCCTGGGAAACGGAGGAAACGGAGACGCCTGCGCTATGGTTTTAAGTACAAACTGATCGAAAAAGGGATCCTTTGATTTCCGCTCGACAAAGGATTTGATAACAGAACCGTCCCGCCGGATGGTCAGCACCACCACGGTCTCGAGACTGCTGTCCCACTGGCGCATGGCTGGCAGGACCCAGAGGCTGTGTACCCGTTCATACAGGGCGGAAAGATACTGCTTGAGCACCAGCGATGTAAGCTGCCTGTTCCCCGTGGCCCTGGCGACCGGAGCCGCAGGCCTGGATTCCAGGGCGGTGGACTCCCGGATCACGGCCGCCAGTTCCTCCCTGGCCTGGCGGGCCAGTTCGTCGGCACGGCGCTGTTCCTCTCGGGCCTGGGCCAAGGCACGCTGGCGGGCCAGTTCCCGCTGGCGTCTCTCCCGGGCCTGACGCTCCTTTTCCTCGGCCAGCCGGGTGTCGCGGGCCCTTCTGATCTTGCGTTTGAGCGGTTTCAGGGACACCGGAGCCGCCGGCGCGACCCGGGTCTCCGGTTCAGGAGCCGGGGCCACCGATACCTGGGGTGTTTCCGGGGCCGTTTTCTGCCGATTGACCTCTGGCGCCGCCGTACTTCTGGCCGGGGCCGGTGGCGCCGGTGCAGATGGTTGTGCCGGCTCGGGCAGAGAAACCAGGTCCACGGTCACCACCTCGTCGAGCAGGGGCCGACGGTCCAGCATCGAGGGCACCAGCATGCCCAGTCCGAAGATAACAATGTGCAAACCCACCGCCAGGTTGATCGCCCACAACCAGCTGCGGTCGTCACCCCTGGCGCGGTGGTGGAACTCCATGTCACTGTAGGATGCGCCGTCCAAGGGTCCGGATCTACTGCTTCCTGATTGCCGGTTGCGTTACCATACCGAGCCGGGTGAATCCCGCCTGCTTTATGTCATCCATGATGGCAACCACCTGTCCGTAGGGAACCTGCCGGTCGGCCCGGAGATAGATAGGCCGCTTGCGTGCTTCAGGAGGCATGGCGCCAAGCTGCTGACGCAGCAGGGCCGCGGTCACCTTGACCTTGCCAAGAAAGATCTCTCCCTTGCTGTTGATGGAGACCAGCAGGGGTTCCTCCTCCTGGCGCAGGGATTTGTTGGTTGTCTGAGGCAGGTCAACCTCGATACCCTGGGTCATCATGGGTGCGGTCACCATGAAGATGATGAGCAGCACCAGCATGACGTCGACCAGCGGCGTCACGTTGATTTCAGCCATCAACCCCCTGCAGTTTCTTCCTCCCATGGCTCCCATTATGCGTCCTCGGTCTCTCCTCTTCGCTCAACTGCGGGTCAGAAAATCACGTTCGATCAGATTAAGAAAATCCGTTGAAAAATTCTCGATATCTGAATCGAAATCAGCCAACTTGCCGGAATAGAAATTATAATAGATCACCGCCGGGATGGCAACGGCCAGACCGGCCGCGGTGGCGACCAGGGCCTCGGAGATACCCGGCGCCACCACCGCCAGGGAGGCGGAACCTCGCATGCCGATATCCTTGAAGGAAGTCATGATGCCCCATACCGTTCCGAACAGACCGATGAACGGAGTGGCGGAGCCGGTGGTGGCCAGGAAGGACAGGGATCGACCGAGCCGATCCATCTCGATGAGGTGGGCCTTGCGAACGGCCCTTTTGAGATTATCCATGGTGGCAAGCTGCATCTCCAGAGTTTCACTGCCCTGCTGCGAGTTACGGACCGCGCTGATCTTTTTCAGCTCGCTGAAGCCGGACATGAAAACCGCAGCTTCTGGACTCAAGGGAAAATCCTTGGCCGACTCATAGGCATCGCTTAAGGTCTTGCTTTCCCAGAACTGCTCGAGAAACTCCTCGGACTCCCTGGTGGTGCGGCGAAACATCACCTGTTTCATGATAATGATCGCCCAGGAAACCACCGAAAAAACCAGCAGGGTGAACATCACCAGCTTCACCATCAGCCCGGCGCCGGCAATCATGTGCCAAATCGAGATATCCACAAGAATCTATCCCTGAATTATATCGTGTGTTATAGTTTCGTTGGGCTGGCAAACCTGGTCCAGCCTTGCAGGTTAGCGTTTGTATGCTACCTGGTCGAGGCGAGACGGCGGCATATCTGCTCCTTCCATGCCTCGATCTGGTCCTCATAAAGCGATGACGGAAATTCCTGTCCGCAATCCATGCAGACGACCCGGGCCCCGCTTCAGCGGCCTCTGAGTTCCGCCGGCCCATCGCAGACAAAGCAGCGAAGCGCGAGCTCGGGAAATCCGCCCGCCGGCTCGTTCGGTTTGCGGTCCTGTTTCGGGGCATTTGTTCGGCAGCCATTCCCCGTCCTTTCGCCGCCTGCACTCTTTTTCACAGTAACAAGGAAGTCTACCTGAAAATCACAATTCTGTCGACCTTGTTCTTGAGATGTTGTAGATACCATTGTGAAAATTTAATCAGAGACCCAACCACCCAAGGAAAAGCAGATATACAGCGAGTTACAGATCGATTCATGACCTTCAAGGAGGTGCAGGTATGGCAGAAAATCCATATGATGTCGTAATAATAGGAGCAGGCCCGGCTGGTATCCAGGCGGCCATCCACGCGTCACGGAAAAAGACCAGCGTACTCATGCTTGGCAGGATAGAAAACAGCGCCCTGTACAACGCCCATATCGAAAACTACGCCTGCCTCGACGGGGTCCACGAGGGACGCGAACTCCTGGAAGCCGGCATGGCCCAGGTCAAACGGTTCGGGACCGAGGTCTCGCCCGAGGACGTATTGAAAATCGGCCAGGAAGGCGAACTTTTCTCCCTTGACCTGGAGAGTGGCCGGACCATCACCACCCGGAGCCTCATCTTCTGCATGGGCGTGTCCAAGAAAAAACTCGGCGTTCCCGGTGAAAAAGAGTTTGCCGGCCGCGGGGTCAGCTACTGCGTGGACTGTGATGCCAACTTCTACCGCGGCGCCACCGTGGCCGTGGCCGGCAACCGCAGCGCGGCCATCGACGGGGCCCTTACCCTGCTTGGCTATGCCGACAAGGTGTACCTCATTGCCCGCGAGCTCAGGGCCTCGGACGACCTGCTCGAACGTCTCAAGTCCAGCGAGGTGGAGGTGATCGAAGGGACCTGGGTCAAGGAAATCCTCGGCGAAAATGCGGTGACCGGCCTGCGCCTGGAAGACGACCGGGAACTGGAAGTGGAGGGTATCTTCATCGAGTTGGGCTCCAAGGGAGCCCTGGAGCTGGCCACTCAGATCGGCGTCATGCTGGACTCGGAATTCTTCAAATACATCGACACCACTCGCAAACAGGAAACCAACATCCCGGGCATCTACGCCGCCGGCGACATCTGCGGCCCGCCGTACCAGATGGCCAAGGCCGTGGGCGAGGGGTGCGTGGCCGGCATGGAGGCCGCCACCTATGCCCGCAGGCAGAAAAGGGCCGGCTGAGCGGCTTCACCTGAAAAACGTCCCGGGACGTGGTGTTGCCAGGATGATTTTCATGGCCTGCTGTGGCTGGACAGTATCGTAAACAGGGCCAGCCATGCTGGTTCATATGAAAAGAGGCTTGGCTCAACTTTTTGCCGTTGTTGCTCCACAGGAGGCGGGCGCCTGGTTCGCCCGCTCTCCTGTCTACCTCCCGGTCAGATAGTCAAGAACAAATATCCAGCCTGCGCAGGACGCCATCAACCCAGTACCCCCCCCGCAAGAATAGGGCCAATATACGGTTCTCTCTCACCCACTCTGTGTCGGTTTTGCTTGATTAAAATCGCTTAATCTGCTAAAGTTTCTTCCTTAATCGATGACCTGCGGCTCATCATTCCTTCCGAAGCCCGCAGCAAACACACCATCATCGAACAAATTCCGAAACCAGCAAACCCATGGGCGCCTTGACATACCGCCCCCGAATCGGGGGTGGACTGTCGCCGGCCGCCCCATCATTGAAAACAACAGACAGGTAGGGCCTTGAAGACAAAAATTCTTGTTGCCAATCGTGGTGAGATCGCTATCCGGACTATCCGGGCCATCCAGGAACTGAACTATGATGCTGTTGCCATCTACGAAACCCCTGACCGTGACTCCCGGCATATCCGTATTGCCAACGAGGCGGTCTGGATCGGTGATGGACCACGCAGCGATTATCTCGACATTGACAAGGTGATCAACGCCGCCATCCGCACCGGTGCTGTTGCCATCCATCCGGGATACGGTTTTCTCGCAGAAAATCCCGATTTCGCCAGGGCCTGCGAGGATGCAGGGATCATCTTCATCGGTCCGCCATCGGATGTGATTGAAAAGCTGGGTAACAAGGTCATGGCCCGCTCCATCATGGCCGAGGCCGGCATCCCCATGGTCCCGGGAACCGATATCCTGCCGCCAGGCGAAGAAGGGTTGCAGGTAGCCCTTGAGTTCGGCCGGAAATACGGCTACCCGATAATGCTTAAGGCCACTGCCGGCGGTGGCGGCCGCGGCATCCGCAGGGTGGAAAACGAGACCGAACTGCGTGAGCAGTACGAAATCGCCCGCTCCGAGGCCAAGGCAGCCTTCAACGACGACTCCGTCTACCTGGAAAAGGTGGTGGTCCAGCCCAAGCACGTGGAGGTCCAGATCATCGCCGACCGCGATGGCAAGACCGTCCACCTGGGTACCCGGGACTGCTCCATCCAGCGCCGGAACCAGAAACTGGTCGAGATCGCCCCGGCTTTCCACCTGACCGACGACCAGGCCGAAGATATCTGCCAGACCGCGGTCAAGGCTGCCAAGGCAGCCAACTACTTCAACGCAGGGACAGTGGAATTTCTGCTTGACCGAGACGGCAAGTTCTACTTCATGGAGATTAACACCCGGCTGCAGGTGGAGCACACGGTCACCGAGATGATCACCGGCATCGACATCGTCCGGACTCAGATAAAGCTGGCCATGGGCAAGAAACTGCTCTTTGACCAGGATGACGTCATGCTCCGCGGCCATGCCATCGAGATGCGCATCAATGCCGAAGACCCGCGCAACGACTTCATGCCCGAGGGCGGCAAGACCGTCACGGTTTACCGTTCTCCCGGTGGCTACGGCGTCCGCCTGGACGGCTTCTGCTACCAGGGATTCACCATCCCTGAAGTGTACGACTCTCTGCTGGTCAAGCTGACCGTCTTTGGCTGGTCGTGGAACGAGACCGTGGACCGGCTCAAGCGATGCCTGACCAACTTTGTCATTGCCGGCCCCAAGACCACGATCCCGTTCTACCTGAACCTGGTCAATGACCCTGACTTTCGGGCCGGAAACTTTGACACCTCTTATCTCGACACCCACCAGCACCTGTTCGAATACGAGGAACAGAAAAGCGAGGTCAACAAGCTTGCCGCACTGATTGCGGAAATCCACCATAAGAAACAGAACACCTTTGCAGCCTGATCCTTCGGGATACAGCTGTAACGATCATGCCATAACCCTGACCCTGTGTAGGTACGGGTGGCATGACACGCTCTGCGAGCCACGCGTTTGACCCGTTTCATGCATACTGCCAGGCAGGCCATGCAGCAGGAATGCGAACTGACCAGACTGACACTGATGCAGGTGACCTTGTGTGCGCCTTGAACCATGAATATCCCGACCTCCTGCAGGTCCGGGAAGAGCCCAGACAGACGATATCGATATGACACGAATTACCAAGCACATGAGCACCACTGACGTGCTCGACGCCCTGCGGAAAGCCGACGGTTACTACATCACCAATACAGCCAGGGACATGTCCCAGTCCGACTACAAGAATCGGATCCTGCTCCACACCGACCTGCTGGCCGCCCCTTCCCGGGAAGCTGCCGGATACTTTTCCCTGGAGATAACAGGTGGCGCTTCGGTGCACGTGGACATTCTCCGCAAGCAGGTGGATCCCTTTCTCAAACTGGAACTGCTGCGGGAAGCCATGCCGGACACCATGTTCCAGACCCTGTGCCGCGGGGTCAACCTGTTCGGCTACCGGCCCTATCCCCAGAACGTGATCCGCTTCACGGTGCGGGAGTTTGCCAAGTACGTCGATGTCTGGCGGACCTTTGACTTCATGAACCACGTGCCCAACATGCAGGCGGTGTTCGAGGAAGTGGCCAAGGCCGGCAAAATCAACGAGCCCTGCATTTGCTTCTCCACCGGCCCCGAGCATACCAATGAATTCTACGTCAAGAAGGTCCGCGAGATCCTGGACGTGACCGGCGAGGACATCATCCTCTGCATCAAGAACCATGGCGGCCTGGGAACTCCGAAACGGATCGGCGAGCTGGTGGATGCGATCAAGCAGGCCTACCCGGAACTGCCCATCCACTACCATGGCCACAACACCGACGGCAACGACATCGGCCGGATCACCGCCGCGGTCCTGGCCGGGGCCACCATTGTCGATGCGTCCGACCATGCCTTTACTGGCTTCTACGGCCCGCCGCCCATCCTCACCGTCATCCAGACCCTGAAGGATTACGGCAAGACCGCCATCGGTATCGACGAGGAGGCAGTCATCGAGACCTCGGACGTAATTCGCGACGAGCGGCAGTACTACGCCCCGTTCGAGGCCCAGATCAAAGGTTTCCTGCCCACTGTCCAGATCCACAAGCTGCCCGGCGGTGCCATGGGTTCCAGTCTGGAACAGGCCTCCAAGGGTGGCTTCCTCGACAAGATGCCCGATATCCTCCACAAGGAGCTGCCCAGGGTCCAGATCGAGCTTGGCAACTGGTGGTCAGTGACCCCGGGTTCGCAGATCCTCTGGACCACAGCGGTCTCCAATGTTCTGGAGGGCGAACGGTACGGCAATGTCTCGGGTGACCTGAAAAACCTGCTCCTTGGCAAATACGGTCCCTTTCCCTTCTACCGGCCCGACGACTGGATCTATGAAAAAGCTTTTGGCCCGGACTGGAAAAAGATCCTGGAAGAGGAAGGCGGGATCGACGAGATCGAGGATATGGATATCGAGCAGGAACGCAAGACCCTGGCCGAGCGCATCGGCAAGGAGCCCACGGAACAGCAGCTGGTCACCTACCTGCAGCATCCCAACGATGCGGTTGATTTCTTCAACTTCGAGGAAAATTTCGGCAAGGCCTATGTCCTGCCGCCGTCCATTTTCTTCCGTGAAGGTGGTTTCCAGCTGGGCGAGACCCTGGTCTTCAGGGACCATAACGGCCAGGAGCACATCGTCGAGATCGGACCGGAACAGCAAACCGAGAGCGGCGAGACCAACATCTATCTCAACGTGGACCACCACCAGCGGGTGTTCATCTTTGAGCCGGAAAAGCAGGGTAACACCGAAAGCACTCCCAAGATCAGCAAGGATGAGATCGTAGCCCTGGCCAAGATGGGTGATATCCGGGCCTCGTTTGCCGGCAACGTCTGCGGGGTCAATGTTGAGGAAGGCCAGGAGGTCAAACCGGGAGACCAGGTTGTGGTGCTCGAGGCCATGAAGATGCAGACCCCCATTGTCAGCGAAGTGGCTGGCAAGGTCGTGGCCGTATCCGTCAAGGTGGGCCAGGCCGTCCAGCCCGGCGACAAGCTGGTCAAGATCGAGGTCGAGGAAGAGTAAACCTTCTCTTTTTGCTGAGACTTTTCAGGCGTGGACACCCGGTGTCCACGCCTTTTTTGTTTGTGATTACCACTGAAATTCAGCCACCGATGGATGAAGGTGTCGGCCTCACTTGTTTCACGGGTGTCTGTGGCCTGGATGGCCACAGTCAAGCCCCCAGGGACGGGTTTATGGCGTCCCGTGAAACAAGTGAGGCCGACACCGGTTTCAATGCCAAAGATTGATAGTAATCAGATTTTTGTTTGTCCCGGCGACACGACCTGTCCGGGACATGTCACTGGGCGATTCCAGTTGCCCCGCACATCTGAGAACCGGTCACGGGCAGGAACGGTGATGTCAGTCCCGGTCGCCCCGACCAAATTCGGGTCGGTGAAACCCGCCTCCGTCAAAAAACGGCCGACTGATATCCATGTCCAGCAGTTCGTAGACCACAGCCTCCACAACCAGGTAGACCTCGGCCCTTTCCCGGATACAGCCGGTGATGGTTTCGTCCCGGTGCCCCAGGGCGCCGTGCAGATGGACCAGCGGGTCACCCCTGTCCCGGAAAACAGACCCCACCCCGAGCAGTTCCCGGACATTGTCCAGCCGGCGCCACACCGGATTTGGCGGCATGACCGGCTCTTCGGGCCCGACCACCACGTCGACCCGGCGCTGGCCGCCGAAAAGCTCGAACCAGGCGCAATGGATCTCCTCTTTCAGGACCAGACCTCGCAACCCCTCCAGCAAATCGTCCCCATGATCAAACCGGACATAAAAGACCCGGCCCATACGTCCTGTTCTGTATTCCACGCTACTACCCTTTTTTGAACTGGAGCTGTTCGTGGGCAGCCCGGAGGAGCCGGAAAACTTCCCGGCTGTGCCTGCGATTCCTGGTCAGGGCAAACTGGTAGCCCAGCCGGGCAAGGGCCCTGGTGTCGATCCCGGGCAGCTGGGCCTCGATATCCCGGATGGCCTGGCTGTCCCAGTGCTCTTCCCACTGCACCTGTTGCTCCCGGTGCAACCGGTACTGCTCCACGGCCTCGCTCAGCAGGGTGTCGCGCATGTATTCCAGTTCATGGAAGGCCCGGTCCTCACGGAGCTTGGAGCCGCGACGCCGGGACATGAAATCGTAGAGCGGTTCCACCGGTGTGGAACGAAGCAGCTTGGTGATGTACTTGAGCTGCCGCTTCCTGGCCCCGCCTTTCAGGGCGACCGCCTCCAGGAGGAGATCCCGCACCTCCGTATCACAGGGAAGATCCCGGATCACGCCCGGTGGCTGCTGGACCAGCTCATGGACAAATTTTTCCAGCTGTTTGATTCGCCGCTTCTGTTCCGACCTACTCAGTTCCATAATCTTTTTTTCCTGTCCCTTTCCGTTCCCAAGTCCACCGATTGGTGATATATAACGCCGTACGGGTTCAATATAACCATGGATCCTCCGTCCGGTCCATACTGCCGGCCCGGTGACCATGGAACAACCAGTACGATACTCATTTTTTCAGGAGATACCATGCAACCGTTTACCATCACCCAGCCGACCCAGATCCATTTCGGTACCGGCATAATAAAGCGTCTGCCCGAGGTCGCCGCCGGTTTCGGCGGCACCAATGCCTTGGTGGTCCTTGATCCCGGCCTGATTCAGGCCGGACTGGACTCGAACATCACCCGGGCCCTGGAGGCAGGTAACATGACCTATACCATATACTCGGAAATCGACCCCGAACCGGGCCTGCGCCTGGCGGACAGGGGCACCGAGATTGCCAGGGAGCATAACTGCGACTGCGTCATCGGCGTGGGTGGCGGCTCGGCCATGGACGTGGCCAAGGCCATTGCCATCCTGCTGACCAATGGCGGCCGGGCCGTGGATTACCTGGGCCTGGGTAAGATAGAAAAACCAGGGGTTCCTAAAATCATGGTCCCGACTTCAGCCGGTACCGGAGCCGAGGTCACCTTCACCGCCGTCTTTATCAATGAAGAAACCGGTTCCAAGGGCGGCATGAACGGTGATCCCCTCTATCCCGAGGCCGCGGTTCTTGATCCGGAACTGACCCTGAGCCTGCCGCCCCACGTGACCGCGGCCACCGGCATCGACGCCCTGACCCATGCCCTGGAGGCCTACACCTCGGTCCAGGCCCATCCGGTGTCTGAAATGTACTCGCTCCAGGCCATCGAGCTGATTGCCACCAACCTGCGCACCGCCTATGCCGACGGTCGGAACATCGAGGCCCGCTCCAACATGCTGCTGGCCAGCCTGCTGGGTGGCAAGGCCCTGGCCATGGCCGGCGTCGGACTGGTCCATGCCATGGCCTATCCGCTCGGCGGCATGTTCGGCATCCCCCATGGTCTTGCCAATGCGGTGCTGCTGCCCTATGTGACCGAGTTCAACCTGATCGGCAACCTGGAAAAGCATGCCCTGCTGGCTGAAATGCTCGGTGGCGACACCAACAACATGTCACTTCGCGACGCGGCCCACGTCCTGGTGGAAGAAATGCACCAGCTCAACTCGGACCTGGCCATTCCGGCCAGCCTGTCAGACCTGGGCATCCCCGACGACCGAATCGAAGAGATGGCCAAAATCGCCCTGACCGTGGCCCGACCGGTGGAAAACAATCCCCGCCAGCCCACCCTGGAAAACGTGATGATGATCTACGAGTACGCCATGGATGGCATGTAACATGCCTGGTAACCACCAGCTGGCCCTTTGCTCTGAAAAGCGAAAATCCGTACCACCCCTGCAACAGAGGGGAAACTGGCACGGATTTTCCTTTTTTCACCGTTGAGCGGCGGTACCCCGCCATGCCCTCAGGGGAGCAGTTCCCGGATCCGGTCAAGGATTCGGACAGCTGTCTCCTCCTTGGAGAGCAGCGGCAGGGTCTCCTGCCCTTGCCAATCGATCAGAAGCACCTGGTTGGTATCCACGTCAAACCCGGTCTTCTCGCCCAGGATATCATTGACACAGATGAGGTCCAGATTCTTGGTCGCCAGCTTGCGCCGCCCCTCGGCCTCGTGGTCGTGGCTTTCGGCGGCAAAGCCCACCAGCACCTGTTCCGGTCGGCGCTCCCGGCCGAGTTCCTTGAGAATATCTGGATTTTCGCTCAGGGCAATGGTGTCCGGCGCCCTGGACTTCTTGATCTTGCGATCCGCACAGCCAACTGGCCTGAAGTCGGCCACCGCCGCCGCCATGATGATGATGTCGGCCTGGTCCCTGTGTTCCCGCACCGCCGCGCGCATGTCCCGGGCGGTCATCACCGGAACCACCTCCACGCCGGGGGGCGGATCAAGCGAGACCGGGCCGGAGACAAGGGTTACCCGAGCGCCGCGGCGGCGGGCGACCCTGGCCAGGGCATAGCCCATCCTGCCACTGGAGCGATTGCTGAGATAACGGGCCGGATCCAGGGGTTCCCGGGTGGGCCCGGCCGTCACCAGCACATGACGCCCCTGCAGATCCTGGGAGGAAAGAGTGGCCAGCAGTATCTCCCGTACCTGGTCCCAGCCGGGCAGCCGGCCGGGTCCTTCTTCGCCGCAGGCCAGCATCCCCGACTCCGGTGCCACCACCCGGTACCCGTAGCGGCGCAGTTGCTCGAGATTCTCCCTGGTGGCGGGATGAGTGAACATGGCACTGTTCATGGCCGGACAGACCACCACCGGAATTTTGGCAGCCAGCACCGCGGTCGACAGCAGATCGTCGGCCATTCCGTGGGCCAGCCGGGAGATGGTGTGGGCTGTGGCCGGGGCGACGAGGAGCAGGTCATGTTCCCGCGACAGATCGATATGGGCCATGGCCTGCCCGGGATCCTCATCGAACATGTCGGTATAGACCCGGCTGCCGGAAAGGGCCGCCATGGTGAGCGGGGTGATGAAACGGGCGGCGGCCGCGGTCATGACCACGGTGACCCGGGCCTCTTCCCGTACCAGGTCGCGGATCCACTGGGCCGTTTTGTACAGGGCAATGGAACCGGTCACGCCCAGAAGAATGCGGCGGCCGGCAAGAGAAGACAACACGGGGTACGGGGCACTCGGCATGGGGTCACCCTTCACCGGCGGTCCCGGGGAGAGGGGTGCCGGTCGAGCAGAAAAAAGGAAAAATCAGTTCCGCAGAACTTCGGCAAAGGGACTCGGGCTGGCGGCTGCCGTCTTGTCAATGGTCACATAGAGGGCGAGGTGGGTTTTCCCCATGGTGCTGTCCTCGATGACCATCATGCAGGTCTTGTTGGGCTTGATGAAGGCCAGGAGGATGTTTTCCGAGGTGGCCTCACCCACCAGTTTCCACTTGTTGTCCTGCATGGCCTTGATCATGAAGTCCTTGAGGGAGATGACCTCCACCTTGCCGACGTAATGCCATATGCCGCCGCGGAAGGATTCGGTCTTGATGGTCATGCTCTTTTTCCGGTCCCATTCCATCTCGGTTGGCAGGACGATATCGCTGATATCATCGGCAAACCCGGAAACCGGCGGCAATGCGCTGTCCCCGGGTTCCACCGCTGATGAGCCACCGTACTGAAAGGTGGTGCAGCCGGTCTGCAGCAGGAGCACCAGCAAAACACTACAAAGCAATAGCGCGACACGTCTTGTTCCCTTGGTCATTGGGTACCTCCGATCTCTTTGAGTATGAAATCCTCGAGCGGTTTCCGCCGGGACTGCTGGTTTCTGTGGCTGGGATAGCCAAGGGCGATAACGGCCATCAGGTCGTACCGGTCATCCAATTCCAGGACCTGATTGACCTGGTCCTTGTTCTTGAGGATCTGACCCAGCCATACAGCCCCGAGACCCAGTTCCTCGGCCGCGAGCAGCATGTTCTGGATGCAGGCGCCGGCAGCCTGATGATCCTTGACCGGATCATACATGGCTTCTGTGTCAAGGTACACGGCGATCAGGGCCGGAGCAGCCTTGACGATGTGTGCGTAATGGGTGAGAGCGGCAAGACGGTGGCGCACATCCTCATCACAGACCAGAACAAAACGCCAGGGCTGGTTGTTGAGTCCGGAAGGGGCCCAGATACCGGCGGTGACAATCCGGCGCAGCAAATCCATGACCACTGGTTGATCAGTGAACTCCCGGATAGAGCGGCGGCGGTAAATGGCTTCCTGCACAGGGTTTTCCATGTTTGTACCATCCATATGTCACGACTCCGGCTGGTGAAATTCTAACTTCTTGATGAGTCTTTCCTTGCTCAACAGTAGCATCATGTTGTAAAAAATAAAGAAATTATTGTCAACATTCATTACCCGGTCAGCGATATCCCAAAAACTCCGCCCATGCAGAAATCCCAGCAACCGCCCGAACTTGATCAGGATGAAGAGACCTACCTCATTGACTCCCACTGCCACCTGGACATGGCGCCCTACAGCGACGACCTGGACCAGGTTCTTGACCAGGCCCTGCAGGCCGGCGTCCGCCAGATAATCACCATAGGCATCGACTATGAGAGTTCGGCCGCGGCCGTGGCTCTGGCAAAACGGTATGACTCCCTGTTCGCCACCGTGGGTCTCCATCCCCATGGGGCGGCCACGGCCAGCCCCGAAGGGTATCACCGCATGGAAGAGCTGGCCGGGGACGACCGGGTCGTGGGTTACGGTGAAATCGGCCTCGACTACGCCAGGAACTATGCCCCCCGGGATGTCCAGCTTCGCGAGTTCCGCTATCAGCTGGACATGGCCAAAAACCTGCGATTGCCGGTGATCATCCATGACCGGGATGCCCACGATGATACCATGCACTTGTTGCGCCAGGCCGCACCCTTCCCTGCCGGCGGGGTTATGCATTGTTTTTCCGGCGACCTGGCCCTGGCCCGCCAGGTTATGGAACTTGGCTTTTACATCTCCATCCCGGGCATCGTCACTTTCAAGAACGCCCGTGCCCTGCAGGAAGTGGCCGCCCGGGCCGATCTGAAACGGATCATCCTGGAAACCGACGGCCCCTTTCTCGCCCCCATGCCCTTTCGCGGCAAGCGCAACCAGCCTGGTTGGCTTGTATACACGGCCATGCAGGTGGCCAGACTGCGGGACACCAGTCTGGAGGAGATCGCCAGGCAGACCAGCGCCAACACCAGGAACCTTTTTAACCTGCCGCTGCCGGGAGGGGAAACATGATTTGCGACAACCTGAAAACCATATACAGGCAGATTGAAGAGGCTGCTGTCCGCGCCGGCCGGGACCCACAGTCCGTGCGCCTGGTAGCGGTTTCCAAGCGCCAGGGACTGGAGCGGATACTTGAAGCCCTGGACTGTGGCCAGGAGCTCTTTGGTGAAAATTACCTGCAGGAGGCCAGGGAGAAGATAGAACAGCTGGGCGACAGGGGCCGTTTCCACTTCATCGGCCACCTCCAGAGCAACAAGGCCAGGCAGGCGGCCGAGCTCTTTACCATGGTGGAAACCGTGGACCGGCTGAAAATCGCCCGCGCCCTGGACCGACATGCCAAAGCCTTGGGCCGCAGCCTGGACATCCTGCTCCAGGTCAACGTGGGCCGGGAACCACAGAAGGCCGGCGTACTGCCCGAAAACCTCGAAGAGTTGGCCAGGGATGTCGCCACCCTGCCGTCTCTGCGGTTGCGCGGCCTGATGACCATGCCGCCCTACACCACTGATCCCGAGGAAAGCAGACCTTTTTTCAGGTCTCTATGCCAGCTTGCCCGGGAACTCAGGGACAAGGATCTCTTTGCCGACAACAGCCGGGTGGAGCTCTCCATGGGTATGTCCCGGGATTTTCCCGTGGCCATCGAAGAAGGCGCCACCCTGGTCCGGGTGGGAACGGCGATCTTCGGGCCCCGACCCTGACCAGGCTCCGGCATCGTCTAATGCCCGGGAACACTTTCCCCATCCCAAAAGGGTGCCTTGAAAAATTAGGATGTTCGTTCACGATCAAGGAACAGTAAAATTAGCCGGACAGCTTGACTGTTCAGCGAAAAGCGCAGCATATTAAGCATATGTGAGCATTTTTCATTTCGAAGTCTTCGCTTATCTGCTGGGACGCAGAGATCGGACGAGGTAAGCGAGCCTGCGAGACTCCGAAATACAATTTTTCAAGGTGGCCTTAAGCTAACCAGAAGAAAAGGAAGAGAACATGAACATCACCATGATCGGAACCGGATATGTCGGTCTTGTCACCGGAACCTGTTTTGCCGAGTTCGGCCACAATGTCACCTGCGTGGACAAGATCGAGGAAAAGATCGCCAGTCTCAAGAATGGCCAGATCCCGATCTACGAACCAGGTCTCGACACACTAGTAGCTAAAAACGTCGGCGAGGGAAGACTCCACTTCACCACCGATCTTGCCGAGGCCGTGCCGGAGGCCGAGGCCATCTTCATTGCCGTTGGCACCCCCTCCTCCCGGCGGGGTGACGGCTATGCCGATCTGACCTATATCTATTCGGCGGCCCGAGAACTGGCCGCCCACCTGCAGGGATACACGGTGATCGTTGACAAATCCACGGTCCCGGTGGGGACGGCCCGTCAGGTCAGCCGCATCATCGGTGAAGAAAACCCCGTGGCCTCCTTTGACGTGGCCTCCAATCCGGAATTTCTCCGGGAGGGGGCGGCGATCAACGACTTCATGCGCCCGGACCGGGTGGTCATCGGGGTGGAGAACCGAAAGGCCGAGCAGGTGCTGCGGGACATCTACAAACCCCTCTACCTCCGGGAGACCCCCATTGTCTGTACGGACATAGAAACCGCGGAGTTGACCAAGTATGCGGCCAACGCCTTTCTGGCGATCAAGATCAGCTTCATCAACGAGATGGCCACGGTCTGCGAGGCAGTGGGGGCCGACGTGGCAGCGCTGGCCAAGGGTATCGGCATGGACGGACGGATCGGCAACAAATTCCTCCATCCCGGCCCTGGCTACGGCGGGTCGTGCTTTCCCAAGGACACCCTGGCCCTGATGCGTATTGCCCAGGAATGCGGTGAAAGCGTGCGGATCGTCGAGGCAGCGGTGGAGGTCAACGCCGCCCAGAAGGCCCGGATGGTCAAAAAGATCAGGGACATGCTCGGCGGCTCCGAGGCCGGCAAGACCCTGGCGGTCCTGGGACTGACATTCAAGCCTGAGACCGATGACATGCGCGAGGCCCCGGCTGCGACCATCCTCCCGGCTCTGCTGGAAAAAGGAGCGCGGATAAAAGCCCATGACCCCAAGGGAATCGAGGAGGCGAAGAAATATCTACCACCAGAGATCGAGTACGTGGCCAATGCCTACGAGGCCTGCGAGGATGCGGACGGAGTAGTCCTGATGACCGAGTGGAACCAGTACCGGGCCCTGGATCTGGAAAGGATACGTGAGCTGTTGCGTTCCCCGGTATTCATCGACCTGAGAAACGTCTACGAGCCGGAACAGATGCACAGCCTGGGATTCCGGTATACGGGGGTGGGAAGAAAATAATGATACAAAAATAATCCCGCGGAACCGGGAAAAAGACAGGGTCCCTGCCGGTTCTCCAGCAGGGACCCTTGGCGGATACTGATCTACTCCGAACTTCCCGGTGGAAGGATGGAGGAGATAAAGCAGTACAGAGACTGTCTTACCGGCGTCGGGATGCGCGCTTGGACGCCTTGAGCGGATTGATCCGAACCTTGACCACCTTAATCTCCGGTTTGGCGTGGGTGGCGAAATTGCAGATCCCCAGCCGCCACTTGGCCTCCGGCTTGATATAGACCCTGCAGTATTTTGTGTCGTTTTCCTCAACAACACGCTCACAACCTTCACATTTATCAATGACCGGCTGAAACGGTCCCTCGCTATATCTTATTGCCTCACTGGCCTGCATATCGCCAACCTCCTGAAAAAATATTACCTTTTTCTTGAATCAGAAAAATTTCTTCCATACAATATCATATACTGTGGAATTTGCCCACCGGAATGAAGGAACATTCTATAAAGCTATTTCCCTCTTCTGTCAACAAAATATATCGGTTTTCGCCGCACAGAACTCCCGGGCGGAAACTTTCTGGAGCAGTTTATGCCTGTCTACGTCTGGAAGGGAAAGAACAGTTACGGTGAGAAACGAAAGGGCGAAATAGAGGCCCCGGACGAAGCCACCGCGCGGGCCCAGCTCAAGCGGTTGCGGATCCAGAACCTCAAGATCAAGGAAAAACCAAAGGATATCTTTGAAAATATCCCCCTGTTCCAGCCCAAGGTCACCGGCAAGGACGTGGTCATCTTCACCAGGCAGCTCTCCACCATGATCGATGCCGGTCTGCCCCTGGTCCAGTGTCTGCAGATCCTGGCCAGGCAGCAGAGCAACCCGACCTTTCGCAAGGTACTGGCCGGCATCCAGCAGGACGTCGAGACAGGAACCACCCTGGCCGACGCCATGCGCAAACACCCCAAGGTGTTTGACAACCTGTACACCAACATGATCGAGGCCGGTGAACTCGGCGGTATCCTCGACACCATCCTGTCCCGGCTGGCCTCGTTCAAGGAAAAATCCATGGCCCTGCAGAAGAAGATCAAGGGTGCCATGACCTACCCCGCCATCTGTCTGGGCATCTCCATCATCATCCTCATCGTCATCCTGGTCTTTGTGGTGCCGGTTTTTGAAAAGATGTTCCAGGACTTCGGCTCCGCCCTCCCGGCGCCGACCCAGATGGTGGTCAACCTGAGTAATTTTGCCAAGGGTAATATCCATTACCTGATCATAGGCATGATCGCAGTTTCCTTTATTGTCAAAAAAATCTATGCCACGGAAAAAGGCCGCCTGAAGATCGATGCAATGGCTCTCCGCGCCCCGATTATCGGCCCGCTCATCCGTAAAACCGCGGTGGCCAAATTTACCCGGACGCTGTCCACCATGCTCCAGAGCGGCGTTCCCATCCTCGATGCCCTGCAGGTGGTGGCCAGAACCGCTGGCAACAAAGTCGTGGAACGGGCCGTATTTCGGACCATTGATGCCATCGCCGAGGGACGACCAATTGCAGAACCACTTGAAGAAACTGGCGTTTTTCCCAATATGGTGGTACAAATGATCAATGTCGGCGAATCTGTTGGCGCCCTGGACGCCATGCTGGAAAAAATAGCGGTTTTCTACGACGAAGAAGTGGACCAGGCCGTGGAAAATCTGACAGCCATGATTGAACCGTTTATGATGGTCTTTCTTGGCGGTATGATCGGCGGTCTGGTCATAGCCATGTACCTGCCCATCTTCAAGATGGCCAGTGTGGTTGGATAAAACAAAAAACAGGACCGCAACACCTCAATTCACATCCCGGCCAGGCCGGATCAGGAGAACATCATGGGCGAAATTATTGACATCCTTGCCAGAGAAATACTGGATTCCCGCGGCAACCCCACCGTTGAGGTGGAGGTTTATCTGGATACCGGCGCCATGGGCCGGGCCGCTGTGCCATCCGGAGCCTCCACCGGCAAGAGAGAGGCCCTGGAGCTTCGGGACCTGCGCAAAAAACGGTACAACGGCAAAGGAGTACGCCAGGCGGTGGAGAATGTCAACGAGATCATTGCTCCCAAGCTGCTGGGCTTCGAATCCTCGATGCAGATCCTCATTGACCAGACTATGCTCGATCTGGACAACACCGCCAACAAGAAAAAGCTGGGCGCCAACGCAATTCTGGGGGTATCCATGGCGGTGGCCAGGGCCACGGCTATGGAGCTGGACCTGCCCCTGTACAGCTATCTGGGCGGCGTCAACGCCAAGGTGCTGCCGGTTCCGATGATGAATATCCTAAACGGTGGTGCCCATGCCGATAACAATGTGGATATCCAGGAATTCATGATCTTGCCGGCCGGGGCCCCCACCTTTGCCGAGGCCCTGCGCATGGGTACGGAAACCTTCCACGCCCTCAAGGCTGTCCTGAAAAAACGCGGTCTGCAGACTGCGGTGGGCGATGAAGGCGGATTTGCCCCCAACCTGCGCTCCAACGAGGAGGCCATGGAGGCCATTCTGGAAGGGATCACCCTGGCCGGATACAAACCGGGCCGGGATATTTTCATCGGTATCGATGCCGCTGCCAGCGAATTCTATTCCGCCAAAGACAAAAAATACATCCTCAGTGCGGAGAAAAAACCCAAAAAGACCACCGAAGACATGATCGAGTTCTACCGCTCCTGGGTAAAACAGTATCCGCTCATCTCCATCGAGGACGGGCTGGACGAAGCGGACTGGAAAGGCTGGAAGAAGCTGACCGAGGCCCTGGGGGACAGGATCCAGCTGGTGGGTGATGACATCTTCGTGACCAACACCGCCATTTTACAGAAGGGCATCCGGAAAAAAATCGCCAACTCCATCCTCATCAAACTCAACCAGATAGGCTCGGTCACTGAAACCATCGATGCGGTGGAGATGGCCCACCGGGCCGGCTATACCTCGGTTATCTCCCATCGCTCCGGTGAGACCGAGGATACCACCATTGCCGACCTGGCCGTGGCGCTCAACACGGGGCAGATCAAGACCGGTGCCCCATCACGCACCGACCGGGTGGCAAAGTACAATCAGCTGCTGCGAATCGAGGAAGAGCTGGGCGTGGCGGCACGTTACGCCGGCACCACCGCCTTTTCCTTCCTCGCCGCCTGAAGTTACGGACAACGGCGATTGCAGCTCTACCAGGCACGGAACAGGACACCATCAGACAAAAGCGACATCCTGGAGGCTTAAACGATGACTCTGACCAAAGCAGATCTTGTCCAGCAGGTATACAAAAATCATCCGACCCTGACCAAGGCCCAGGCCACGGCATCCGTGGAAACCTTCCTTGCCATATCCAAGAACGCTCTGATCAACGGTGAGGATCTTCTGCTGAGCGGATTTGGCAAGTTCAACGTCAAAGACAAGAAAGCCCGGCGCGGCAGAAATCCACAGACCGGTGATGAGTTGACCCTGGAAGCAAGACGGGTGGTGACTTTCAAACCCTCGGGCATTCTCCGGGCCAAGATCAACAACCAGTAGAGCCTGACCGGTTCCTGAATACAGGGCGGGCACCAGTCATGGTGCCCGCCTTTCTTTTGTCGGCCCACACATCTTTGAAAAGTACCGGTAGAAAGTGACCATCATGCATGCCTGGCCCCAACTGAGACACATCGCCCTGGCGACCATTGATCCCGACGATCTGCACTACAACCTCAATCTACCCGACTTCAGAGATCCGGACAGGGAGCTGTGCCTGGATATTGCCCGGTTCGGACTGCTTCAGCCTCCGCTGCTCCAGGAAAAGGAAGCGGGAGGGTACCGTATTGTTTCGGGGCGGAAACGGATCCTGGCCCTGCTACAGACCGGGCCGGCTCCGAAGAATCTTTACGGGTTTGTCCTTTCTCCCGCCCTGGAACCGCTGCAGATATTTGCCACCCTCCTGCGCCACGCCCTGATCGGCAGTTCGCTGTCCCTGGTCGAACAGGCGATCTTCTTCCACAAACTCCTGGACCAGATGGCGCCGGAGGAGGCCGTCACCCTGCTACCTCTCCTGGGCCTTAAGCCCAGGCCCCATGTCCTCGATGAACTCCTCCAGTGCCTGGCCCTGGAGGAACCGATCCAGGCCGCCCTCCACAGTAATCTGGTCAACCCGAGGATCGTCAGACAGCTCCTCCAGCTCTCCCCGGAGGAACGGATGGCGCTGGTTTCACTCATCACCGAACTCAGGCTCGGGGGATCCAAGCAGCAGCGGGTTGTCACCCTGGCCGTGGACCTGGCCAGAAGAAACGGGGTACCAGTTGGTGACATACTGTCCCGCTGGCCACGGCCGGGAGAGGAGGCCAACATTCCGCAGCTGGCCTCTTCCCTGCTCGACTGGCTCCACAACCAGGCCCATCCCCGCCTGGTGGAGGCCCAGCGTGAGTTCAAATCCTTCTGCCAGCGTCTTGACCTGCCGCCCCACGTGGAGGTCCAGCACACCACATCCTTTGAAGATGAAACCACCTGGCTGCGGTTTGCCTTTACTACCAGGCAGGGAGCGGAAACCTTCTGGAAGAAAATCGGAAAAATAATGGCTGAAGACCAGGCAGGGTGAGAACCGGACGCAGGCTTTGAGGAAAGACAGGGCGAAAGAGTAGTTTTTTTGTTTTTTCTGATTACCACTGAAATTCAGCCTTCGATGGATGAAGGTGTCGGGGCTTGCTTGTTGCACGGGTGTCTGTGGCCTGGATGGCCACAGTCAAGCCCCCAGGGACGGGTTTATGGCGTCCCGTGAAACAAGCGAGGCCCGACACCGGTTTCAATGCCAAAGATTGGTGGTAATCACATAGTTTTTTGTTTTTTTGCAGATGATCAAACGGTGGTGAGCAGCCCCTGGATCAGCACATCCTCCCCGACCCTTTCCACTGTCATGTCACGCAGACGCAGAGGTTCACCGGTGGCGGGAAAACTGTAGCCCTGCAGGAGCGGGGTTCCCTGGTCGCCGATGAAAAAGGGCGCCATGAAAAGATAGACCTGGTCCACCAGGGAGTGGCCCAGAAACGAGCCGTGGATCCGGCTGCCGCCTTCCACCAGTACCGAGGTGATATCACTGCGACCCAGAACCTTGAGGACCTCCTCCGGTACCAGGCGGCCCTCACCATCGCTGGCCACCCGGTGGACAACCGCCCCTGCCTCGGCGAGCCGCTGTTCTTTTTCCGCCGGGGCCTCGGCGCGACAGAAAATCCAGGTCTGAGCCGGGGAGTCGAGGTTGAAAAGATGAGCCTCCGGGGAGAGTGACAGGTTGGAATCCAGAATCACCCGGAGGGGATCCCGCCCCTTGGCCCCCTCCAGCCGGGTGGTCAGGGAGGGATTATCGATCCGGGCGGTGGCGGCGCCGATCAAAATGGCATCGAACCGGTCGCGCAGCCGGTGGACAGAGTGACCGGCCTCGGGCCCGGTGATACGTCCACCCCCGCCGGGAAGATAGCTTATCCGCCCATCCAGGCTCATGGCTGCCTTCATGACCACCCAGGGCAGACCGGTAGTCACGTGCTTGATAAAGGGATAGTTGATCTCCCGGCAGCGCTTCTCCAGGATACCGGTAGTCACCTCAAGCCCCCGGGAGGCCAGAAAAGCAGCCCCGCCACCGGCAAGGCCATGGGGATCGAGCATGCCGATCACCACCCGGCGGATTCCCGCCTCGAGAATGGCCCGGCTGCAGGGCGGAGTGCGTCCGGTGTGGTTACACGGCTCCAGGGTAACATAGATGGTGGCCCCGCGGCTCCGCTCGCCGGCATCTGTCAGGGCATGCACCTCGGCGTGGGGTGTGCCGGCTTTGCGGTGATAACCACGGCCGACCACTTCGCCATCGCGCACCACCACGGCCCCGACACAGGGATTGGGAGACGTTCTGCCCAGCCCCGGACCGCCTCGGCCAGGGCCATCTGCATGAAGATTTCGTCTTCCTGTATACTCACTTGCCAGCAGACACCTCTCCGTCACCGGTGGTTCGATCGCCGAGAAAATGTTTGAGCTCATCCATGAATTCGTTCACGTCCTTGAACTGACGGTAAACCGAGGCAAAGCGGACATAGGCCACTTCGTCCAGTTCCGGCAGGGCCTCCATGACCCATTCGCCGATGGTGGTGGTGGGGATCTCCTTGCCGCCCACATCCTGGAGCTTGCCTTCGATGGCATCCACGAACCGGTCGATATCCGCCATACTCACCGGCCTCTTTTCACAGGCCTTCTCCAGACCGGTAACGATCTTTCCCCGGTCCCAGGGCTCGCGGCGCCCGTCTTTTTTCACCAGCATGGGCAGCATGACCTCGATACGTTCATAGGTGGTGAAACGCTGCTTGCAGGCGGCACAGGCCCGGCGGCGCCGGGTGATGGTCTTATCCTTGTTCAGTCGCGAATCGATAACCCGGTTATCAAGATGACCGCAGTATGGACATTTCATGGGTATTGCACCTGAGTAGCTTACCGTTCCTGCCGCTCCCGATCCGGATCAGCGTAATGGAGGACAGCCTACACTTCAACCCGGTCAATCTCGGGATAGAGGGGCAGCTGATCGCAGAGTGCCCGGACCTCCTGGCGGATCCTGGCCAGCTCAGCCACATCACGAGAGGTGATGACCCGGTTGATCCAGTCAGCAATCCGTACCATCTCCTTTTCCTTCAGCCCCCGGGTGGTCACGGCCGGCGTCCCGATACGGATGCCACCGGTGACGAAACGGGACTGGGTGTCAAAGGGAATGGCGTTCTTGTTGACGGTCAGTCCGGCATCCTCAAGCAGTTCCTCCGCTTCCTTGCCGGTGATATTCTTGTTCTGCAGATCCACCAGCAGGAGGTGGTTATCCGTGCCCCCGGAAACGATGCGGAATCCATGCTCCTTCAGCCGGTCGGCCAGGACCCTGGCATTGACCACCACCTGCTGCTGGTATTCCCTGAAGGACTGATGCATGGCCTCCTTGAAGGCCACGGCCTTGGCAGCGATCACGTGGACCAGGGGACCGCCCTGGATACCGGGAAAAATCTTGCTGTCCAGACTCTTGGCATATTTCTCCCGGGCCAGGATGAGTCCGCCGCGCGGCCCGCGCAGGGTTTTGTGAGTGGTGGAGGTGACAAAGTCGGCATAGGGAACCGGTGAAGGGTGGACCCCTGCGGCGACCAGGCCGGCGATGTGCGCCATATCCACCATGAAGAGGGCCCGATCTGATCGGCGATCCGCCGAAAGCCCTCGAAATCGATCACCCTGGGATAGGCCGAGGCCCCGGCGACGATCATTTTGGGCCGGTTTTCAAAGGCGATACGCTCCACCTCTTCCATATTGATGGTCTCGGTTTCCCGGTCAACCCCGTAGGAAATGAAGTTGAACAGCTGGCCGGAAAAACTGACCGAGGCCCCGTGGGTGAGATGGCCGCCATGGGCCAGGTCCATGCCCAGGACCTTATCCCCGGGCTTCAGAGTGGCAAAGTAGACCGCCATGTTGGCCTGGCTGCCGGAATGGGGCTGGACATTGGCGTATTCCGCGTCAAAGATCTCCTTTGCCCGACGGACCGCGATGGATTCCACCTCGTCGGCATAATCGCAGCCTCCATAGTAACGCCGGTTGGGGTAGCCCTCGGCGTACTTGTTGGTGAAAATCGATCCCTGGGCCTCAAGCACAGCCTGGGAGACAATATTTTCCGAGGCAATCAGTTCCAGCTGATTGGTCTGGCGTTCCAGCTCATACTGGATAAATCGGTATACATCAGGATCAACGTGTTCCAGGTCTGCCATGATATCTTTCCTTATCCTGCTTGGACAGGACTGGTCTTCTTCTCCGCTGCCAGTCCGTGTCTCCCCTTAAGCCCGATCCACGCTCACCTGAGCCGCAGATCGATCATCTGTTCCTTAAAAGCAAAAGACCGGCAGTCGAGTCTCCAGGGCTGCCGGTCATACATTCACTGTCTTGCGTCTCTGGCCGCTGTCATGAAAGCATGTCTAGCCGCCGCTGGTGCCGTCCGCCGGCGAATTCGGTCTGGACCCATGTGGTCACGATCTCAAGGGCTATCTCGACCCCCAGTACCCTTCCGCCCAGGCAGAGGACATTGGCGTTGTTGTGTTCCCGGCTCATCCTGGCGGTATAGGACTCGTGACAGAGCGCCGCCCTGATATCCCGGTGTCTGTTGGCGGCAATAGACATACCGATGCCGGTACCGCAGATCAGGATGCCGCGTTCACATTCGCCACTGCGAACCTTGGCACACACGGCGTCGGCAAATTCCGGATAATCCACCGATTCCCTGGAATAACAGCCCACGTCCACCACGTCCTGACCGAGCTTTTCCAACCGGTCGATGATGAGCTGTTTGAAATCAAATCCGCCGTGATCACTGCCGATCGCTATTTTCACCGTTTCCTCCCCCTCTCTCAACCGTCAAAGCGTTTCATGACAATGACAGCATTGGTACCACCAAAACCAAAGGAATTGGACATGGCGGCCCGGATTTTCATCTCTCTGGCTGAACCGGGAACATAATCGAGATCACAGGCCGGATCGGGATGTTCCAGGTTGGCCGTGGGTGGTACCAGACCGTGCGCGACGGACAGGGCGGTGAAGACAGACTCGATGCCCCCGGCACCACCGAGCATATGGCCGGTCATGGACTTGGTGGAGCTGATGGCCAGCTGCCGGGCATGGTCGCCAAACACGGTCTTGATGGCAGCGGTCTCACACCGGTCATTGAGCGGCGTGGAGGTGCCGTGGGCATTGATGTAGTCCACATCCTCGGGATTGAGCCCGGCATCGCGCAGGGCCATGGCCATGCACCGGGCAGCCCCCTCACCATCCTCTGGAGGAGCGGCGATGTGGTAGGCATCGCTGGTCTGGCCGTACCCGGCCATTTCAGCATAGATGGTCGCGCCCCGGGCCAGGGCATGCTCCAGTTCCTCAAGGACGAGCATTCCGGCACCCTCGGCAATAATAAAACCGTCCCGGTCGCGATCAAAGGGGCGGGATGCATGCTCCGGGTCGTCGTTGCGGGTGGACAGGGCCTTCATGGAGGAAAAACCACCCACGGCCAGCGGACAGATAACCGATTCAGCCCCGCCGGTAATGGCCATGTCGCAGTCACCATAGACAATATGCCTGAAGGCCTCGCCCACCGCGTGGGTTCCGGCGGCACAGGCGGTGGAAAGGGCCATGTTGGGCCCCTTGGCGCCAAACCGCATGGAGATGTGACCGGACGGCATATTGGGAATCACCCTGGGGATGAAAAACGGTGTTATCCGGCGCGGTCCGCGTTTGAGATAGACACTGTGATACTGCTCGATGGTGGGCAGTCCCCCATGCCACACCCGGTGATGACCCCGAAACGCTCGGCCTCGTTTTCCTCCACAGACAGGCCGGCGTCCTCCATGGCCATGTCGGCGGCAGCCACGGCATACTGGACAAACAGATCCAGATTCTTGACCTGTTTCTTTTCAAACCACCGATCCGGGGTAAAATCCTTGACCTCGGCGGCAATCTGCGAAGCCTGGTCCGAGGCATCGAATCGGGTGATGGGTCCCACTCCGCTCCGGCCCTCGAGAAGCCCCTGCCATGTCCTGTCCGTACCGGTACCAAGCGGGGTAACCAGTCCCACCCCGGTGACAACAACCCGTCTTTTCACCTTATACGTCCCGCGTCCTACTTCAGTTTATTGACATAATCGATGGCATCCTGAACCGTGGCGATCTTTTCCGCCTCTTCGTCGGGAATTTCCACGTCGAATTCTTCTTCCATGGCCATGATCAGCTCAACCAGATCCAGGGAATCGGCTCCGAGGTCATCGACAAAGGAGGCACCGGGTACGACCTTATCCCGGTCTACACTGAGCTGCTCAACGATGATATCGATCATTTTGTCTTCAACTGCCATTGCTTTTTCTCCTGAAATATTTTTTAGATGGTATGTTCAAGTATCCGGGGTCGATGGCTTCGACACCCGGCACCTTGGCTACAGCATGAGTCCCGCGCACAGGACCCATGAATCAATTTCCCATGTACATCCCGCCGTTGACGTGCAGCGTCTGTCCGGTCATGTAGGCGGCATCCTCTCCGGCCAGAAAGGCAACAGCCGCAGCCACATCCTCAGGCGTACCCAGGGTCCCCAGGGGAATCTGGGCCTTGATGGCCTGCTGGATATCCTCGCCCAGACCGCTGGTCATGTCGGTGACAATATAGCCGGGCGCCACACAGTTGACCGTGACGCTGCGGGGAGCCAGTTCCCGGGCCATGGATTTTGTCAGGCCGACGAGCCCGGCCTTGGCCGAGGCATAGTTGACCTGGCCGGCATTGCCCAGGAAACCGATGACCGAGGAGATATTGATGATCCGGCCCCAGCGGTTCTTCATCATCGCGCGCATGGCGGCCTTGGAACAGAGAAAGGCGCCCTTGAGGTTGGTGTCCAGGACCTTGTCCCAGTCGTCTTCCTTCATTCTGGCCATGAGCCCATCCCGGGTGATGCCGGCATTGTTGACCAGAATTTCCACCACCCCATGCTCTGCCCCGATCTGCTTGAAGCTTTCCTGAACACCACTGGCATCCGCAACGTCGAACTGGCAGAGAAAACCACTGCCGCCAAGATCCTTGATGGTGGCCAGAGTCTCTTCCGCCGCTTCCCGGTTACCCACGTAATTGATACCGACCACAACGCCCATGGCGGCAAGCCGCAGGCAGACAGCCCGGCCGATACCGCGGCTGCCCCCGGTTACCAGTGCTGTTTTTCCCTGAATCGTCACTGTCCCTTTGTCTCCCTGAGTTTTTCAGTCAGCAGCGGGACGATCTCGAAGAGATCTCCCACCAGGCCGTAGGTGGCGAAATCGAAAATCGGTGCCTTCTCATCCCGGTTGATGGCCACGATGGTATCAGCGGACTGCATGCCAACGGCATGCTGGATGGCGCCGGAAATACCGCAGGCGATGTAGAGTTTCGGACACACGGTCTTGCCGGTCTGGCCCACCTGATGCGGATAGCTTATCCAGCCGGCATCCACTGCCGCCCGCGAGGCAGCCACGCCGCCGCCCAGCTCCTCGGCCAGGGCCTGGATCAGCTCAAAACCTTTTTCATTCTCCAGGCCACGACCGCCGGCTACCAGGATTTCAAATTCCTGGATATTGACATTTTCCCCTTCCTCCTGGACGCATTCCAGGACCTCGACCCGGGACTGCAGCAGTTCCTCCGGCACCTCAACCTCCACCACCTCCCCGGTCCTGGTCGGATCCACAGGAGCTGGCGCCATGACCTTGGGACGGACAGTGGCCATCTGCGGCCGGGAATGGGGGCATTCAATGGTGGCCATGATATTGCCACCAAAAGCCGGCCGTGTCTGAAGGAGCATACCATCTTCCTCGCGAATGGCCAACTGGGTACAGTCCGCGGTCAGGCCTGCGCCCAGGGCCGTGGCCACCTGGGGAATCACCGAGCGGCCGATGGCCGTGGCCCCGGCAAGTACCACTTCCGGTTTACGGGCCCGAATCAGGTCCTCGAGGACGCGGCCGTACACATCTTCACGATAGTCGGCCAGGGCCGGATGATCCACCACATAGACGGTATCCGCGCCGGCGGCGATCAGCTGATTCGCGTGCTCAAGCACCTGGTCACCAAAAAGAACCGCACTCAGGGGCACGCCCCGCTGATCGGCCAGCTGCCGGCCGATGCCAAGCAGTTCATAGGCCACCGGCGCGATCTGCCCATGCCGGTACTCGGCAAAGACCCAGATCCCCGACCACTGGTCCAGATCCGTGTCTCCCTTTCTGACGCCGCCCTCGATATGCAGGGCTTCCACCTCGCAGTTGTCGACGCAGCTGCCGCAGAGGGTACAGGTATCACCCACCACCGCGATGGAGTCTTCAACGGTTATGGCGCCAAAGGCGCAGGTCTCTTCACAGACGCCGCAACCTATACATTTTTCCGTATCTACAATAAGCATAATAGGTAATCAGGAAATCAAAAGTCAGAAATCAAACCAGGCGCCCCAGTTACAGCACCGAGCGCAGGACTGCAACCAGTTGTTCCACCTGTTCTTCTGGAGTACCGCTGAACACAGTCCGGTCGCCCCGCGGCTCGGGAGAGAAGACCCTGACCACCTGGGTCGGTGAACCGGCCAGGCCGATACACCCTTCCTCAGCCCCTATATCAGCTGCCGACAGCACCCTTATCCGGGCCTTTTTCGCCTTCATCTTGCCCTTGAGCGACGGAACCCGGGGCTCGTTGATATCCTTGACCACGGTGAGCAGGGCAGGCAGCGGCAGCCGGACCACATCGTAGCCGTCGTCCATCATCCGCTCCACCACGATGCTGCCATCATCTACACTCCGGGTCTTCTGCACACAGGTAACATAGGGAACCTGCAGCCGGCTGGCCAGTCCGGGCCCGACCTGGGCCGTATCCCCGTCAATGGCCTGCTTGCCGCAGAGAATCAGATCGAAGTTGCCCAAGGTCTCGATGGCCCTGGCCAGGGTGTAGGAGGTGGCCCAGGTATCGGCTCCGGCAAAGGCCCGGTCCGAGACCAGGACAGCGTGATCGGCTCCGCAGGAGATGGCCTCCCGCAGGACTTCCTCGGCCTGGGGCGGGCCCATGGACAGCACCGTGACCTCGCCGCCGTGGCGTTCCTTGAGACTGACCGCCTCTTCCAGCGCATGCCGGTCAAAGGGGTTCATAATGGACGAGACACCTTCCCGGGCCAGGGTGTTGGTCTCCGGATCGAGGCGGACATCTTTGGCATCGGGAACCTGTTTGATGCAGACAAGAATATTCATGGATCTTTTTTATGTTGGTTCAGGATGGATAGATGATCTCAGGAAGCATATTCCTTATTGAGCTCCTGGCCGACAACATTGCGCTGAATCTGATTGGTTCCCTCGTAGATCTGCAGAATCTTGGCATCACGCATCATCTTTTCAACCGGATACTCCTTCATGTAGCCGTATCCGCCCAGGACCTGTACGGCATCGGTGGTCACCTTCATGGCCATATCGGTGGCAAAGACCTTGCACATGGAGGAAGCCTTGCTCATCTTCTTCGGATTGGAATCAATGTGCCTGGCCGCGGCATAGACGAGAGCCCGGGCAGCCTCGACCTGGATAGCCATGTCAGCCAGCATGTGCGAAATGGCCTGGAAGCTGATGATCGGCTTGCCGAACTGAACCCGCTGCTTGGCATAGGTCACCGCCTCATCCAGGGCAGCCTGCCCAAGACCCACACCCAGGGAAGCTATACCGGGCCGGGAGATGTCCAGAGTTTTCATAACCGTTATGAAACCGGTGCCCTGGCGGCCCACCAGCCGATCCTTGGGGATTCGGCAGTCCTTGAGGATGAGTTCCCTGGTGGCCGAAGCCCGGATGCCCATTTTGTCTTCCTTCTTGCCATACGAAAACCCTGGATCTCCATCCTCGACCAGAAAGATAGAGGCACCGCGGGCGCCTTTCCTGGGATCGGTCAGGGCAACGATGGTATAGAGGTGGGCCTCGCCACCATTGGTGATCCACTGCTTGGTGCCGTTGAGCACCCACTCGTCCCCATCCAGCACGGCGGTGGTCTGAACCCCGCCCGCATCGCTGCCGGCATTGGCCTCGGTCAGACCAAAAGCGGCCCAACGGGTTCCGGCGGCCACGTCGGGCAGATATTTCTTTTTCATTTCCTCACTGCCAGCGATGAGCACCGGGAAAATACCCAGGGCACTGGCAGCATAACTGGTCGCCACGCCGACACAGCCCCTGGCCAGCTCTTCCAGGGCCAGGACAATTTCGAAACAGCCGCCACCAAAGCCGCCATACTCTTCGGGAATAAAGATACTGAACAGATCGGCCTTGGCCATGTCCTCGAGAATGGAGGTCGGAAACTCGTTTTTCTCGTCGAGCTCCGCCCGGACGGGAATGATCTTCTCGCTGGCGATTTCCCGGGCCGTATCCCGGATCATCTGCTGTTCTTCGGTCAGAAAATAATCCACAAAGTTCTCCTTATTACCAGTCCATCAACAGGGCACCCCAGGTGAAACCGCCGCCGAAGGAACACAGCAGGATACGCTGTCCCCTGGACAGAATTCCCTGCCGGTTCGCTTCATCCAGGGCAATGGGTATGCTGGCTGCCGATGTATTACCATATTTATCTACGTTAATGTAGAGCTTTTCATCAGGAACACCGAGGCGTTCCATGAGTTTGCCAAGTATGCGGATATTGGCCTGATGGGGAATCATCAGGTCCACCTGATCAATGGATGTGCCGGTCTCCAGGAGCAGTCCGGTGACAGCATCCTCCATGGCCCGGACCGCGTATTTGAATACGTCCCGGCCCGACATCTGGATATAGCATCCCTTGCGGTCCGGCTGACGGATGGCGGAGTTTCTGCTCTCCGGGCTGTCCATGTAAAGGAGTTTCCAGAGCCGGCCGTCGGAAAGTAGCCTGCTCGCCACCACCCCGCCCTGCTCCCGGCCGGTGATGACACAGGCACCGGCCCCGTCCCCGAAAAGGATACAGGTGTTTCGATCCTCCCAGTTGACCCGGGCCGAAAGGGTCTCAGAGCCAATGAGAAGGATCTTCATGTCCGGCCGGCGGGCGATGTAGCTGTCCACCAGATCCAGGCCATAGAGAAAGCCGGAACAGGCGGCATTGAGATCATAGGCAAAGGCATTGACCGCCCCGATTTCTGCCTGGACGAAACAGGCCGATGAGGGCATCATCATGTGCGGGGTCAGGGTGGCGACCACCACCAGATCAAGTTCTTCCGGAGTGACCTTCGCCATCTCCAGAGCCCGGCGGGCAGCGGTGGAGGCGAGTTTGTAATTTTCCTCGCCGGGCCCGGCGATACGCCGTGTCCTGATACCGGTCCGGGTGGTGATCCACTCGTCGGAGGTTTCCACCAGCTTTTCAAGGTCAGTATTGGTCAGCACCTTTTCAGGCAGGCACGACCCGGTTCCCAGGACTGCGGCTCGCATAATTTGTTGTATATCTCCCTATTTCAGGTTGCATACTCTTCAAGAGAAGAGCGTATGGAATCGTTGACCCGACTCCGGACCATATCGGCCGCCACCTCGATACCGTTCTTGATCGCAATGGCATTGGATTTGCCGTGGCAGATAATTCCCACGCCATCGATACCAAGGAGCGGCGCACCGCCGTACTCGGCATAATCCACCCGCTTGCGGAACCGGGCAAAGGCCTTGCGTATAAGAAGGTAGCCGATCTTGGCGCGCAGGGACTTCATGATCTCGTCCTTGAGCATCTGCATGGCCGCCTCGGCGAGTCCTTCGCTTATCTTGAGGGAAATGTTACCGACAAAACCATCGCAGACGATCACATCCACATCGCCCTGGTACACATCCCGGCCCTCCACGTTACCGATGAAGTTGAGGCCGCTCTGCCTGAGCAGAACATGGGTCTCTTTCACCAGGGCATTGCCCTTCCCGCTCTCCTCACCGATACTGAGCAGACCGACCCGGGGACGCTCAATACCTAGAAGCAGACGGGAACAGGAGGCGGCCATGATGGCGAACTGGAAGAGATGCTGAGGCCGGCAGTCGACATTGGCGCCGATGTCCATCAGGATCACCGGTTCTTTCAGGGTGGGAAAAAGGCTGGCGATGCCTGGCCGGGCTACCCCCTTGAGCCGGCCGAGCTTGCGCACGGCGGCGGCCAGGGTGGCGCCGGAATTTCCGGCAGACACGACGGCATCTGCCTTGCCCTGGCGGACCAGATCAAAACCGACCATGATGGTGGAATCCTTTTTCTTGCGCACGGCCTCCACCGGAGATTCGTGCATGGATACCACCTGTGATGCGTGCTGGATGCTGAGCCGGGAGGACAGTGTTGTATCGGCAAGGAGTGCGACCTGCTTTTCCAGCTCAGCGCTCGGACCGAGCAAGACGACTTCAAAATCCCTGTTGTCACGAACTGCGGCCAGGGCTCCCTCGATCAGAAGCTCCGAGCCACAGTCTCCGCCCATGGCATCAAGGGCTATACGCACGGCAGACTAACTGAGTTCGTCCTCGAGACGGATAACGCTTCTTCCCTTGTAGACTCCGCATCCACCGCAGAGCCTGTGCGGCAGCTTCGGCTCACCGCACTCGGGGCAGTTGACCACATTGGGTGCCTTGAGCGAATCATGGGCCCGCCGCTTGCGGGTGCGGGAATGGGAATGTCTTCTTTTAGGTAACGCCATTTTCTTTCCTCCTGACGGAAGTAATAGTACAACTTTGTCTTCGTTATTTTTTCAACTTGGCCAACACGGCAAAGGGAGACAGGTTCTCCCCGGGATCACAACCACAGGGTCCCTGATTCAGGTCTGCCCCGCAGCGGCTGCACAAGCCCTTGCATCCGGTGGCACACAACTGTTTGAACGGCAGCGCCAGGTAGAGTTGCTGGCGCAGCACATCGTCAAGATCGGCTATCGGTTCCCGAAGCACCACGGTGTCCAGGTCTTCGGCACTGCAGGCAACCTCGCGAAGCTTCCAGTGTTCTTCATCTGGACATTCGAGGATCAGATCGATGCTTGTGTCGATACGCAACCCATAGGGCTTGAGACAGCGATCGCACTGAAGTTCCACCGTGGTTTCAAGATGTCCCTGGATCTCCACCCTGCCCGCGGCTTTGCGGACCAGCAGAAGCGTGGCGCTGACCGGAGCCAGCCTGACAAGATCCTGTTCCGGAAACCACGAAGCATCCGTAATGTCGTACTTGGTGCCGTCTTCGGCAATTTCAGCAAATGGAACTTTCAAGAGTCGCCCTGCCCTGAATCCATACCGTACCGGGAAACAG
This sequence comes from Desulfolithobacter dissulfuricans, assembly GCF_025998535.1. Taxonomy (NCBI): domain Bacteria; kingdom Pseudomonadati; phylum Thermodesulfobacteriota; class Desulfobulbia; order Desulfobulbales; family Desulfobulbaceae; genus Desulfolithobacter; species Desulfolithobacter dissulfuricans. The sequence continues at coordinate 1,160,846 of NZ_AP024233.1, read as the reverse complement.
GCACGATAATTAGCAACAAAAACGAGTAGTGTACACAAAAAAATTACAGAGATCCATCATAAAATGAGAGAAAATGGCATAGGCAGTCAAATCAGGTGGGTGGGAGAGAGCAGGTCCGGCGGACGGCCTCCGGGATCTCGGACAGTTCCCTGCAGGAGAACCAGAAAATCCTGTTCAGAGGACCATGGAAAGTCGGTGGGATGTCTTCTGCAGACGAAGATGAACGATTGCCAGCAGGTGACGCAGCAGGTCGATGGCCAGCCCGGGATGGTGGCTGGCCAGAGTGGCAAAGGAGGTCCTGGTCAGACTGAGCAGTTCCGAGTCTCGGACAGCGGTAACAGTCGCCCCGTGGACAGAGTCGTCGAGGATCCCGGCCTCGCCAGCAAAACTGCCAGCCTCAAGGACGGCTATCACCTGGTATTTGCCGGGGAATTCGGTCGGCTTCCTTACCACCAACCGGCCCCGGACAATGAAGACCATGAACGGGGCCTGCTGCCCCTCGACAAAGATGTCCTCCCCGGCCTTCACTTCCACAGGTTCAAGAAAGCCGACCAGGATCCCGGCCTCCTCAGGGTTCAGGAAGGGAAACAGATCTTCCGGATTCATCCGTCGCTGTCCTTGCGGGCAAACTGTTCCCGACGCTGCTGCTCCAGAGTCTTGATCTTGTCACGCAGCTTCTGGACCAGACCGTCGTACTTCTCCTTGCGCAGAATCTGGCGGAACTGCTCCATGTAGTTGCGCACCAGGCTGACCCCTTCGACCACCACATCGTACACCAGCCACTGATCCCCCTTGAGGATCATGATATAGGAGACCGGGATGGTCTTTTCCTGGTCTACGAGGACAGTCTGCACCTCGGCTCGCCTGCCCTTGATCCGCTGTTTCCTGAACTCGATCTTCTGGCCGGAATACTCCTGGATGTTGCCAACATAAGCATACTGCAGGAGCGTGGTGAAGAGCTGGACAAATTCATCCTGCTGCTCCCTGGAGAGTTTGCGCCACTGCCGGCCAAGCACCCGCTTGGATATCTCCCGGAAATCGAACCGTTCCCTGGCCACATCGATGATGCGCTGGCAGAGATTGCAGTTGGGGTCCTGGCGGTCCCTGGCATCGCTGATAATCCGGGTCACCTTGTCTATGAACGGCCGCAGCTGGGCCGATGGATCCGGAGTTGCCGCCCGCACCACTGCTGCCGGCAGCAGGGACCCGGCAAGAAAGAGCAGGGCCGCACACCAAACGAGGATCCACTGCCGGCCCGATCGGCCGGCCTCCACAGGCCCGCCCTCCATACCATCAGTATCTCTACTCACCATTGTTCTCGGTCTCCGCACGGCTCCGCTGCTGACGACGGTATTGAAAATAACCATTTCTCAGTGCAATGTAGGGATCAAAGGAAAGTTCTTTCATCTGCTCGTATTCACCCAGATGAAACGTGAGGTTATTAATATTTTTTCCTGCATAGATCAAGCTTTCCTCCCTCCAGGAGTCAGCCAGAAGATAATAGGGCGTCACAAAGGTTTCAGCCATGGTGCCGGTGAAGTCCCGCAGGGTGGTGGAGCCGTAGAAGGGAACCACCAGGTAGAGGCCGTCGCCGATTCCCCAGGTGGCGAGGGTTTCACCCAGGCTGGCCTCCACGGTGGGGATTTCGAATTCCCGCTCCGCCACATCGGCCAACCCGAAAACGCCCAGGGTGGAGTTGATGAGAAAACGCCCCAGAATGGTACCGGCATCCCCCAGCCGCAGCTGCAGCAGGGCATTGGCAAAACGGACCGGCTCCAGCAGGTTGTTGAAAAAGCTGTCAATGCACCAGCGCATCTCCCAGGGTACCGTGTCGGCATAGGTGGTGGTCACCGGTTTGAGCACCCACAGATAGGCCTTGTCGTTGAAGGTGAACATGACCCGGTTCAGGGGCTCCAGGGGATCGGGGACCTCGGTTTCTGCCCCTTCCTCGGCATAGAAATCATCGTTTAGAAAATCAACCGCCTCGTCCCTGGCCGCCTGGACCGCCCTCGGGACCAGGATCAGCAGGGCCAGGACAACCAGGAGATACCACCGTCGTGCCGGTAAAAGATACGCGTTCATTTTTTATTTCACCTGACCAAAAGCAAATTTAGAGATAAGAGACTCCAGATCAACAGACGACTCGGTGTCACTGATCACCTCGCCTGGCTTTAAATTTTCCTCGTCTCCACCCAGGGTAATCTGGATGATCTTGTCACCGATGATCCCCTGGGATTTGACCGAGGCCATGGAATCGACAGGAATTTTGATGGTCTTGTCTATCTGCATGGCGGCCCGGGCCAGGGCGTCATCGGTCAGCTCAAGCTCCCGGACGGTGCCCACTGTCACCCCGGCTATCTGCACGTCAGCCCCGGGCTTGACTCCGGATACGTTGTCAAAATCCGCATACACCACATAGGTTGTACTGCCGGTGAGCCAGGGCAGTTCCCCCAACTGAATGGCAAGCCAGCCAAAGGCCATCAGCCCGAGCACCAGAAAGATGCCGACCATTATTTCAACACGTGAATTGCTCATAACTTATCTTTATTTTACGTTTATTTTTCCAAAACCGGGTATTGCCCGCAACCCAACAAATCGTAGATGGTTGATAATTTTCTTGTTTCTTATGACAGGAATTCAGGTGTAAGGCACGAAAAAGACAGAAGGCACCGTCGCAGTGACAGCCTGTTGAGCCAGTGGAGCCTTTCCATTCATCCTCCTGACCATACCGGCAAAGCCCCACCGAGGGGAGCCCGTCTCAGAAACGCCCCTGTTCCACCCGGCTGCTCTCGTAGATCTCACCCATGGTCGAGGCCACGAACTCCTTGATATACTCTTTTTCCGACCACTGAATTTCCTCGGGGCTTTCAAACACATCCATCTCGCCCCGGGAGAGCAGGATCACCTGATCGGCCAGACTGAACACCCGCGGGATATCGTGACTGACAATGATGGCAGTGTAGCCTATCTCCTGCTGGGTACGGTAGAAAAGCTGATAGATCTCCCGGGTCATCACCGGATCGAGACCTGTGGTCGGCTCATCAAAAAGAACTATTTCAGGATCAAGTTGCAGGGCTCTGGCCAGACCGACCCTCTTCCGCATCCCTCCGGAAAGCTGGGCCGGATACTTGTTTTCATGGCCACCAAGCTCCAGCTGTTCCAGGGTTTTCATCACCTGGGCCTGTATAGCACCGGCATCAAGCCGGGTCCGCTCGCGCAGAGGCAGGGCCACGTTTTCAAAGACCGTGAGCGAATCAAACAGGGCCGCCCCCTGGAAAAGCACCCCGAAACGGACGCGAACCTGCTGCAAGGCCCGTCCCCGGAGAGCAGCTACATTCTGACCTTCCACCAGGATCTGGCCGCTGTCCGGACGCATCAGCCCGAGAATCAGCTTAAGCGTCACACTCTTGCCCGACCCCGAGCCGCCGGCGATGACCGTGGTCTTTCCCCGGGGAACCTGAAAGTTGACCCCGCTGAGCACCACGTGGCGCCCGTGACGTGAAGGAAAACTCTTGGTCACGTCGACAAAACGGATGGCCGGGTCACCGGAATGATTTTTTTGTATGTCAGTCATATTGTAAACCCAGCACCAGCCCGGAACTCATCCGGAGCGATACAGCCTGGACCGGCAATCCAGCTACAGGAGAATCGCGGTCAGCAGATAATCAAAAACCAGGATCGAGATGGACGATATCACCACTGCCTGAGTGGTCACCTTGCTCACACTTTCAGCCCCGAAACCGGCTCCCCGGATCTGTTGGACAAAATACCCCCGTCCGGTACAGATCCAGACCAGGAGCAGGGCAAAGACAAAGGACTTAATAACCCCGAGCCGGATATCATGGTTGGTCACGCTCTGCTGCATACCGCTGAAAAAGGCCCCGGAGTTCACCCCCATCAACTTGACCCCGGCCAGGTAGCCACCAAAAATGCCTACCACGTCGAACATGGCAGTCAGCAGGGGGACAGATAGAAGGGCAGCGAGAAATTTAGGCGAGATCAGATACCTGAACGGATCAACGGCCATGCATTCAAGAGCATCGATCTGTTCGGAGATACGCATGATACCGATCTCCGCACACATGGCCGATCCGGCCCGGCCGGTGACCATGAGCGCGGTGAGAACCGGCCCGAGTTCCATGATGAGTGTCAGCGAGACCGCTGAACCAAGCATGCCTTCGGCTCCGAATTTATGCAGAGAATAGTATCCCTGCAGTCCGAGCACCATGCCGGAGGAAAGAGCGGTAAAAAAAATCACCGTGACCGACCCGGCGCCGATGAACCACATCTGCTTGAGCAGCTCGCTGAAACGAAATGGCCGTTTGAGCAGACCAAGCACGGCGAGAAAGAGGAAAATGGTCATTTTCCCCATATCGGTTACCAGGTACAGCGCCTGGCCGCCGATGGTGGCAAAGGGCTTCAGAACCGGTGCGATGTCTGTCTGTGTGCTACTTTCCTGGTTCATGTAAATACAGTGTAAATACAGATCAATAACTTACGGGCATGCTGAAACAATCTTGCATACCACAGTTAACTCCTGATGCCTGCCTTTTTCAGTTGGGATACTATCCGGAAAGAAAGGTCTGCGGCAAAGAAGCCGATTCAGCGGGTGTCCTGCAGCGCTGCAGGAAAATCGTCGAGAAACTCCTGGGCAACGGTGTATGGATCGTCAGAGGAGTAGAGGACCATGGTTTGAAGGAACATGTACGCATCCGGACCCATATCAATAAATTCAAGTGCCACTCCGTCGTCAATTATCCGGACAATCCGGGCGGTAAATCTCAGGATCAGGCTGGAATGGCGACCGCTCTCATGCAGTTCCAGCTCGCAGATTTCTCCCGGGTTGGCTTTGTACTGTCCCTCGACAAAGACGCCGCCGATACTCAGATTGCGTATCTTCTCATGCTCGTACCGCCTGCCGCCCAGGTACAGCCGGGCTGTCCGGTTGAACAGAACCCTGGAAAACCGGCGTCGGTTTTCTTCGGATGCGGGTATGTATGGCGCCTGTCGGGGCATAGGGTTTCCTGCAGACGTCTAGGTCTGAATTTTTTTCTCTGGTCTCTATCTTAGAAGAATTTTTTCCCATACGCAAAACAAAATGTGATAACCACCAAAGCTCAGCTGTCACCGGTCTGAGAGCTGACATCGCTTTTTCTCTCTACCTGGAGAGATAACTTAGTTGCAAAAAGGTACGCTCCTGCGAGCAACTCTTTCAGAGACCAGGCGATGATATCCCTTGTTCTTGTTCCGGCTGAATTTCAGTGGCAATCAAAAAACAAAATTCCGTGCCCCGGGACAGAACCATGTTTTTTCAGCCAGAAGAGCTTCTTTGCCAAAGCAGCACTTCTTCCCTGCCCGCCGGGCCACCATTCCCGGCCAGCAGGCAGGTGCCGGACAGGCAAGTAGCTCAGGACCTGCGATATTTTTTTATTCTGAAACCGATGATCAGAGAAACAACATAGACCAGGAGGAAGATAAAGGTGACCGAAAGCCCCTGGGCCCCGAGCCGGTTATCCGGCAGGAGAATAACAAAGGGCTTGCCAAAGCGGGCAATGAGCCACGGCTCGGAAAAATAGTTGTTGAGCCAGGCCAGAATCAGAAAGAGAGGCAGCAGGTAGACCAGCACATAGCGGGCATAGTGATAGGCAAGAAAGGTGTTGTACTCATGATTCAACTCCTCGTCGGTTGCCCGGTACAGGGCATCACGGCTCTTCCAGTCGGAAATCAGCTGCAGGTCCTGCTGGGCCTTTCGTTTTTCGGCAAACCGCTCGTTGAATTCCCGGACCTTCTCTTCCACCCGCAGCCAGCTACGGATACGAAAGGCAAGTACCGCCGTGAGGACGGCGATGAGGGCGACCTGTAGCCCGACCGGAACCCCCAGCATTTCCAGAGGTTTCAGGAAAATCAGGGTGAGGGTCTGGCTGAGAAATCGGAAAAAAGGCGCGATGACCCCATAGTACAACCAGTCAAGCAGTCCGTACAAAAGCTCCATTTCTTTCCTGTCCTGTCCTGGTTTCCGCCCGGTTGCGACCGGACATTTACAGTCTATGTTTCCGGCTGTCATTCCATGGCAGCCTGCCCATTCCTATCCCGGCAAGGGATCTCTGTCCATCAAAAAAACAGGGACAGGCCGAAACCTGTCCCCTGATCGTCAGCGCCCGGATCACGCCCGGCGCTGTTCATTATACATCCTGCAGGCGGACAAAACGCAGGGCATGGGTGGTACACTTGGTCACACAGGCCGGTTTCAGCCCCTGGTCCACCCGGTCCTTGCAGTAATCACACTTCACTGCCTTGCCGGTTGCCGGATTGAGCTGGGGAATGGTCCATGGACAGGCACCGGCGCAGGCCATGCAGCCGATACATTTTTCCTCGTCAATATAGACGATCCCGTCCTCCCGTTTGATCATGGCATTTTTGGGACAGATGGGGACGCAGAAGGGATCGTCACAGTGGTAACAGGACCTGAATTCAAACTCGGTCTTGGGTACCCCCTTGACGGACTTCAGCGGCACGTGGCTGATCTCGCAGAGAATCGGCCCCACAGGCAGCTCCTTGTTGATCTTGCAGTGGACCTCGCAGCCGTGACAACCGATACAACGCTTGGCGTTGAGATAGATCATGTATGTGTTCATAACTCAACCCTCCTCTTCGGATTCCGGCTACTCTTCTTCACAAAGACCAGGGCTTCGCAGAGGTTGATGGCACCCCCGGCCCGGTCCCAGTTATCCAGTAATCCGGCCATCAATTTCTGATCACTGATACCCGCATGATAGGCGCGGCTCTGCAGCGGGACCTGACGGCCGAAGCCATGCACGGTATAGACACATTCCGGGTGGATAAACTCGGTCACGTGGGCCTGAACAGTGCCTGAGTAGCTGGCGTTCTGAGCCGTTACCTCGACCATGTCGCCGTCCTCGATCCCGAGCTTGGCCGCTGCCCGGTGGTTGATCCACAGGGTGTTTTCCGGCATCAGTTCCTCAAGGAGCGGATTGTTGATGGTATGGCTGTGGGTATGAACCGCCGAACGGCCGTAGACCAGCCGGAACATGCCCTTGGGTGGCTTGTTGGGCGATTTGTAGGGCTTAAGCGACGGCAGACCGGCTTCTTCGAGTTTACTGCTGATGATCTCGATCTTGCCGGAAGGCGTCTTGAACTGCCCGTCCAGCTTGTCGCGGTCATACAGGGGCAGCGGCTTGTCGGTGAGCTCAATGAATCCCTTTTCTTCAAAATCCTCGATGGTGTAGCCGGTTCCCTCAAGCTGCCACTCGTAGAGTTCCTCGATGGTATTGTAGGGAAAGTATTCGCCGATATCGAGGCGTTCAGCCAACTGCCTGAAAATCTCCCAGCCGGGCTTGGTGTCAAAACGGGGCTCCAGAGCCTTGCGCCGCACCGCCAGCCTGGGCTTGGTTCCTTTCTGCAGGCAGATGGGATTATCCCTTTCCAGGTAGGTGGATTCCGGCAGGATCACGTCGGCATACCAGCCAAACTCGCTGTAATGGGTATCGATGGAGACCAGGAGATCACAGTTGTCAAAGTAGAGTTTCTGGCGCTGGGGATCGGGCATGCAGGCAAAGGGATCATGACGCATGGCGATCCAGGCCTTGATCGGATAGGGATCTTCGGTACGCATGGCATCGAAGAACAGGTGAGCCAGGCCGGGGCCTTTGTCGAAATGGGTGTATTTCCACCCCACTCCGTCGCCCCTCTTGATATCGGGCTTGGGACAGTCCAGGTTGCGAATACCGGAAAAACCGCAGTCGCCCGCCCCCTTGGGAATGATCAGCCCGCCCTCGATCTCGATATTGCCCATCAGAACATTGAGGATGTGGAGGGCCCTGCTGGCGTAAAACGAATCCTTGTAGCGCGACAGGTTCCAGCCCGGATGAAAGATGACCCGGGGCATATCTTCGGCCACCTCGTCGACAAACTCCTTGATGGCCTTTTCCTTGACCCCGCACTCCTTGGCCGCCCAGGCCGGAGTGTATTCCTCGATGAAGCTGCACAGTTCGTCAAAGCCGCTCACATACCGGTCGATGAATTCCTTGTCATACAGCCCGCGCTTGATGATCTCATGGATCATGCCCAGCGTCAGGGCATAGTCGGTACCGGGGCGAACCTGAAAAAACCGGGTTGCCTTGATGCCGGTCATGGTCTGTCGGACATCGACATAAGTAAGACGCCCGCCCTTGTCCAGCATGTCAAGCACCTGGTTACTCTGAGCTATCTGCAACGAGGCAAAGTAATTGCGCCCGAAACAGACCAGATGTTTGGCATTTTTTATATCATAGATAAAGCCCTTCCGGCCGACACCATTTAGAGAAAGACTGGCATGGTGGGTATTACGACCACAGGTGCAATCGTGGTTAGTGTAATTTGGCGATCCAAAGGCATGGATAAAGGTCTTATACATGGATTGCCATGGTCCCCCGCGTGAAGACAGTACCACCGACTCGGGACCATAGTCGGCCTTGATCTTTTTCAGCCTCTCGGCGATGTAGTCATAGGCGGTCGGCCAGCTCACCTTCTGCCAGCGTCCGGCTCCACGCCCGCCTTCTCTGATCAAGGGTTGCCTGGGCCGCTCATCATCATTTACCAGAGCGACACCGGCCGACCCCTTGGCGCACAGGGCACTGTCGAGCAGATGTGGATTGCCCTCGATCCATGTCACCTTGTTATCCTCAACCTCAACCCGGATCGGACAACGAACCGTGCACATGCCACATATCGAGTACACAGATTTCTTCATGATTATCTCCTTCTTGGGTCACAGACAAAACAAGCAAAGGTTGGGGAGACGGGCCATGATGCCCGTCTCCCCGAAAAGTGGTGCCTGAAAAAGCACCTGATATGGTTCTGGCAGCCTTAGCGCAGGAATACCAGCAGTTTTGTGTACTTCATGAATACAATGATAAGTGCCAGGGCCAGCATCCGTTTCAGGAAAATCTCCGGAAGCTTCTTCTGGATCTTGGGACCGACCATACCACCGCACATGGCGCCGGCAGCAATGAGAGCCGCCATGATCCAGTCGGGCTGGTATCCCATGAGCGCGTACTTGGCAATGGCACCGGTGGAGGTGGCAAAGGTACCGGCCAGGGCTATGGGTACGGCCAGATACATGGGATATCCCACCAGGGTGGTCATGAACGGCATGAACATGAAGCCACCGCCGACACCGAAGGAGGAGGCGATCACACCCATGACGATACCACCGATGAGCATCATCAGCGGCCGGGCGACAAAGGTCTCACCCCAGAAACGCATGTTGAAGGAAATGAAGTTGAATTTATCAAATTCGATTTTACCCATCTCCATGGCCTTACCGGATTCCTTGGCTTCCTTGACCGCGGCGTTGAACTTCTGGACAATGGCCTTCATGGCCTTTTTCTTCTCAATGGAACTCGGCAGGGACTCGGTGAAGAGCTTGATACCGATAACCAGACAGATGATACCGAGATAGAACTTGAAGGCCGCCAGGTTCAGATACTTAGCCGACAGCGGGGGCCGATAAAAAAGGCGCCGGTAACGATACCGATGGCAAAGGGGATGGCCACCGGGTAGGCGAACCTTTTTTCCTTGAAGTAGGTCATCAGACCTGTGATGGGCGAACACAGGGTCAGGAACAGGTTGGTCGGCTTGATGGTGTTACCGGCGTTGATACCGACCGGACCCTTGGTTCCGATGACCGTGATCTGGAAGGCCGCGGTGAACAGACCACCGGCGGCACCCATGATAACGAACAGGACGCCGATGAGGAACGCGCCGCCAAAGACGATCAGCGGATTCATGTAGACATTGGCGGTTTTGAAGAAGAAGGTGGATTTCTGAATGGTAAAGGTATCAACCTTCTGTCCGTTGACATACACATCCAGCGCCGCATTGGGAGCGATGTTCTTGTACGGCGTCATGGTGACCGAGAACTTACCGGTATTCTTGTCCAGGGTCAGGCTGACACCTTCGTTCCATTTTTTCGGCTGCTTGTTGTAGTCGGTCATGATCATCCGGGCATTACCGCCACCAAGGGGTTTCTCCTTGGAGACCGTATTGATACCGAACTTCTTCTCATGAACATAGATCAGGAACTTCCACTGCATCTCCGAGGTGATCGGACCGAGCATGGCCTTGACCGAATCGTCGATCTCATTCCATTTCTTTATCTTGTTGACCTCAACCTTGTACTTGAAAGGCGGAAAAGCGAAGATGCCCTTGGTCTGACCCTTCCAGGCTTCTTTAGGGGTTGCCAGTTTTTCCGGCACATTGGTGATCACATAGTAGTTCGGCGGTATAGGGGTATCGCCAAAGGCGTTCTTACCCTTCTTGCCTTTCATCAGCCGGGCTTTTTCCTTGGGGCCAGGGGCCTCAGATGGCCTGAACATCTTCTGGGTATTGATAACCACGAACAGGTCCTGTCCGGGTTCGATAGTGCCTGAAACCGTGATCGGCTTGCCGGCTTTTACCTTCTGGGAAGTCAGCTTGGCATCCAGTGCCATTGCCCCCGAACTTACGAGCAGCAGACTCGCCAGAATGACTCCGAGTAATAGTGATATTCGCTTCATACAGCTCCTCCTTGTTATGTTTTGTGAACCTTCCACCTGGGGAGATCTTGTCCCCGGCCAGTTTCAATAAACAAACATTTCATGTTTGAGACCGGACAACACTCTTTCCTTAACCTGTTGACGTGCACCTCCTTTGTTCAAGCCAGTCCGGCTCCCGCGAAAACCGGACAGATGGGTTGCAGCACAGAACCGTTTCCGCGCATGGATCATGTTGTTTTCCTTCCTGCCTCTCTTATTTGAGCTCGACAATCTTTGTCTCGCCCACATAGTCCCGGCTTTCAAACCCTGTCATGCTGGTCATTTTCCGGGTCAGCTCGCTGATGGTTTTCAGATTGCGGATAACCGTGTCCAGCTCCTGCCTGTGTTCTTCCCCGGGCAGATCTTCCTGGAGCAGCTGGGCCGTGCCGAGGGCAGCGAAGAGCGGAGAGTTGATCTCATGGGCCACGGTGCCGGCCATCTCCACCACGCTCTGGAGCTTGATCCGCTCCATCTGCTCTTCCTCCAGACGCCGCTTGGTGGTCACATCACGTATGATCTCGATTACATACTGAACATTCCCGTCGGGATCGAGCATGGGGGACGCAGTCCGTTCGTACCAGCGTACCTCGCCATCCACCGTCATCCGGTGCAGTTGGGTGGCGACCTCGCCGGTGGCTAAGACCCGGTCCACCGGGCAAGGTTCGTCCAGATCCTCGGTGGCCGGGCAGAGATCGTGATAATCCATCCCCAGAACCTCCCCTTCGGGCAACCCCAGCTCTTCAAGCATGACCCGGTTGGCAAGGACCACATGTTTCTGACGGTCGACCACCACGAGCCTCGGGCGGATACAGTCCAGAATGTCACTTAAAAACCGCTCGTTTTCCTCGATCTGGGCAAAGAGCAGGTTCATCTTCTGGTAGGTCCGGGCATTCTGGATGGCCGTACCGCTGGACTCGGCTACAGTGGAGACGAAGTTGACCTCCGAGGAGGTGAAACAGTGGTGTTCATCGGTCAGTATCCGCAGGACACCGATGACCTCCTGGCCCACCTTGATCGGCACGGCAAGCAGCGATTTGATCCCCTCCTCTTCCATGTGTTCCTTGTAGAAGACCCGCTCGTCGTTGGCCACATCGTAGATGGCCACCGGGTCACCGGAAAGGACCATGACCACGTTCTTTTCCGCCTCGATCCGGCCCCGCTGGAGATAACGGTCAGAGAGACCATAGGAGGCCACCAGCTCCAGCTTGTTGGTCTGCGGGTTGAGAAGCCTGATGGAGGCTGCCATGGCGCCGATGGAGCGGGGCACCCGCTCGACGATGGTATTGAGGACCGTATCCAGGTCCAGAGTGGAGTTGACCAGGCGGGAAATGTCCTGGACCTCCTTCATGAAATCCACCTGGTTTTCCATCTCCCTGAACATCCGGGCATTGGATATGGCAATGCCCACCTGTTCCGCCAGGGCCATGGAAAAGGAGACCTCCTCGGCGGAAAAAACCCGGTTGGACCTGGTCAGGAGCCGCATGATGCCGATGATGGAATCCTGGAACAGGATGGGCAGGGTCAGGACCGACTTGATCCCCTCGCGACTGGCGGCTTCCCGGTCTGCATAACTGGGATCCTTGTCCAGATCGGTCTTGGCCACCGGGTAGCCCGATTTGATCATCTCCATGGTCTCTTCGGTGTCGATGGACTGACGGGAGAGATACTCCATGGACAGACCGTAGGCCGCGCCGAGAACAAAGGTGTTGCTGGAGGCATCGAGCAGACGGATGGTACAGGCATCCACATCAAGCAGGTCGGGCAGGCTGCGGACAATGGTATCCATCACCTGTTGGTGATCGAGAACCATTGAAATCAGCTTGGTGACTTTCTGAAATACCTTCAGAAACTCCTGCTGTCTTGTCGGTCTGCTGGCTGGTACCATATCCTTTTCCCGCCTGACAGATCAGATCTGCCCTGTTCCTGCCTTGATCTTTGAGTTCAGGACCTTTTCAACCTTTTCTTCCAGTTCATCGCGATCAATGGGTTTGACGCAGTACTCATCGGCTCCCAGGCTGATCGCCTCCCTGGCTGTTTCCACCGTGGGATACCCGGTGAGCATGATGGCATGCATGTCCGGGTTGATGTCTTTGAGCAGGGCCAGAACCTCCACTCCACTCATCTTCTTGAGCTTGATATCGAGAATCGCCAGATCGACCTTGTTTTCCCTGGCAAAGTTCACCGCGTCATCTTCCTCGGTAAAGGTGTGAACGTTATGTCCTTTCTTGGAAAGAATCTTTCCGATAAGGACGGTTGCGTCCTGAACATCATCGAGTGCCAGTATCTCAGCCATTGTTTTTCCTCCTTGGTTGTTGATGTAGTACTTGCCAGTTTGGTTCACAGGGCGACCGGGTCCGGCTCCTGGGCCAGCGGCAGCAGGATTCTGAACCTGGTTCCCTGAATCTGTTGTCCTGTATCACGGTCCTTCACCGGACTCTCCACCTCGATGATGCCCCCATGATCCTTGATGATGCCATAGGAAACCGAGAGTCCAAGCCCCGTACCCTTGCCGACAGCCTTGGTGGTGAAAAACGGGTCAAAGATCTTGGCCTTGACCTTTTCTGGTATGCCATGCCCGGTGTCTCTCACCTCGGCCACCACCATGTTGTCCTCCCTGTCATAGTAGGTGGAGAGATAGAGATCCCCCCGTCCCTCTTCCTCCATGGCATGGCGGGCGTTGTTGATGAGATTGACAAAAACCTGCCTCAGCTTTTCAGCATCGCCGACCACCTCCGGCAGGTCCGGATCCAGGTCGAGATGTACCTGGATATGGTCCAGGTTGAGACTGTGCTCGGTCACCGCGATCACATCGGTAAGTATCTCGTTCAGGGAAAGATTCTCCCTGGCCGACTCGGACTGGCGGGAAAACTTGAGCAGATCGGCCACTATCTTGCGTGAGGCCTTGGTCTGGCGCTCAATGACCGCCAGGTTCTGGTAGACCTCGGAATCCTCGGGAAAATCGTCCATCATCAGCTGGGTGTAACCAAGTATGATTCCCAGCGGGGTATTGATCTCATGGGCCACACCGGCGGCCATCTGGCCCACCGAGGCCATCTTTTCGCTGGCCACCAGCTGCTGCATCATGGTCTTGACCCGGGTCAGGTCCTTGGCTATTCCCTCGCAGCCTATCATCTCACCCTTCTCGTCAAAGATGGCTGTGGCCGAGAGGAGTACGTTTATGATCGAGCCGTCCCGCCTTTCGAACTCCACCTCGAAATCCTTGATAAAACCCTTCTCGTGCATGGTCTCGAAATAGGTGAAAATATCGTCTTCGTTATGAAAGATCTTGTAGAGGTTGAGCTGGGGTGCGTCGCTGGGGTCATAGCCCAGCATCTCCAGGCCCGACTCATTGATATCCATGAGCTGCTGATGGGTATCGCAGAAGAAGACCATATCCTTGGAGTTGGAAAAGAGGTGGCGGAATTTCTTTTCCGACTTGGCCAGCTCGGCGGTGCGCTCCTCGATCTTTTCCTCCAGGTGCAGGTTCAGCTCGCGAAGTTCCTTGGCCGCTATTTCAAGGCGCTGGTTGGCCTCCTTGAGCTTGGCGGCCCGCAGTTCCACCGCATGATAGGCTTCAACCCCCTTGTGGTAAAACACCGTGACTGCGGAGACCGAAATAAGCAGCAGCGTATTGAATCCGCCAGAAAACGGGGCGATCATGGTCCAGATATTCCCATTGCCGGAAAAGATGAGAAGCTGCTTGACAATATGGCCCGCAGCCCGGGAAATGGAGAAGGCCACCAGGGCGACGCAGAAATAGAAGAGAAAACCCCAGAGGAAGTTGTCGGGCTGTCTTCTGGTCAGCAGATAGGCGTAGCGAAGCGAAAAGACGGCCAGAACGATATTTGTGACCGAGCCCAGCATGTCGGTGACTATGGTGACCTGGAGCGGCAGATTCACGGTTTGCCCTCCTGGTCGTCACTGTTTTCAATATTTTGATAAAAGGAACGCAGACCCAGGAAGAGAAAGAGCAGGGCCGGCACACAGAGAAGATGATCCAGCTTACCGAAAAAATAGATGATTTTGGCCGCGTTCACCTCGCCGATGAGGTGGGTCGGCACCTGGTCGTTGCCAAAGACAAAATCTTCGGTCGTAAGCAACAGTTCGGCCGCATGGCCGGTCAGGGCGAGAATATTCCAGGCGATCATGAAGATGCAGAATATCTGCAGATAGCCCCAGCCCCGCCCGGAAAACGAAGTCCGACGGATGTCCCAGAACAGGTAACCCATGGCACAGATAAAAAACACATGGGCCATCTGGTGGACATAGAGTCCCTCGGGGGACCATGGGACTGCAGAGCCCAGGCAGCGTCTGGAACAGAGAGGAGGAGAATCAGGGAAAACATGCCCCACGCCGCTGCCTGGATGCAGCAAAAAAGAACTGTCCGGAGCCCGATTACAAGCCACCCCCCTGGTGCAACACCCTGGTTGCACCCAATCTTCTTCCCGGCTCCGCCACAAGGTCGTTGCCTGGGAATAGCTTTTGGGCGGATAGTTGTCACTGTTGACGCTCCTGGATATTTCAACGATGAAATAGAATTACAAAAACCGCATCACATTCGCCCTTGATTATGCACATGAAATGCCAATTGTCAGAAAAATTGCTCCAGAAAACAAAAACTCGCTCTTTCAGTGAGTTACAAAGGTAAAAGAAAAAATATCCTGGAGAGAGAGTGGGAAAAGAAAGGAGAATAAAGGGGATTGGGGAGCTTCAAAGTGCAACCATATGGTTGCAGATGAAACACTTTGTATGCACCGACAGGAAAGATCGTGAATAAAGAACGCTATTCCGGAATGTTCAGCGCCTTGGCTATACGGGGATGGATCGCGGCCAGAAGGTCGTGGCGCTCGATATAGGGACAGGGTTTGCCGTAGGGATAGTCGCGACACTGTTTCGGCCTGGCCTCATGCACACTGCACCGTTTACTGAGCCGGTCATTGGCGAGAAAGATGCAGGAACCGTCCTCGCGGGTTTTGAAGGTGTATTTGCCCTCCATGTACCGCTTGCGGACCTCGCCGTCGGAAATACCGAAATGCCTGGCCAGGCGGTTGATATCGTCGGCCATGATATAGAGAGAGGCCCCCTCGAGCCGGTAGCAGCAGTAGCCGGGACAGTAGTGACAGTAGATCTGGTCCTGATCGGAACCTGAGGGTGAAGTGGTGGTACCCATCAGCGGAAATCCTCTGATTTGATCCCGTGCCGCCGCATGAGGCGCTGGAAAGCCTGGCGTTCCATACCACACTGTCTGGCTGCAGCAGAAACGTTGCCCCGGGTGGCCGTGAGCGCATTGGTCAGATAGGAACTGGTGAAATAGCTGAGCACCTCCTCTTTGGCCTTTTTATAGGGCAGATGGAGAAAGCAGGCCTGAGTGCGGTTAGCAACCGCCTCGCCCGGGATATCGACATCGGAGTCGCTGATCAGATCGCCCGGGGTGATTCGGGTCCCCGAGCAGAGCAGGACCGCCTGGTTGATGGCATTCTGCAGCTCCCGGATATTGCCCTTCCAGGTCCGGCGCATGAGGCACTGCAGGGCCTCGGGGGTGAATTCCAGGTCGCTGCGGTCATACTCCTTGCTGTAGAGCTCGAGAAAATGCTGGGCCAGCAGAGGGATATCGTTGACGATCTCCGCCAGGGTGGGCATGGTCACGGTCATGACATTGAGGCGGTAGAAGAGGTCTTCACGGAACTCGCCCCGTTCGATCTTGGCCTCCAGATCCTGGTTGGTGGAGGCAAGAACCCGGACATCCACCTTGATGGGCCTGGTCTGCCCCAGGGGCTGGATCTCCTTTTCCTGGAGGACCCGCAGCAGCTTGGTCTGGACCGAGATGGGAATATCGGCAATCTCATCAAGGAGAATGGTGGAGCCGTCCGCTTCCAGAAAGAGACCGTCCTTGTCGCTGTCGGCCCCGGTAAAGGCCCCCTTTCGATATCCGAACAGCTCGGACTCCAGGATATGTTCGGGCAGGGCCGGGCAGTTGACGGTGACCATCCGCCTCCGCCCCCGCTTGCTCATCGCGTGCAGAGCCCGGGCCGCCAGCTCCTTGCCGGTGCCCGACTCGCCACGGATGAGCACCGTGGCATTGGACGGGGCCAGCCGGGCCAGAAGATCGAGCGTCTGGCAGAGCCGGCGGGATTTGCCGACAAAGCCCGAGGCCCGCTGGTTCTCGGTCAGCCGTTGCTGAAGCTGGAGGTTTTCCCGCAGCAGCCGGGTGCGCTCCATGGCCCGGGTGACCGCATGAACTATCTTTTCGTTTTCAAATGGTTTCTCGAAAAAATCATAGGCCCCTTCCTTGAGGGCCCGGACGGCCATTTCAATGGTCCCGTACCCGGTCATGATGATGGTGGTAATGGTGGAATCAAACCGGGTCAGCCATTCCAGGAACTCCAGCCCATCCATGCCGGGCATCTTTATATCGGTGATCACCACATCGGGAATCCAGGATTCGATCTTGACCATGGCTTCGTGGGCCGATGGCGCGGTCTCTACCTCGACACCACATTTTTTGGCGATGACCTTGGCCAGCATGCGCAGCATATCCAGTTCGTCATCGACAATAAGTACCTTCTTGTCCAAATCGTGCTGATCCATTTTTATGAAAGTCTCGTCCCACCTTCCAGGGAAGCAACGGAGTTCATGTTTCGTTGTGCAGGCGGCGGGAACCTGCATGGGTGTTAGCTGGCTGTTCCATGATGCTGCATCATGGCGTGAAAATAAACCTGAACGAATTTTCCTGAAACCGTGTCGGCCATGGAAAAGCGCAACCCCTCCGCCGGGGGAAATTCCCCGGTCAATGCAAAATAGACGTTTCGTGAAAGGTTAGCAAGTCTGTCTTCCACATCCTGCCTGGCACGGAAGGTCTCAAGGCCCCATATCCGGCAGCGCAGCGGTCGCTCGTCAAAAAGCTGGCAACCCGTATCCAGCTGCAGAGGACAGCGAAGCCCGACCTCGGCGAACCGGTGGGCGAACCGGTCGGGCTCATCGGCAGCATACTCATGGCGGAGCTTCTTTATCTCGGCAGCTACCCCGATCGCCCGTTCAATGGCCCTGTGGCGCTCCTCCTGCTTGAGACGGCGGTTCATGGCCGAATGGACGGCGATGCTTTCGATAAGCGTCAGGGTGAAATATTCCCGGCAGCAACGACTGTCCTTCGTGCCGCATCCGGGAGAGAGGGCAAGCTTTTCCAACTCCGTGTCCACCTCGGCCACCAGTTCGCGGTAGGCTCGGAGATGCGGCTCCAGGTCCACCGTCGAATGGGGTTCGATGGCTGGCTCGGCCAGCCTCAGCTGCCCTTCCTTTTTCCCATACTTGCGCAGCAGGCTCCACTGACTGTAGTTG
Organism: Desulfolithobacter dissulfuricans; assembly: GCF_025998535.1. Classification (NCBI taxonomy): domain Bacteria; kingdom Pseudomonadati; phylum Thermodesulfobacteriota; class Desulfobulbia; order Desulfobulbales; family Desulfobulbaceae; genus Desulfolithobacter; species Desulfolithobacter dissulfuricans. The sequence goes on along the minus strand of NZ_AP024233.1, from coordinate 1,142,937 downwards.
GTGGGCCCGGCCGGGGTGTTTTTCAGTTTTTTTTCCGCCATCTTCATGCCAAGCCCCTTGCGCAGGAGATAAGCCGAAACAAAGGTCCCGGTCCGGCCGTGACCGTGACGGCAGTGAACAAGCACCTTCTTGCCCAGATAGATGGCCTCGTCGAGCCATTCCAGCGCCTTTTCCATCTCCTCCATGTCCGGCGCACACTCGTCGGGTATGGGAAGATAATAGACCTCGAAACCGGAATTCTCTTCTATTTCATGCAGATCGCAGTATTCACCGCAAAGATTGACAATGGCGTCGATTCCCTGCTTACGGATGGAATCGAGCTCGGCATAAGACATGGGCGCATAACCCACCGCAAGCTGGCTGGTGATCCAGATCAGGGGATAGCGGTGCTGCTTTTCCTTTGCCTTTTTCTTTCGGCCCTTCCCGGACCTGAACCAGATCATGACGACTCCATGGAGGAAAAGTTGTAGTGTCCCTGGAAAAAGGCCTGGACAGCCACATCCACATCATGTTCGTCGTGGAGTACCATATCCATGAGCTTGGTGGCGCCAAGCAGGCGGCCGAGCATGTCGAGCCGCCGGGAAAGGGTATCGCAGTCCATCTCGCCAAGCCGACCATCGAGAAGATCCGCCCGGACCGTCACCTCGAAGCCGAGTTCCTGAAGGACCCGACGGAGAAATTCAATCCTGAGCGCCCTGCCGGTGAACTCACCGCCGCCGCCGGCAAAACGAAGCATGCAGTAATTGGTCCGATCCTCGGGGCCGCACAGGGCATCCACCTGGGTGAAATGATAACCAAAGCGCATGTTCATGTTGAGATAATCCCGACTGATGACAGCATAGGTCGCCAGATCGGCCGAACCCTGGGCCGCGACCCCACCGGCAAGGGCCACATCGTCATAGGTCTTCCAGTCAAAATGTTCCCGGGAGTGCCAATCGATACCAGGATGACTGATTCCTTCCCACAGGGCCAGAAACGGCTGGCTGGTGATCTGGTCGAGGGTTACGCTGTCTCCCTGCAGCCTGCCGGGTTTCAACCCGTCACCCACGTCTATCAGGTAGATATCCAGCGGCAGATCAGTCTGCAGGCGGAAACATTTCCCGGCCGAACCGGTGAGGGAATCGCCCAGGGAAAACATGGTCTGCACCGCCTTTTCATGGACAAACCGAATGATGTCATGGAGGGAGCGACACGAACGGGGAGCAAAATCAGGGGAGGCGGGATCCACCAGTTTAAGCGGGGTTATGAAGTCGAGGATGGCCCGCAACTTCTTGAACCAGGGCAGATCCTCCCGGGAGGGTCGGCCAGCCCTTTTCCTGTTTGCCAGCAGGAGACTGATCCGGCCGGGATAGACCACCCGGTTGTCCGCGTCCAGGGTCACGGTCATCCCGTGCGCAAGAAGGCGGGAGGCTTCGCCCGTACCCACCAGCAGCGGAACGCCGAATTCCCGGCAGACCGTGGCAAAATGACCGGCGGTGGACCCCTTGTCTGCCACCACCCCGCCCAGGCGACTCAAGATCCGGACCAGGGACGGGGCGGTGTTTTCTGTCACCAGGATGGCACCTTCGGGAATATCGCCAAGGGTGTGTTGCGCACCCACCCGATAGACCTCCCCACAGGCCACTCCGCCGGAGGCCCTTTCACCGCCGCTAAGGAGCGGCTTCACAGTGATGGGCGGCAGGGACTCCTCTTGCTCCCCCGAACCACCACTTTCTTCCACAGCCAGGGGACGGCTCTGGACCAGAAATATTTCCCTGTCGGGACCCACAGCCCATTCCACGTCACGGGCCGAAGCGAAATACTCTTCTATCCTTACCCCCCAGCGACCAAGATTCCGAACCTCGTCTTCGGACAGAACAGATTCACCCTGGTCCTCGGCGGGAATCGGTACATCCTCGAGTTCACCCTGCCCCAGCCGGCGCATCACCTGATGGCGCCCCGGATGAAAGGCGACGACCTCCAGGGTCTTACGGGATACTGCAAAGATATCGGGCAGGGCTTCTCCGGAGACAAGGGGCTCCCCCAGACCGAAAATAGCGTGGATGACCAGACGATCGGCGGCCGAAGCGGCCGGATCCCGGGTGTACATCACCCCGCTGGCCCTGGCGTCCACCATGGTGAGTACCAGGACACCCATGGGAGTCTCCTCGTCGCCCAGGCCCAGGGTGATCCGGTAAAAGAGGGACTGGGGGCTGTACTTGGAGGCCAGAACCTGGCGCAGACCATCGAGGATTTTCTCCCGCCCGACACCGAGCACACTGGTGTACTGGCCGGCAAAGGAATGACCGCTGTCTTCGGCCACGGCGGATGAACGTACGGCGACAAGTATCTCCTGGCCTGCCCTCTGCTCCAGGCCGGCATAAGCCGAAAGTACGGCTTCCCGGATATCCGGAGGAATTTCCGCCTCCAGGACCAGGGCCTGGAGGCGGGCCGATATCCGGGCCAGGGACATGCTGGACTCGATATCTATCTCGGCCAGCAGCTCATCGATCCGGGAACGCAGGTTGTTGTATTCCAGCAGATAGTTGAAGGCCGCGGTAGTGATGACAAAGCCATCGGGCACCGGGGCCCCGAGTTCGCGGCTGAGCAGTCCGAGATTCCAGGCCTTGTTGCCACCCAGCTCCGGAGTAAGTGCCGGGTCTTCCAGCGAAAGGACATAGGGGGGTGTAATGTTGAGGGACGGAGGGGCAAGGAGGAAACGGACATAGAAGTCAAATTTGCGGTAATACTCGCGCAGATCGACCCAGGCCCCGGGAGCCATTCGTTCCAGGCAGGAGACCATACCCTCCACTTCGTGGCTGAACCGGTCGTAACGCTTGCGGACCGCAGCGAAATCCTCCCGTTTCCCCTCGTAGTAGAGGATCTCGAACTCGGCCATCAGCTCATGGCAGCGGGAATCATGGACCAGCAGTTCCTTGAAGGCCTCATAGGTCTCGCGCAGCACCACACCAGGGGCAAAAATACGATATGTCCAGTGTTTGAAAAGATTTGCGACCGTCATATCTCTCTCGAGCCTCCAGCTGTCAGTTCTCTCCCGGGCAGCACCCTCAACAATGCTCGTATCCCTGGAAATCTATCCGTTCCGGCTCTCCTTCGTCCCTGTCCCCCCGGATGAGGACCACGCCATGCTCCCGGACGATCCACCCGATCCTGCTCACCGGCACGTTCTGGCCGGCAGCCAGGGTCTGGATAGTTTTTCCTGCTGCCGGGGGGGCGGTAAACAGGAGCTCGTAGTCCTCACCGCCACGGATCATCCAGTCTATGGGCTGACGGTCCAGCAGGACAGCGGCCCGGTCCAGGGCCGGATGGCCGGGAAGGAGCCTGGCCTCAACCCTGCCCCCCACCCCGCTCTCCTTGCAGAGATGGGCCAGATCCGTGGCCAATCCGTCGGACAGGTCAAGCATCGCCCGGACCACCCCGCTCCCGGCCAGGGCGAGTCCCAGTTCCACCCGGGCCCGGGGATTCAGGTGACGGGCCAGGAGAGGCTTGAAGTCGGGATCTTCGAGACCGCTACCCAGGCGGAACAGATCCAGTCCGGCTGCCGCCAGGCCAAGCTCTCCGCTGACCCAGATCTCGTCCCCGGGCCGGGCGCCGCTCCGATAGATCACCGCCTCCCGGTCCTGTTCGCCGATGATGGTCAGGGTCAGGGTCAGTGCCCTGGGCGAGGACACCGTGTCGCCGCCGATGAGCAGGCAGCCGTACTCCCGGCAGGCCGACTCAAGGCCGGCCATGAACTCCTTAAACCATGCCTGATCCCGGTCAGGGGTCAGGCCCAGAGAGAGCAGTAGAAACTGCGGCCGCCCGCCCATGGCCGCCACGTCACTGACATTGACCGACACCGCCTTGCGGCCAAGCTCGTAAGCCGGGTGGAAGCGCAGGTCAAAATGGACCTGCTCGACCAGGGAATCCATACTGAGCAGCCATACACTCCGATCGGTCCTGCTGATGACCGCGCAGTCGTCACCGATGGAACGTATAAGGCCCTCGGCCAGCTCCTTTCGGCCCACAAGGTCACTGATGGCCTGGATCATTTCCCGCTCTCGCATCACTGGCCAAACTCCTCTGGATAGTACTTGGGCAGGTAGCTGGTGAGAAAATTCCGCACTTCTCCGCCGTCGCCGCACTGGAGCACCCGGTTGCCCAGTTCGCGAAGCTGTTTGGAGCAGGAGTGGCGCAGGATCCGCTTGACAAACGGCAGGGCCGAAGGCCGCATGGAGAGTTCATCCACCCCCAGGCCCAGCAGCACCGGCACGGTTACCACATCTCCGGCCATCTCCCCGCAAAGCGAGACCTCGATCCCCCTGGAATGGGCCGCTTCCACGGTCTGACGAATCATACGCAGGACTGCCGGGTGGAGTGGTTCATACATGTGGGCCACGTATTCGTTACCACGGTCGATGGCCAGGGAATACTGGATCAGGTCATTGGTACCGATACTGAAAAAATCCACTTCGGCCGCCAGGGTGTCGGCCATGATCACGGCGCTTGGCACCTCGACCATGATCCCCACCTCGACCCGGGGATTGAACGGCAGGCGGTTTCGCTTAAGCTCCTCCATGACCTGGGCAAAAATATCCTTTACCCGCCGCAGCTCGCAGAGAGAGGAAATCATCGGCATCAATATGCGCAGCCGTCCGTGGGCAGAGGCCCGCAATAGGGCGCTGAGCTGCACCTTGAACAGAGAGGGCTCCCGTAACGACAAGCGGATGGAACGCAATCCCAGAGCCGGATTGCGTTCCTGCCCCAGCCGTACCCCGCTGGTACAGAGATGACCGGAAAACTTGTCGCCGCCGGTGTCCAGGGTCCGGATGGTCACAGGATGGGGCGCCAGGGTGGTGACCAGGTCCCGGTAGGTGGCATAAAGCATCTCTTCATCCGGCACCTGCTCGCGGTGAAAATAATCGAACTCGGTGCGGAACAGACCTATTCCCTCGGCACCGTAGCGCAGCACCGTGTCCAGTTCATCTGGCATTTCGATGTTGGCGGCCAACCGGACCCTGTGTCCGTCCAGGGTCTCGGAACCAAGATGGATGTAAAAGGCCAGTTCCTGGGAAAAATCACGATGCTGGCGCTCATATTCCAGGTACTGTTTCTGCTGATCGGGGGTGGGATGGAGGTAGACCCGCCCGGAGAATCCATCCAGGATGATGCGATCGCCGGTAACACATTCCCGGGTGATGTGTTCCAGGCCAAGAACCGCCGGAATGCCAAGCGAACGGGCGACAATGGCGGTATGCGAGGTGACTCCGCCGGATTCGCAGACAAAGCCAAGGACATTTTCCGACCGCATCCCCATGGTGTCTTCCGGCGAGAACTCGTGGGCCACAATGATGACCGGCTCGTCGATACCGGATAGCGGGGTCATCTCCCGGCCCGAGAGCAGGCCGAATACCCTGTCGGCCACGTACTTGATATCGTTGTAGCGATCCTTGAGGTAGGGATCGTCAATGCGATCGAACTTTTTCTTGATCCGCCCCAGGGCCCTGGCCAGGGCCCACTCGGCGTTTATCTGCTTTGTCCTGATGATCTCCACCGTGCGATCCAGGATCATCCGGTCACGCACCATGAGGATGTGAGAGTCGATGATGGAGAGGGAGTCGGCCAAATCTTCGGCCAGCTGGCTGCGGAATTCCTTAAGCTCAGCTTCCGCCTGATCAACCGCGGTCCGGAACCTGTCGACCTCACGGTCTATCTGTTCCGGTGGCAGATGGTACCAGCCGGCCCGGCGGGTACGGCGCATGAGAACCAGGGCCCGGCCCACCACGATACCGCCGGAAGCCCCGATACCATAGAAAGTCCTGGGTTCCGGCCCGGCAGGCTGCCCGCTGCAGTGTTTCATGGATCTTCTTCCTGCTCCAGAATTTTCACCACCTCCTCCAGGGCCGAGGCAGCGTCTTTGCCCTCCGCCCGGACCGTCACCCGGGTTCCGGTGACCAGAGCCAGGCTCAGGACATCGAGAATGGATCCGCAGTCAACCTCCTCACGGTCCCGGACCAGGTGGACCGCAACCTCACGGTCCAGAACCACCCGGGCCAGGGCGGCGGCCACCCGACCATGGACGCCCTTGGCGTTGCAGACAACGCATTCCCGCTCCAGTACCTTTCCCTCTGATCGCAAGTCCTCGGGCCCCTGTTCCGCCGCTGGAGACATGCCCCGACTCCCTGTCCCGCAACCAGACTATTTGACAACCCGGAGCCGGGTCTTTGCTGTTTTCTTATCCGGCCCGGGCCGCGGCTCCCTGGACGGACCAGGCTGGTCAATGTCGAAGCGGACCGCCTTGACAAAACGCTCCTCCCCGCCCATGGTAAAAATTTCCTGGCCGGTCATTTGCGGTGTGCGCAGGGTCCAGGTCATCTTCTGCGGCGGCACGGTAAGCACCTGCATGGTCACATGCCACCATTCATCACGACGCGAGGTATCCCGTTCAATGGCGGTAACCAGGGCGTAGACAAGCATCTGCGGTTCCTTGGCCACCACCAGCACCAGGTCCCCCGGTTCGGTGGTATCCTTGAACTCCACCACCTGTTTCAACTCTGCTATCAGTTTTTCCATGGATATCTCGATTCCTTTTCCCACAGGAGGTTCCTGTTCCCCCTGTTGCTTTCTCTTGTCAGTGCGATACCCCCGCCAGGCACCAGGTTACTCCTACCGGTGGTCGCTCTCCCGCAATTTGCTGCGCTCGCGGCTCAACCCGGCCTGCCAGACGAGATCCCTGCCCTGGACCGTACCGCGCAGGGCCAGGGCCCGGAACATGGACAGCCCGTCGAGCAGGGGGTGGACGATCCGGTCCACGAGGATCTGACTTTTCCGCGCGGCCTCCTTGTCCCAGATGGACAAAAGGATGCTGCCCCAGGAGGCAAACTCCTTGAGACCGGGAACCAGGCGGGATATACGGGCAAAAAAGATCACATTGGCCGGTTTCATCATACCCACATCCACCTGGATAAAATCAGGATCATCGGCAAGACGGGCGCTCCGGGAGGCCGGACTCACGGTGGCGGGCAGGATCGCATCGATCTGGTCCCGGCCATCGGCGACGATCAGAAATTTTTCCAACAGGGCATAGGATGGCTGCATCAGCCCGCCGGCGGCCATCAGAGAGACAATCTCTCCACCGGCCACCTTTTCCCGCCGCAGGGGTAAACCTTTAAGCCGGGTATCCAGCAGGGCGGCCAATCGCTGACGATCCCGCAGTTCGACGCACAAACAGATTCTCGGCACCGGCACAAAGCCGGAAGTCCGGATCTCAGCCACATTAAAACCAAATTCTTCGCCAAAGAGCGAGAAAAATGCGTCCATGGACAAGCCAGATTGCTCAAGCACCGCTGCTTCGATTTCCCTGGCCTTCGGCCCGGGTATCTTCTGCCACCAGGCGGGAAGATCAAGCCAGTTGGACCAGAAATAGACCACCAGGTCTGCCGGCATGACAGAGGTCTTCCTGTTGATGACCGGCCTCCTGGCAAGCAGGTTCTGCGCCAGGGGACTCAGACGAACCGGATCCAGACGGAGAACCGTGGTCAGGCGCCGCACCTCCCGGCCGCGGTCCAGGAACAGAGCACCACATTCCAGCGGAGCCAGGAAACCACGCAGCGACTCCAGGTCCACCTTCCGGTCCGCTCCGGCCAGCAGAGCGGCGGCAGCCAGGTTGGCGATCCCGGAAGAATCAGCATAGAAAAAGACATCTCGGGCCGGGCCGCCCTTCTTGATCAGGGCCGCATACCCTGAGTTGTTTGCAAGTCCTGTCCGGCTCCTTGTCAGGCGGGCAAGATTTTCATCCAGGCACCGCCTGAGCGGCACAGGATCCAGGGAACCGAGCAGCAGACCATCAATGCGGGTCACATAGAGGGTCAGCTTGTGGGCCAGGGGATATTTCCGGATGGTTCTGCCCTGATACTGCTCCATGACGGCTCCTGGTCCCGGGGCCACAACGGTGTCGAGCAGCTCGAACATCCGGGCGGGATGGGCAGGCTCGGTGACCACCACAAACTGTTTCCGGATCGAACCGGATCCTGTCCCGGTTTCCCGGGCAGGCAGCAGGGTGACAAACACCCGGCGGCTGAAAAATTCCCTGGCCAGGGAAGAAGTGGCCAGCCGGTCAATTTGCGGGATCTGTTTGAGAATCGTTTTGGAAAGAGCTTCGTCCATTTCCAGATCAGCCAGGACCCCGGCCCAATCGATACCACGGAGACGGGTTCCCAGCGGTGTCCGGCGGAAGCTTTGGTAGGCGGCAACGGGGTTATCCCAGGCAAGAACAAGACTTGCCGAGGCCGGAATCACATCTTCAGGACGGGCCTCTTTCCTGAGGCCGGTACCAAGGTAATAACCGGAACCGGCGAGGACCGCCAGCAGGGCAAGCAGGAGCACCAACCGCTTCATCGATTTTCCTCCGAAACAGGTGGCGTCTGCGCCGACCGGCCACCCGAGGAGAGATATTTGCGTAAAAGAGCCAGAAGGGAAGCCGCATCGATGGGCTTGGCGATATAATCATCCATGCCGGCGGCAAGACACTGGGCCCGATCCTCTTCCATGGCATGGGCGGTCATGGCGATGATGGTAATATGGCCTCCCCTCTCCTGTTCAATCTTCCGGATACGCATGGTGGCCTCGAGCCCGTCCATGTCCGGCATCTGGATATCCATGAGAATACAGTCAAACTGGCCCGCCTGCCAGGACGTAACCGCTTCCCGGCTACTGGACGCCACGCTCACCTGATAGCCGGCCTGCTCCAGCAGGGTCACGGCCAGGGTTGTGTTGATGTATTCATCCTCGACCAGAAGAATGGCGCCGCCCGGGGAGTCCGGCGGGATCTCGGTCAACCTGCCGCCACCATCGGCGGCCACCCTGCCCGAGACCACGGTAAAGGGAATCCGGACCGTGAAAATGGTTCCCTTGCCCTGCTCACTTTCCAGGGCGATGGCTCCGCCCATGAGATCCACCAGCCGCCGTGAAATGGACAGGCCCAGACCTGTACCGCCAAAATGACGGGAATGGGAGGTGTCGGCCTGGACAAAAGCCTCGAACACGGCCTCCTGGTCCTTGGAGGCTATGCCGATACCGGTATCGGCTACGGTAAAGCTGAGCCAGGCCCTGTCTGTTTCGGAATCGATTTTCTCCAGGTCAACCTTGATACGCACCCCTCCCTCACGGGTGAACTTGATCCCGTTTCCGGCCAGGTTCATGAGAATCTGGCTGAGCCTGGCCGGATCACCGACCAGGCTCTCCGGTACCTTATCGTCGATATCAATACCAAAGGAAAGTCCCTTTTCCCGGGCCTGAACCTGGAGATTGCCGCTGAGATCGGCAAGGAGATCACGGAGGACAAACGGCTGATGGTCCAGCTGCATGCGGCCGGCCTCGACCTTCGAAAAATCCAGGATGTCGTTGATGATATACATGAGCCGGTCCGAGGAGACCCGGATCAGTTCCAGCTGCTGTCTCTGGGTCTTTGTCAGCTCACTGGCAAGTAACAGATCGGTCAGACCGATGATACCGTTCATGGGGGTACGGATCTCATGGCTCATATTGGCCAGAAACTCGCCCTTGGCCTGGCTGGCGGCCTCGGCCTGTTCCCGCGCCTTCTCCAGGTCACGCTCCACCTGCTTGCGGCGGGTGATATCGGCCACAACCCAGACCATGCCCTCTCTCAGATCCGGACCGGCTATGGCCTTGCCACTGAGCAGACAGTCGATAACGGTACCATCCTTACGCTGCAGCTGATATTCGACATGTTCCAGATCCCGCCTGGCCATCTGGCGGCCGAATTGATGGACAAAGCTGCGAAAAGACTCCCGGGACGGAAAAAAATCACGCACATCCGCGCCCAGGACCTCGTTCCTGGTGTAGCCGAAGATCTTGCCCAACTGCTCGTTGACATTGGTGACGCGCCCGTCCCGAACCAGGGCGATACCGACCAGACTGGCACTGAGGATCGTTTCCAACTCCTGCATGGCCTCGCGCCGATCTGCTTCGGCCCGGCGTCGCTCAAGCCTCCCCTGGCGCACCTCATCCACCAGCAGGTGTTCCTTGTGGCGCTGGATGATCATGAAGAATGCCGTCAGACCAAAACCGAGAACAGCCAGGCAGCCCAGCAGGACAGCGAACAATGGATAGGGAGCCGGATAGAGGACGGCCATCTTCCAGCCATTGAGAGCCAGCGGAGCCATGTTCAGCAGGTAGCGGGTGGTGTTCCACTCCACCACGGAATCAGTGAGTTGAAATGGCAGGGGATCCAGCGGGTGATCGCTGAACTGGCGGCTGGCACGGAGCCTGGTCAGTTCTTCGGATGACAGGGGAAAGGCCGCCTTGAAGAGAAGATCGGGATCAGTGGCTGACAGGACGATTCCATGGGGCGAAAGAAGAAGTCCCACCTGTTCATCGGAGAGCACCTCCATGAACGAATCAATGGGTTCCAGCCCTGCCTTGACCACCACCACCCCGGCCGGAGTGGTTTTGTCCCCGGCAAATACCGGGGCCGAAAAGTAAATACCCCGCTTGTTGGTGGTCACCCCGACAGCGGCATACTGGAACGGCTCGCCGGCCATGGCCCTGGTGAAGTAGGGTCGGAAGCGATAATTTTTTCCGGTCAGGGTCTGGCCATCCCCATAGGGCGAACTGGCGATGACCGTGCCGTCACTGTCCATGACATAGACAATGGCGGCATCCAGAACGTCCCGGGCCGTGCTCAGCACCCGGATCAGGTCCGTTTCATCCACCGGGGTATCGCCACCGCAGGCCTGCCGGACCAGTAGCGAACCGGCAAGACGGGAGGCCGCCTGGCCCAGATGGATGACAATAAACTCGTCGATTTCAAAGACGATGTGTTTGAGTGCGGTTTCCAGGCGGGCACTGTATATCATCCGGGCCGCCTGGTCTGCCAGGACAACCACCCCGGCAAGGGCCAGGCAGACCAGGATAACCAGCACCGCCAGTCGCTGGCGGATGGCGCCATTGAACTGCCTGCCACGACGCAGAAACGATATCTTCGCTGTTCCGGACTCAGACATGGTGCTGAAAACTGGAAACAGAACGGTCACCCGGACCGCTCCCCCGCATGGTAGTGTGGACAAACAAGCAGCGCCGGCTGGTATCAGATATCCGGGTGGTGATGTGATGATAAATGATCAAGGAGACGACAGGATCCGATTACGTTATTGCCGAAAAGTCTTTATCTGAAAATCACCACAAGTTTAAATAATTCCATTGTGATTTTCATAGGTCGAAGTCTTCGCTATCTGTTGTGGCTTGGCCGTGCCGAAACCCGGAGTCTCCCTTCGGTCGCTTACCTGATCCAGCCATGCTGGTTTATCTGGAAGTCTCGTCGCGCCATCCAGGGGGCAACAGCTCTCATGTTTCGTTGTGCAGGCCGTGGGAGCCTGCATGGGTGTTAACCCGCATATTTCACAAGCGATCTACTGCAAGGCCTGAAAACACCGCGCCTGCTGCGTCACAGCTTCAAAAAGAGTCCTCAAAATATTTCAATATTTCTGCGGCTCTTTTTGAAGCTGTTCCTTGCATCCACGGCGTTTTCAGACCTTTCGCCACGATCATTGTGAAATATGCGGGTTAAATCAAACCGGCCAGACCACCAGCACGCGAGCACAAGAAACCAGGCCTGCCAGCCGGACCGGAAGTAGCCAGATCTTCCCTGCAAGAATTCGGAGAATATCCGCTTGATGGCCTCACTGTTATTCTACAAGAATTACAAAAACTTTGAAACAGCGCGAATTATTTCTTTTTTCAGCCGATATGTTTTTCCTGCCGGAAGCAGGACAAACCACTGATCAAGAGAGACTGGAAAGGCAGGCAGGCCGGGGTAAAAAGCGGTGGCAGGCATAAGGGAGATCCGGACCACTGTCCCGGGTATAAAAAAAAACAAAAAAAAATCTGATTACCACTGAAATTCAGCCACCGATGCCCGAAGGTGTCGGCCTCACTTGTTTCACGGGACGCCATAAACCCGTCCCTGGGGGCTTGACTGTGGCCATCCAGGCCACAGACACCCGTGAAACAAGTGTAGAGTAGAGCGCTGTCAACAATGATCTTCAACGACTATGCCCTGCCGCACGCGGCTACTACATATCAGAGGAGGTCTCATTGCGGACAGCGCCCCCTCGTCGAACCGGACGTGCGGTTTTACCGCATCCGGCTCTCCGATGATCTCTCGCCTCAAGGCATTCACAGGGAGTTGACGGCTCTTTTATGCAGATAGACCAGCCCCTTAGACATGAGCGCCCTGTACAACGACGCTCCATCAAGGTGCCGGCAGTGCCGGTGACTCCGTGTCCTCATAAAGCGACTGAACCGGGTCTGCACGTACCAGTCAAGCGTCTTGAACGATACCTTCGGGTATCCGAAGGAAAAGTAGTTGCCCCAGCCAATCAGAAATCGATTGACGTGGTCAATTACTTCTTCTACCGGCTTTTGAATCCTGCGAATCGTCAGAGCATGTATCCTTTCTCGCGCCCGTTTCAAGCTCTTGGCAGAAGGGACAATGTTCAGGTACCGGCCCGCTCCGTACAGACTGCGATCAAAGCGGAACGTAAATCCAAGGAAATCAAAACTACTGCCGGGATCTTTCAAGTTAACTATGGTTGTCTTGTTCCGATTCAGGATCAGGTCGAGTTCCCCCAGCGTCTTGTCAACAAAGGCGTGAATGCGAGGTCCGATGTACCGAGCCATGATAACCCAGTCGTCGGCATATCGTACCAGCCTTGCGTTGGCAAAATTGCGGGGACCTTCCGAGCTGTGAAAGCGTTGGTCGAATTCATGGAGAAAGATGTTGGCCAGCAAAGGCGAGATGACTCCACCCTGTGGCGTACCCTTGCGGGAGCGAGTGATCTTGCGACCGCCCTGCCCATCCTCTTCAACGATATCGCTTTTCAACCACATCCTGATCAGCTTCAAAACGGATCGGTCAGCTATTCGACGCTCCAGGCATTGCATCAGTTTGCCATGGTCAATCGTGTCAAAGTAGCTGCTCAGATCCGCATCCAGGACTTCAGTAAATCCCGCCTTGAGCGCCTGCCGAATCGCGGCGAGAGCATCATGGGCCTTAAGGCCCGGGCGGAATCCGTACGAGCAGTCCTCAAAGTCTGCCTCGAAAATCGGCTCCAGGATCAACAGGACCGCCATCTGTACAACCCGATCCTTGACGGTCGGGATACCCAGCGGACGCATCTTTCCATTCGCCTTTGGGATATAGACCCGTTTTACCGGCATGGGCCGGTAGGTCTTATCCTTCAATTCCTGCTGTATTGTTTGCAGCAGGCCTGCTACACCTTCCGAACTCTCCTTGATGGACGCAAGGCTTACTCCATCCACCCCGGCAGCGCCTCGATTGGCGTAAACCCGGTTCCAGGCACTTTGCAGTACATCCAGGCGATACACCCGGTCGTACAGGGCATAGAATCGAAACTCCGGTTCCTGCTTGGCCTTGTGGCCCAGTTTCTTTCGCAAGAGGGAGACCTTCGGGCTCAGGCCGAACTCCTGCCCTGCCCGTTTATCCGTAGTGGGAGACAAACATGTGTACTCCAAGCGGGACTTCCTCCATTGTCAGAAACACGATCAAAGTCCTGCCCCTTCGCTCCACGGGAGTTACCCCGCTTCAACACTACTATGGGCAGGTCCGACTCCCGGCCGGGACCGCACAGAGGGTTATGCATTCCCCTCCAGCGTTTGGACTCGGGCTATCTGCTGCCCTGCCCGTCCCGCCGGGTCTCCCAGGTTCCCTGGCGCTCCCTTGAGTACATGCCATCTCCAAACACCCCGGGCGGCCCAACGCAACGCTCCTGTTGTCTCATCGCGTCAATGACTGGCTTCCCCATGACCTCGGAGGGTCGCCGCCGCCAAATGTGTAACGAGGCCGAATCGAGTTCACAGATGTTACGGCCTATACTCTATCTGACCTTACGGCCTTTTCCGACCCTGCTTGACGATTCGGGTTACCCCTACACGCCGGGTCGGCGATTTCGCGGTGAACAGGCAATTACCGCGGGTGGCATCGCAGCCACCAGGTTCGCCAGAGCTTCGCCTGGCACACGAGGCCGACACCGGTTTCAATGCTGAAGATTGATGGTAATCAGAAAAAAAAAGCCCCTGCCCGGCCCCGGAATGGGAGCGGAGACAGGGGCGTCCGGCCTTGCAGAAGGTAAGAAGAAGGATCAGGCAGAGGATCCAGCCCGACCTTCCCTGAACCGGTGTTCTATAACCAGGGCCGGTTTGATCAGGATGGTTACCACAAAGGCTCCGGTGGCCAGAATACCGAGGGTTATGAGAATCTCCGGCGTACTCGGGGAGTAGTCCACCACCTCTCCGAGAGGCGAGGGAATGAAGCCGGGGATAATCAGCCCAAAGCCTTTTTCAATCCAGATACCGGTGAAAAGGCTGATCGCCGCCACCATCAGATACTTGGGATTGCACTTTGTCGGATCAAAGGCAAAAAGCAGGGTCCCGAGAACATTGAGACTGATCGCCGACCAGATCCAGGGTACCAGGGAATCGTGCCCGTCCAGCCCGAAGAAGAGATACTGGGCCGAAAGCGAGTGGTGGGTCACGGTGTAAAACTCCTTGAAAACCTCGGAAAAAAGCATGATCAGGTTGATGACCGCAGCCACCACGATGATTCTCTTCAGTTTTCTGAAAATATTCTGGTCGATGGGATAGTTGGTCATCTCCTTGATCACGATCAGGACCATCATGATAACCGCCGGGCCGGCGGCAAAGGCCGAGGCCAGGAACCGGGGACCAAGCAGCGGGTTGTTCCAGAACGGCCTTGCCGGCAATCCCTGGTAGAGAAAGGCGGTGACCATGTGAATGGAGACAGCCCAGAAGATGGAGAGAAAGACAAAGGGCTGATACTTCCAGCCCACAGGCTTGCGGCCATGATAGTTGGAATAGAGGATGTAGAGTGGCACCAGACTGTTCAAGGCCAGGTAGCCGTTCAAGACCAGCATGTCCCAGGTGAGGATGGAGGAGGGCCAGTTGAAAAGCCCGATCCCCGGGATCATGTGCCACACCTTGAGCGGCCCCCCCATATCCACGGTGATGAAGAGCAGACACATCACGAGTGCTCCCACCGCTACCCCCTCGCCGATGATCACCACTTCATGCAGATCCCGGTCTTTGAGGATGTAGGCCGGCAGGATCAGCATAACCGCCGCAGCGGCCACGCCGACGAAAAAAGTAAAATTGGAGATATACAGGCCCCAGCTGACAATATCACTCATGCCGGTGATCATCAGCCCTTCCTGGAACTGGCGCCCGTACGCCAGGGCGCCGGACACCATCAGGCCGAGCAGGACAGCCAGGTACATCTTGAATCCCAGACCGCCGGTAAACGCCCAGCGCAGGCAGTCTGAGATGAAAGCAACGAATCCGTTCCTTGGGTTGGTAGTCATTATTTTTCCCTTCTGTTATTGGCCTTGTGCCATCAATCCATGAAATACCAGAACTTGGGGTCGGTCCCCAGATCTTCCTTGAACCGGAAGACCTTCTTGTTCTGCAGGACAAAACGGATCTCACTGTTCGGATCAAGCAGATTTCCAAATACCCTGGAACCGGTGGGACAGGCATCGGCACAGGCCGGCAGCTTGCCCTGGCGGGTCCGCTGCACGCAGAAGGTACATTTTTCCATGACCCCCTTCATCCGCATACGGTTGCCCAGATAATGCTGCTTGCGATTGATTTCGTCCTTGGGCACCACCGGATCGCCCCAGTTGAAACGACGACCCCAGTACGGACAGGCCGCCAGGCAGTAACGGCAGCCGATGCACCAGTCATAGTCCACCACCACGATGCCATCGGGCTCCCGCCAGGTGGCCTTGGTGGGACAGGCCTTGATACAGGGGGCGTTTTCACAGTGAAAACACTGGACGCCCATGTAAAATTTATTGTCCACCGGCACTTCGTGGAAATACTTGCCATCACCGCTGGAGGGATCCAGTTTGCCCGGATCCATCTCAAAGATCCGGATATACTGGGTCTTGGTCCTCCGATCCAGGTTGTTCTCCCGCACGCAGGCCTCCACGCAGTCCATGTAGCCCTTGCAGCGGGAAATATTGAAGGCATAGCCGTAGAGGACGTTCTCACGGGGCTCCTGGTTGGACATCTGGATATCGATGCCCCGCTGGAGCTTGGCCAGCCGCTCGAGCCGAGCCACGGTCTCGTCTTTTTCTTCCTGGGTCATCAAACGGTAGTGTTTCTTAAAATATTCCTCCCATTTGAGACCCATTTCCTCGGTAGCCTTCGAACCACTGCAGCCACCGACCACCAGGCCCGCCGAACCGGCTGCCGCGGCAATGGACATGTTCTTCATGAAGTCGCGACGGGAGGACTTGTTCTCAGGCATATCTTCTGTCTGCATCCGATCTTCTTTCTTGTTGCTGGAATCCATAATCTCACCCCCTTTTAATCCAACGGCAGAGAATATGTCGCCGGCATCTTTTTAGGAAAGGCAGGGGAGTGGGGGTTGTGGCAGCTGGTACAGTTTCGCACCACCCGTTCTCCAGCCCAGTATGCCTCGCGCTTGCCGTGCGCCCCTCCAAGCCAGTCCCGCTTCTGGCGGAAATGACATTTGCCACAGAGCTGATAGCTGTGGTCAAAATCGATTTTCTGCCCCTGTTTGTCGACCAGAAAATCTCGATTCTCGATGGAATGACACTCGATGCAGGTCAGCTGATTCTCCCCAGACCATGGTTGAGCCTGATGTCGCCGTGGGTCAGAACCGCACCGTCCTGAACCCGTATGGGCTTGTCGTTGTGACAGCTGCTGCAGCGGAAACGCTTGATCTCGCCCTTGCGGGCCAGCACCCTGAAGGTACCGCCCTGATAGGTCTCTTTGGCCCGCACTGTTGTAACCGGCAGAGGATAGGCCGATTCGATCTTCGTGCTGTCAAACGGTTCAACCGCATGGTTGATCCGGGCCATGACCGAGCCCGACCCGTGTGAGCCGGACTCTCCGACAGCCTGAATGGGCAGAAGTACCGCTGCCAGCGCCAGGAGGGACAGACCGGCACGATAAGGTAATTTGCTCATAACGTATCTCTTGCCCTCAGTTGTTTCTCTGAAATGTTTCCATGGTCACCGCAGGGACATGACATTGACGGCAGTTGCCGCGCGAACCATGTTCCACCCGGATCTCGGCCACGGCACCGGAGCCCGTGTGACAGGCAATGCAGTCGTCACGCAGCTGCAGACTGTGGGGCACGGGCGGCGGCGAGCCACCCAGGTACGACCGCCCCAGCTTGGGCGGATTCACCGATTCCCAGTCGATATCCACGAACAGCTTGTCCGTGGTCTTCGGGACATGACACTGAAAGCAATTTTCCTTTTCCGGATGAGGCGTCACCGGGGCAAAAGTGTCCAGCTCTGCCACATAGCCGCCATTTTCATGGCAGGAAACACATTTGGATCCATCTCCGGAAAAGGATTTGGGCACAAAGTGAGGAACCACGGGCGGCGAGCCGGGATACTGGCGGCGCTCGTAATAGGTATTGAGATTGCGACGGCCATCGGTACCGCTCATGGCAGCCAGTGGCGTTGCATCGTAGCGTTTATAGATCTTTTCGCCATTCCAGTCAAAGCCCTGGGGAATACCGGGCGCTGCCTGCAGTAACAGCGCCGCACATGCCCAGGACAAGCAGACAGCACCAATGGCGAGGGCCATCTTGCCAACTATACTACCTGTCATATTCATCACGCTTTCTCCAGGCGTACTGCACATTTTTTGTAATCGGGCTGCTTTGAGATGGGACAGAAAGCATCCAGGGTGACCTCGTTGATTTTGTAGCTCTCGTCAAAGAAGGGCACAAAGACCATTCCCCGCGGCGGGACACCGCGACCGTTGATCGAGGCCTTCATGACGACCGATCCACGACGGGAAATGATCCGGACCTTTTCTCCGTTGACAATGCCAAGCTCAGCGGCATCCTCGGGATTGATCTCCACGTAGGACTCGGGCACAGCCCGGTGCAGAACAGGAATCCGGCGGGTCAGGGAGCCGGTATGCCAGTGTTCGATCACCCGGCCGGTATTGAGCCAGAAATCATACTCCTTATCCGGGGATTCCGCGGCCGGCTCGTAGGGGCGGGCCCAGATCCAGGCCTTGCCGTCCTTCTTGCCGTAGAAGTCGAAATCGGTCCCCGGCTTGCAGGCCGGGTCATACTTGGCATTAAACCGCCACCTGGTCTCCTTGCCGTTGACAAAGGGCCACTGGACCCCGGAGCGGGCCTTGAGTACCTTGTAGGGCGCCATGTTGTGCTTGGGGTTGTTGTGGAAACGGCGATACTCTTCCCAGATCTTCTCGATGTAGTTCTCCTCGCTCCAGGGGAACTGCTTCTGGAAACCGAGCCGCCTGGCCACCTCGATGATCTGCCAGGTGTCGGACATGGTCTCGCCGGGACCGGGAACAATGCGCTCGAAATGCTGGGTCCTGCGCTCGGAGTTGCCGAACATGCCCTCCTGCTCGATCCAGAAGGTGGCCGGCAGAATCACGTCGGCCACGTCGGTGGTCGGGGTGGGATAGACATCCGAGACCACGATGAACCGGTCTTCCTTGAGGGCGCCGTTCCGGTAGCGGTTCAGGTTGGGCATGGTGATCATCGGGTTGGTGACCTGGATCCACATGAAGCGGATGTCGCCCCGATCCAGGGCCCGGAACATCTCCACGGTATGGTAGGTGGGCTTGGGATCGATATTGGAAACCGGCACATCCCAGATCTCGGCCGCCAGCTTGCGGTCATGCTCGTTCATGACCACGCCATGGGGCAGTTTGTGGGTCAGGGTGCCTACTTCACGGACCGTGCCGCAGGCGCTGGGCTGGCCGGTAAGCGAGAAGGGACTGTTGCCCGGGGTGGAGATCTTGCCGGTGAGCAGGTGGATATTGTAGACCAGGTTATTGATCCAGGTTCCACGGACATGCTGGTTCATACCCATACACCAGAAGGAGGTGCACTTCTTGGTCGGGTCACCGTACAGGGAGGCCAGGTACTTGATGTCCCGGGCCGAAACACCGGAGATCTTTTCCACCTTTTCCGGGGTATAGTCCTTGAGGAACTCCTTGTACTCCTCGAAAGTGATGCTCTCCGGCTTGTCCTTGAAGGAGAAATGGTCCTCGGTACCGTAGCCGATATTGGTCTTGCCCTTGTGGAAGGTGGTATGTTTTTCGACAAAGTCCCAGTTCACCCAGTCGTTACGGATGATCTCGTAGCAGATGGCATTGGCCACCGCCAGGTCGGTGTTGGGCCGAAAGATAATGGATTTGTCGGCCGCCTGGCTGGTCCGGGTGGTCCGGGTGGCGAAATCGATGATGGTCACGTTGCCACGCCGCTTGCGGGAAGCGAGCATCCGGGAGAAAAGGACCGGGTGCATTTCGGCCATGTTGTTGCCCCAGGTGACAAAGACATCGGCATGCTCGATATCCTCGTAGCAGCCCATGGGCTCATCGATACCAAAGGTGGTGAAGAAACCGGTTACAGCGCTGGCCATGCAGAGCCGGGCGTTGGCCTCGACGTTATTGGTGCCCAGGCAACCCTTGAAGAGTTTGGAGGCCACATAGCCGTCCGGAATGGTCCACTGGCCGGAACCGTAGATGGCCACAGAATCCTTGCCGTATTTCTTTCTGGTTTCCTGGAGCTTGGCGGCCACCAGATCCAGGGCCTCGGCGATGGGCACTTCCACCATCTTGCCACCTTTGCGGACCTTGGCCTTGGTGATACGGTCCTTGCCATACAGGGCCTGGATGGAGTGATAGCCCTTGACACAGCAGAGCCCCTTGTTGACGCTGCAATTGGGATCGCCCTTGACTGCCACGGCCCGGTCACCCATGACGCCGACGAGGAGTCCGCAGCCGGTGCCGCAGAAACGGCACGGGGTCTTTTTCCAGGTTACCTGCCCGATGGAGCCGTCCTGTCTTTTCCAGTTGGCGAAGCTGATCCCAGGGAAAATGGACCCAGCCGCCGCAATGGCGCTGGTCGCAGCCGCAGACTTGATGAATGATCTTCTGTTTAATTTCATGTTATCCTCTTTCTTCTCCCTGTTTATTGTTCTGCACTATGGCCAAAAGTCATGCTGAGTGACTGTAATGAAGGCAATTTTTTCAACGTTTCCTGAAGAGTCTTTTCGGTCTTCTCATCGGGAGTATCGGTGACCAGAACCACCACCTCCTGATTTTCCGCCGGAATGATTTCGCAATAATCCATATCTGACAGGTCAGCACAGAGCTGGTCCATGGCTCCTTTGTGGGGCAGTGCCAGATAACTTAGAATGGGCATTGTTCCTCCTCTTGAAACTTTTGTGATTGACAAATTGCGATCCGGCTCCCCCGGGAAACCGGATCATCTGCACAGCGTGACACACCAGATATGCACAGCGTGGTACGCTAGACATGCCGGATAGCAAGCAACAACCATACCTGTTTCAACAATTACGCTAAAACAGACTGATATTTTTCAGCAGATTAACTGATGTTACCACTTCGTGACACTTTCCAGAGAAATCCGTTCCCAAACGGTAACAAAGTGGTACCGGTAACGAATCCTGGTAAGCTCAGGCATGCAACCAGGTGTTGAGCGCGTTGCTTGGGGATCAGTAATTTTCAGCCAGCAGTTCGCCCCGGGTACCGGGTTGCAGGATGGCCCGGATCTTGATCAAGGGGTCCTGAAAAGCCGGAATTCTGCCGGCCAAAAGGAAACCAGGAGGACTTGCGCCAAGACAGCTCCGCCTTGATGACAGAGAGAAGGGAGAGGGAAGAAAAGAAGAGAAGAAAAATCAGGTCAGCTCATACTGCAGCCGCCGGTACTGGATCGCCTCGGCGATATGGCTACGGTTGATGGCGGCATTCTCTTCAAGATCGGCAATGGTCCGGGCGATCTTGAGAATGCGGTTATAGGCCCTGGCGGACAGGCCCAGGGCCTCGATGGACCGTCTGAGCAGCGCCGCTGCATCGCTTGCGAGCTGGCAGTGCTCCCGGAGTTGGGCCGGTCCCATCTGCGCGTTGCAGAACATGGCCCCGGCCTTCCGGAAACGATGCCGCTGGATGCGACGGGCCTGGTTGACGCGCTGCCGGATAACGGCCGAGGATTCGCCCGGCTCCCGGTCGTGCATGTCCTCAAGCCGCACCGGCGGCACCTCTATATGCATGTCGATCCGGTCCAGAAGCGGCCCGGAAAGCCGGGATCGGTAGCGCTGGATATGAACCGGGGTGCAGGTGCACTCCTTTCTGGAGTCGCCCAGATAGCCGCAGGGGCAAGGATTCATGGCCGCCACCAGCATGAACCGGGCTGGAAAGCGGAGCGATTGAGCCGCCCTGGAAATGGTCACAGCACCGTCTTCCAGGGGCTGGCGCAGGACCTCCAGGACATGTTTACGAAACTCGGGCAGCTCATCGAGAAAGAGGACCCCGTTATGGGCCAGCGATACCTCGCCGGGCCGGGGCATCTGCCCGCCGCCGATCAGGCCGGCGTCGGAGATGGTATGATGGGGACTGCGAAAGGGCCGGGTCACCAGCAGCGGGGCATCGTCCGGCAGCAGGCCGGAGGCGGAGTAGACCCGGGTCGTCTCGATGGCTTCCTCCAGGACGAGATCGGGCAGGATGGAGGGCAGACGACGGGCCATCATGGTCTTGCCGGTTCCGGGCACCCCGGACAACAAGATATTGTGTCCGCCGGCCGCGGCGACCTCCAGGGCCCGTTTCACATGCTCCTGACCCTTGACCTCGGAAAAATCGAACGGGTACAGGTCCTGGCGGTGAAAAAGCGTCTCCAGATCCACCTGCACCGGTGAAAAGTCCACCCGGCCGGCAAGGATGTCGACTGCCTGCTCCAGCCGGGTCACTCCCACGACCTCGATCCCCTCTACCACCGCAGCCTCCCTGGCATTGACTTCCGGGACCAGGAAGCGGGTCAGTCCCTGTTCCCGGGCGGCAAGGGCCATGGACAACACCCCCGGACCGGTCGGACCATGCCATCCAGGGAAAGCTCACCGATAATGGCGGTCTGCTCCAGGTCCTCACAGGGAAGCTGCCCCGAAGCGGCGAGAATACCCAGCGCCATGGGCAGATCGTAGCCGGCACCCTCTTTCTTGAGGGAAGCCGGGGCCAGGTTGACGGTGATCCGGCGGATGGGAAACTCGTAGCCACCATTGCGGATGGCGGCCCGGACCCGATCCTTGGCCTCGCGCACCGCCCCCTCGGGCAGGCCGACGGTGGAAAACCCGGGCAGTCCCTGGGCCAGGTCCACCTCCACCTGAACCAGGCGCCCATCGACTCCGGTCACCGCGCAGGTCAGTACCTTTGCAAGCATCGCTCATTCCTCATACAGTTTCTCCATGGCTGGACTCCAGGGGCCGTTGCGGTGGGCATAGATATACATGGGCGGTGCCAGCAGGGTCTCGTCGCCGCCATTCTTGACCGCCCGCACCACCACGAGCCGGGCCCGGTCATCCTCTGGATAGCTGTAGACCGGTACAATTTTTTGTACTCCGAACCGTTGATCCTGGAGGGTGGCAACCAGGACTCCCAGGCGCGTGGCCGGATAGACCAGGCTGACCCGGCCACGGTTCCTGACGCAGAATCTGGCCGCCCGCACCACATCAGCAAGAGTGGCGCTGATTTCATGGCGGGCCAGCCGCTGCTCATCCGCCCTGCTCATCCTGCCTGAGCCCTTCGGGTAAAAAGGCGGATTGCAGACCACTTGGTCAAAAGATTCCGGTTCCAGGTACCGGCCGACATGGCGCAGATCACCCTGGACGATGCGGAACCGGTCCTCAAATCCACCGAGTGACACATTGTCCCTGGCCAGTCGAACCAGGGACGGCTGTAGTTCCAGGCCGGCCAGATGAATGTCGGGGTTCCTGAAAGCCAGGATGAGGCCGATCACCCCGCAACCACAGCCCAGGTCGAGCACCTGCTCGCCCGGTCGGACCGGGACCATTCCGGCGAGGAGTACGGAATCTACGGAAAAACGGTATCCGCGGGCGTGCTGACGACAGAGCAGCCGCCCGGAAAAAAGGGTATCCTCCCGGACAACCTCTTGCGCCTCCGGGCCGTCCTCAGGCCTGGATATGCTCATCTTCCTCCAGCTTGTTGATCAGGAAGCCGGTCATGATCTTGGGATAGAAATAGGTGGATTTATGGGGCATGATCTCACCGCTGTCGGCCACAGAGGTTACCTGCTCCACCCGGGTGGGATTGAGGAGAAAAAGAAGGGGAGTCGCGGAGTCATCGGCCACACTCGCCTTGACGGCCCGGTCCAGGGCCTCGTCCACGTCACTGATGTAGGAGACCAGGTTGTCTCGCACGCACTGTTCATGGGACAGCCCCAGGTAATCGTGGATCAGGAGCTCGGAGAGTACCACCACGTCCAGATCCCGCAACACCGGCGGTTTGCCGCGCAGCGATCCATGTTTTTCCAGGACCTCCTGCCGGATCCGGAGGAGAAAACAGCGGTCTTCTCCGGGATGATAGACCCCGAAGGCCGGCAGGTGTTCGGTCATCTCGGCCTCGTCCATACGCTGGAGCACAGCCACGATCAGTGCATCACGGATCCCGCCGCTGACCTCCTCCACGTGCATGCCCTGCCTGAGCCGCTCGACCAGCTCGTCTGCACTCATCCGTCCGGGCCAGTGCACCAGCCGGTGGGTGGGAAGTACGGAGAGCCCCTCGTCTTCACGGGCACAGAGGTACATCATGATGAAATTGTACGGACTGTCGGCAGGCAGATCGGGATTACGCTCCCGGGCCCGTTTCTGTACCCCCAGGGCGGTGGTGTAGCGATGATGGCCATCGGCGATATATACCGGCTTATCGACAAAGAGCTGCTGCACCCTCGCCAGGGCGGCCGGATCGGTCACCCGCCAGATGGTGTGGGTGTTGCCGCTTGAATCGGTGACCCGGTAGAGCGGTTCGGGTTCGCGGGCCTGTTCCAGGGTGCGGATAATCTCCTGCTCGGTGTCGGGATAGATGGAAAAAACCTGGCTGAACTGGGCCTGGCACTCATCCATGAGCTCGATCCGGTCGGAGACCACGCCGGCAAAGGTCTTTTCGTGGGGCTTGACAATACCCTCGGAAAACTCGGCCAGTCCCACCAGGGCCACCATGCCCTTGCGGGTAAGCCGCTGGCCGGAGGGATGGGTGTAGTCTATATAATAAAGATAAATGGCCGGTTTCTCGTCACGGATAAGAACGGCCTCTTCCTGCCAGGAGTCGAACCGGTCCCTGGCTCCAGTATAACGTTCCCGGCTTTTCTCAGCCTTTTCCGAGGAACTGCGCAGATCCAGCTGGATCATGTTGTAGGGATTTTTCTGTACCAACGCAGCGCCATCCTCATCGCTGATGACATCATAGGGCGGGGTGACCACGTCTTCGATCCTGATCTTGTCTGGATTGAAGCGCACCCCCGAAACGGGGCTATCACAGCCATGAATTTGTTCCTCCTGAATCCGTGACAAAAAATATTAGTATATAAAAAATATAAGCCTGAAAGACAGTTTAACGGTCTGTTGCAACACCCGCAGACCGGGGCACCCTTTCGAAACCTGTACCGGCCTCTGCCGGCAGAAGCCGATAAAACGCACTGCGTCACAATCCTTATCTGGATCCGGGTCAGTGAATCGAAAACCGCGTGGACAACGTTCCGGAATACAGGGAGGCATCACCTGGCTCCATCCTGGACAACAGGCTGAAGACAGGGAAACTTCCAGCTTCACAGATTCAGCCTCCTGGGTACTGGTCAAGAGAGGATAATCCTGCTACAATAATCGAAATGCAGGCGGAAAAAGAGCAGACAGCCATGGGTCAGGACACCCGGTGGCCTGCCCTTGTTGTTCCCCTGTTTACCATTTTCAAGAGCAGGGTTGCAAGACTGTTTTCCCCAAGCCTTGCACCGAATTTTTTCAGGGAGATTACATGTTCGATATCTTTATAAAAACCCATTTTTCCGGCGGTCATCACCTGCGCGACTACCCCGGAAACTGCGAAAAACCCCATGGCCACAACTGGAAGGTCAAGGTCTGCGTGCGGGCCACAGCCCTGGACGAGCTGGGCATGGGCATCGATTTCAAGGTCCTCAAGAAGCAGGTGGCTGCCATCGTCGACGGACTTGACCACTGCGATCTCAACGAGCATCCGGCCTTTATCAGCCGCAACCCCTCCTCGGAACACATTGCCATGTACCTGTTCGACCAGCTGCGCGAGCCTCTGAACACCGACCGCTACAGCCTCTATTCCGTCGAGGTCCGGGAAACCGATTCCAGCGGCGTAATCTACTACGGCGGCCAATCCGGAAGCTGAATCTCACTTCTACGAGAACCGTGTCCCGGCCGCACTATCCGGGTCACGGGGTCATCTATCCAGGATACTTCAGGAGTACTCCCATGCCAGACCTGCAATCCACCCGCGTTGCCGTAATCGGCCTTGGTTATGTCGGCCTGCCCCTGGCGGTCGAATTCAGCAAAAAACTGCCCACCACCGGTTTTGACCTCAACAGCCGGCGGATATCGGAGCTCAAGCGTGGTATTGATGTCACCAGAGAAGTCAGCTCCGAAGAACTCCAGGGGGCCAGGGATCTCCACTTCACCGACCAGGTGGCGGAACTCAAGGAGAGCAACGTCTATATCGTCGCCGTGCCCACCCCCATCGACTCCAACAAGCGTCCGGACCTGCGGCCCCTGGAGGGTGCCTCCCGGACCGTGGGCCAGGTCCTCAAGGAAGGGGACGTGGTGATCTACGAATCCACGGTCTACCCCGGGGCCACCGAAGAGGTGTGCATTCCCATCCTGGAAGAAATTTCCGGCCTTCGCTTCAACCACGATTTCTTTGCCGGCTACAGTCCGGAGCGGATCAACCCCGGCGACCATGAACACCGGCTGCCCACCATCGTCAAGGTGACCTCCGGCTCCACTCCGGAAATCGCCGACTTCGTCGACAGCCTCTACGGGACCATCATCACCGCCGGGACCTTCAAGGCCAGCTCTATCAAGGTGGCCGAGGCGGCCAAGGTCATCGAAAATACCCAGCGGGACGTCAACATCGCCCTGGTCAACGAACTGGCGCTGATCTTCAACCGGCTCGGCATCAATACCGTGGAGGTGCTCAAGGCAGCCGGAACCAAGTGGAACTTTCTTCCCTTCCGGCCCGGGCTGGTGGGTGGACACTGTATCGGCGTGGATCCCTACTACCTGACCCACAAGGCCCAGGAGGTCGGCTACCATCCGGAGATGATACTGGCCGGACGGCGGCTCAACGATGACATGGGCCGCTATATCGCCTCGGAAGTGGTCAAGTTGATGCTCAAACGCCGCATCCACGTTGCCGATGCCAACATCCTCATCCTCGGCCTGACCTTCAAAGAAAACTGTCCGGACCTGCGTAACACCAGGGTCATCGATATCATCGACGAGCTCAAGTCGTATGGTGCCAACGTGGAGATCTATGACCCGTGGGCCGACCATGACGAGGCCCGGACCCTGTACGGGGTGACCATGACCGGGGAACTGCCGGACAACCATTACGACGCCGTGGTCCTGGCGGTGGCCCACCGGGAGTTCCAGGACCTGGACCGGGACGATTTCAACCGCATCTGCCGCCAGCTGGCAGTCGTCTACGATGTCAAGCACGTGCTGCCCCCGGAAATCGTCGACGGCAGCCTGTAACAACTCCAGGGTAGCCTTCAGGGTGCCTCCAGCTTTTCCCCGCAGTATTTGCAGTGCACCGCGTCTGGATCGTGGAACCGGGCCTCGCAACCCGTGCAGGCCCGCTCTTCCCTGGGCCCGCCCGCGGACCTGACCATTTCGGCCGAGACGATACCCGTTGGCACGGCAATGATCCCGTAGCCGCAGATCATGATGATGGAGGCCAGCACCTGGCCCAGAGTGGTGGCCGGGGCGATATCACCGTATCCCACCGTGGTCAGGGTGACAATGGCCCAGTAGACGCCGCGGGGAATGGAGGTGAAGCCGTTTTCCTCCCCTCGATAAGATACATGAGGGACCCGAAGATAATGACCAGCATGGTCACGGTGAAGAGAAAGACCTCGATCTTCTTGCGGCTGGCCCGCAGGGATGCGAGGAGGATATTGGCCTCGCTCAGGTAGGCACCCAGCTTGAGCACCCGGAACACCCGCAGAATCCTGAGAACGCGGACAATGATCATGTAGGAGGTGCCGGGAAGGAAGAAGCCGATCCATCCAGGCAGAAAGGCGACGAGGTCGACCATGCCGAAAAAAGAGGTTGCATACCGCCTGGGATCATGGACGCAGAGCAGACGGACCACGTATTCCACCGTGAAGAGGACGGTGAAAACCGCCTCGCCCAGCCGCAGCCATGGTCCCCACTGCTGGCGGACACTGCGGACCGAATCGAGCATGACCACCCCGACGCTGATCCCGATGGCCAGGATCAGTGTCACGTCAAAGGCCTTGCCGGCCGGGGTGTCGGATTCAAAAATGATGGTGAACAGGCGTTCTCGCCAGGGGGCCCGGCGGTTGGGTGCCAATCCACGTCTGGAGGGTTGCAGAGCCATAATCAGATCACAGGGTCACGGTTTGGTTTGTTGCAGCAGCCTGGAGAGAGCCACCGGGTCGGAGACCGGTTCCAGGCAGGACCGGTCCCGGCACACATGGGCCGTGGCCCGTCCTTCCCGGGGAACCATGGCGGCGATAAAGGGCAGGTTGCGGCCAAGACAGGCCTGATTGTCAGCCTGGTCAGCCAGGAGGACAAGACTTCCGGGCAGGTAGAGGCCATGAACCACCTCCAGCAGCTTTCGGGTATCCTCCCGCTCACGTTCCCCGGCCACAACCACCTGGACCAGCCCCTGCCGCTGTTCCATCCAGGCGCAGAGCATGGCGACCAGCCCGCCCGGGAACCTGTCCAGGGACGGGGCAAAGGCTTTGAGGGTTTCCGCGACCAGCTCCGCCAGATCGCTCCGACCGGTGAGGGCGGCAAGGCGCAGGAGATTCGACACCGCCACCGAATTGGGGGCCGGCTCGGCCCCGTCATAATCAGCCTTCATCCGCAGCACCACGGTTGGATCGGCGACACTGTCAAAAAAACCTCCCTGTTCCCGGTCGTGGAAGAGGGTTATCTGGAGGTCAGTCAACTCCTCTGCCCAGGCCAGCCAGCACGGCTCGTGGACCACCTGGTAGAGTTCCAGCAGCCCGGCCACCACAAAGACATAATCAGCGAGCTGTCCTGTCGGTCCCCGGGTTCCGTCCCGGAAAGAACGGTGGAGCCGACCTGCATCCTCCAGGTAAAGCTCCCGGCGCAGAAAAGTGGCGGCCGCGACAGCGGCCCCGGTAAACCCGGGCTCGGCCAGAACCGCCCCGGCCCGGGCCAGGGCGGCGATCATGAGCCCGTTCCAGGCCGCGATAATTTTGTCGTCGCGATGGGGTCGCGGCCGGGTGCAGCGCTTTGCAAAAAGCATCTCTTTTGAGCGGGCAAGGCTCCCGGCCACCGTGTCTTGAGAAAGACCGAAATGATCCGCGGCCCCGTGCAGGGTATGGGCCCGGTGAAGGATATTTTTGCCGCCAAACTCCCCCTGCGGATCCACGGCCACATTCCCCCCGGCCCGGACCCCGTAACAGTAACTGAATATCGTCCCGTCCCGCTCGCCCAGGATCTCCATAATCTCGTCATGGGTCCAGAGATAAAAGGCCCCTTCCCCGTGGCCGCCCTTCCCGTCCGGATCCGCGCTGTCCGCATCCTCGGCGCTGCAGAACCCACCCCCATCCGCCCGCAGGTCGCGCAGAACATAGTCCAGGACCTCGCGGACAACCGTTTCATAGCACGGATCTCCGGTGATCCGGTACATATCGATACAGATCAGGGCCATCTGGGCCTGATCATAGAGCATCTTCTCGAAGTGAGGCACCTGCCACTGGCGATCCACGCAGTAGCGATGAAAACCACCACCTAGATGATCGTAGAGGCCGGCGGCGGTCATGGCTTCCAGGCTGGCCCGTACCATCTCCAGCGCTTCAGCCTCGCCAGTGGCATGCCACCAGTGCAGGAGAAAATCATAAGCCACAGGCCGGGGAAACTTGGGCGCGTGACCAAAACCGCCATGGGCCTTGTCAAAGGTCTGGGTAAGGTATTCGAAAGCGCGCCGACCGACATCGGCGGGTACGGCCGATGGGCCCGTCGGCGCCGACGGGATAAGGGCATTGACAAGGGAATCCGCGGCCCGGCGCAGTTCATCCCGCCGGGAGTGCCAGGCCCGGTGAACGGCGCGCAGAATGTCACCGAAACCGGGCCGGCCAGGCCCTGGCTTTGCCGGGATATAGGTGGCCGCGTAGAAAGGACGGCCGTCGGGGAAGAGAAACATCGACAGGGGCCAGCCGCCGGCTCCGTTCATGGCCTGGATGGCGGCCATGTAAAACTGGTCCACATCGGGTCGTTCCTCCCGGTCGACCTTGACGGCAACGCAGCAGGAGTTGAGCAGCTCGGCGATCGCGGGACTGGCAAAAGATTCCCGGGCCATCACGTGGCACCAGTGGCAGGTGGAATAGCCGATGGAGAGAAAGATGGGCCTGTCTTCGGCCCGGGCCCGGTCAAAGGCTTCCCTGCCCCAGGGATACCAGTCCACGGGGTCATGGGCATGCTGGAGAAGATAGGGGCTCTTCTCGCCGGCCAACCGGTTGGTGCGCTCAGGCATGATCCGCTCTCCAGAGACGCGGCAGCAGGCAGGTCCGCACGGACAGACGAATCCACAACCCCCTGTCCCGCCTGCAGACCATTTCCGCTACTCGCCGATGATCTTGACCAGCACGCGTTTCCGGCGCCGGCCGTCGAACTCGCCATAGAATATCTGCTCCCAGGTACCGAAATGCAGCTTGCCGCCGGTCACGGCCACCACCACCTCACGGCCCATGACCTGCCGCTTGAGATGGGCATCAGCGTTGTCTTCATAGCCGTTATGCCGGTACTGGGAGACCGGGGCATGGGGGGCGAGTTTTTCCAGCCACACCTCGTAGTCGTGGTGCAGACCCGGTTCATCGTCATTGATGAATACCGAGGCTGTGATATGCATGGCATTGACCAGACAGAGCCCCTCCTGGATGCCGGACTCCCGCAGGCAGGCCTCCACGTCCGGGGTGATGTTGATAAACCCCCGCCGCGAGGGGATCTCGTACCAGAGTTCCTTGTGAAAACTTTTCATCTTTTTACTTGTTCCTTGCGGGTACACCCTCTCGGCAGCTGGCCGCTGGCGTCTGCCCGCTTATGATCAGAGATTTTCCAGGTCAGGGAGCTGGGCCATGGAAAAAACCGGTCCGTCCCAGCAGACAAGGCGGTCTTCGAAATGGCAATGCCCGCAGATACCCACCCCGCACTTCATGTGCCGCTCCAGGGTGGTCCAGATCGACCCGGGCTCAAGCCCCAGGGTAACAAGCTTCTGGAGCACGAAACGCATCATGATTCCCGGCCCGCAGACCAGGGCCCGGTCGCTCGCCGGCGAGACCTGGACCTGGTCGAGCAGCTCGGTGACCAGTCCCACATGTTCCGTCCAATTCTCGTCTCCGTGATCCACAGAGAGCAGACAGGTCACCCCCTGCCGGCGCCAGAGACCGATCTCCTTCCTGAAGCAGAGATCCGCCGGGGTCCGGGCCCCGTAGAGCACGGTGATATCACCATATCTCTCCCGATTAGCCAGCGCATACTGGACCACCGAGCGAAGCGGCGCCATACCTATCCCCCCTCCGACAAAGAGCAGGTTGCTCCCCTCCAGCTCCCGGACCGGAAACGGCGTGCCGCACGGACCGCGCACCCCGATCTGGTCACCGGGTTTGAGTTCATGCATGGCCGATGTCAGCCGGCCGGCCCGGCGGACGGTGAGCCGAAAGCCCGTCCCTTCGGTGGGAGACGAGGAAAAGGAGATGGGCGCTTCGCCGAGATGGGGCATGGAGACCATCATGAACTGGCCGGGAACATAGGAAAAATCCTTATTGCACAGCACATCCTCGAAACTGCACACAAAGGTGAGGACCTGGTCGTTTTCCCTGATGATCTCATCGACCCGGGCCTGACAGGGCAGATAGATGTTGTCAGACATCTGGGCGAACTGCCGGGCCCGTTCCCTGTTCTTCCTATGCGGTGTGCTGTTTGTCTGTTTCACTCCCCTGTCTCCTGGGCTGCCTCGTACTGGCACATCATGGTGATAAAACGGATCATGTCCACGCCGCCAAAGCACATCCCCACACACCGGCCGCAACCCATGCAGCTGGTCCGGCCGTGGTGGCGCACGTCATGGAGCAACTTGTGAAGAAACCGCTTGCGAACCCGCTGGGTCTCCACATCCACCGGGTTATGGTCGCCGCACATACGGGTAAATCCTCGAAAGGTGCAGGCATCCCAGGTCCGAACCCGTTCGCCGGAATCGTCGGTGCGGGGTTGATCATGGATATTGAAACAGGTGCAGGTGGGGCAGATGAAGGCGCATCCCCCGCAATCCTGACAGCGGCGAGAGAGCTCGGTAAAGACCGCGGTCGGCTCATCCCCTTCCTCCAGCAGCTTGATGGCCAGATCCACATGGACAAGGGAACTGAACAGGCCGCGGGCCTCCAGGGCGGCCTGAAACTGGGCCCGCCGCTCCCGCTCACCGGCCGTGGAAAAGAACCAGGACCAGGCCTCGACGATCTTCCGGCCGCGGGCCCGGCCGGTTTCGACAAAGTACTGCTCGCCTATGTCGGTGAGCTGCAGATCGTAGCCGTGTTCGAGAAAGGGGCCGGTGCGGGTGGCGTTGCAAAAACAGTTGGGAAAGGGATGGTTGCAGCCGATGGTGATGAAGACCGCGTTTTCCCGGTGCCGCGCATAGTAAATATCCTGGCCCCGCGACTGGAAGAAGATGAGATCCATGTACATCACCGCCATCATGTCGCAGGAGCGGACCCCGAAATAGAGCGTCGGCCGGTTTTCCGGCAGCTGGGGATAAAAGGCATACCGGGTCTGGCCGCCGTCGTGATTCCGGTCCAGGGCATACTGGCAGAGGACTTCGGACTGGGGAAAGAAAAAGGGTTTGAGCGATCCCTGGGGTTGCTGATCCAGGTCGATCCGGGCGCTGTCCAGGTCATGGATCACGCTGTAGAGCGTGTCGCCATACTCGTTGCGGACCGGCGCCACCAGCCGGTAGTTCCTGGAAAGCCTGCGGAGCAGGGGTACCAGGTGATCCTTATGCAGTATACGTGTCTCCATCACACCCTCTCGACCTGAACGGCGCAGATCTTGTATTCCGGACATCGGGCCACGGGGTCGCTGGCCGCGATGGTCACCCGGTTGACCGGAGCCTCGGAAAAATGAAAACTGGTGAACAGCCGGGTCGGGACCACCCGGTCGGTCAGTTCGACGACAAATTCCGCTTGGCCGCGCCGCGAACGAACCCGCACCCGGTCGCCGTTGTGCAGCCCCAGCCGGACTCCGTCCTCGGGATGCATCTCAAGAAGCGGCTGCCCCCCTTCCCTCTCCAATAACGGTGTTCGCCGGGTCATGGTCCCGGTGTGGTACTGGTGGTAGAATCGGCCGGTGATCAGGGCAAAGGGATAAAGGCTGTCGGGAAGCTCGGCCGGCGCCACATGCCGGGCCGGCTCGAAATGCCCCCGTCCGCGGGTAAAGCTGTACTTGTGCAGAAACTTGGTCCCCTCGTGCTGCCGGTCGGTGCAGGGCCACTGGAGTCCCCAGGTGCCACGGAGCCGATCATGGTACATCCCGCCGTAGATGGGGGTCAGCATGCATATCTCTTCCATGATCTCGGCCGGCGAGCTGTACTCCATGGGATAGCCCATGCGGCTGGCCAGGGCCTCGACAATACGGTAATCGGGCCAGCAGTCGCCAACCGGGGCAATGGCCCGGTTCATCAGCTGCACCCGTCGCTCGGAACTGGTAATGGTCCCGCTTTTTTCCGCGAAGGAGGCGGCCGGAAAAACCACGTCGGCCAGCCGTGCCGTTTCGGTAAGGAACAGATCCGACACCACCAGAAAATCCAGGGCCTGCATGGCCTGCCGGACCGTATTGAGCTCCGGATCGCTGAGCAGTGGATTCTCGCCGGTAATGTACATGGCCCGGATGGTTTCACTGCCATGAAGCTCCCTGTCCGCAGGACCATGGGTCATGTCGAGCAGTGTCCGGCCCGGGGTTTCGGGCACCTCGGCCTGCCAGACCGCCGCAAACCTGGCCCGCACCTCCGGATCGCTCACCGACTGATAGCCGGGAAAGACCCCGGGCAGGGCCCCCATGTCGCAGGCACCCTGGACATTGGACTGCCCGCGGAGCGGATCCACGCCGGTAAACTCCTGCTCCACGTGGCCGGTGAGCATGGCCAGGTTGGCAAAGGACTGGACATTACCGGTTCCAGCCACGTGCTGGGTCACACCGAGGCAGTAGCAGATCACCGAGCGCTGGGCCCGGGCATACATCCGGGCGGCCCGGGCGATCAGTTTACGCTCCACCCCGGTGATGGCCGCCACCTCGTCCAGGTCGACTGTGAGAAGCATGTCGCGCAGGGCCAGGTAGTTTTCCGTCCGCATATCGATGAACAGGTCATCGATCATGTTCTCATCAAGGATGGAGCGCATCATGCCGTTGAGCACCGGGATATCGGTTCCCGGCCGGATCTGGAGATGGACATGGGCATGGCGGGCGATCCGGGTGCGGCGGGGATCGATGACGATGAGCTCGGCCCCGTTGTCCACGGCTTCGTAGATGCGGCGGGCCACCTGAGGATGAGTGCGGGTGGTATTGGAACCGGAGACGAGGATGGCCTGGGCCTGGCCGATTTCCTCGATGGAATTGGTCATGGCTCCGGAGCCGAAAGTGGTGGCAAGACCTGCCACGGTGGGCGCGTGTCAGAGCCGGGCACAGTGGTCGATGTTGTTGGTGCCGATCACCGCCCGGGCGAACTTCTGCAGCAGGTAGTTTTCCTCGTTGGTGCACTTGGCCGAGGCGAGGATGCCGATGGCGTCGGGGCCATGCTCTCGCCGGATCCGGGCCAGGCCGTCAGCGGCAACCTGGAGGGCCTCGTCCCAGGAGGCGGGTGCGAGCCTGCCCTGCCGGCGGACAAGAGGGCGGGTCAAACGGTCCGGAGAGTGAACGAAACCATGGGCGTGCCAGCCTCGGACACAGAGATTGCCGCGGGTTACCGGATGGTTCCGGCTGGGGGACGAGCCCACCACATGACCGTCTTTCACATGGAGGTAGAGCCCACAACCACAGCCACAGTAACAGCAGACGGTCATCACATCGCGCATGGCGGTCCCCCTTGAAAGAAAACGTTAGGATCCTTGAAAAGGCGGGGATCTCTCTGGCTGCCACAGGGCAGCCGGAAAAAATAACAGCCAGTCAGGCGATCCTTTCCAGAACTGAACGATCCAGGGACATGGAACCAGGCAGCATCACCGGAAAAAGAAGGCTTGGCCACCTGTGGCAAGTATAGATGAAGAACCCCTGTTAATCAACCCGTATCTGGGTGCAGAATGCCGCCTGAACCTGTCACTGCCACCACAGGCCCCAGCTCCGACCCGGAGAGAATCTCTTCGCTCCCCAAAGGAAAAAGCACTGCCGTCAAGCGGTCCAGCGAGCCACCACAGGGTGCCTTGCAAAACAAGGCAAGATAAAACAGAACCGATGCAATTTTTCTCTTCTCCATTGGGCGGAAATGTTGGACACTGAAGAGAAAAGGGGTACGATGATCCCTTCTCTGCCATGTACCACAAGGCATCCCCGGTCTCTCCGGGGATGCCTGCGACACCATCCGGACAGCGGCATCCGGAGATTCTGCTAATCTAGTATTGCACTGGCCAGCGACCAGAAACTTATGACAGACACTACCAGGCTGACACAAATTCTGAGCAACTATTTCCCGGAAGAAAAATACACCGAAAACGGCGTGGCCACAGGTATTGCAGAGGGCAACATTATCGTCGAGCCCGGGGCCCTTGCCAACTATCTGGAAAGTGCCCTGCACGACGAGAGCCTGCTTGAAGTGGAACTTGGGGCCCTGACCCGGCTCTTTTTCTGCCGGATCCTCGATCACCCGCCGGAATCCGAGGTCCAGAAGGGTAAGGACGAAGCCCCACTGGAATCGGACTACACCCGAGGCGAGTATCTCAAGGCCCTGGACCACGTGATCATCACCCCCCTGGAACCGGCCATCGGCAACTTTTTAATTTGCTCCACCCCACGAGTGCTGCTGCGGATACTCACCTCCCGGATGGCCATCGAGCTGTGCCTCTCTTTTGTGGAAAAAACCGTGATCCAGGGGTTGCCGGTCCTCAGGTGTTCGTTTCCCACCGTGGCCCGTCTGGTCGAGGGAGCCAGGGAGTACCGGGCCAAGATACCAAAGGACATGCAGTTCGATGTCCAGATCACCCGCAAGCGAAACAACCAGACTTTCACCACCCGGCCCATGGACATGAGCGTCAGTGGGATGTGCCTGTATGACCCGGCCGAGCGCAACACCAGTCTCCGCGAGGATGAACGGGTGCACCTGGAGGTGCTGGCCAACGGCGAGACCATCCTCGGCCTGGATGGCACCATCCGCCATGTCTCCCGGTTGCGCGATGCCAAGGGACTGCAGTACGTGTTCGGAGTCCGGTTCGACCTGGTTTCCCGGGCCATATCCACGGATGTGGAAAAGCTGGTCGCCGGCATCCAGCGGGCCAGGCTGCGGGAGCTGTCCCAGCTTGCCGATGAATTCGGGGTGGATTTCGGCAAATGGTAGAAAACTGAAATTAAGGGTGCCTTGAAAAATAAGAATTTTCGTTCGAGATCAAGGAACAGGAAAATTAAAAAGCGCAGCATATTAGTCATATGTGAGCATTTTTCATTTTGCTGTGACGCAGAAATCGGACGAAAAGGCAATTTTTCAAGGTAGCCTATAGCGATTAATGCGTCAGTGGTGTGTTATTTTATTGCATTAACCGAAATACCTTGTATAGTGGCCTTCAACATTTCAAGTTAAGTAAAAGCATTTTCTTTTCCATCACACCGGAATCCGGTCGTGATTCCCATCCCCTGGATGCCATAAAGTTTCTGCTGATCACTTACCAAGGAGAACCAGCATGAAACTGTTTATCGGCAGTCTACCTTACAACATTACCGAGACCGAACTCACCGACATATTCAGCGGCTACGGAAACGTTGTCAGCGCCAAGCTCATCATCGACCATTTCTCGGGCCGGCCCAAAGGCTTTGGTTTTGTCGAAATGGAAACCAGGAGCGAAGGCCACAAGGCAATGGAAGATCTTAACGGCAAGGAATACAAACACCGGCGGCTGGTCTGCAACGAAGCCAAAATGCAGAAGAAAAAAGGTTCACGCCGCAGGTAAGCCGTATCGCTTTTCACCGCGCATCCCCAGTGATCTCTCTTTTTTCAAACCACGAATAAAAGAACAGTAAACGTACAATACAGAACTATCCCCAGACCGTTGCTCCTCAGTCAATTTGGATCCCCGGTCAGGAGACCAGAGTACTCTATCAAGAGTCAGACTAAGGAGTTATATGCAATTCGAACAATTTGATTTTCACCCGGCCATCGCCACAGCCATCGAGAAATGCGGCTACAAAGAGCCCACTGCCATCCAGCAGCAGGCCATACCGCACCTGCTTGGCGGCCACGACCTGCTGGGACTTGCCCAGACCGGTACCGGCAAGACAGCAGCTTTTGTCCTGCCGACCCTGCAACGGTTGCTCGATGGTCCGCGGAAAAAAGTACGGGCCCTGATCCTCACTCCGACCAGAGAACTGGCAGAACAGATTCACGAGAACATCGGTGAAATGGCCAGGGGAACCGGCCTGCGCAGCTGCACCATCTACGGTGGCGTCAGCAAGTTCGGACAGATAAAGAAACTGGAAAGCGGCATGGAGATCGTGGTGGCCTGTCCCGGACGGCTGCTCGACCACCTCAACGGTCGCTCCATCGACCTTTCCGATATCGAGATCCTCATCCTGGACGAAGCCGACCAGATGTTTGACAAAGGCTTTCTGCCCGACATCCGTCGGATTCTGAAACAGGTACCCCAGAAGAGACAATCCATGGTCTTTTCCGCCACCATGCCCGGCGCGATCCGGCACCTGGTGGAAAATATTCTCTCAAACCAGGTAACGGTCCAGGTCGACCATGAAAAACCGGCTGCCACCATCAGCCACGTACTCTTCCAGGTATCCCAGGGCCGCAAGACCGCCCTGCTCAAGAATATCCTGGAAAATAAGGACATGCCGACGACCCTGATCTTTACCCGCACCAAGCACAAGGCAAAGAACCTGGCCAGGCAGCTGCAGAACGCCGGCTTCAAGGCCACATCGCTGCAGGGCAACATGTCCCAGAACCAGAGAAAACAGGCTATGGACGGCTTCAAGGCCGGCAAGTACAACATCCTCGTAGCCACCGATATCGCCGCAAGGGGTATCGACGTCTCCGGAATCTCCCATGTGGTCAACTATGACATTCCTGATACGGCGGAAGCCTATACCCATCGTACAGGCCGTACAGGCAGGGCCGAAAAGAGCGGCGAGGCCTTCACCTTTGTTACCTCAGGTGATTCCGGGCTGGTCCACGTTATCGAACGGACCCTGGGCCAAAAAATTCCGCGTGAGACCTTGGAAGATTTTGACTGCGGCGCATCGGCTGCATTCAACATCGGCGCAGCGGCCAAACCGACCAAACGGTGCTTTGCTCCGCCCCGGAAGAGAAGAAATAAATCCCGCCGAGCGGGCAATCGAGTTTGATCGCGGCTCAAGCGCCGTATCAAAATAATGAACCGCAACCTGAACAATCGGGTTGCACATGCCGGGTTTCACCAACGGAAACACGGTTTTTTAAAAATGGTTTCAATAAGAAACCGCGTAGTAAGGAGTTTACAAAATGGCTGAAGGAACAGTAAAATGGTTTAATGATTCTAAGGGGTTTGGTTTTATCGAGCAGGATGGCGGCAAAGACGTATTTGTCCACCATTCCGCCATTCAGGCCCAGGGTTTCAAAAGCCTGGAAGAAGGTCAGCGTGTCAGCTTTGACGTTGTTGATGGTGCCAAGGGTCCGGCTGCGGAGAACGTCGTAGCTCTGTGATCCCGTCGCCAGTCGACAGGCAGTAAGAAAACCCCCGCTTTTGGCGGGGTTTTTTTTTGTCCGGCACAAGGACTTTTACCTGCGACGACATAACCCGTCCGAGGAAATATAGAAGTTCTTTTCAGACCGAATTCCGGGCACATCCATATAAAACATCAAGTGAAAAACGAAATTTTCCTTTTCCACCCGGATCAACCGGCAAAACAGGATACCCCGAAAAGCATCCCCGCAAGCCAATACAGCACCATTCCCACCAGTACGGTCCCCCCCAGACTTTTAGTCTTCAGAGCAAAAAAAAGCGTTGGGACAGCGACCAGCAATTCAGGTTTGCCAAGATCCAGATTACGGGTTGCAGTATCGGCCAGTAAAATCGGGGCCAGCAAAGAACTCAGAATTGCCACCGGAATAAGACTTAACCAGTCAACCAGCCACTGAGGCAGACGCCTGTGCGACAGGTAAAAAAGAGGCAGCCAGCGTGGCACATAGGTAACCAGTCCCATGCAGAAAAAAAGCAGCAGATAGTCGGAAAAACTCATTGCCTTCTCCTTGCCTGCTGCTTTATGAAAAAACCAAGAGTAGCTGCACTCACCGAAGCGCCGATAATGTAGGAATCACCTGGAATAAACAGATACCAGACAATGGAAATAAGGGCTGCCAATATGCCGGTCAGGATAAAAATTCTGTTCTGCAGCTGGAAAACCAGGAGACAGATAAACATGCCCGGCAACGCGTAATCAATGCCAAAGGCTCCTTTTGGTATAAACTGTCCGATCAGGGTCCCTGTTACCGTGGAAATGATCCATGCCGCATTGGCCAGTTGGTTCACGACAAGAGCCCGCCACTTGTCCCAATCACCGCTACGAAACCGAGCCATGTTGAGGGCAAAACTCTCATCGGTAATACCATAGGCAAAAAAAGTGAGGAACCAGCGGCTGATCCTCTTCAAATATATGGCAAGCGCGGAACTCATCAGCGCGTGCCGCAGGTTGACCGCCAGAGTGGTCAACACTATTGACCAGGCTGCAGCCCCCGAAACCAGCATGCTCACACAAATAAACTGAGAACTGCCGGCAAAAACCAGAATAGACATCAGAGCGACAGCCCACCACTGCAACCCCGCCTGGCTCGCCAAAACGCCAAAGGCCAGACCAACCGGGAAATACCCAAGACAAATCGGCCAGGCCGCGGCAGCTCCCTGCCGCAAGCATTCATCAGGTGACAAAACCGGCGCTGCATGCTCTCCCTTCAGATTTTCTTCCTGCATTTTCCTGCTGAATTTTAAAAAATTATGGCTCTTAACTGGAGGTTGGAGTTTCACATCGTTCCATCTCGTCATGATAGTGGTAGATTTTGGCACCCATTGTGTTCTTTGACATCGTTTTGTTCCGTATTTGCTGCCTGCCCCTTAGCCGCTGGTGGAATCCAGCATAATCAGGGGGCTGGAATTTTCGGCATGTCGGGTTCTACCACTGCCGAACCCGAACCTTACCAAAAATCATCTGCAGTCTCCACTGTACCAAACCGGCCGTGACCTGGTTTTCTTATCTCCATTGTGTCAGCCTGATCAGATGTTCTACCTGGTCGCAGCAGCCCTGCCCGGCAATGGATAAGGCCATGGTCATCCTGTCCTGTCCCCAGGGCATATTGGGGGCGGTCAAGGTAATCCTCGTCACAGAAGAAGGTTAGCCATACACACACATGAGGTTGAGATGGGCAAGCAACCGCTCCCTGAACCCTCACCGGCTTGACGAACCAGGATTGCAGGAAATGGATAAAATATTATCCAGACCTCGATCCTCACAGGGAGACGAACCTTTGCGCCATTTCCTGTAACCGGCATCCAACCAAACAAAAACAGCCACTCAACCCATTGGGCTAAGTGGCTGATATTTCTGGAGCCGATAAGCGGAATTGAACCGCTGACCTACTGATTACGAATCAGTTTGTAACGAGCACGAGCAACTGATTTATAGCGTTGAATGCGCTTGTATCGCGTATTATTTCTTGATTTTTCCCATAGAACTATATACTCTCCTGTCACAGACGTTCATAGAACGACAAATAGTTCTATGGCTCCCATAGAACTGACATAGAACTGAGGAGGATACGATGGGAAAGAACAAGAGCGAAAAATTCAACTTTACCATGAGCCGGCTAAATGCGCTTGAACCCGGACCCAAGAGGAAATATGTGTTTGATTCAAAGCAACCAGGCTTGAGAGTGTCAGTGACAAAAACAGGGGTGAAATCGTTCCAGTTTCAGGCGTGGAGCAAGACGCTGGGGAAGCCATTGACTCGCACACTTGGCAGAATCGAAACTATGTCGATTGCTGAGGCAAGAAAACAAGCTGCTGCTCTGCTGGCGGAAATAAACCAGGGCACTGACATTGAGCGTAAAAAGCAGGACGAAAAACGGCAACGGCAGCTTGAACCGACAGTCAAAGAGTTCGCTGTCGAGTACATAGAAAAATACGCTAAGATCAACAAGAAGAGTTGGAAGGAAGATCAGCGCATACTAAATGTTAATATACTGCCTGTGATTGGATCCTTGAAAATGTCAGAAGTAAAACGGCGTGATTTAATTGCCGTGATTGACAATGTAGCAGACAGAGGCAGCCTTGTAATGGCAAACCGGACACACGCTCTTTTGTCTAAAATGTTCAACTACGCTATGGAGCGGGATGTGATAGAGTTGTCACCTGTTTACGGTATGAAGAAGCGTACTTCTGAAAAGCCAAGAGAGCGCATCCTGTCAGATACTGAAATAGTCGAGTTCTGGAATGCTCTTGGATCAAGTCCTGGAGAAATGATATTAAAAATGATTCTCGCTACTGGGCAAAGGCCGGGAGAGGTTAGACTTGCAGAGTGGACTGAAATTCAGATTCAAAATGCATTGTGGACGATACCATCTGATAAAACAAAAAATAATCTTACACACGTTGTTCCGTTGAATGAAATGGCGATTGAAATAATAAAGCAAATGAAATTGAAATCTGATGGAAGCCGTTATGTATTCCCAGGAAAATCAAAGCAAAAACCTCTTACAAACACCAGCCCTATTCATCGAATGCAGAAGATAATATTGAAACTTGGCTGGACTGAGAAAGCAACGCCTCATGATCTGAGGAGAACAGTTAGAACTAATTTAGCAAAATTAGGGATCAATAAAATTGTTGCAGAAAGACTGTTGAACCATAAAGAACAGGGTATATCTGCAACTTATGACAGGCATGATTATCTTCAGGAAAAGACAGCCGCACTGAGCAAGTGGAATAATCGTTTAAAGCAGTTGTTAACTGGGAAGGAAGGGAAGGTGATCAAGATCAGAGAGGCCGTGTAGCTCATATCGTACATACAGTTTCAAGCTGAATTGAGCCTTGTGTCCTGAACGGATGCGGGGCTTTTTTGTGCTCTGTGAAAAAAAATCACATTTTCTGAGTGCCCGATAGCACATAAAAACGTTTCATATATGCGTTTTTTGAACAATTCAATTTGCACATATTAAGATATTCAAAATTTAATTTTCTCTGATAATTGTCACATATACGATTATTTTGAGCATTGATGAACGAAAAAAAAGCACGGTCAAGGAATAACGAAAAAAGCCAACAAACTCAATAAGTTACATGATTTTTTACGTTGACAATTTTAGTTCTGCATCTTAGTATTTCGTACAGATGAAATATTTATTTCAATTCTAAACTGATGAGGAGAACCATGAAGACACGAAAACCAAGAATAAGGAAAGTACGCCGTAAACTCCAGCCGATCGCTTTGAACGGATCTGACGCCGGGCGGTATCTGGGAATCTCAGAATCTATGATGCGAAAAATGAGAAGTGACGGGAGCGGCCCTCCTTACAAGACAATCGGGAGGAAGATTGTTTATCTGCGGAGCGATTTACAGCAGTGGCTGGAAAATAAGTGAAAACAGCTTGAGCGGGATAGTTCGACGGGACGAAAAGGAGTAACTCTCTGGCTCTCTGCCCGCTCATTTTTTTCAGAGACATTGCCAACAGAGAGGGCAGGGAGATGAACGACAAAACATCAGTTAGAGTAAGCGGCAAAATGGCAGCCTACGTCAAGAGGCTTAACGATCCAAAACACCCACAGAAGATCAAATTCAAATTCAGCGCACAGGCCCGCGACGTAATCAAGGTTGTCAAAGCCTTTGGGGAATTGACTGTTGAGTACGTGGATGATTCAGAGAAGACAAGATTCTTCCCGCCGCTTAACATTTCCGTGCGTGAAATGGGAGCCGACTTTAAGTACTGTTATGAAAAATTCGAGAAATGGTTCAGAAGGATTTACGGGAACGAGGAGTGGTTAAAAGTCTTTTATAAATTTGAGGAGAATCGGATTTATGAACTGTATCAGTGTGTCAACCAGGACGCTACAATATCCTATTTGCACAATTTACCAATGGACCTAATATTTGACAAAGGCAAGTTGTCTGGCAATGAACTAAAAGTACTGCTGGCATTTATGGCAAGAGCAAAAAAGACACCTGAACTTGGCGGTATCAGTATATGTGGCTGGTCAGCAGAAAGTTTAGAAAGAGAATTAGGTATGCACAGGAATACAGTTGGTTCATGCATAAAGAGGCTTGAAATGAAGAAATTTATCAAGCTACTTTCATCACTGAGCAACAAACGAAAGAAGAAGTATCAAGTGTGCGTATCATGAAATAAGCGTAAGTACTTGATTTTTAATCGTCCCACTGCAAAGTTTGCACAGTTTTTGTGCACAAAACATGCAAAAGTTGTCACAAAATTTGTGCACTATAGTAGTGCTATGCTTCTTAGCATACTCACAGACAATATTTCATATTATCTTTTATTCACTTTGTTCATAAGAGTATTCAGAAGCATAACACACAAAAACCGCGCAGCCGAGCGGCTGCTTGTTTTTGATAGACTGCTTGCTTCGCTTTTCTGAACAAGAGGGCATGTTGATCATTCAAGAATTAAATTTCCCGATTGATTTAAATTAAAAAAGTTCCGCCGAGGTACCACTATGCAGCACTTCTTGTTCCTATTGACTCCTCTCACCTACTTTGCAATAATTAAGTTGTGTTAAAATTAACTGGTTAAATACGTTGGAGATGAACAATGAGTCTATTCTTGGATGTGATTCTGTACAAGATTGCCTGTTTGATCTGGACGGATAAACAAGAAGAT
This sequence comes from Desulfolithobacter dissulfuricans, assembly GCF_025998535.1. Taxonomy (NCBI): domain Bacteria; kingdom Pseudomonadati; phylum Thermodesulfobacteriota; class Desulfobulbia; order Desulfobulbales; family Desulfobulbaceae; genus Desulfolithobacter; species Desulfolithobacter dissulfuricans. The sequence continues at coordinate 1,099,722 of NZ_AP024233.1, read as the reverse complement.
GTCAATCCCTCGGATGAGTATTACTTCTGGCTTGAAGAATTTGTTGAAGATCAAGCCAGAGACGATCTTCCCTTCTGAATATCAACAGCATTTTGCAATTCCCATTGTGCCTCTGTCATAGGACGGGGCACAATGATTACCCCTTCATTGCAATTCTCTGGATAATCTACTGTTCCATCTTCATTCCTATACACCACGGATATTTTCCTTTCCTGTAGTGGTGCCTTTTTCTTTACTCTGTCAAGGACACTCTGTAATGCATTAACTCCGGTTGACACTGTCAATCTCCAATAATATTTCGCTGGAATGTACTTCCGATTCTTGAACAGTAATTTATAACTGACGTTCATAATCAATAAACTGTGTGACTGAAAAATATGTATCTTGCTTGTCTAAAAACGTCATATATAGCGTGAAAATGAAACTTCATATAGGCAGTGATACGATTGTATCTGTAAAACTTGTTGCTGTTAAATATTGAAAAAATCAACAACAAGAAAGGGACACGCCCCATCATTCTGAGGAAAGGGGTTCACATTTTCTTATACAGCAAGTTTTTCTTTCAGTGCCTTCAGTTCTCTTTCAATTTCTGTTATCTGCAAAGCATGTAACCTCTTGTCCAATACTCTTGATAATATCTCTCCATCAAGAGGTGATATTTTCCCAGAGGCTATTGATTGAAGAATAAATTCTGCCGCTTCTCCTGCTGCTTTGACAGTATCAACAATGGGCATTCCTTCAAGTTTGACAGGAGAGGATTTTTTGATCGGTACAACTCTCTCCATGATCATCTTGATCATTTGAGGATGACCATTTAGTGCCATTTCAATAGCCTGTCTTGCAATAGCTCCAGACTCTTCTTCAAAAAGATTTTCGGCTGCAATCGTCACTTTATTTTTACTTCCGCAAGGTCTTCCTTTTCCATGCTTATTACCTGCTTGAAATCTGCTATGGGTGTTTTTAGACGATGAATCTTTATTGCCTTTTTTATTGTTGTGGCCAAGAATAAATTTATTACCATCTTTAGTAACTCTCTTGCCACAACCACATTTACAGAAAGGTAACTTATTCATCCTAATTACCTCTTATGATTGCTTTGATAGTTTTTTTGTACTATTCTTTTTTTATTAGTCTTTTCATTGCATCCTCCAAGCAACCTTTTGTTTTTAAGACAAATATCTAAAGGGATAACATTGTTTCCTATCAGCTTTCTGGTGTTCTTCTTTGCCATTGTTATTGCAATTGTCATTCTTACAGTTTGGCATACTCCGCTCTACATGCACGGTAATTTTTCATGTCTCCACATTTAGCGTAATAACAAAGCAAATCAAACAACTCTTGCTTTTTTGCTTCCCGTTCATTTGCAAGTTCAATAGCAGATTTCTTCCCTTTCTTTCCTTTATCCAAAGATTCTTTTTTATAGTTACTGACATATTCATCAAGGTTATTCCAAACTGAAATTGACCTAACATTATTATCACTATCAATCACAAAACGATGAAGCCCATTTTCAACAATTTCATTCCTGATACCATCAGGAATACCCTTTTCCTCACATGCATCAATAATAACTGCTTTAAGCCGTTCATCATGGTCTTGTATTATGGAATCCTGAAAAGTGACTGCTGATTCTTGTGTTTTCATTTTTATTACCTCACCGGGAATACTTTTTTTATTGTGGACAATGGAGCGGTCAATATACCTTTTTTCCTATCAACCGAAAGTCCATATCCTTTACAGACTTGGCTAACATACTGAGGCGTACAATTATGCAACCTTGCAATTTGGCTCAATGGCAACGAAACTGCAATATTTGCATAAGCATCCTTCAACAATTCATCTCGATTTATGGTCATGATTTACCTTTTCTATTGATAGAAATTAATTTTTTCAATCATTTTATCAAAATATATGTTGTCAGTAAAATAATGTCAAGCAAAAATTACAGAAATGTAATCAACCATAAACATAACGTTCAATCATGACAATTTTTGAAAAAGCAGACACTGCAGATTGCTACAGAGGAGCAGCAGAGATTTTGTGAAGAATATAGCTCTATGCGAAAGAAAACGGATTTTACTCAGCCATAGAACTGACATAGAACCGAGGCAATAAAAACAAAAAAGCACTTAACGATTAAACGCTAAGTGCTTGATTTTACTGGAGCCGATAACCGGACTTGAACCGGTGACCTACTGATTACGAATCAGTTGCTCTACCAAACTGAGCTATATCGGCGTACTGGTTTCTGCCCTGGATGGGCCGGAATTTGAGGTTTATTGATGTAGCAGTTTTATGGTAGAGTGTCAAGATTATGAGGGGAAAATTCATCATTCTTATGGCCGTGGCCGCCATCGTCTGCGGCTGTCGGGAAGAAAAGGGAGAGGCGCCGCGGCCTGATGCTCCGAAAAAGCCGCCTGTGGTCCAGGAAGAGCCCGCCGGCTGCCGGGGATGTCACCCCAAGGCCTCCCTCGGGGCTCATGAAGGACTGGAATGCGTGACCTGCCACAGGGGCCGGGATGGCTCAGGAGAGCAGGCAAAAGCCCATGAGGGACTTGTCGCCCGGCCGGCCCATCCGGAGTTCATGGATGAAATCTGCGGACCCTGCCACATGGAGAAGATCCAGGCGGCCCATACCTCCCCGCACTTTACGCTCAAAAACGCTGTCGACAAGGTCCGCACCCATTTTGGTGCCGAGACCACGCTGGATAATCTGACGGAAATACCTGTTACAGAGGCACCGCAGGACACTCTGGAACTGGCCGATGACATGCTGCGCCGCCGCTGTCTGCGCTGCCACGTCTACTCCCGCGGCGACGGGTATGCCTATACCCGGCATGGGACCGGCTGCGGGGCCTGTCACGTGGCCTACAGCGGCGGAGAGATGATCCGCCACGCCATGCTGCCGCGGCCCACGGACCAGCAGTGCATGAGCTGCCACTACGCCAACCACGTGGGAGCGGATTACTACGGCCAGTTCGAGCATGATTTCAACTGGGAATACCGAACGCCCTACACCACCACCGAACCCTTTATCAGGCCCTATGGCGTGGAACAGCATGATCTTGCTCCAGACATCCACCAGCAGGCCGGCATGACCTGCCTCGACTGCCACAGTGGTCCGGAGTTGATGAACCTGAACCCGGCAACCACCCTCTCCTGCCGGAGCTGTCATGAGTACCGGCCCGACGAGAACGCCACAGGCCTCGCCAACCTCTCATTTGAGAATGGCACCCTGGTGCTCACCACACTCCATGGCGGCACGAGACTGGATGTCCCGCAGATGAGTCATCCGGCCCACCGGGAATTCGGTAGCCAGGTGGCGTGTCAGGTCTGCCACGGCCAGTGGAGCTTCAACGATTCCACCACCCATCTGCTACGCAGTGACCTGGATGAATACGATGAATGGGAGCGGCTGACCGTGCAGTCCAGCAGTGAAGTGGAACAGATACTTGAACACAACCTGAAAAGTGACGAAGAGGAGCTTGAGCCCACCATGCGCGATGGGATCACAGGCATACCAAGATACGGTCTATGGTATAAAGGCTTTACCCAGCGCCGCTGGGAAGAGATGGTGATCGGTCGGGACCGGGATGGCGTCATCCGGGTATTCCGGCCAATTCTTGATCTTCGTCTTTCCTGGATCCGGGACGAGGACGACGTCCGGTTCGACAACGTGCGGGGCAAGGGATCCGGGCTGGTGCCCTATACACCGCATACCACGGGTAAGGCGGGATTGTTCTATCGCAATCGTTTCCGCCACCTCCTTGACCCCAATCCTGCTGCCGAGGGTTCCCGGTGAAGACAGCGCTCTCTCTCCTCATCCTGCTCGTGACCCTCCAGCTGACCGGCTGCGGCCAGAAGCCTCCACCGACCTCCGGATCGTCCGCCCCCGGTGGCAGGCAAGAGGCTACCCAGCGCCCCTATGTGATCAACGGCAAAAGGTATTATCCTCTCCCCTCGGCCGAAGGCTACCGGGAAGTGGGTATTGCCTCCTGGTATGGGCGCAAATTCCACGGCCGCAGCACGGCCAACGGCGAACGGTACAACATGTATGAGCGCACGGCCGCTCACAAAACCCTGCCCATGAACACCGTCGTCCTGGTGAAAAACCTGGAAAACGGCAAACAGACCGTGGTCCGCATCAACGACCGGGGCCCGTTCATCCGCAACCGGATAATCGACCTGAGCTACCGGGCGGCAAAGGAGATCGGCCTGTTGCGCAACGGGATAGCCAGGGTGGAGGTCATCGCTATGGGCGAGATGTCGCCGGCCACGGTCCATACCCGCTCAGCGGCTGCCACCAAGGCCAATCTCCGCAAGTTTGACAGCGGCACGTTCTATATTCAGATCGGGTCGTTTGAACAGAAAAATCGGGCCCGGGAGATTGCCCGTCTTTTTGCCGGGGAGGGATGGCGGGTGGTTATCCAGGAGTTTCCAGCCGCGGGGACCAGGCTGTACAGGGTGCTGCTCTACAGCGGTACCTCGCTGGCCAGGGCCAGGAAGGAAGAAAAGCTGCTGGAGCAAAACGGTTATCCGGACGCCTTTGTGGTTGCCAAATAAGAGGCAGGAACATCAGCCCCCCTGCTCACTTTCCGGCGTTTACTTCCAGTGTGCGGATGGCCTGCATCATCTTGCGGACCAGTTCGTGGTCCTTGCACCCCGGACGCTCCTCCACCCCTGAATTGATATCCACCCCGTAGGGCTGAACAGCGGAAATGGCGGCGGCGATGTTATCAAGCGTCAGGCCACCGGCGAGGATGAAGGGCCGCTGGAGCTTGAGCTGGTTGATCCGGGACCAGTCAAAACTTTTACCGGTTCCGCCCAGCTGGGATTTATGAAAGGTATCGAGCAGAAAACCGCGCACATGCGGGTTGTACGGAGTGATGTCGGCCACGCTCAGTCCGTCGCCGGGCCCCACCCGAAGCACCTTGAGGATCTGGCACGGGGCGGCAAAACGGGCCAACCGCTCACAGTACTTGGGTGATTCCGTGCCGTGGAGCTGGGCGTAGTTGAGGCGGCAGTAATCGATGATCTCCTCGACTTCGTTACGCTTCTTGTCCACAAAAACGCCGACCACATCGACAAAGGGTGGCAGGGCTTCGATGATGAGCCGGGCCTCCTCCGGATCGATGAACCGGGGACTTTTCTCAAAAAAGATAAAGCCCAGGGCATCCACCCCGGCCTCCACCGCGGCGGTGGCATCTTCAATCCGGGTGATACCGCACATCTTCACTCTGATTCGCGCATTCATGAGACTGATGACTCCAGAAACTGTCGCAGGAGGGTCTGGTCCGCACTGCGCATGAGGCTCTCGCCGATCAGGGCGGCGGTTATACCTGCCTCGCGCAGGAGCATCATGTCCTCGAGGGTGGAAATCCCCGACTCGCTGACCACGGGAATATGGTCGGGGATCAACCGCTGGAGACGGAAGGTGGTCTGCAGGTCCACGGAAAAATCGTTGAGATTGCGGTTGTTGATACCGACAAGCCGACTCCCTGCTTGCAGGGCCGCCTCCAGTTCCTTCTCGTCATGGACCTCCACCAGGACGTCCATACCGTATTCTTCGGCCATCTGCCGGAAATCCCGCAGCTGGGTAACATCGAGAATGGCGGCGATGAGGAGGATCGCATCGGCGCCATAGGCGACAGCCTCCTCGATCTGCAGGGGATCGATGATGAATTCCTTGCGCAGAACAGGCAGGTCCACGGTTTCCCGGACCAGGGGGATATAGCTGATATCGCCCTGGAAAAAATCCCGGTCGGTGAGCACCGACATGGCCTGGGCCCCGCCGGCCTGGTAGTTGCGGGCAATGCGTACCGGATCAAAATCAGGCTGGATCACCCCCTTGGAGGGCGAGGCCTTCTTGGCCTCGGCAATCACCGCCACCCCGTCAAATTCCACCAGGGCCCGCATGAAGCCACGGGGCGGATCGATCTCGCTCTCCGGCCCCCGGATACCGGTGCGGCGAAGCTTGGCCACTTCCTCCCGCTTTCTCTCGGTAATGGTATCAAGAATCATCGTTTCACCTGATCCTGACAGAAGGCGACCAGTCGGTCCAGTTTTTCCCGGGCAGCTCCCGAGGAGATGACCTCTCTTGCCAGCCGGACCCCGGCCTCCAGGTCATCCGCCCGCCCGGCGGCCATGAGCGCGGCCCCGGAGTTCAGCAGGACCATGTCCAGCCGGGCCCCGGGGGTTCCGTCCAGGACCAGGCGCACCTGGTCGGCGGATTCCTCCACGGTCGCCCCGCCGCGGATATCGTCCACGGAGTGGCGGTCAAGCCCCACATCCTCGGGCTCCACCGTATAGGTGGTCACCTCGCCGTCACGGGCATCGGCCACGTAAGAGGTGCCGGTGACCGTCATCTCGTCCATGTTGCCCTCGCCCCAGACCACCAGGGTCCGTTTCATGCCCAGCCGGGCCAAGACCCGGGCCAGGACCTCGGTAAGTTCGCGGTCAAAGACCCCGGTGAGCTGAACGTTGGCCCCGGCCGGGTTGGTCATCGGTCCGAGGATATTGAAAATCGTCCGGATACCGATCTCCCGCCGCGGGCCGATGGCATATTTCATGGCCCCGTGCAGCATGGGAGCGAACAGGAAACCGATCCCCACCTCGCGGACGCACTGTCCCACCCGCTCGGCCGGCATGCTCAGGTCCACCCCCAGGGCCTCGAGCACGTCCGCGCTGCCGCAGCTGGATGAAATGGCGCGGTTGCCGTGCTTGGCCACCGGAATACCGGCGGCCGCGACCACAAAAGCCGTGGTGGTGGAGACATTGAAGGTGCCGGACCCATCACCGCCGGTACCGACAATATCCATCAGGGTCTGGGTGGTGGTATCGATCCCGGTATCAACAAAGGTGGCCTTTTCCCGCATGACCCTGACCGCACCGACGATCTCATCGATGGTCTCACCCTTCATCCGCAGAGCGGTGATAAAGGCACCGATCTGGGCCTCGGTGGCCTCGCCGCCCATAATCTCGTTCATGACCTCGACCATCTGCTGTTCGTCGAGATCCTTTCCGGTGACAACCTGTGCTATGGCTTCTCTGATCATCTTTCTCTGTATCCTGTTCTGTCAGTTCCTTATCTTCGTTCCATCCGGTGCCGGACAGATGCGGTACGAGCCACTCCTCTCCCTGCGGATCAGCTCCGCAGCAAAGACTCGTAATCGGGACGGAGGAAATTGTGCAGCAAGATAATACCGACCCCGGTCATGATCGACTCGGGATGGAACTGCACCCCCTCGATGGGCAAATCCCGGTGACGAATCCCCATGAGCTCGCCCTGGTCGGTGTGAGCGGTGGCCTCCAGGCAGTCGGGCAGCGATTCCTCCTCCACCACCAGGGAGTGGTAGCGCATGCCGTCAAAGGGGTTGTCCAGCCCGGTGAAGACTCCACGCCCGTCATGGCTGATCGGACTGGTTTTCCCGTGCATGACCCGGCCGGCCCGGATCACGCGGCCACCGAAGGCCTCGCCGATGGACTGGTGTCCCAGGCAGACGCCGAGAATCGGTATCCGGCCGGCAAAATGTTTGATGGCCTCGATGGAGATACCCGCTTCGGCCGGCGTACAGGGGCCCGGGGAGATCAGCAGCCGGTCGGGCCCCAGGGCCTCGATGCCCGCCAGGTCGATCTTGTCGTTGCGAAAAACCTGGATCTCGGGTGGCTGCCAGGAGCCGTCCCCGTGGGGAGGTCTGGTAGCCAGGGTCTGGACGATATTGAAGGTGAATGAATCGTAGTTATCGATGATAACGATCTTACAGGACATGTGATCTACCTGTGTGCGCAATGGTTTCCCTGCCCACGGACCGGAAACCGGATGTGGAGACAGGGCGCTTGGTCTGTGGATACCCGGCATGACCGACCGGACCGGCGCCAGACGGCGGGATGCCCGGACGATCCCCCACTATCCTACCAGCCCTTTTCAGCCAGTTCCACGGCCCGGCGAAGGCCCTTGGCCTTGTTGATGGTCTCTTCGTATTCACTGGTAGGATCGGAGTCGGCCACGATACCGGCCCCGGCCTGGATCCAGAGGTCCTGGCCGTGCATGACAAAGGTGCGGATGGTGATGCAGAAATCCATGTTGCCCGAAAAACCGAAATAGCCGACCGCACCGGCATAGGGTCCGCGCCGTTCCACCTCCAGCTCGTCGATGATTTCCATGGCCCGGATCTTGGGAGCGCCGCTCACCGTGCCGGCCGGGAAGCAGGCTTCCAGGACATCGAACTGATCTTTGTCCTCGGCCAACTCGCCGTGGACCCCGGAGACGATATGCATCACGTGGCTGTACCGCTCGATGACCAGGAGATCCCGCACGGTCACCGAGCCGGACCTGGCCACCCGGCCCACGTCGTTGCGGCCGAGATCCACAAGCATCAGGTGCTCGGCCCGTTCCTTCGGATCGGCCAGCAGTTCCTTTTCCAGGGCCCGGTCTTCCTCCTCGGTCCGGCCCCGTTTCCTGGTCCCGGCGATGGGCCGCAGTTCGATGTCGCCATCCTCCAGCCGAACCAGGATCTCCGGAGAGGAGCCGATCAGAACCACGTCGCCCTGGCGGACAAAAAAGAGATAGGGGCTCGGGTTGATGTGCCGCAGGGAGCGATAGAGAAGAAAGGGGTCCAGGCTGGTGGTGGTGTGGAAACGCTGGGACAGTACCACCTGGATGATATCCCCGGCCAGGATGTACTCCCGGGCCCGCTCCACCATGGCCTCGAAATCCGCCTGCTCCATATTGGAAGTGAACTCGTGTCTGGTGGTGGCCGGGCTGAAGTCACAGATCGACTCGGGCAGGGGCTGACGGATGAGCGAGATGATCTCGTCGATGCGGGCACAGCCCCGGGCATGGAGTTCTTCCGGGGAGGACGCTTCGTCCGCTTCCACGTTGCAGACCACGGTCAGAGTTTGTTCCACACTGTCGTGAATCAGCACCAGCCGCGGGACCATGAACGAGGAATCGGGCAGATCGAGACGGGGGTGGGAATCGGGCAGCTCCTCGATGAAGCGGACCATGTCGTAGCCGAGGAAGCCCACCGCGCCACCGTAAAAACGCGGCAATCCCGGGGCGTTGCTGGGCCGAAAGGATGTCAGCAGGTTCCGCAGTTCGGCCAGGGGATTGCACCCTGTGCGGACTTCACACTCCTGGCCCCGGTCCGGACGGGTCAGGGTGACCGTATCCCCTGTGCTTTCGAAAACAACCAACGGATCCAGACCGATAAAGGAATACCGCCCCCACTTCTCACCGCCTTCCATGGACTCGAAGAGAAAGGCATGGCGCCGCTGGCCGGCCACCTTGGCAAAGATGGTCAGAGGCGTATCCAGATCGGTGATTATGGTGCGGTAGATGGGAATGAGACCGGACGAACCGATCATCCCTGCAAAGGTTTCCTGGTCAGGAAAATACATGGACATTCTCAGGTACATTGCGGCTCAAGAGAACCCTGGAAACAGAAAAAGCCATGGAAGAGGAGTCTTCCATGGCTTTTTCCCTAATGATCAATCAAGGCGATAACGCAGCCTGGTTCAGGCAAGCGGCTGCATCCGATTGACCCGCCGGGTCAGACGGGAAATTTTGCGGGAAGCCGTCTTCTTGTGGATAGAGCCCTTTACGGCGGTCTTCTGAATCACGGGAATGGCCTTCTGCAGGGCCTCGCGGGCCTGCTCTTCAGAACCGGCCATCAGCGCCTCTTCAACCCTGCGGACCACGGTCTTCATCTTGGATTTGTTCATGCGGTTCCGCATCCGGCGGACCTGGGACTGTCTGTTTCTTTTTTCTGCAGACTTGTGATTAGCCATGGAAAGCTCCTTCGTATATCAAACGGAATATCTATTTTTATGCAAGGAATTCTATCGTATATCGAATATACGCCTTTTTGTCAAGGATATTTCAACAACAGGCCTGAAACACCACCCTCAGTCGTATCTGGTCACAGGGTACGCACTAGGCCGACATTTCAAGGAAAAAAATGTAACTCGTCTCAGGCGCCCCAGATTCGCGGTCTCCCTCCGGTCGCTTCGCTGTGCAGTCGTGGCTGACCGCTATAACAGCGTAGCGGTGTCACCCTCTATGCGGGCAGACGCGACCGCGTAAAGATGGGGTGGTTGTGACGAGTTACCCTCAGTCCGCCTGGATCGCCCCATCCAGGTTCACGCCGATGGCACCGGAAAACTCGGCCGAATCCACCAGTGCCTTTTTGAGTCTGGCCCCGGTCAGATCAGCCCCGCGAAGATCGGCCATATACAGATCAGCCTCACGCAGATCGGCGTTTCTGAGATTGGCCCCGCTCAAATCGGCACCGCGGAGGATGGCCTCGCTCAGATCGGCGCCGGAAAGATTGGCCCCGGCCAGGTTGGCCCGCTCCAGATCGGCGCCTTCCAGGTCCTTACCCTCAAGATCAGCCCCGGCCAGGTCGCATTCCAGGCAACGATTGGTATCGAGCAGTTTGCGCACCATCTCCTGGCGCTTGACCGCCGCCTCGTCAGGAGTTTCCACAGTGTACACCATTTCCCCTGAATCCGGGCCGCTGCCGGTCATCTGCGCCTGTGGCGACTCGGCAGATGCCGACGTCGGGGCAGACTCGGTCACCCTGGCGGACCTGTGCACGGGCGCCTGCTGAGCCGGTTTCCGGAAGGATGCCTCCCTGGCCGGCTGGCTGCTGACAACGCTGGTACCACCGGCATCCCCACCTGTCTTCGCCACCTTCGGCATATCGGTTGCCGGACGATCGACAACCGCCTCGTCCAGCCGGGCGCCCTTGAGATATGCGCCTTCAAGAACCGCCCCGGTCAGATCGGCATCGGTCAGGTCGGCACCGGCAAGATCGGCACCGCCAAGGCCGGCATCACGGAGATTGGCGCCCCGCAGGTTAGCCCCCGAGAGATTGGCGAGATAGAGCTGCGCCCCCTGGAGATTGGCACCCTCCAGGTTGGCTCCGGACAGGTCCAGCCGGTTGAGCCTGGCACCCTGCAGGTCACAGCCCGGGCAACTGTCAGTTTCCATGAGCTGCTTGACATTGTGTTCCACAGCGGGTGCAGGGGATGGGTCGGCGGATAGACCACTGCCGGCGGACAGCAGAGAGAGGGCCACACAGAACAGCAACGGGCGAACTGGTACTTTCATGGGATATTTTTTATTTCCAGGCCGAAAGAGCGGCATGTGATGTTAAAAAAAATCAGCCTGCGACAAACGGATACTCAGGCCACGACGACAACCACCATGCAGCCAGCCCGGCAATCACGGCCGGCCTGGCTGATTCCCTGGTAATGCAGCAGGCACCAGATGATCTTATATACTGCAGTCCGGCGAATCATTCAATCGGCTGTTGGAAACGGGACAACAAAAAAAGACAGCTTTCCGGGGCCGGGGCCCAGGAAAGCTGTCCTGGCAGGAAGGAAGGGAAGTAAAAGAGGATTGCCCGGTCAGGCGACGTTGCGGTCGAGCCGCTCCACCTTGCGCGGTTTGGCATGCTCGATCTTGCGCGGCACCAGGCCGTTGGCCATGAACGCGGTGCACTGCTTGCGTTTTTCAAAGGAACACTCGGCTATGTTCCAGCAGGGTGTATACTGGAGCAGTTTTTTGATAGCCGCGATGGATATGCCATGTTCGTGAATCATTTCCCGCAGGCATTCGATCCACTTGATGTCGTTTAAGGTATAGTAGCGCCATTTTCCCTTGCGCATGGGCTTAACCAGTCCTTCCTGCTCGTAGATTCGAAGTGTCCTGGGATGGACATCGAGCATCTGAGCAGCCACGCCTATGGTGAAAATTGCTTTCTTTTCGTCAACCATCTCAATCCTCTTCTGGCAGGAGTTACAGGGAAGGAGTCCTGCCTCCTTCCCTGCGAGTTCGCGTTGATTCCCGTTTGCTTAATGCTTGGCTGCCGCAAAGATCTTGCCGAAGTAGCGCTCGCCCATCAGGAAGGCCATGCCGGTGAGTCCGATGCCGGCGAAGGCCACCAGCCACTCGTAGCCGGAAGGTGAGTAATTCATGTACTGCGGCAGGTTGGCATCGATACCGGCAAACTGGGGCACGATCTGTCCGGCGATGACCATGTCCATACGGGAGACGAACATGCCGACCAGGGCCATCAGCGCGGCGGTGGACATGGCAGCCACGCTCCGAAGCCGGGTCAGGGCCAGCAGCAGGGCCGGAGCAACCAGGCCAATGCCGAGCTCAAAGAGCCAGAAGTTGGTGGACAGCGGACCAGACATCAGGGCATCGGCCGAGGCCCGACCCAGTTCCTGGCCACCGACATAGAAGGAAACCATCTTCCAGAAGGTGGCGACGCTGACCAGGACAAGCATGAGCAGCAGGACCTTGGCCGCAGCCTGGATCCCGAAAAAGGCCGTCTCGTCGATTTCTTTGCGGCGGATGACATAGGCGTAATGGGTGAAGATAACCGTTGCTGCAGCACCGGAGAGGAAAGCGCAGCTCAGGAAGTAGACGGGCAGCTGGGCACCGTACCAGAACGGATGGTTGGGCAAAGTGGCGAAGACACCGCCCAGGCAGCTGTTTGCAGCCATCTCAGCAAAGGCCCCCAGGATACCAACGGCAATGGCAGTCTTGAAATTCCTGGTCAGAATCAGCCAGAACTCGATCAGGACAAAGCCCACCGCCATGCCGTACAGGGTTCCCATCCACCAGATATTCGATGTCGGGTTGGGCGAGATAACGTTCCAGATCGCCATCCGCCAGGGATTCTCGATCTCCATGCCGATGACCGTGAAGCCGCTGATGATGGTCACCAGCGACAGCCAGACCATCCTGTTGGCCAGCGGTGCGATCCGGTTGCCGCCAAAGATGTGGCTGATCGCCGCCAGCAGGCACAGGCCGGTTGAGGTGATGGCGAAGAACGCGTAGGTGGAGATCAGCAACCCCCATGGGACTTCACGGGTGTTGTTGTACACATGCTCGTGGCCGACAAAGAACCCGTACACGCCAACGCCTATGCCGGTGAACAGCATCAGTCCGAACAGGGCAGCAAGCACGTTGATACCAGGCCGCGCTACCTCCGGCTCCATTGTCGCAGTGATTGAAAAGTTGTTTGCCATTTTTTCCTCCTTGATTTGTTTGTTACCCCGAAGATTTCCTTCGAATCCCTAAAACCCTCTAAACACTTGCCGGCTCAACCATCTTGTCCCGATGTTCCCCCGCCAGGTTCCAGAGACCGGCGATAACGGCTATGGCCGAAAACGGTCCCAGGATAAGGAACAGGAAGAAGGACAGGCTGAACCAGAATATCTCGCTCACTCTGGAAACCACCCTGGACATCCGCTTACCGATGAACAGGTTTGCCCGGTGTGTCTTATGCTCTGTCAGGAAGTTGCTCAGGATACTCATGATGATCTCCTTTCTCGTCTTTCAGCCAGGTGGTACTTTTCTCGTTTGCCCCTTCTATCGCAAGGGATGTGCCACCCCGGGACAAAGTGGTTGACAAACAGGGGACACCAAGGATAACTATCGAATATAAAAGGAGTAAAATGACATACAAAAAGAAACTTCCCGGGATCAGAGGAAGCAAAACCATACAAATAACCTTCTCTCATGGCGCGTTTTACGCCCTGCCGCCCACAGAAGCATGGCGCAAAATGCGCCCATAGCCCAATCAGGCTTCAACCGGGACGCAAACCGGCAACATCCTGTAATAACTATGTTTTCAGAGAGATACCATCCTGTCCGTCCGTGATCCAGGTCCAAGTCTCTGAACGAGGCAGTTCCAGGAAGCCGCCAGGCCCCACCCTGCAACCAGGATTAATAATATCGTTATTTCATACAGTTAAAAAACCACACCGAACTGGTGGCGCAAAATGCGCCCATTGGAAAAAAATTAATCCGGAACAAATCACTGAACGGGTGAAGAGAGCTGTTTACAGCAACTTCAAGCATAGTGAATCCTGGAATCACCGATGCCCTAACCCATGATAATGGTGAGGAAAAAATTCCTTTTCCAATTAAATATTGCAGCCAGTGATTACTGGGGACGCACAATGAGCCCTGGAGTCGGGAGGTGGTGGCAGTGCGATGGAGGTCAAGGGAAAATGGCAATAAGCTGAAGGTTGGGAGGGGAAGAAAAGGTACAAGAGGGGGTGACAGGTACAAATCGAGTAGGGTGAGGCAAGGTAATTAAGCTTGCCTCATCCCTCTCACAGAACCGTACGTACGGGCCTCGTATACGGCTCCTGTTTATTTTCCTTCATACTGAAACAGAAATTCCGGTCTGTACAGATGCGAGGTCAAAGAGCCCCATTTCCCCATGCAGGCAGCTGTTGGGAAGGGCATAATGGCTCAGTGGACTTGCTGCATTGGCCCAGGAGTTCATCTTGATACTTTTGAACTCTCCTCTATAGCCCAGCTGTCTCAGTCTGCGGTGTAGCCTGCGCGGCTTTTTCCACAGCTTCAACTGAACAGCACGCAGCCGCCTTCTGATCCACCCCATCAGCCGAGAAAACTCACCCTTGCAGTTCGCTATCCGAAAGTAGTTGGCAAAACCCCTCAGCAACCGGTTGAGGTCGGCTATCACCTTCTCAAGATTCACCGGGGAGTTACGCCGGGTCATCGCCTTGACCTTCGCCTTGAAGGCCCTCACCTTGCCTCGCTGTATTCGGGTCATCACGGAGTGGATACAAACTCCAAGAAATTTAATCCCTTTGAGGCTGTGGCTTATATGGGTCTTTTCCTGGTTGACGGTCAACAGCAGTTCTTCTTCAAGATAACGACTGGCCTGGTTCAGTGCATTTTCGGCTGCGCTCTTTGACTGGCACAGGATCAGGATGTCGTCCGCATAGCGGACGATGCGGTGGCCACGATTCTTCATAAACTGATCGAAGGAATCAAGGTATACGTTGGCAATCAACGGGCTGATAACTCCGCCCTGCGGACTGCCGACCTCGCTGGCCTGCCAACCATCTCCTGTCAGAACACCGCTTTTCAAAAACTTCTCCAGCAGACCAAGAATACTTCCATCGCTGACCCGGCGACGGAACGAGGCAAGGATCAGGTCATGGTTCAACGTGTCGAAGCATTTCGACAGATCCATGTCCACTACCCATTTCCGCTCGTACGTCCGGATGAACATCGTGGCTTTGCTGATTGCCTGGTGACAACTCCGACCAGGACGGTAGCCGTAGCTCGACGGATGGAAATCGCGGTCAAATATTGGTTGAAGTATATCCAGCAGGGCCTGCTGTACCACACGGTCACGGACTGCAGGTATGCCGAGTAGCCGTTTCCCGCCGTTCGGCTTCGGGATCTCCACCCGTCGCGCGGCCAGCGGCTGGTAGCTCTTGTCCTGCAGTTCCGTCAGGAGATGATCGATATTGGTCGCAAGTGATCCGGCAAAATCATCGATGGACTGGCCGTCTATTCCGGCAGCTCCTTTCGAGGATTTCACCTTGTAGAATGCTTTGACCAGGTTCTCCCGGCTCAGCATTCGATCATATAGGCTGTACCAGACGTCAACCATGCTCCTGTCCTGCGTTTCCCTTCCTCTATTTCCACCTGGAGACTTCGGTTCTTCAATGGGCGCGACCGCTTTCTATCCTCATGGGCAATATACGATCAACACTCCCATCTACTCCGGTGAACGGCCAAAATCGGCAGAGGACCTGTCACGGCATACCGCCGATAGCGTGCCCCGTCCCGTCGGACGGCTTGTGTTCAGACTGCCAGGTGTCCATAGATTCCGGAAAACCTTCAAATAAACTTCATCCCTTCGCAACAGATATGGCTTTTGGCTCATAACTGCCCCCAACGAACCAGGCCGTTGGGTCATCCCGGTTTTATCCTCCACACTGTTACCAGGCTTCACAGGCCGGAATTTCATCACTACTACGGAATCATCTGCCACCTCACACCGCTTCGATCCGCCTTGGATTTCTCCTTGTGCTTCTCTTTTTCCGCTTAATGCGGAAACAGTGCAAGGCTTCCCCGGTTAAGGCGAACTCCCTGTGAGCGACCGCATCCTCAATCACGTATCAGGACTGACCAGGTATCGGGCTTCGCGCTATTTAGGACGCTTACCCTCCTGATACGCCGAATCAGGTTCGCTTGCGCTATGTGCCGCTCACCTCCTATCGCTTCCTTCAGACCCTGCCGTTACCAGCAACGCCCTTACGACTCGGATTGTCTTCCCCCTGGTCAGGGTGACGCCTGCGTTCCGCAGGCTGGGTTTGCCCGCCATGCCGGGCAAACTACAAATCGGGGCAGGACCGGAACGGTCCTGCCCCGAAAGATGAGGCGAGTGGCAGGTACTGTGTGCTATGCTTTAAAGCAGATCCACCGGCCTTTCAAAGCGACCAGGGAACAGGATGGCTCAGTGTCCGCCTCCATGTTCCTTCTTCTCTCCCTTGCCACCGCTCATCAGGCGTTCAAAACCGATGACGCCGATATGGCAGGTGGTGCACTTGGTATCCGAGGCAAAGGCATCATCGCCGTTGTGGCAGGCTCCACAGTACTTGCCTTCATAGAGGGCCTGCATAACGAACTTTTCAGGATGTTCCTCGGCCGCACCGAGCTGCATCTTGAACACCTTGTTATGGCAGGATGAACAGCCCAGGTCCATGTCGACATGCATCTGATGGTCAAAAACCACTGCCTTCACAGGCTTGTCGAAGATAATGGTCTTGGGCGGATTCATTTCACCATGACACTGGGTGCAGGATGCCTCGTCGTTGGTGGCAAACGCATCGTCACCGTTATGGCAGGTCCCGCAGTACTTACCTTCGTCGAGGCCTTCCATGTTATAATCTTCCTGGCTTTCGGCCCAGCCCTTCTTTTTCTCGAAGATGTCAGGGTGACAGGTGTTGCAGTCCAGTCCCAGGCTGATCGCATGGTACTTGTGACTGAACATCATCTTCACAGGCTTTTTCGACACGATGACAGTGGGACCGTAGCTGTCCGCAGTCTGACTCTCGGCTTCGGAGCTGGCCTGACTGCCGGCAGCGTAGATCAGGCCGGTACAGGCAGCCACCGCAAAGGTATATAGAATCTTTTTTTGCAACTTCATTGTTATCCTCTCCCAGATTTTTCATGAAGGTCCGGTTCTGCCCTTGACAGAGAACCGGACTTCAAAATTCATTGTACAGAATCAACCATCCCGGACAGATATCAGTCATTCATGTAATAGACATTGGGCAGGGCGCCTGTTTCGGGGCGCAGAACCCATACCAGCCGGTCCGGCTTGTGAACCAGTTTGTACACTTCACTTTCCGGATCACTGAGATCGCCAAACACGCGGACATCTGCCGGACAGGCAGCCACACAGGCGGTATCCTTCATGCCCTTGGAGAGGCGGGTATCATAACAGAAGTTACATTTATCGATGGCGCGGTTTTCTTCCTTGAAATACCTGGCATTGTAGGGACAGGCGGCCATACAGGTCTTACAGCCGATACATTTTTTGTAGTCCATCATGACAATGCCGGTTTTCTTGTCCTTGTAGGTAGCCCTGGTGGGACAGACCCGGACACAGGGTGGCCGGTTGCAGTGATTACAGAGCACAGGCATGAAAATGGTCTCTGTTTCTGCCGGGCCGACAATACGCAGCTGTTCCAGAATCGTGGTCCGGTACCCGTAGGAGGGTACGTCGTTGGTCTTGGCGCAGGCTTCCTTGCAGCGTTCACAGTCAACACACCGATTCTGGCGGATGACCATGGAATAATGCGGCTTGTACGGAAAGCCGCTGGTCTTTGGCGGAAGACCGATGGCTGCGTGCGCATCCTTTGCTGCTGTCAGCGACAGAACCTTTCCGCCAAGAAATACGCCGGTAATTGCCAGTCCGGCCTTGAGGAACGTTCGCCGCTCTTCAGAGGGGAGGCTGTCCACACCCTCATTCCGAAGCTTTTCCAGTTCTTTGATGTTCATTCTACTTCTCCCTTAATATGGTGAATAAGGTATAAACCTTTGTACCTGTATACCACATGCCGTTGCCCCTTTCCCTGAATGACAATTCATTCAGAAAATAGGTTATTTTATAACTTCCGCATTGTCAAATTGCAAGCTTTACTCATCAATGTAGCGCATAATATTGATCAATTTTCCATGAAATCTCCGGATCATTTTCACCCGCTCCGGGTAGATTCTCTTTGAGACATTGCTTCCTGTAAAGTATAATTTCCGATGTTTCTAAACATTATCCTGTCTCGTTTGAAATGGGCCCGGCAAAATTCGGAATAAATAAGCCATGTTCGCGATCCCGTGCGCCCATAGATACCTTGCCCTGATCGATATTGCCGGTTATATCTGAATCGTCAGGC
This sequence comes from Desulfolithobacter dissulfuricans, assembly GCF_025998535.1. NCBI lineage: Bacteria > Pseudomonadati > Thermodesulfobacteriota > Desulfobulbia > Desulfobulbales > Desulfobulbaceae > Desulfolithobacter > Desulfolithobacter dissulfuricans. The sequence continues at coordinate 1,081,476 of NZ_AP024233.1, read as the reverse complement.
AACCATATCAAAAAAATTCGGCAGCAACCACGTATACAGACATCATGAGCTCCCCGGAAAACACACCAAAACCCTCGGTAAAGGCGGCGATATTTCAGGTAGACCGCGACTGGCGCATAACATCGGTCAACGACAAGGCCGGGCAGATGATCGGCGTCCCAGCCGAAGAACTCGTCGGGCTCACCATCGAGGAGATCTTCTGCTCCAAGGTTCAGTTCTCCTCCCTGGCGGAGCTGTGCGAGCCGATAGCCAAGGGCCATGTGATTGTCAACCATCCTGTCCTAGTGTGCACCAGTAGTAACGACACGGGAAAGGCGATGCTCGTCTCCATCATTCCGCTGCCTGAAGCAAAAGGCTCCGGCGGGGCCATCATCAGCATGCAGGACGCCACCGAGCATACCCTGCTTCACCAGATTACCCTGGACTTCATCGCTGATGGGGTCTTCACGGTGGACGAGAACTGGAAGATCACCTCCTTCAACAAGGCGGCGGAAAAAATCACCGGCTGGACCAGGAAAGAGGTCATCGGTTCCGCCTGCGGCGACATCTTTCACAGCAAGGCGCAAAAGAAGATGTGCCTGCTCAAGGATTCCCTCAAGGATGGCCACCCCATCATCGACAAGGCTATCTTCATGCGGAACCGGCACGGCAACTCCATTCCGGTCTCCATCAGCGCCGCCCGATCACCACCCCGGACGGCAGGATTATCGGCGGGGTGCAGACCTTTCGCGACAACACGGTCAACGTCCGCAACGATCTCATCCTTTACTCGGTGGCCGACGGGGTCTTCACCGTGGATGCAAACTGGAATATCACTTCGTTCAACCGGGCGGCGGAAAAGCTGACCGGCTGGTCCAGCGAGGAGGTCCTGGGCAAGCCGTGCAGCACCATCTTCCAGTCCAATATCTGCGGCGATGGCTGCCTGCTACGCCAGGCCATAAAAAATGGCAAGACCACCATCAACCGACCGATTTTCATCAAGACCAGGGAAGGCACCTCCATTCCGGTCTCCATCAGCGCCTCGCCCCTGGTGGATGATCAGGGCAATATCATCGGCGGTATCGAGACCTTCCGTGACAACACCCTCTCCATCCGGAAGAGCATGATCCTGGAATCCATTGCCGACGGGGTCTTCACCGTGGACAAGAACTGGCGCATCACCTCATTTAACCCGGCAGCGGAAGCCATTACCGGCTGGAGTGCCGAGGATGCCCTGGGAAAATCCTGCAGCGAGGTCTTTCACTCTTCCATCTGCGGAAAGAACTGCGCCATTGCCGAAAGCCTGTACAGCGGCACTCCGGTTGCCAACCGCTCCATCACCATCCGCAACAAAAGTGGTGAAAAGGTGCCCATTTCCATCTCGGCCGCTCCTCTGGTCGATCACGAGGGCAACATCATCGGCGGGGTCGAAACCTTTCGCGACCTCTCAACCATTACCCAGCTGCGCCGGGAACTCTCCCGCAGGTACACCTTTGACGAAATCATTTCCAAATCGGTGGCCATGCAGCGGTTGTTCAAGATCATGCCGGAAATCGCCAGAAGTCCAAGCACCGTTCTGGTCCTGGGCGAAAGCGGCACGGGCAAGGAACTGATCGCCCGGGCCCTCTACAACGCCAGTGAACGGCGGGACAAACCCTTTATCACGGTGAACTGCGGCGCCCTGCCCGAAACCCTGCTGGAATCCGAACTTTTCGGCTACAAGGCCGGGGCGTTCACCGACGCCCGCAAGGACAAAAAAGGCCGATTCGCCGCCGCCGAGGGGGGAACCCTTTTCCTGGACGAGATAGGTGACATCCCCCACTCGATCCAGGTCAAGCTGCTGCGGGTACTCCAGGAAAAAGTTTATGAGCCCCTGGGCTCCAATACGCCGGTCAAGGCAGATGTGCGGATCATCACCGCCACCAACCGCAACCTGGAGGAACTGGTCCAACAGGGACTCTTCCGCGAGGACCTCTTCTACCGGCTCAACGTGGTCAAGATCCAGCTCCCTCCCCTGCGCGAAAGGAAGGAAGATATCCCCCTGCTCATCGAGCATTTCATCAAAAAATACAGTGCCCAGCAGGGAAAGGATATTGTCGGTATTTCCAGCAGTGCCCTGAACATTCTCATGCACTATGATTACCCCGGCAATATCAGGGAACTGGAGAACATAATAGAATACTCGTTTATCCTCTGCGAAGGCGGCTACATCCAGCCCGAACACCTGCCCGACACCTTCACCGGCACCAGTGGACCGGACTCGTCCCTGCCCGGCTCCACCGGGGCCGGCCCCCAGACACTGGAGGAGGTGGAGAAGCAGGCCATCTACCTGGCGCTGGAGCGCAATAATTGGCGCAAGATGGCCACTTGTCGGGAACTGGGGGTCTCCAAGGACACCCTGCGGCGCAAAATCAAAAAATATGGCCTGGAGCGGCCCCTGGACAGAGAGCTGCGCAAGGCGTCCTGAGTTACCGCGACCGTGCTCTTTTCACCCTGGACCTTGACAAAACTTTTCCCGCGCACCTATCCTGTATCCAGCGGGCTTTCCCGCCCCTGCAAAAAACAGCACCACAGAGTGGCCAGTCTGATCTGGTCCGTGATCAGCCGTGTTGACCCCGCATCTGCACAGAAAAAATCACATTCCAGCCGGAGTTCCGCCCAACAGACAGCCATCTGCATGTCGGCCCTGTCCCTCCGGCCATTGCAACCCCGGGCATGCCGCAGTGCTGATAAAAAAATCTGATTACCGTCAATCTTCAGCATTGAAACCGGTGTCGGTGGCTGAATTTCAGTGATAATCACATAAAAAAAAGCCACTCCGAAGTCCAGGGGCTTCGGAGTGGCTTTTTTTTCATTATGCCTGGTTCCCCTGCCAGGATCAAACAGTCCTGAACCCGGCCCGGCAGGCTCTCAACTGCCGGTATCGGCAAGACAAGGGGTGACCGATGCCTTTTCGCGAAACAGATTCAGGCAAAAAATCGCTGCCCCCTGGCCGCCCCGGCGGCACGGGCCCGACAGGCACGCACCGTGTCTAACCGGATGAGCTGCGCTTTTTTTTTTGCACCACGGTCTTGCGCTTTTCCTGGTCCGCTTTCTTGGCTTCCTGCGCTGCGACCTCATCGCCCACCGGATGGAGTGTCCGGGGAACAGCCCGGTCCACCCGGGCGCCGCACTGTTCGAAAACATCGGGCGGACACCCGGCAATTTCCCAGCAGGGAGCAAATCCAAGCAGTTTCTTCAGACCGGGTATGCTGATTCCCTCCTTGTGGATCAAGGTGCGCAGACAGGTTATCCACTGGATATCATGATCCGAAAACATCCTCCTGGACCCCACGTGGGCCGGAGAAATCAGCCCTTCGGCCTCGTAAATCCTCAGGGTTCGCGGATGCACATTGAGCAGCCTGGCCGCCACGCCAATCGGGTAGACTGGCACATCGGGGCGCATCGACTTGATTTCAGACCTCTTTCTGGCCATGCTGTAGTTCTCCTTCGTTCCTGGGAAATCGGAACGGGATGGCGGAGGACCGCCTCCCGTTCCGGATCAGTTCACCTCAGTGATCCTCGGACAGATGCCCGCGGAACATACGCTCACCAATCATGAAAAGCATGGCGCAGAACGTGAACCCGGCCATGGTGATCATGTACTCGTGGAGAGTAGGAGAGTACGAGAACAGATGCGGCAGGCTCACGATGTTGTACTCGTGCAGCCCCGGGACGATCTGGCCGACGACCACCAGATCATAGCGCATGAAGAAGATACCGATGATGGAAGCCAGCGAACCGAGCGCCATGGCGCTGATGTTCTTGGCCCGCACAGCCAGGATGATGACGAACGGCAGTACCATACCCATGCCGATTTCAGCGATCCAGAAATTCTTGGCATAGGGACCGGTCAGCAGGGCCATGATGGCTTCATATTTTCCCGGCGGATGACCGGCGATCCCGGAGAGAATCTTCCAGGTGGTGAAGAACATGATGGTGACATAGAGCAGGGCACCGAGTTTGGCAACCGAGCTCAGAGATTTCTGCAGCTTGTCGCTCATCTGCCAGCCGTTGATCTTGTAGCCTGCCCAGTGAAAGAAGATAACCGCGGCACAACCGGACATCATGGCCGAGGTAATGAAGTAGATGGGCATGTAGGGACCATGCCAGAACTCACGGCCGTTGAGAAGGCCGAAAACCGCACCCAGATTGGAGTGCGCAGCCACACCGGCGATTACACCGGCAAGCCCGAACATACCGGCGGTCTTGTGCTGACCGGCCTGGAGCAGGGCGAACTCAATGAGCATGAAAAAGAGATAGGCACCATACAGTGTACCCATCCACCAGATGTTGGAGGTGAGATTGGGGGAGATGACGTTATAAAGGGCCATACGCCAGGGATTTTCGATTTCAAAGGCGATGACGACAAAACCGGAAATGATGGTGGCGATGGCCAGAAAAACCGACCGCTTGGCAATCGGCTTGAAGGCTTCGACGCCAAAGACATGTCCAATGGAGGACACGAGACACAGACCGGTTGAGGTGACAACAAAAAATACATAGGCAGCAAGCATGAGGCCCCAGGGAATCTCCCTGGAGATGCCGTAGACATGCTCGTGGCCGGCAAAAAAGGCATGAACACCAAAAGCTACACCAACAAGCGTCAGCAGACCGAAAATTCCAATCGCTGCGTTGTAAGCACCTGATGAGCTTGCTTCAAGGCCACCCTCCTGGGGCAGTACCCTGGTCAGTACATTATTCATGATAGCATTCCTCCATAATTCCTTCTTGGCAGCCAGACAGGCAGAGACCGGCGGGTCCTCTACCCTCGGGAGTGCTTGTCTGGTTTTAAACTGGACGCCGGGCATCCAGGTACATCCGGCCGTCAGCCGACCGGTACAGCAGGCATGGCGACAATACCCATGCCGGACGGCTAGGAAAAATCTCCTTCTTCCCTGACGGCCTGAAGGACCGGTTTGATCTTGACGTCAAACAGGGTATGGAGTGCAGCACCACCTAGCCAAAAAACGAGAAAAATAACAGCTTCCATTGGTTCCTCCTTGCTTCCAGTTCAACTGGAAAGAACAACATGTTTGACTGGTTTTCACTGGCGGATGAAAAAACAGTCATTTCATTTTTTCTTCCGTACCACCTCCTTTGCTAAAGTCTCTGTATAATATCCTACACTCCGGGACATAGACCGGAGCGAACCTGAACCCTTTATGATTCCCTTATAGCGAAAGCGCCAGCCGGTTGTCAACATTTATTGACATTTTTTTTTAAGATAATTTGTAACCGCAGGACTCATACTAATCCCTTATAACTATATTGCGAAAAGCGGAAATTACTATTTCCCAAGGTATATTTTGTGAATACGACTGGTTACATCTACCGAATCTGGCAGTTTCCACAAATGAACAGACGGGCAATTTCTGCCCAATGAATGGCGATTCATTATTTCCACAAAGAAGCAAAAAAAGCCAAAATAAAATGAAGATAGACGTATTTTGCGTCTTAAGGGTCAAGTGTTTTTTCAGGCCCGGAAGACACCCTGTGGTAGCCAATCAATAAACAAAACTTTTATCTTCAGCAGGTTGGCGATATCCCCTGAAAAGAACACCTATTGTGAAATTTTCTGGCATTGAAAATGCTCCTAATAAGGCAGCTGCTCAAGAGAAAAAGCCAAAAGACGAGACAGCCCTGATACAGACCCTGGAGTGGCGGCTCCAGGGTTCTTTTTCTTTCCCTCCCCGGTGCGTCCCAGCCAATCCTGCGAATCTCCGTATAGACACTTTACCTTTATCGGGAATTGTGGTACCTGATCATCAAGTCCCGGGCATCACCGGGAAATGCCTCTTCTTTTCCCTTGAAGAAACCGCTGACCAGGACGCACTCTGCGCCCTCCTGCCAGACCTGGCTCAGCCCGCGCAGTGAACCTGCGGTCAAGCTCAAAACATACTCAGGAGATTTCATTGAAATATTTTTACAAAAATCTGGCCATCTGGCTCATCGTCGCCCTGGGAGGCATGCTCCTTTTCAACATGCTCAAAGGGGCACCGGAACCCTATCACCTGGTCCGCTACAATGAGTTTCTCGAAAAGGTGGACAAGGGCATGCTCTCCACGGTGACAATCAAGGAAGACAGTATCACCTGGCGGACATCCGACGGCACCCTGTACAAAACCATTGTCCCGCCCACCAACGACGCCCTGCCCCATCTGCTGAAAAAGGGGATCAACATCGAAGTACGCAAGGAGAAAAAACCGCACTGGTTCCTCCAGATGTTTCTCTCCTGGGTTCCCTTCCTCTTGATCATCATCATCTGGCTTGTCTTCATGCAGCGGGGCAAAGGTCAGGGTGGCGGGCCAAAGGCCATGGCCTTTGGCAAGAGCCGGGCCCAGCTCATTGACACCCAGCACCCCCAGGTCACCTTCAAGGACGTGGCCGGCATCGAGGAGGCCAAGGAAGAGGTCATCGAGATCGTCGAATTTCTGAAAAGTCCAGACAAATTCACCGAGGCCGGCGCCAGGATACCCACCGGCGTTCTTCTCTACGGTGAACCGGGTACGGGCAAGACGCTTCTGGCCAAGGCCATTGCCGGCGAGGCCGGGGTTCCTTTCTATTCCATCTCCGGCTCCAACTTTGTCGAGATGTATGTGGGGGTTGGCGCTTCGCGGGTCCGGGACCTGTTCCAGGAAGGCAAGAAGAAGGCTCCCTGTATTATCTTTATCGATGAAATCGATGCCGTGGGCCGGCACCGAAGCTCCGGAGCCGCCGGCGGCAACGATGAACGGGAACAGACACTGAACCAGCTGCTGGTGGAGATGGACGGCTTTGAGGCCAATGATCATGTCATTGTCATCGCCGCCACCAATCGTCAGGACATCCTGGACCCCGCCCTGCTGCGGCCCGGACGTTTTGACCGCCAGGTCCTTGTCCCGCTGCCCGATGTCCGTGGCCGGGAACAGATCCTCCGTGTACACGCCAGAAAGATCAAGGTCGCCGAGGATGTGGACTGGAAAACCATTGCCAAGGGAACGCCGGGTTTCTCCGGGGCGCAGCTGGCCAACATGATCAACGAGGCCGCCCTGCTCATGGCCCGGACCAGGAAAAACGCAGTGACCATGGCCATGCTTGAAGAGGCCAAGGACAAGGTCATGATGGGTGCGGAACGGCGCTCGCTGATCATCACGGAAAAGGAAAAGACCGTCACGGCCTACCACGAGGCCGGTCACGCCCTGGTCGCCTGGATGCTGCCCGGAGCTGATCCCGTCCACAAGGTCACCATCATTCCCCGGGGCAAGGCCCTGGGCCTGACCATGCAGCTGCCGGAAGAGGAAAAACACTCCCATGACCGCACCTACCTGCTAAACACCCTGTGCACCCTGCTCGGTGGGCGGGTGGCCGAAGAAATGATCTTCAACGAGATCACCACCGGGGCCGGCAACGATATCGAGCGGGTCTCTGATATTGCCCGCCGCATGGTCTGTGAATGGGGAATGAGTGAGGCCATCGGCCCCATCACCTTCCGGGCCTCGGACCCGCTGAGCGGGAAAAACCAGATCATGAGCGAAGAGACCGCCGTGCTCATAGACAAGGAGGTCAAGAAAATCATCCAGTCGGCCTATGACCGGGCCCGGCAGATCCTCACCGACCACAGAGCCATCCTCGAAGAGATGACCCAGACACTGCTGGAGAGAGAGACCATCACCAGAGAAGACATCGAGAACATCGTCAACCGACACGGAAAAAAAGAGACAGCATGATGGGAACACATCACGGAGCAAGGCGGCTTCTGCTGCTGGCAGCGCTTGGCCTGTGGCTGACTGGCCGCCCGGCCACGGCTGCCGAGGCGCACCGGAACCTGACCCAGACCCTGAACAGTGGCCGCGAGGTGACCAGGACCTGCCTGGCATGTCATCCTTCGGCCGGCCAGGATCTGCTCCACTCCAGCCACTGGACCTGGAGCCGGCCACGGGTTGTCGATGGACAGAAAGAAGCGTACTCCAAGCTTGAAGGCCTGACCACGTTCGCCATTTCCGCATCCGGTAACCCGACCCACTGTCTCGGTTGCCATATCAGCCAGGACCCTGCCGGTGTCAGGGAAAATGACATGGAAAGCATCGACTGCCTGGTCTGCCATGACACCACGGGCCGCTACCGGCGCGGACAGGACAACGATTATCTCTTTCTGGCCCGTAACGCCGGCCGGCCAGAGCCACGCAACTGTACCACCTGCCATGGAAGGGACTGCGGACTGACCGGCAGTACCAGCCAGGGACCCTCCCGGATAAACGATGACATTCACCTTGCCTCCGGACGGATCGGTTTCACCTGTCAGAGCTGCCACCAGGCCGGGGAACATCACCGGATCCAGCGGGTCCCGACCGACGACGGGAGTGCCACGGCCAGGGGCTGTCAGGCTTGCCATGGCCAGGCCCCCATCAGCTGGCCCGACTCAACGAGCATGGCCGCAAAATCAGCTGCCAGACCTGTCATATTCCCCGATTTGGCCGCACGGCCCCGGCCCCGGTCACCTGGAACTGGGTCATGGGCAACCAGACCGGCACCATCTCGCGACTGCTGGCCGATGGCCGGAGGGATATCATTCTGGACCGCAACGGTTTTACGCTGGCCCGGAATATCGAGCCGCAGTATCTCTGGAGTGATGGTTCAGAGCTTCTCTACCGCCGTGGCACCCGGATCAGACCCGATCAGCTGACCGCTATCCAGCAGCCTGCCCCGCGCAGCCCGCAGGCAAAGATAACACCTTTTTCCGCGGTCTATGCCACCCAGCTCTACGATGCCAGGTATCGTTATCTTATTTCTCCGCAACTGGCCGACACCTCGACGCGTCTTTTTTCGGAAAAGCCGTGGAATGACACGGCCCGCGAGGGGATGAACTCCATCCGTTTGCCCTACTCCGGCGCCTTTGGCTTCACCACGACCGTCACCTACCGGACCGTCAACCACGGAGTCAGCGCCATTGAGCAGGCCCTGGACTGCCTGGACTGCCACGGCCAGCGCGGCCGCATGGACTGGCAGCGACTGGGATATGATCAGGATCCCTGGAGCGACACCGTGGAGCAGGAACCACCGAACGAAGAACTCGGTGACCGGTAGGCCGATCGGAAAACAACTATCCGGCATCCGAAAGGGTCCGCTATGGGTTCAAGCCCCGGGCGTGATAAACCTGGGCATGCCTCCCATGCCCGTGAACGGACACGTGGACGAGCATGTTCTCTTATGGCCGGGCCCGTGTCCCTTCCAGGGCCCGCGACAAAAATGAACAGAGACATATACCATCATGTCAGCGGAGCCGATTTTCGATGCTCTGGCTCCGGGACCAGATTTCCTTTTGCTCCGCAGACATCAGCCCCACAGGATACTCATCGTCGGCCATTTTGCCCCCTGGATCTCTCCCGCTGTTTCCATTTCCAGGGTGACACGGGATTCTTTGCCTTCCACAGGCCTCGGCGGGCCCTGCGCGCCTTGTACTCCAGCCGCTTCAGACTGGAACACAGGGGCTGCTCCAGACAGTACTTGGGATAGACCCAGGCAAGCCCCTCACGGACCAGTTCCCGGCTCACCAGCCGGCCGTCACTCTTGACCAGAGCCACAATACGACCGTAGCGATCCATATCCTTAGATGTAAGAGAAACAGTCTTTTTATAGGTAAGCCGCCTGGTGAATCGTTTGGCCTGCTCGCCATAGGACTGTCCATATTCCGGCGCATCAATACCGTAGAGACGGATTTCCAGAATCCTGTTACCTTTTTTCACCCGGAGAGAATCGCCGTCCAGGACCTTGACCACGTAGGCGTGCCAGGCCAGCGCCGGAGACAGCGGAGCTGCCAGCAGATACAGCAAAACGAGCCCGCCGGCGCCCACCCTCATCAGGAGTGGATGTCTGCTTGTAAAACTGTTCCAGGGTGTCCAGGCCATCCTTTCCTCCAAATTCTGCCAGCTCGGGTTGTCAAAAACATGACATGCGAACCCGAAGATTCTTGTCATTTCCATGGCAGGTGTGATATTCTTCTCCTAAGTGTAGCAAAGGCCGGAAAAAATCATAGTGAATATTCTCCCAGGCAGGTACAAGAGACGCCCATGGAAGCAGAAGACCTGCGCGGCTACCATGCCGAGCTCACCGAAACCGAAGAGCGGACCAGGGATTTCATTCTCTCGCTGCCGCTCTTTGACGCCTTCAAAATAGACGAGCTCGATATCCTGGCCCGCCACATGAATTACGCTGAGATAAAACGGGGCGAGTACCTCTTCACTGAGGGTGAAAAGGGAGACTATATGTGTTTTGTCGTCCGTGGACTGCTGGACGTTCTGAAGAAATCAATCGATGGTGATTACCGTGTTATTGCCAGGCTGGGCAAGGGCAACACCATCGGGGAGATGTCCATCATCGACAAGGCTCCCCGCTCGGCATCCGTCATTGCCCGGCAACCTTCGGTGGTGCTCATTCTCACCAAGAAAGGCTTTGAGATCCTCACCCAGCGCTACCCATCCATCGGTATCACCCTGCTCAAGAAAATAATGCGCCTGCTCAGCCTTAACATGCGCCGCACCTCCAGCCGGCTGGCTGACAAGCTGCCCTCCTGAGAACTCACGTGAATCATTCATTCCACGGCATCATAGGCCGCTGCGAAAAAATGCAGCGTCTCTTTGACCTGATCGGCAAACTGGCCGAAGACGACCAGAGCACTGTCCTTATCCAGGGTGAATCCGGGACAGGCAAGGAACTGGTGGCCAAGGCCATTCATGCCCACAGCCCGCGAAGCAAAAAGAATTTTGTACCGGTAAACTGCGCCGCCATTCCCGACGATCTCCTGGAGAGTGAACTCTTTGGCTACACCAAGGGTGCCTTTACCGGCGCCAACACCGCCAAGACCGGTCGCATCGAATATGCCGACGGTGGCACCCTCTTCCTTGACGAAATCGGCGACATGAAACCGGTGCTCCAGGCCAAACTGCTCCGGGTGCTCCAGGAAAGGGAATTCGAACCGGTTGGTGGCCTGAAACCGATCCCGGTGGATGTGCGGATCGTTGCCGCCACCCACCGAAACCTTGAGCAGCTTGTCAATGAAGGACAGTTCCGGGAGGATCTTTACTACCGCCTCTGTGTCATTCCCGTCTCCATCCCGCCGCTGCGTGAACGGCGTGAGGATATTCCTGTGCTGCTGGAACACTTCATCAGGACCATCGGCAAGAACAGAAAACAACCTCTCAAGGGCTTTGACCGGTCCGCCCTGGAGGCGTTGATGGCCTACCACTGGCGCGGTAATGTCCGGGAACTGGAGAATCTGGTCCAGCACATGACCATCCTCCACGCCGGAGAGGTCGTCAGCCTCGCTGACCTGCCCGACAAGTACCGCAGGCCGCAGGCCGGCCAGCTGGAATCCATGCCGGCCGGCATGGAACCGGAAAACCCTGACGTATCAGCACCTGAACAGCTGCTGCTTTTTTCCGGAACGTCACCCGCGGAAGAGGTGTCCTGGAGCGACCAAGGCGTGGATTTCAACGCCCTGGTCAATGATTACGAGACCCAGCTCATCATCCAGGCCCTGAAAATGACCCAGGGAAACAAAAAGGAAGCCGCCCGCATTCTCAACCTGAAACGGACGACCCTGCTGGAAAAGATAAAGAAGAAGGGAATTCAGGACTGCTGGCAGGAGGCATAGGCCAGGTACAGGGGCCTGCCCCTGCGGGGAGGGCGGGGCCGACGCGGCCTGGGTGCGGCAATTTCAGGCGGCCTTCTGGCCGAGATTGGCCTCGATCTTTTCCCGAATATCCTCTTCCGAGGCCGGGGTTATCAGGATATCGACTGCTCCGTACTTGACCGCCTTGAGCACCGTGGTTCGTGTCCAGGCCGGACCCGCGGCAATCAGCGGGATGGACGGAGCCGTGGTGTGGATCTTGATAGCCACTCCGAATCCCTGCTCACTCACACTGCGCATCACCAGAAAGACACAGCCTATGGCCCCGGGCAGATAGTTGGCCACCGGATCCTTGAAGTGAAGAATACGGGGTTGATGGCCCATATTCCTGAGGACCCCGGCTATCCGCTCGCCCTCCTCTTCATGGTCGGTACATATAAGGATATCCGGAACATCCGCGGCCTGATCGACGGCCTGGCCCCGGGCCGGTCCACCGGCACCACCGTCGGTCTCCGCGGTTCGAGAGGCCGCGGCCGAGAACGGAGCGCCGGCATCACCACCGTCCGCTGAGACAGCCCGGGAACCTTGAGAGGTCGTCCCTGTAGCCTGCTGTTCCTTTTCAGTTTGCCCCAGGTCCTGCAGGTCAAGAAGGTCGGCGGGAAACAGCACCTGCAGCTGGCCCAGCTCCCGATCATCGAAACTCAAGGACAAAACCGAAAGATAGTACAGGGTATTGGGGAAGGTGTCGTCGGAATCAGGATCAATCTTGACCGGTACTATCTTGTCCAGGCTGGTTTTGACGAAACCGATTTTTTTCCGGTATTGCTCCTCAAAGACCGAGGTATAGACTCCGGCTATGATGTTGGCTATTTCACCGTAGGCATCTTCGACGTCCGGACCGAATTCTTCCCGCAGAACCGCTTCGCCAAGCTCACCCTCCGGCAGCATGATCAGGGTGCCGCCCAGAAAGACAGCGTCCTTGAGTGAGGCAAAAATATAGGCCTCCCCCTCTTTCTCACCCCGAACAGCCAGCCGGGCCATGACCTGATTACTGCCGAGCTGATCGAGGAAATCTTCCTTGGTCACCAGGGCATTGCCTTCCGGGGTGAGCTTGAGCTTCCCGTCGAGCAGGGCTCCAACCTCGACTTCCATCTGCTGCCTGCATCCGTCGAGAAGCCGGTCAATCAACTTTTTCTGCTTTCGGGGATCCGTCTTTTTGGGCGGTGGCGCAGCCGGAGATGTTCCAGCCTCCCCATCGTCTGAGGATTCCTGCCGGATCACCTCCACCGACTCTTCTTCGGTGGACGCATCCTGGTTTCTGATGACTTCGATGTCCTCGCCAGCTTCAGTCTCAGTGGCGGTAGCGGAACCAGCCTGGGCTGCCGGGGCTGCCTGCTGCTCAGCCGGTTCGGCCTCTGTCTCAGACTCAACCAGGCCAAAGGGAGCTGCCGGCAGCAGGAGGTGCATGTCCCCCATCTCCACCTCGTCAAGACGCAGGGCACTGGTCATCAGATAGTAGGTGTCGTCGGGGATGGGCTTGTCCGATTCCACATCCACCTTTACCGGGATGATAATCTCCTGCTCGGTCCGGACAAGGCGGAAATTCTTGGGATAGAGCTCCTCGAAGGTAGAGGTCAGGGCTCCGGCGATGATGTTGGCGATTTCGCCATAGGAATCTTCGAGTTCCTCGGTATAACTTTCTTCCGCAATAACGGTTTCAAGCTCCGACTCAGGAAGCATGATAAGAGTGCCACCGATCCGGATGGCGTCCTTGAGCAGGACCAGGAGGGCTCCCTGGCCTTCGATATCCCCCTCCATCTGAATGTGGGCCAGGACCATCTTCCCCGCCGGCATGGAGAAGAAATCCTCTTTTGTGAGGATATCGGTTTCAGCCTTGGCCAGGGTCAGCTGCTTGCCGAGCAGGACAGACACTTCTGTCTGGATTCGTTCCCGACAGGCTTCTATTATGCGGTCCAACCGGTCCCTGGCTTTCATGTGCGATACTCTCTACTTAAGACCTGTGCTTCTGGCACAGCGAAATGATTCGCGGCAGGCTGCTTTGAGCGGACTGTGCCCGGTTGGGTCAGCGGAAGGGGTATATCCCGGACGGCACCGGGGAAATTCACCGACCAACCTCTCATATTTTTCGGCAGATCAGCACGAAAACTTTACCACAATTTCAGGCAAAAATATATTTCAGTTCAATGGAAAAATCCCCCGATGGGGTACGAAACGGCACCACAATGCGCTGGGCGCCGGACAGACCGGATGTCCGGACCGAGGAGCCGACAATGGCGGTGGGAATGGCCAGCTGAATATCCCTGCCCTCACCGGCCAGGGCGGTCTTGAGGCCTCCGGCCACCATGTTGGCGATCTCACCGATGGCATCCTTGACATCCTCGTCAAGCTCCTTCACCTCCATTCCCAGCATGGAACCGGTGATTTCCATGGCTACCTCGCCCGGACAGTGCACAGCCAGCAATCCCTTGAGATCCCCGGCGAGGCCTATCATACTGGTTATATTGGACTCAAGGACCGTATCCTCGTTCTCCAGGACCTCACCCGGTTCGATATCCAGAAAAATCATACTGGCAAACACATCACTGGTTGCCTCCTGTATATATTTTGCCAGTTTCACGCCTCTTCTCCAGTTTATATGAAAATCTCGTCCCACCCTCCAGGGGGACAGCATCCTTCATGTTTCGTTATGCAGGCCGTGCGAGCCGGGAGGGAGGCTGGATAACAGAAAATAACAAAATCCCCTCTCGCCCGACCAGGGGGAAAGAGGGGATATATCCTCGGCCGACCCAAAGGGGGATGATTCGCCATCCCGCAACCTACGGCCCCTGACCTCTGCCGACCCCGGCAGAACGCTTCTATTGTTCCAGTTCCAACTCCACGTGAAAGACCCCATCCGGGGCCTGAAAGGGAATGATCACCTTCTCTCCCTGATTCTGGGAGATGAAGGAGTACTCCTCTCCGGAAATAGTGGAGGGCAGAGACAGCTGGATGTCCTTGCCGCTATCGGAGAGTGTCGTCTTGACATTGCCGCCAAGCATGTTGGCAATTTCACCGATGGCGTCCTGCACATCCTCGTTCATTTCATCCACATCCATGCCCAGAAAACTGGAGGTAATGGCAAGGGCGACGTGGCTTGGTATATGGACCGCCAGCACCCCCTTGTAGGTGCCGGCAAGGCCCACCATTCCGGTGATGGTGTTCTTGAGCTGGCCGAGTTCTTGTTTCGGCTCTCCGGCAACCGATACATCCATCATGACCATGGTCGTAAAAATTTCAACCGTGGCCTCGATCATTTTGTCCGCTATTTCGGCAAAATTTTCCACACTCTCCTCCGGCGTTGCGATGCAGGCAGGCCTGTGGCCCGCCCCGGCGTCCTGGATCAGGCAAACTCAAGGGGCAAGCCCTTCCTGCTCCTCTGTCTTGAACCTACATCAACGGGCCAAGCACCTCGTTAACCTTGTCCGGAGTAAATGGTTTTTTCAGGGCGTCCACCGCACCGAGACTTTTGGCCTCGCCGATGATATCCTCACCGGTCTCGGTGGAGATCATGACCACGGGAATATCCTTGATCCCGTCCCGGTTTGCCTTCTCGCGCAGAAACTCAATGCCGTTCATATTGGGCATGTTGATGTCGCTTAAGACAATATCAATCGATTCCTTTTCAAGCACCTCCAGGGCCTCGAGACCATCACCGGCCTCAAAAATAGTGCCGAAATCAAGCCCGGCCTGGCGCAAAGAACGTCCGACAATCTTGCGCATGGTACTTGAATCGTCAACGAGCAGTACGTTTTTCCCCATCGTGTAATCCTCCTATGTAATCAACAGGTAGATGTTCTTATTCATGAGTGCATAGTATCAATTCCCAAGGGCTAAAAGCAAGCACTCTTCCCGATCCCCGGGAAATTTTCCACCTCGTTCCCTCCACGATTCTACACTCCGGCAAGCATGGGTCCCTGCGGAAAAAAGAGGGTCACGCGGGTGCCCTGACCGGGGGTGGAATGGACCTTCAACTCACCCTTCCACTGGCGGGCAAAACGGTGGGCCACCTCGAGTCCGACCCCGCGGCCAGTAGAATCGGTGACGGTCTCGGCCGTGGAAAAACCGAGCCTTACGACCAGTTCGGCCGCCTTTTCCGGGGTCAGCGGACCACTATCTGCCGGCAACAGTCCACAGCGCAGACCACAGCGCCCAATCTGTTCCGGATCAATTCCCTGGCCGTCATCCTCCACCACGATCTCCACACCCGAGTCCCGTTGCCTGAACCGGACCTCAATGGCAGCGACCTCTGGTTTTCCAGCGGCTCTGCGGACCTCCGGTGCCTCCACTCCATGGTCGACAACATTTTGTACCAAATGCACCAGTGGATCGGAAAGGGCGTCGAGAAAATCTTTTTCCAGGGAAATGGTGTCCCGCGAAACATTCAGACGCAGCGGCCTGCCGGTCCTTTCTTCCAGGTCACGGACAAGCCGCTCAAGACGTTTTTGCAGCAGGGTCACAGGTTCGCGGTAGATAGTGTTGCTGAGATTGCGGATGGAACGCACCTGTCCGTCCAACCGGTTAATCTCGCCGGGCAGCTGATGGCGCCCCTCACGGAAAACCACCTCCACGAGCCTGTCCCGTGTTTCCTCCAGTTCGTCGACAAGCTGCAGCAGCTGCTGCAGCTGTCGGCTGTCCACGGTGATGTCGCGGCGACCGGTACCTGTACGGTTTCCGGACGTCAGCACCGAACCGGCAGGAGAAACAGGCCGTCCCAGTACCTGTTGACGGGCCAGGACCTGATCCACCTCTTCCTCGGTAACCTCACCCATTTCCACCAGCACTTCGCCAAGGCGGCGCACCGGTGCGTTCTGCTGCCGTGCCTTTTCCTGGATCCTCAGAGCATCCTCGACACTGTCCGGCGCAACCAGTCCCGCCTTGATCAGCAGCGCGCCAATGGGCTGCCGGATCATCGCCTCCAGATCACCGATCAGCTCTTCCAGATCCTCCACCCGGCCGCCACTGGAGGCTCCAGTGGGGCCAAGGGCCTTCAGCATGGCATCGGTGGCTCGAAGGAAAACAGCTTCAGGGCACTCTCCCTGAAGAGGATCTCCTTCCAGGTAGCGCTGCAAAATGGTAATGAAGACGCCACTGATCTCGGCGATGTCGGCAAGCTCCGCCGCCCCGGCCAACTGCTGCAACTTGTCGAACCGGCGCACAAGCTCCGGGACCTGGGAACGGTTATCGGCGACTTCGCCCCAGAATCGAAACTCCTGTTTCAGAAAGGTCAGGATTTCCCTGGCCCGGATAGTTGTCTGCCGGAAGCCATCCCCTCCCGGACCTATGGCATGAAAATCATCAAGGGTCTGGTTCAGACTGAGCACCAGGACTGCTGTTTCCAGGAACTCATCACTGCGGCGCTCCAGGACCAGGGGCAGGGTTTCCTGGATTACCCGGCACGCTGTACAGAGGAGATCAAAATAGTACTCAAGAGATCGGTTCCGGCTCTCGTACATGGCCCTGGCAAGATTCTCAGCGCTTGCAGCCAGTTCGGAAAGCTGCTCAAGCTCCAGAAAGGAAGCTGTTCCCCGCATGGAGTGAAAGAACCGGAAAAAAGCATAACTCTCTGCCTGGGGATCCCTGTCCCCGGTTTGCTGGCAGGAGATGTCCAGCTCAGCCAGCATCCTGGATGACTCCTGGACGAACTCCTGTAGAATATCCATGTGTTCAGGTAGAACCGCCACTCTATCCCCCGCATCTGTTTTCCCTGGTTCTGCCGAATCAGCGGACCAGGATCACCAAAATCAAGACAAGATCCTGCACTGATTTCAACTATACGACAAAACCATGCTGCGGGGCAATTGAATCTTCCCCCCCTTTTTTCAGGCAGCAGCACCCTGTCCCGTGTCAAAAAAATGGCACGCGAGAACAACCAGAAAACCTTTCCTCTTCCCTTGCCATTATACACGCAACCAATTGAAAATCAAAGACATATGAGCGAAAGAGCCAGGTGGAATATTTATTGCTTACCTTTTCCCATACACAACCGATACCCTATAGAGCCCATGATATCTGTCAGAAAAACATCACTGTTTGTCCTCTTCTTCCTGCTCTGGGCTGTCCCGGCCCTGGCAACGTCGATTCTGCAGAAAATCAGCAGAACCGATGAGCAGGGGAGGCTGCATATTTTTCTCCGCCTCAATGCCATACCAAAATACCGCCTGACGACCACGGGCAAACGGATCGAACTCCTGCTGCTGGACACCATTGCGGCCAAAAATGTCCAGCCACTCAGTGAGGATGACCGGCTCATCAAAATGCTGATCAGGAGACAGGAAAAAGGCACCGCCCTTTCCTTCTATTTCCGCTACCCACCACAGAATGCGAAGATCAACACCCTGGAGGACTCTTCATCCCTGATGCTGGACATCCTGCTGGGCAGCCCCTTGACCACCCGCTACCGGAATCTGGCCGCCAGAATTCCAGGGCTTACCATGGTTATGTCCCGGACCACCGATTACACCAACCCCCTCAACCTGTCCCAGTATGCCACCGACTGGCGGCTGTTTTTCGAGGAATACGAAAGCCCGGTGACCATCAGCCCAGACCCGGACTACACCCTGCCCTCCTTCCCTCTGGCCAGGTTTCTCCTCCCTGCCATGAGCCCCGAACACTGGCTTCCGGCGGAGGCAGGGACGTACGCCGCCGAGAGGAAATGGGACCAGGCCGTGGGCGTGGTCCGCGAGGCCCTGGACCAATTGACAGATTCGGCAATCCGTGAACGCCTGCTCCTGACCTACGCCGAACTCCTGGTGCGCAGCAACGACTATACCGAGCCCCACCAGCTCCTGCAGCAGATCATGTACACCTGGCCCGATACGCAAACCGCCCTACTGGCCAGGTATCTCTTTGTCTACCTCCAGGCGAGGCAGGAAGATCCGCACCTGGCCTGGTTTGAACTGAAAAAACTGGAGGAAAAACTGCTGGAAGAACCAGGCCTGCGCCCCTTTTTTATCATTTTCCAGGCTGAGCTCGCCCTGGTCACCGGCCGGGCCGACCAGGCGGGCAAGATTCTGGCCCGGGATGACATGGCCTTCACCGGTGAGGCGGAGCTCCTCCGCCTGCTTCGCCAGGCCGACACCCGCTATCTGCTCGGAAAAAAAATCAGCGCCCTGGTCTCCTACCTGCAGCTCCTGGACCGTTCAGAGCTTATCGCCACCAAACCCCTGTCCCTGGCCCAGTTCTGTGACACTCTCTATGCCCACTACCGCTACCGGGACGCGGCCAGGTGGTACCGGCAGCTGACCGCACTGCTCAGCGACAAGAAAGGTCAGGACCTGGCCATGTTCCGCCTGGCCATGAGCCGGCTGCACAGCGGTGAGCCACCCCGGCGGATCCTGCCCGCCCTCCAGGAGATTCGGGAGGCCTTTCCGAACGCCGAAGGAAAGTACCGGGCCTGGCTCAAGCAGACGGATCTGGAGTACCTGAACCACAGAAAAGACAGCGCCCTGGCCGCCCAGACCTATGGCATCCTTGCAAAAGAGGCTCCTGTCAAGAAGCTCCGGGAAGAGGCCCTGTTTAAAGAGGCCCTGGTGCATGCCCTGGCAGGCGACAACGAAAAAGCGGTGGAGCTTGCCATGCAAAAACTGCGGGAATTCCGCAGCGGCGACCTGAACCTGGAGGCCCGCGCGCTACTGATCCAGCGGATCCCCCTGGTCATCGACGACCTTCTCAAGCGGGGAGAATATATCAAAGCCCTGGTACGGGCCCGGGAAAACCGGGAGCTGTTCACCCGCGGCTGGCTGGGCACGGAGATTCTGTTCAAACTTGGCCGCGCCTACAAGGAGCTTGGCATTTTTGAACGGGCCGCCCGGGTCTATCTCTACATTCTCGACGTGTCGCCGGAATCCCGGCGCGAAGAGGTATATCTGCCGCTACTGCAATCCCTGTATGCCAGCGGCCGCTATGATCTGCTTGAAGACTACGCTGACCAGTACATCCTGCGTTACCCCGAGAGCCCGAAACTTGAAGAGGTGTTCCTCCTCCGCCTCAAGGCCCTCAGGCAGCGGGACAAGCTGGAAAAAGCGACTGAGATCCTGGATCGCAACAACTGGCCGAGAAGCAGCCGGACACTTCGGACCGCAGCCTCGATCTACTTTGACCTCAAGCGCTGGAACAAAGTTGTCGAACTGCTGGAGGATCCTCTCCTGGAAAAAGACCGGCAGGAGCCGGAGCTGATGTACCAGCTGGCGGAATCGCTCTACCAGCTGGACCGTTTCGACCAGGCCAGGGAGATGTTCACCATCCTGGCCGAAGGCGACCGTCACCGGGAACAGGCCCTCTTCCGACTGGCGCAGATCTATGAAAGAAATGGCCACAGGGACAAGGCCCTAAACGAGTACCGGAGACTGGCCGAAGAGACTAAAGACCCCCTGTGGCGCAAAGCAGCCCGGGAAGGAATGGATCTCCTGCAGATGCCGGCCATAAAGTAACGCCACCCTCCAATCTACACAGGACCGAAAAGATATGGAACTGACACACTTCGATACGACCATGAAACTGCTGCAGAAGGTACTCGATCTGCGCTCGAAAAATCAGCGGGTGATCAGCTCCAACATCGCCAACGCCGAGACCCCTGGATACGCGCCGGCCAGCATGTCCTTTGAGTCCCAGCTCCGCGATGTCATGCATGGACCTACCCTCCGCCCGGTGACGACCAGGCCCGGCCATCTCACAGTTTCTCCGGCCAGCCTGGACGAGATCCAGGGCAGTATAACCCGGCATCCGGACCGGACAGGCATTGGCGATGAAAACGGGGTCAGCGTGGAAGAGGAGATGATGAAACTGTCGGAAAACCAGCTGCTTTATGAAGCGGCCGTTACCATGCTCAACAAGAAACTGGCCCTCCTCAAGTATACTGCGAACGATGGCAAATAACTTGCATAATCCCATGCGGTGACGGTCCGCGGCCACCACTGGCCAGGCCCATATCGCACTCAGCCCATACCATCGCCAACAGAGGGGTTACGACAAGAAGGAGAAACCTGACATGGATATTTTCACCACATTCAAAATTGCGGGATCGGCGCTCAAGGCCCAGCGCATCCGCCTCAACACCATCAGCTCCAACCTGGCCAACGTGGAGACCACCTCCACCCCGGAAGGAGGGCCCTACAAGAAGAAGTCGGTCTATTTTGAAACCCAGAATATACCTTTCAGCGAACACCTGAAATCGAACATGGGCTCTGAGGCGGACAAGGCGGTCCAGGGCGTCCGGGTGGCCAGGATACTTGAGGATCAGGATCCACCCCAGCGGATATACAATCCAACCCATCCCGATGCCGGCGAGGACGGATACGTGGAGATGCCAAACATATCGGTCCTCAAGGAGATGACCGACATGATGTCCGCCACCCGTTCCTACGAGGCCAACACAACGGTGGTCAAATCGGCCAAGCGCATGGCCCTGAAAGCCCTTGAAATAGGGAGGTAAAATAAATGATACAATCCATTACCGGACTCAGTAACCCGCCATCCACGACGGAAGAAAGCCCCTCTGCGGTCACCAGGGTGGAGCAGTCCTTCATGGACATGCTCAAGGACACGGTCGAGCAGGTCAATGCCCAGCAGATAGCCGCGGACCAGGCGGTACAGGAGGTCCACGCCGGTGGCGAAAAAAACCTCCATGAAGCCATGATCGCCCTCGAACAGGCCGATATCTCGGTCCGGTACCTGGTCCAGGTCCGCAACAAGATGCTCGAGGCCTACCAGGAGATCATGCGGATGCAGGTCTGATCCCCCACCGGTCCACCTGAAAACAAAGGAAAAAGATCCGGGCCCCAGGTAACCGCTCTCCCGCCGGGAGACCGGTTATCTCACCACAGGCGCCCCATCTGTTTAACCCTGAACCCGCAAAGAGAAACCCATGGCAGAAGACACCGGCACTCCTCCCCAGGCTCAAAACGGTACCGCACCACAGACCGGCTGGCAGGTTCTGGCCCAGCGCATCAAACAGTGGCCCATGCCGCGCAAGCTCGCCCTTGTCGCGGTGGCGCTTATCTCCATTGCCCTTTTCACGGTCATCATCATCCAGGCCCGGACCGCAGACTACCAGCTACTCTTTGCCAATCTCAACGAAACCGATGCCGCCTCGGTGGTGGAATGGCTCAAGAGCAACAACGTGCCCTATAAGCTCAAAAATGGCGGCAAGAGTATCTGGGTGCCCATGGATAAGGTACACGAGGCACGACTCAGCCTTGCCGCCGCAGGACTGCCCCAGGGAACGGGCGTGGGATTTGAAATCTTTGACAAACAATCTTTTGCCCTGACAGATTTTGTTCAGAAAGTCAACTATACCAGGGCGCTGCAGGGAGAGCTTGCCCGAACCATCGCCTCACTGGGGCCGGTGGAAAGCGCCCGGGTGCACCTGGCCCTGCCCCAGAAACGGCTGTTCAAGAACCAGCAGAAACCGGCCACGGCCTCGGTCATTCTCAAAATTCGTCCGGGCCGGAGCCTGGCCGAGGTCCAGGTCCAGGGTATTGTTCACCTGGTGTCCAGCTCAGTTGAGGGGTTATCTCCTGATAACGTGACCATCATTGACCAGACCGGCAGAGTCCTGACCCGCAAGGAAGAGAGCGGATTGTTTGGCGCCATGTCGCCGGACATGATAGAGTATCAGCTCAGTGTGGAGCAGAGCTTTGAACAGCGGGCCCAGGCCCTGCTCGACAAGGCGCTTGGTCCTGGTAAGTCCATGGCCCGGGTCACCGCGGTTCTCGATTTTTCCCGCACCGAGAAAACAGAGGAGATTTTTGATCCCGAGGAGCCGGTCATCCGCAGCGAACAGGTGTCCGAAGAAAAATCAACCACCCAGATCGCCGGCGGGATCCCGGGGGTGGAATCGAACCTGCAGGGTAACATCAACCGGGCAGCCGGGGCGGCCCCGTCGTCCAGCCGTTCCCAGCGGACCACCAACTACGAAATCTCCAAAACAGTCTCCAAGACTGTCCAGCCCACCGGGACCATCAAAAAGATCTCCGTGGGGGTTCTGGTGGCCGACAAGGTGATTCCGGCCACCGACAAGGAGCCGGCCCGCTTCGAACCGCGCTCCGAGCAGGAGCTGCTCCGGATCGAGAACATGATCTCTTCGGCCCTGGGCCTGGACCCGAAACGGGGCGACAAGATCGAGATCGTTTCCATGCCGTTTACCGAGAAAAAGGAGGAAGCCGAGCCGCCGTCCGTTGCTGCCAACATGATCTACCAGTACATGCCCCTTATCCGTTACGGCCTGGTTCTCCTCGGCGCCCTGCTGGTGTACCTGCTCATGGTCCGCCCGCTGATAAAAACCCTGCGCCAGGACGTGACCGCCCACTTCAAGACCGTGGAGGAGCTGGAAGCGGAACAGCTCGCCCGGGAGAAGGAAGCCGAAAAGGCGGCTCGGGAGCAGGAAGAGCAGGAACTGGCCGAGATCCAGCGCGATCCCGTGCTGCGCATTCGCGAGGAGATCATGAACAACCCGGTCTTTGCCGCTCATATCCTCAAACACTGGATCCACCAGAAACAATCGTAAAGCAGAGGCCTGTGGCTGGGTAAATAGCCCCCATGGCCCGTAAGCCGTAAACCAGTGACCAGACAACCTGATAATGTCTCTAGATAAACTAAGCGGCGTTGAACGCGCTGCCATCCTGCTCATCTGTCTTGGCGAAGATATTGCCGCCGAGGTGCTCAAGGAGATGACCGACGAGGAAATCTTCAAGATTACCAGGGCAATGGCCAAGATCGAGCACATTCCGGAGGATATACGCCAGCGGGTCCTGGAGGATTTCGAACTCTCCAGGGAATCCTATGCCGGCATGGTGGTACGCGGTAACGAATTTGCCAAGAAGGCCATCTCCAGAGCCGGGGACAAGGAACGGGTGGAAACCCTGCTCAAACGCTTTGCCTCGGGTACGGAGGGCAAACCCCTGGAAACCATATCCAAGATGCAGCCGGCCATGGTCGCCGGTCTGCTGGAACGGGAGCACCCCCAGACCGTGGCCCTGGTGCTTTCCACCCAGACTTCGGAACATGCTTCTGCAATCATAGCTAATCTGCCCGAAGACAAACAGGCCGATGTCATCTACCGGATCGCCACCCTGGAGATGGTTTCACCTGACGTGATCAACCGGATCGAGGACGCCCTCAACAAGGAGCTGGGCATCGTGGCCGAGCACGAGCAGCGCCAGGTGGGCGGCATTGACAAGGTTGTGGAGATTCTGGACCACATGGAGAACAACCTGGATGCCGACATCCTGGAAAATATCGAGGAGATGGATCCGGAAATGGTGGAGGAGATCCGCAAACAGATGTTCACCTTCGAGGATCTCTCCAACCTGGATGGCCGCTCGCTGCAGATGATCCTGCGCGAGGTCAACAACGACACCCTGACCATGGCGCTCAAGACTGCCTCCGAGGAACTCAAGGAGAAGATCTTTGCCAACATGTCGGCCCGGGCGGCTGACATGATCCGCGATGACCTGGAGGCCATGGGCCCGGTCCGTCTCTCCGAGGTTGAGGCTATGCAGCAGGCCATCGTCAAGATCGCCATGAAGCTCGAAGAGGAAGGCAAGCTGGTGCTGGGCAAGGGAGGCGGTGATGAGCTCGTCTAAAATTTTCAAGGACGACCCAGCCTTCACACCCATCACCCTGATCTCGGAAGAGATTATCCCGGACAACGCCACCGTGGTTCACCAGGCAACGGAACCAGACGCACCGGAAGAGGAATCCCAGGCCCGGGAAGACCTGGCTGGCGACAGGGAAGACGCTCCGGAACCGCCCCCTTCAGCCCCTGCTGCGCCGCCGGAGCCCGTTGATGTGGAAAAAATCCGCCAGGAAGCCTATCAGCAGGGGCAAGACGATGCCAGGCAGGAAATGCAACTCCGCCTTGAAAGCAGCCTCAAGGCTCTGGCCGAGACCTGCCGGCAACTGGACGACCTCCACGGCAACCTGCTCAACGGCAGCCGTGGCGAGGTGATCAACGTGGTCATCGCCCTGACCCGCAAGATTCTCGGCCGGGAACTTTCCACCCGTCGTGACGTCATTGCCTCCACCCTGGAAGCGGCCCTGGAGGCGGCCATTGCCAGTGACGAGTATCTTGTCACCCTCCACCCCGATGACCTGGCCCTTGCCGAGGAAATGCAGCCCTCCCTGGTCGCCTCCATTCGCGGGCTCAACCATATTGTCTTCAAGACCGACCCTGATATCACCCGTGGCGGCTGCCTGGTAGAATCCAATCTCTGCTCAGTGGACGCCACCATCGAAAGCCAGCTGGAAGCGGCCCGTGAATTCCTCGAAGAACAGGCCGCAACCGACGACGAAGAAGCAGGGCCAGACGAGACAGACGAACACTCCTGAGCCCCGGCTCCGGGAGAGAACAGGGCCTATCATGCAATTCAGACCAGAACTCATAAAGCGATTCTCACCTATCCGGGTGTACGGCAAGGTACGCCGGATCGTCGGCTTGGTGGTCGAAGGACACTGTCCCCGCTCCTCGGTGGGATCGCTGTGCGAAATTCACCCCCTGGAGGACGGCCCACCGGTCCCGGCGGAAATCGTCGGTTACAACAACAACCAGGCCCTGCTCATGCCCCTTGGAGAACTGCGTGGCCTGGGCCCGGGAAGCAGAATCCGGGTCATCAAGGAAAGCGCCACCATCAGGGTGGGCGAAAAGCTCCTGGGCCGGGTCATCGATGCCATGGAACAACCTCTTGATGACGGCCCGCCCCTGCTTCTTGACGGCGAAAAACAACTCTACAGCCTGCCTCCCGGGCCCATGCAGCGCAAGAACATCAATGCGCCCATGGACCTTGGCATCCGGGCGATCAACGGTCTCATCACCTGCGGCCTGGGTCAGCGTATGGGCATCATGGCCGGTTCCGGGGTGGGCAAGAGCGTACTGCTCGGCATGATGGCCAAGTACGCCACCGCGGATGTCAACGTGATCGCGCTTATCGGCGAACGGGGCCGCGAGGTACGCGAATTCATCGAACGGGACCTGGGCGTAGAGGGGCTGAAGCGTTCCGTCATCGTGGTGGTCACTTCGGACCAGTCCCCCCTACTGCGGATGCGCGGCGCCTTTGTGGCAACCGCCATTGCCGAATTCTTCTGCAACCAGGGAAAAAATGTCCTCTTGATGATGGATTCGGTGACCCGCTTTGCCATGGCCATGCGGGAAATCGGATTGGCCATCGGTGAACCGCCGACGACCAAGGGCTACACCCCATCGGTGTTTGCCACCCTGCCCAAACTGCTGGAACGGGCCGGAAGTTTTCAGAACAGAGGATCCATCACCGGCCTCTACACTGTACTGGTGGACGGCGACGATCTGACCGAGCCGGTGGCCGACGCAGTTCGCTCCATCCTCGATGGCCACATCGTCCTGTCACGGGACCTGGCGGCGAAAAATCACTACCCGGCCATCGACGTCATGATGTCCACCAGCCGGGTGATGCGGGACATCGTGTCCCGGCGGCACCTGGAGTTGGCCGGCAAAATCCGCTCCGTGCTGGCGATCTACCGGGAATCCGAAGATCTCATCAACATAGGGGCCTATACCGCCGGTTCCAATCCGAAAATAGACTATGCCATCTCCCGCATCGAAGCCATCAATCAGTTTCTTGTCCAGGGGTTCGACGAGTCCGTGACCCTGGAAGAGACCATCGCCTACATGGGGGAGCTGGTCAGTGACCGGCGGGGCAGCGACCGCAGACGGCCTGGAAGACGGGGTAAGGACAGAAGAAGGCCGACTGACTCCACACCCGGTAGCAGCGCATGAAACCTTTTTCCTTGGAACCGGTCCTCAAGTACCGGCAGCAGCGGGAAGACAGGGCCAGACAGCGGTTCATGGCCGTCCAGAAGGAGGAAGCCGCCCTGCGCCGTGAACTGGACCGGGTCGAGGAGATGCTGCAGTCCCTGTTTGACGGCCTGGAAAAGGAGCGCCAGCGAGGCACCACCCCGGATATGCTGACCCTTTTCGAGAACCGTATTCACCTGGTCCAGGAAGAGATAAAGAAACTGGAGCAGAAGGTCAGGGCAGCGACAGAGAGAGTGAACAAGGAGCGGAAACGACTGGTCAAGGCCAGGCAGGAGCGAAAGGTGCTGGAAAAGCTCAAGGAGCACCGGAACCGGGCCTATCGTGCCTATCTGGAAAAAAAGGAATCCGCCATGCTGGACGAAATCGCAGTGTTGTTTCATGACAGGGAGCAGGGATGAATAATAAAGCTGTTTTGAAAAAAGATAAAGCCTCCAACCGGTTCGGGGTGGAGGCACTGGACACGAGGGAACGGTTGCGCTGGCGGATCCCTTTGTTTTTTATACTCGTCCTCCTGTTGCACTCCGTCGCGGTGGCCGCGACAGAGCCTGAGCCGGTGACTGCAACCGATGACGAACCGAAATACAGTTCGGTGGAGGAGCGGCGGCTGCTGCTTTCCCTGGAAAAGGAGCGGAAAAAACTTGCCAGGGAACAGGAAGCGCTTGAGGAGCGCAAAAAGGAACTAAAGACTCTGGAAGCAGAGGTCGATAAGAAGTTAGACCAGCTCCAGAAGCTGAAAGAGAACATCGAGAAACTTCTGGCGGAAAAAAAGGCTGAAGAACAGCGCCGGATAGACAACCTGAACAAGATGTACGAGAGGGTGTCGCCGAACCTGAGCAAGATGTACGAAAAAATGGACCCGAGAAAAGCGGCAACCATTCTCGCGACAGTTGATCAGGACCTGGCCATCGCTATTCTTTTTCGCATGAAACCCAAATCCGCGGCCAAGATCCTGAGCAACATGGACCGGGACAAGGCCGCCAGCCTCACGTCCGCCTTTCCAAACCTGGGAGCCATGTAGGAGGTTGTATGCAAGCGATCCCGACCCTGCCAGCAGAGATGACACCTGCTCCTGTCCAGGCCACCGGTGTGTCAACATCTGAACCCGGATCATCGGGAAAAAACTTCCAGACCCATCTCAGCGCCGCCCATGCCCAGGCTGGCGAGCAACAGCCTGCCGCCACGGCAAAAACGCCCAAAGGAGCCCCGGACAAAATGGCGGGAAAAAACGGATCCGGGAGCGAACAAAACGGGGCGACAGTGGAAATTGACAACGGCCAGCTGGCACTGGCAGCCGGACCAGGCAGCGCCATCCTCCTCCCGCAGGACAGCGCTCAGCCGACGGCTGCCCAGACCGGAAACACCCTGGTCCCCGCCACTGGTTCAAGCGTCACCACGCTTCTAGCCGCCATTACCGGTGAAGAGAAGCCGGCCTCTCCTGGTCTCGATCTCACTTTGCCTGAACAGAAAGAGGCCGGCTCCGCAGACAGGCCGGGAAACCGTCTTTCTCAGGACGTGACCGTGGAACACTGGTCGGCGACCTTCAGCAGCCGCATCGGCCAGCATAACAAGACCGGCCAAGCCGCTGCCAGCCAGCTGCCGACTGATCAGGTTCTGCCCGGGGAGGAAGCTTTCCTGCAAGAGGGCGCGCTTCTCTCTGGCAAAGCCCAGAGCCGGATTCCCCTGTCCGGAGACAACTCCGGCGCCGGCCATGGCATGAGCCGCCGTCAGGATATCACCGGCCATTATCTGCAGTCCAACCTGCCCACCGGCATGGAACAGTCTGCCAGACAGCTGGCGACCGGCGAGCAGAGTCTCCAGAACAACAACGGCCAGCCCGGAGGGCGGGATGCATTGGCTGCGGACCAGCTCCATAACCGCATCAATGGCCAGGAAAAGGATCCCGGGCTGATCTTCACCCTGAGTCAGAGCAACGGCGAGCCCGTCTCCAGCTCCCAGACAACAGACCCGGCACCGGCCAGTGGAGTGAAGCTGCCCTCCGGGATCATGGTCCCGGAAAATCATATTGTCGGCCAGGTGGTGGAACGCTTTTCCATGAACCAGCGACTGGAAACAGGGACCGTCACCCTGCGTCTCCACCCCCAGGAGCTTGGCGAACTGCATATGGAGATCAAGGTGGAACAGGACAACATAAAGGCCCATATCACCACCCAGAATCCACAGGTGCAGGAAATTCTGGAAAAAAACATGCCCAGGCTGCGCGAGGCCCTGGAACAGCAGGGTATGAACCTGGAGCAGATGGAGGTCAGTGTTGCGGCCAGTGACCAGAACGATTCCATGCCATTCCAGGAAAATCCCGCCGATCACGACCATTCCGGCAACCTGGCCCGTTCCCGTGGCTCCACCACCGACTTCGCCACCCTGCTGGATGATGAGGCGGACGTTGTCTATGCGTCCGATGCCCGGAGCCTGAGCGTTCATGCGTAGTTCAGGAGGAAAAAGATCATGACCTATGTTTCCGGTATATACCAGGGACCGGTAGGCTCGTCCCAACTCCCCAGCACCACGGAAAGCAACGACACCCTCGGCAAGGATGAGTTCCTGACCCTGCTGGTGGCCCAGCTCCAGAACCAGGACCCGCTCAATCCCACCGACTCCACCGAGTGGACCGCGCAGCTGGCTCAGTACAGCCAGCTGGAGCAATCCATGAACCTCAACGACACCATGGAAGAGCTTCTCGATGCCCAGAAAAATTCGGACCGTCTGGCGGCCCTGTCACTCATCGGTAAAGAGGCCATGGTTGAAAGCGGTGATTTCTACCTGCCATCGACGGGTGAAGTGGAGATAGGTTATATGGTTGACGGTCAGGCATCCGATATCACCCTGTCGATCCTCAACAGTGGAGGGGCAACGGTGAAAACCATCCAGCCAGTCGAACTTTCATCGGGAAATCACTTCATAACCTGGGATGGCCTGGATGAAAATGGAGAGCGGCTGCCCGGGGAAGTTACCAGATAGTGCTCCAGGCCCGGGCCGCCGGCGAAGACGAAACCGTGGGGGTATACCCCCTGGTTCGCACCGAAGTGACCGGGGTTGATCTGGTCAACGATGAGGCCACGCTGATCACCACCGTGGGCGAATTCAATCTCTCATCGATCCACGGGGTCTACGAACCCGAACAATAAACCCTGAATCAGTGACGGACAAGGACAGTACCTGGCAAGGATGCCTGTTTTGTTTTTTTTCAATGACTCATTTTATGTACGAAATAACCAGCAGGAGGTAATAATGGGCATTCAGAGTGCTATGTACAGCGGGATAAGCGGGCTCAACACCAACTCCCAGGCCATGAGTGTGATCGGCAACAACCTCGCCAACACAAACACCATCGGCTTCAAAGGCTCCCGAACTGTCTTCTCCGACCTGCTTTCCAGCACCATCGCCGGTTCCGGCGGTTTTTCCCAGGTTGGCCGGGGGTCGGCGTTTCCAGTGTGGACAACATCTTCAGCCAGGGAACCTTTGAGGCCACCTCATCGGACACGGACGTCGCCATCGAGGGGGAAGGGTTTTTCCTGCTCAGAAACCCGGCCGAAGATACGATCTATTACTCCCGGGCCGGTGCTTTTCGCTTCGACGCCGACGGTTACCTGGTGAATCCGGAAGGGTTCCGGGTCCAGGGTCGGCAATTCGACGAAAACAACGAACTCGTCCCCGGTGACCCGACCGATATCCAGGTCATCAACTCGGGTCTGGTGGAGGCCAATCCCACCACTTACATGGTTTACAACACCAACCTGGACGCCGCCTCGCAGACACCGTCCACCACATTCGACCCGGCCGATACCACCTCCTATAATTACACAAGCACGGGTCAGGTCTATGATTCCCTGGGCGAGACCCACCTGCTAACCGTCTACTGGCGGGTGGATGACCCCTCCACAAATACCTGGCACGCTTATGCGGAAATACCGGATGCAGGTTATTCCGAGGACCTGGGAACCTTTGCCTTTGACGAGAACGGCAATCTCGACGCCACCTACCTGACCTACGACCGGAACGGAGACGGGACCAACGATACCTTTGCCGTCACCACCGCGGCCCTGGACTTCGGCAACGGTTCGAACCCCAGCCAGACCATCGACATCGTGTTCGACTGCACTCAGTATGACTCCGAATCCGTGGTTATCGGTCAGGAACAGGACGGCTACGCAACCGGCAACCTGACCAATGTGGCCATTAACGGCGAGGGAATCATCGTCGCCAGCTATTCCAACGGCAAGCAGGTCAATGTCGCCCAGCTGGTGCTGGGAAAGTTCAAAAATCCCAATGGACTGGAACTGGCCGGGGCCAACCTCTATGTCGCCAATACAGATTCGGGCACCCCCAGGGTAGGCTTGCCCGGTCCCGAGCTTGGCAATATCTTCACCAACTCCCTGGAGCAGTCCAACGTGGACATGGGGCAGGAATTTGTCAAGATGATCACCATCCAGCGCGGCTTTCAGGCCAACTCAAAAATCATCTCCACTGTAGACGAGCTGCTTGGCGAGCTGGTCAATCTCAAACGGTAACCTGTAGTGTCAAAAAAATGACCCGAAAGCCATCCAGAGCCAAAAGCGCTGGATGGCTTTTTTCGTTGCCGCGGGACACTGCCCGGTCCCGGAGGATGCTCCAGAACGCGTCAAAACCCTCCATGATGATTGCCAACATCCCTGGTCGCCTGCCCGACCGGCAGGCGGAGCCCGGGTCTCCCGGTCCTCCGGTCCGGATTCCCGGCACCACTCTCCAGTTTCACCGA
Source organism: Desulfolithobacter dissulfuricans (assembly GCF_025998535.1). Classification (NCBI taxonomy): domain Bacteria; kingdom Pseudomonadati; phylum Thermodesulfobacteriota; class Desulfobulbia; order Desulfobulbales; family Desulfobulbaceae; genus Desulfolithobacter; species Desulfolithobacter dissulfuricans. The sequence continues at coordinate 1,050,252 of NZ_AP024233.1, read as the reverse complement.
ACCCAGACTAGCGGGAGAGGAAAATATGCTGGCATTTTACTTGCATCCTTGTCATCGATATCCGATTCAGATACAATCACCGTATTGATATTCTTGGCCTGTTCCCTGAAGACCAGAGGCCTTGAACGACTTTTCCTTCCTGTCAAAAGGATGACAACGTGGACATAGCGACTATAATAGGAATCGTTGCCGCCTTTGGCCTCATGCTGATGGCCATCCTCCAGGGTGGCGGGCTTGGCATGTTCATCGACGTGCCCTCCATGCTCATCGTCTTTGGCGGTACTATCGGGGTTGCCCTGATCAACTATCCACTGGCCGACATCCTGGGTGCGGTCAAAGTTGCCAAGAAGACATTCCTCTACCAGGAAACGAGCACCAACGACCTGATCACCCAGCTCATCGAATTTGCCAACAAGGCCCGCAAAGAAGGCATACTTTCCCTCCAGGCCCTTATCGATTCCGTGGATGACCAGTTTCTGGTCAAGGCCCTGCAGATGGCGGTGGATGGCCAGGAGCCCGAAGACCTCAAGACCATGCTCAACACCGAGATCGAATACATTCAGGATCGGCACAGCAAGGGCGCGGAAATCTTTCTCTCCCTGGGAACCATCTCCCCGGCCATGGGCATGGTCGGTACCCTGATCGGCCTGGTACAGATGCTCCAGAACATGAGCGATCCATCCTCCATCGGTCCTGCCATGGCGGTCGCCCTCCTGACCACCTTCTACGGCGCAGTTATCGCCAACATTCTCTGCAACCCCATGGCCGGCAAGCTCAAAACCCGGTCCAAGTCCGAATTACTGCAGAAGACCATCATCGTTGAAGGCATGGGCTCCATCCTCTCCGGAGAAAACCCGCGGATCATGGAGCAGAAACTGCACGCATTCGTTGCCCCCAGCGAACGGGAATCCTCCTTTAACTGAGGCGGTAGATCATGGCTAAGAAACAGGAAGAATGTCCTGCGGGCGCCCCCTTGTGGATGGTCACCTTCAGTGACCTGGTAACCCTGCTGCTTACCTTCTTCGTCCTTCTCCTCTCAATGGCCACCATGGACAAGGTCAAGTTCGACGAGGCCAAGCAGTCGCTGGAACAGGCGTTCGGGTTTCACTCCTTTTCCACCACCAGCCGCTACACCGTACCGGTGATGCCCTCGGCCCCCAAATCGAAGTTCGCCCCCATACCCCAGCCGTCGGCGGCCAAGTATTACAAACGGATCAAAACCGACATCGAGATGACCAAGATCAGCGACAAGGTCGAGGTCATCAAACGGGACGATAACACCATCGTTCTGCGCATCAATGACGCGGTCCTGTTCGAACCGGGCAAGGCTACCCTGAATCCGGCTTCCTATCCCCTGCTCCGCAAGATAGCCGACATTGTCCGACCTCTGCCCATGACCATGCGCATCGAGGGCCACACGGACAATACGCCCATTGCCGGCAAAAAAATCACCAACTGGGATCTCTCCGTGGCCCGGGCCATCTCGGTCATGCGTTTTTACAACCGCGGAAAACTCTTTTCCCTGGATCGCATGTCGGCGGTCGGCTATGGGGATACCCGACCGATCGCCCCCAACGACTCCCCGGAAAACAAGGAGAAAAACCGGCGTGTGGACTTTGTCCTCCATCCTGACATCATGTCCGCCAATGCCAAGGCAGCACCACCGATTCCCCTGTAACTTAAGACTGGTTGATGGAGACCATCCATGGCAGATAAAGAAAAAAAAGAAAATTCTGAAGGTCAGGAAGAATCCGGCTCCAAAAAAAAGCTGATCATTATCATCGCCGCCGCCCTGGTTGTCCTGCTGCTCGGCGGGGGGGCGGCTTTCTACTTTCTTGTCCTCAAAAAACCACCGCCGGAAGAGAAAACTCCGGAGCAGAAGGTGGAACTTGCCGTGCCGGCAGCTACCGAGGAGGCCGATATCGGCCCGATGCTTGACATCAAGGAGTTTATCGTCAACATCATCAGCGAAGAGGGAACCCATTATGTCAAGGCGGCCCTGACCCTGGAACTCAACAACGAAGTGGCCCTGGAAGAGGCCAACAAGCGGCTCCCCCAGATCAGGGATGCGATCATCCTGTTGATCAGCAACAAGACCTTTGAGGAATTGCAGGATCTGCAGGGCAAAAAGCAGCTCAAGGCCGAACTCAAGAGCAAGATCAACTCCTTTCTTAAATCAGGCAAGGTGAAAAACATATATCTCACCGATTTTGTGGTGCAATAGCCCGTGGAACCGATTCTAAGCAAAGAGGAAATCGCCGATCTGCTGGCCGCGGTCAGGGAGGGGCGGATCTCACCGGACTCCATCGACGGAGAGGGCCGCTATACCCCGGTGCCCAAACCGGCCAGGGAACTGGATCTGCTCCAGATCTATGTCCGGGACGAGAAGGATGAGCTGCGGATCCCCAACCTGGACATCCTCCTGGATGTCTTTGCCAAGAACTTCAGCATCGCCCTGACCAACCAGCTGCAGCGGACCTTCACGATCAACCGACTGGAAATCACCAGTTCCACCTTCCAGGACAGTCTGCTGGAACTGAAGGATCAGGGCGCCATCGGTATCTACTCAATTGATCCGCTCAAGTACGGGTGCCTGTTCCACTTCGACACCATGCTCTCCTTTACCCTGCTTGAAATCATGCTCGGTTCCTCCAGCAGCGTGGACTCCATTGCTCTCAACCGTAACCTGACAACCATCGAGATCAATGTCCTTAAAAGCATCATGGCCAGTATCGGCTCGGACCTGCAGCGGGCCTTCAGGCAGGTAGTGGTCATCGAGCCGCAGATAATCAAGGTGGAGAACAACTTCCGGCTGGTCAACATCGTGGACTCGGAAACCGAGGTCCTGGTCACCCGTTTCCAGCTCAAGGTAGGGAAGCAGAAGGGCGAAATGCGGCTTATCATCCCTTACCTGACCCTGGAACCCATCCGCGAGAAGATAAAGGAGATCGTCACGGTCACCCATTCGGTCTCCACCTGGGCCAATGTCTTTGAAGATGAGGTCAAGGAGATGAGCTCGACGGTCATCGCCCGCTCCGGACGGCTGAACATGACCATCCGCCAGATCCTTCAGCTTCAGGAGGGGGATATCATTGATCTTGGCTATGATCCGGACATACCTCTGACCATCCTGGTGGAAGACAAGGCAAAATTTTTCGCCATCCCCGGAGAGCGGAACGGTAAAAAGGCCTTTCATATCACAGGGCTCTACAGTAACCGATTAGGAGAATTCCATGGAAACAACTGATCATATGGAACCAGACGACACAGGCAAGACCTTGAATCCCGAAGAAACGGCAGAACTCCTTGAAGAGACTGCTGCAGAGGCCGCCGGCCAGGTCCCTGGCGAGCAGGCGGATCTGCCCCGAGATCTTGAATTTCTCTTCGATGTTCCGCTCCAGGTTTCCGTGGAGGTGGGACGGGCCAGAATCCTGATCAAGGATCTTCTGCAGATGGGTGAGGGCTACGTGGTGGAACTGGACAAACTGGCCGGCGAGCCCCTGGACCTCTATGTCAATTCCCGTCTCATCGCCAGGGGCGAGGCGGTCAAGGTGGGCGACAAGTTCGGCATAAAACTGACCGAAGTGGTCAGCCAGTCGGACCGGATCGAGAAACTCGGATAGGCCATGCGCTGCCTCCTCCTGTCCCTGACAACCCTGCTGGTGACCCCCTCGACACTGCTGGCCGCCCAGGCCAGATCCATGGGTTCGGCCGCCCTGCAGATGACCTGGGCCCTGCTCGTAGTTATCGGTCTTATCCTGGTCATCTACGCCATTGCCCGGAAAAGGATGGGCTTTGGCACGACCAGCCAGGGAACCATCAGGGTCAAGGAGATCAAACACCTGCAACCTAAGACCAGCCTGGCCCTGGTGGAAGTGCGGGGACGGGAACTGCTGCTCGGCATCGGCGGTGGCCGGATCGAGCTTCTTGCCGACCTGGGACGACAGAACCAGACGGATTTCGACAAAATTATGGACAGCCAGCCGTGAAACGACGACTTCTGCCCTTTCTCATCATCCTGGCACTCGGGATCCCGGCATCGGCCCTGGCGCTCAGCCTGCCCACCATTTCTCTGGGGCTCAAGGAAGCCACCGGACCGCAGGAGGTCTCCACCGCCCTCCAGGTTCTCTTTGTTCTCACGGTACTCTCCATTGCTCCAGCCATCCTCCTGATGACCACGGCCTTTACCCGCATTGTCATCGTCCTTGGCTTTGTCCGCCAGGCCATGGGTACCCAGAACATGCCGCCCAACCAGATCATCATCGGCCTGGCCCTGTTCCTGACCTTATTTATCATGTCGCCGGTGATCAGCCGCATCAACGACCAGGCTCTGCAACCCTATCTCCAGGAAAAAATCCCCCAGGAACAGGCCCTGAACCTGACCGTGGAGGCCATGCGGGACTTCATGTTCTCCCAGGTTCAGGAAGAGGAACTGCAGCTGCTTATCGACATCACGAAGAAGGAACAACCGGCGGACAGAAACGAGCTCTCCACCATGATCCTGATCCCGGCCTTCATGCTGTCCGAACTCAAGCTGGCCTTCCAGATGGGATTCATGATCTATGTACCGTTTCTGGTCATCGACATGATCGTTGCCTCGGTCCTGATGTCCATGGGCATGATGATGCTGCCGCCGATCATTATCTCCCTGCCCTTCAAACTGCTGCTCTTTGTCCTCGTGGACGGCTGGGCCCTGGTGGTGGGCTCGCTCATGCAGAGCTTCGGTTAAGCGGGCCGGCCGGCCTACTGCCCCAGGAGCCCCTTCAGCAGCTGGCCACCCATCCGGTCCTGTATCTTCTCGGTTGCCTTGTCCAGGAGCTCCTGTTTCTTTTTCTCCAGTTGCTGCTCAGCACCGGCCTTCAGGGCTGCCTCCATATCCACCCCGTACGATGGTTTGTCCAGCGGCCCCTTTATCCGCACCGGTACAGCAAGACCTCTGAGTTCGTCCCCACTCTTGCCGCCCTGGCCGGCCAGGGAGCCAACCACCTTGGCCGTGACCTGGTAGTCGAGCATTTTCCGCACCAGATCTATCTTCCCCTTGCCAGTGACCCGGAGGACCGGTGAGGCCATGTAGAGATCCCTGTTCTCAACCACGCCCTGACGGATAACCGCGCTGCCCCGCAGTTCGGTGAAGTCGGTCTTCTGGGCCTGGTCAGCCGCCACCTCCTGGCCGGCAAGCGCGGCCTGGGCCCGACGGATGGCCTGGGCCAGGTTGAACCCTTTGTAGGACCCGTCTTTGAGGACAAACGACATGGTTCCGTTCATATGCCTGGTCATCATGGACTCGGCCAGACCCTCTGTGGCCACATCGACATGGACGTCACCGGTACCGATCAGCTGCTCCTTGCCGGAAAGATCCTTAAGAAGCGACCCGATGCTGATTCCGACAAGATTCTTGCTGACCTGAAATTTCGGGGTATCCTGCCGCAGATCTACCAGGAAGTCTCCAGAAAAATGTCCATCATAGAGTTCAGCCTGTACAGGCTGCAGCCTGATCATGCCGTCCCTGGCCGACATATCCACGACAATCTTTTGCAGCCGCAGGTTGCGCACCTTGAGACCTCCCACCCGGAGTTCCGCTTCCATGTCAAGGCGGCGAAGGGCGTCAAAAGAAGGGGGCTCTCCCTTCTCCTGGTCCTGACTCGTGGCGGCAATCGTCGGCTCCCTGTCTGAAGCAGATCCGGGCGGAGATATTTTTTCCTTTTCCGATCCAGGCGGAAGATAGCGGTCCAGGTCGATATCATCCATCGTAATCCTGGCCCGGACCACAGGGCCGGCAAACGAGAGCACCCGTATATCTCCTGCCACGGCAGTGTCATCGAGTTGCAGGGAAACCGGCTTCAGTGCCAGAGTATCACCCTCCTGGATGACGGCCACGGTTCCTGAAAGCCTGGTCAGGGCCTCGCGATCCCTGGTCTTCAGGGCCAGGCCAAGCTGCTGCATAAGCTCTCTTGGATTGACCTGTTTCAGATCCAGCTTCCCGCTCACCCGGGGTTGCCCATCCAGCCCGGTCACCTTCAGGCTGGTGGAGATCTCCGTGCCCGGACCGGAGAGGAACAGTTCGGAGACTCTCAATTCCTCCTGTGCCCGGTCCAACCCCAGGTCACCGGTCAGTTCAAAATGCAGCCCCTGGTCCGGCAATCCGGCTCCAAAAACCTTCAGATCCACCCCCAGGTCCAGGAGATCAAGACGTTGCCAGTCCCGGGACATTGAAAAGCTGGAGGTCAACCCCACCTTGAGATTCAGGTCCGGCTCGGTGCTGGCCAGCCCGAACCAGAGCTGAACCGGTACAGGACTATCCGGGACCAGCTTGCCGATATCGAGGGCAAGATCACGTATCTCAATGGTGGAATCTTTCTGCTGATCCTCAAAGCGAAGGGTGACATCCTCCATGGCCAGGCCGTTGAGTTCCAGGACCAGGCCACCACCTGCCGGCTCGCCGCTTTTTTCAGGAGTTTTCTTTTTCTGAACCTTCTTTCCCTGCTCCTTCTCATCCGAAACGAAAATTTCCCAGTTTCCCCGGCCAGCGCTGTTTCGGACCAGATTGAGGCGTACTCCCCGTAGAAAAACGGTATCGGCCACCACCTGTTTGAGAAAAAGAGGCTTGAGCGCCACCTTCACATCAAGTTCTTCCACTGTGGCCAGGGGCTCGTCGCCAAAGCCCGGCGCGTTCCCCACCGTGACCCGGCCGATCTCCAGGCCTATCCAGGGAAAGACCGACCACTGGAGAGGTCCTTCGATCTGGAAACTGTGCCCGGTTTTCTGCTCGATCCGACTGGCAAGCTGTTTTTTCAAGGCTTCGTTGTCCATCACCAGGGGTAGAACGATAATGGCAAGAACCATCAGGACAATGGCGCCGACGAGACCGTATAGTAGCCACTTCACAACTGACATAGCACTCCTCCTGTCACGGATTTCAGATTTCCGACCCCTACCCAGCCCATGGTACCACATTTTTTCGGATAGCCATTCTTTTTTATCAATCATTCTTAACCTGGCCAACGACAACGATCCCTGGCAAAGTCCGGCCAGGAGGCCTGGAGAGAACATGGCTCCTGCTTTGTCCTGGCGTTTCATCCCTCAGACCGTTCCGGACATCGCTGTCTGTTTTGGCCTGGTTCTGGCTCAACTCTTTCTGGAACAAATATTTTCTGGTACTATGCTTCTCCCGGGATGGGACCAACAGCTTTTTTCCGGGCACAGATCGCACCAGCATCCGTGGTCATTTCTGTGCCCGGAAAAGATCACGGATTTCTTATCCTCTCGTTTTTTTTTCGAATCCCGACAGGACAACGACTGAACATGACATTTATATCTGTGGTACTACCCGTCCATAACGAGGCGGAAAATATTGAAGGACTCATCAGGGAGATCCAGGCGGCCCGCCTGGAGTATCCTTATGAAATAATAACCGTTGACGACGCCAGCAGTGACAACACCCTAGCCATTCTCCAGCGTCTCAAGCAGGACACACCCGAACTCAGAATCCTGCAGCACAAGGAGAATTATGGCCAGAGTGCCGCCCTGGCCACCGGTGTCTACCGTGCCCGGGGCGATATCATCGTCACCATGGACGGGGACGGACAGAACAACCCTGCCGATATCCCCCGACTTCTGGACCGGCTCCTGGAGCAGAGCCCCCCAGGACTCCAGATGGTGGCAGGATTTCGCAGAAAGAGAAACGATTCCTGGTGGCGTATCGTCTCGTCCAGACTGGCCAATGCGGTGCGGGGGTATCTGCTCAAGGACGGGACCCCGGATACGGGCTGTGGCCTGAAGGTGTTTTACAAGGCCACCTTTGAGCGTCTTCCTTTTTTCGATCACATGCACCGTTTTCTCCCGGCCCTGGTGCAGATGCGGGGTGGGCAGGTGGTCTCGGTGGAAGTCTCCCACCGGGAAAGGAAACACGGCACCTCGCACTACGGCACCATGAACAGGCTGTTTGCCGGTATCATCGACATAATGGGCGTCTCCTGGCTCCAGAGGAGATCCAAAGTTATGGAACTCAGGATAGAAGATTAATGACAGCAAATGAAACCGTCTGGATCGGTATCGGGCTCACCGGCCAGTTTTTCTTCACCATGCGATTCATCATCCAGTGGATCGCCACCGAAAAAAGTAAAAAGAGCGTGGTTCCGGAACTGTTCTGGTACTTCAGCATAGCCGGTTCCCTGGTTCTGCTCTCCTACGCGATCCATCGTCGGGATCCGGTGTTCATACTCGGGCAGTCCATGGGCTCGTTCATCTACCTGAGAAACCTCTATTTCATCTACAAGGAAAAACACCGTGAAACCATGTAGGGAACTATGGCTTCCTTGCCTTATCCTCCTCCTGCCAGGGCTGCTGTTCATCCTCTGCATGCCGCCCATGCCCATCGATGAGACACGATACCTGGCGGTGGCCTGGGAGATGCACCTGAACAACTCCTACATCGTTCCCCACCTGAACGGTCTTCCCTATTCCCACAAGCCACCACTGCTGTTCTGGCTCATTAACCTGGACTGGTGGCTTTTCGGGGTAAACGAACGGACTCTTCGGGCTATCCCGCTGCTCTTTAGTCTGCTCAATATCCTCCTGATCTACCGCATCGGCCTGCAACTGTGGCGGGACAGCCGTACAGCCAGGTACGCGGCCATCATCACCGCGTCCTGCCTGCTCTACCTGATCTGGTCCTCGCTGATCATGTTCGATATCGTCCTGACCTTCTGGGTCCTGCTGGGGATCTACGGCCTGCTGAAGGCCGGACAGGCGAAGAACATGAAACCATGGCTCCTTGTCGGTCTGGGACTGGGCGGCGGCCTGTTGACCAAGGGACCGGTTATCCTGGTCCATGTGCTGCCCGTCGCCCTGCTGGGCTTTCTATGGCTGCCGCGATCCGTGCAGATCAAAAGATGGTACGGTGGGCTCCTGCTGGCCCTTGGCATCGGCCTGGGGTTGGTTTCCCTCTGGCTCATTCCTGCGGTCATGACGGGTGGAGAGGGCTACCGTCAGGACATCCTCTGGGGCCAGACAGTGAACCGGGTGGTCTCCTCCTTTGCCCATCGACACCCCTGGTGGTGGTACCTGCCCCTGGTCCCGGTCCTGCTCCTGCCCTGGATTCTTCTCAGGCCGGTGTGGAGCGGCTTTGCCATGGTCAGAAAAGATCCAGGCCGGTGTTTTCCCACTGTCTGGGCCCTGTCCTCCCTGGCTGTTCTCTCGCTGATCAGCGGCAAGCAGATCTATTACCTGGTACCGCTCATTCCCGCCTTCAGCCTGCTACTGGCCCGCAACATCACCACCTTCCCTGCCGACACCAGTTCGAGCCGCTGGTACTATCCGCCGGCGACCCTGTACATCCTGCTTGGCATTCTGGTATATTTATTGCGTTACCTTCCATTGGAGGGCAGCTCCGCTGATATCCTCCTCTTCCGGACCGGCCTCCTGGCCCTGGGCCTGATCACCACGGGTCTTGTCTTTCTTGTTCTCAGGAACAGGGAAATCGAACCCCTGGTCACCTGGACCGGGCTTTCATCGGCTGCGCTCATCTGCCTGCTCCTGGTAAGCGGGGACCGTTTTTTTCAGCGCTATGATATCCGGGACGTTGCCAGGATCCTCAAGGCCAGGGAAGAGCAGGGGTACACCCTGATAAACAAGGGCAAGTACTACGGCCAGTTTCAGTTCACCGGTCGCCTGACCAGACCGGTACTCGTTGCCCACCGGATAAATGACCTCCGTAACTATGTTGAAAACCATGAGAAATCCCTTCTCATCACCTATGAACCCGTGGACAGAGCCATCAACCAGGACGAGATCTTTTTCCAGCAGCTCTACAGGGGTAAAAAGCTTGTCCTGTGGAACGAACAAGGCATGAAAAAATATCTGAGCCGGTGATCCCATGAGCCCTGAAACTGTTGTATCCATAGGCAGAAAAGCCGTTGAGACCGTCCTGCTTGCCTCCGGCCCCATGCTGATCGCAGCCCTGCTGGTGGGGCTCCTCATCAGTGTTTTTCAGGCGGCGACCCAGATCAACGAGCAGACCATGACCTTTATTCCGAAAATCGTCGCCGTGTTCATCACCCTGCTCATCTTCGGCCCCTGGATCATGAACCTGGTCATTACCTTCACCACCGGCCTGATAAGCGGTATTGCCACTGTTGGCCAGTAGACGGGATGGATATTCAGCTCGTTCCCCTCCAGCAGTTCGAAAATTTCCTGATCTGCGCCTCCCGTGTCGGGGCCCTGATCGGGGCCATCCCGGTCTTCAGCAGCCGGCAGATCCCGCCCCAGGTCAAGCTGGGACTCATCTTCGGCACCGCCCTGCTGCTCTTTCCCCTCATGGCCCCCTACACCCCGGATATCGCCTATCGGCCCATGGAACTGGGCCTGCTCATGGCCAACGAGATCCTCATCGGTCTCATGATCGGACTTACGGCCAACCTCATCTTCACGGCTGTGAACTTCGGCGGCACCATCATCGGCTACCAGATGGGTTTTGCCGCCGCCAATATTTTCGATCCTCAGACCACCCAGCAGCTTTCCCTGATGAGCCAGTTCCAGAACGTCCTGGCCATCCTCATCTTCCTGGCCCTCAATGTCCACCACATGTTTTTCCGGGTCATTGTAGAATCATACCAGCTACTGCCGCCGGGATATCTCGATTTTTCCGGTGGGGCGGTGGAACTGCTCATGGACCTGGGATCCAAAATGTTTCTCCTCGGGGTAAAGTTCTCGGCCCCGATTCTCGTCATCCTCCTGCTGTCCAACATGGTGCTGGGCATCCTGGCCCGGGTCTTTCCCCAGCTCAACGTCTTCATGCTCTCCTTTCCGATCAACATCGGCATCGCCTTCATTGTCATAGGTTTGACACTGAACTCGGTCATTCTGATCCTGCGTCGGGAATTTGACACGATGGGTGAAAACTTTCTCCGTATCTTTGAACTCCTCAGATAATCCAGCAGAGGCAACGTTCCCGCGCTCCGGTCGCGGACGGCCCGGTGGACCGGTTTTCCCCCTGTTCCTCCCATTCTCTTCACCGTAGCAGCAGAACCTGGCCACCATCTCCCTTCCGGTGCGAGGTTTGCATAAATTGTAGATGATGTCGATGCCGGCGGAAAGGTTCCGCTGTTTTCTCCAGTTTTTTTGTCCAGTGACCCATGGCGGAAGATACCCCTTCAGGTGAACGTACAGAATCCCCATCCGCGAAACGACGGCAGGATTTTCGCGAGAAAGGACAGGTGGCCCAAAGTCGCGAAGTGGCCACGGCGGCGCTCTTCACAGCCATGCTGCTCTTCTGGTGGATCTATGCCCCTGTATTCTGGGATCACCTTTCCCGGCTGATTGCCGCCATCTGGGGCAATGCCGGCGAATTCACCATCACCCCGTCCTCCATGTACCGGTTCACCGGCTTTCTCTTCAAGCAGCTGGCCCTGCTCATGGCACCCCTGTTCCTGGTGGCCATGATCATCGGTTTTTTCGCCACCTTTCTCCAGATCGGCTGGCTGTTCACCACCAAGCCTCTAGTGCCCGATTTCAGCAAACTCGACCCCATCAAGGGCATGGGCCGCTTTTTCTCCAAGCGATCCATGGTGGAGATCATCAAATCAACCCTCAAGGTCCTGCTGATCGGCTACGTTGCCTTCAAGACCATCGAGGGCGAATTTGGCAAGGCCCTTGTCCTGGGAGATACAGCCATGTTTGAATCGGTGCGCTATCTTGGCATGGTGGCCTGGAAGGTCCTGCTCAAGACCAGCGGCATCATGATTGTGCTGGCCATCCTCGACTACGGCTTTGTCCGCTGGGAGATGGAAGAAAAGATGAAGATGACCAAGCAGGAACAGAAAGAGGAGATGAAGGATACCGAGGGTGATCCGCACATCAAGTCAAAAATCCGTTCCATCCAGCAGCAGATGGCCCGCAGCCGGATGATGGCATCAGTCCCGGATGCCGACGTGGTTATCACTAATCCGACCCGGATAGCCGTGGCCGTCCAGTACCGCATGGGTGAGATGGAAGCGCCGGTAGTACTGGCAAAAGGGCAGGAACTGGTGGCCGGAAAAATCCGCGAACTGGCCCGGGAACACGATATTCCCATCGTAGAAAATCCGCCAGTGGCAAGATTATTGCATTCCAAGGTGGAGATAGGCCAGGCCATACCCGAGGAACTTTTCCGGGCAGTGGCCGAGATACTGGCCCATGTATACTCCCTGAAAGGACATAAAACCAAGTAATGGAATCGGTCGGACAACAGACATTTTTCAGCCAGGAGCGGTTTGGCGAGCTGATGGGACGCAGTGACATCTGGGCCTCCCTGGCCCTGATCGGCATCCTGATGCTGATGATCATTCCGCTGCCGCCCCTGGTACTGGACCTGTGCCTGTCGCTGAACATCACCCTGGCCATCCTGATTCTGATCATCAGTCTCTACACGAAAAAAGCGGTGGAGTTTTCCATCTTTCCCTCCATCCTGCTGGCCACCACCCTGTTCCGTCTCTCCCTCAACGTCGCCTCCACCCGATTGATCCTTCTCCACGGGAATGAAGGGTTGGGAGCGGCCGGATCGGTGATCAAGGCCTTTGGCCAGTTCGTGGTCGGTGGATCGTACGTGGTCGGTCTGGTTATCTTTGTCATCCTGGTGATCATCAACTTCATCGTCATCACCAAGGGTGCCGGCCGGATTGCCGAGGTCGCGGCACGATTCACGCTCGATGCCATGCCCGGCAAACAGATGGCCATCGACGCCGACCTGAACGCCGGGCTCATCGACGAGACCGAGGCCCGCCGCCGCCGCGAGGAGATCTCCAACGAGGCCAACTTCCACGGGGCCATGGACGGTGCCTCCAAGTTTGTCCGGGGCGATGCCATTGCCGGCATCATTATCACCATCATCAATATCGGGGCCGGCTTTATCATCGGCGTGATGCAGAAGGGCATGCCTATGGCCGAAGCGGCCCAGAACTACACCATCCTCACCATCGGTGATGGCCTGGTGGGTCAGGTTCCGGCCCTGATCATCTCCACCGCCGCCGGTATGCTGGTCACCCGGGCCGCGGGCCAGGATGATTTCGGTACCGAGCTCAAGGAACAGTTCACCCGCTACTCCAAAGCGCTGTGGGTGGTCTCCTGTATTCTGCTCCTCTTTGCCCTGATCCCGGGCCTGCCCTTTTTCCCCTTCCTGATCATCGCCTCCACCATGGCCTTTCTGGCCTGGCGGATCGACCAGGCGGAAAAGAAGAAACTGGAAGAGGCCATGGTCGAACGTCCCGAACCGGTGGTTGCCAAGGAAGAAAACTACGAGGCCATGCTCACCGTGGATCTCATCGAACTGGAAGTGGGCTACGGGCTGATCCCCTTTGTCGATGCCTCCCAGGACGGTGAGCTGCTCCAGCGAATCCAGGCCATCCGCAAACAGTTTGCCATGACCTCGGGCTTCATCGTCCCACCGGTCCATATCAAGGATAACCTGCAGCTCAGCCCCAACCAGTACGTGATCAGCCTCAAGGGCGTCCAGATCGCCACCGCCGAGATGATGCCCGGCTATTATATGGCCATGGATCCGGGCACGGTGACAGAGACCATAAAGGGTATCCCGACCCAGGAGCCGGCTTTTGGCCTGCCGGCCATCTGGATCACCGAGGACAAGCGGGAGCAGGCCCAGATCGCCGGATATACGGTGGTGGACTGCACCACGGTCATGGCCACCCATATAAGCGAGATCATCAAGCAGCATGCCCATGAGCTGCTCGGCCGCCAGGAGACCCAGGACCTGATCGACAACCTGGCCAAGACCTATCCCAAGCTGGTCGAGGACCTGATCCCGGGTGTGCTCAGCCTGGGCACCATCATGCGGGTCCTGCAGAACCTGCTCCGTGAAGGTGTTTCCATCCGTGACCTGCGCACCATCCTGGAGACCATGGCCGATTACGCACCCATGACCCAGGACACCGACGTTCTGACCGAGTATGTTCGCCATGCTCTTGCCCGTTCCATCTCCTCGCAGTATGTCCAGCCCGACGGCACCCTGCCGGTGATCACCATGGACCGCGGCGTGGAAGAAACCATCCAGAAATCCATCCAGCACCGGGAACATGGCAGCTTCCTGGCCCTGGATCCGCAGATCGCCCAGAAGATCCTCGATTCCCTGGGCAACATGCTCAACAATTTTCCGCCCGGACAGCAGCCTGTCCTGTTGGTCATTCCACAGATCCGGCCCCATGTCCGGCGCCTCACCGAACGCTATTATCCAAACCTGGCAGTGCTCTCCCACAACGAGATAGCCAGCAACATGAAAATCCAATCCCTCGGTACGGTGACCATCGATGCAGGTTAAAGTTTTTGAAGCCCAGGACATGGCAAGCGGCCTGAAAAAGGTCAAGGAGGCCCTGGGGCCGGACGCCCTCATCCTCTCGACCCGGACCGTGCGCCGCGGCAAGATGGGCATGCTTGGCAAACCTATCCTCGAGATAACCGCGGCCATTGACAAACCCTGGCCTGCAAGCGAGACCGGGCTGCCGGATCCGGAACGCCAGTCCCTGCTTGGCCAGGCAGTGGTCGGGCCCGAGGACAACGAACTCACCTATGAAGCCCTGTGGAAAAAGACCGAATCCACATCGTCCGCGCCCGGAAACGAGGCAGCCTCGACTGCGGACAGGCCGGACCCGGCCATACGAGAGGAACTAAGTGAACTGCGCAACCTGATACACGGCCTGAGCGAACGGCTGGCCGGGATAAACAACCAAAATGTTGCCAGGCCCTACGTGGAACCGGAATACCTCCAGCCTCCCGGCGACCAGTCCGTGGCGGACCACCCTATCATGAACCGACTGGCCCGGCTCGGGATCAACAGCGAAGCCGCCAGCACCATTGCCCAGTTCACCCGCCAGAATTTTGGCGACAAGCTGCCCGATACCGCTACTCTGGACGACTTTCTGACCACCACCATCACCGGACTGTTCCGTACCAGCCAGCCCCTCTCCACCAAGGATCCCGGGCAGAAGCGTATCGCTCTCATAGGGCCCACCGGAGTGGGCAAGACCACCACCATTGCCAAGATCGCGGCCAACTACCTGAGCCGTCACTCGGCGAGCATCGCCCTCATCACCATCGATACCTACCGTATCGCGGCCGTGGAACAGCTCAAGGTATACGGCGAAATAATGAAACTGCCGGTGGAGGTGGTCATTCGGCCCGAAGACATGGACAGAGCCCTTGAGAGGCACAGGGACAAGGAACTCATCCTAATCGACACCGCCGGCCGCAGTCCCCGCAACAACCTGGATATCGAGGAGATGACCGGGTTTCTCCGACCGCACCTGGAGATCGAGAACCACCTGGTTCTTTCTGCGACCACCCGGGAGGAGGAGCTCGACGAGATCATCCTCCGCTTTGGCTGCCTGGCCATCGATAACCTGATCTTCACCAAGATAGACGAGTGCGCCCTGCTGGGCGTGCTCCTCAACATGCACATCAAGAAAGGCACTCCGATTTCCTTTCTTACCAACGGACAGCGTGTACCAGAAGACATCATCACCCCGGATCCACAGACCATTGCCGGGCTGATCATGGATACCAACAGGACTCTGCATCATGGCTGACAACGCAGTAGAATACAATGACCAGGCCCGGACGCTTCGGGCCCGCAACTTTGACGATCCCGGCATCTCCGACCAGGCCGGCCACACAACCCGGGTCTTTTCCGTGACCAGCGGCAAGGGCGGGGTCGGCAAGACAGCGGTGGTGGCCAACACGGCCGTGCTGCTGGCCCGCATGGGCAAGCGGGTCCTTATCCTGGACGCGGACCTGGGCCTGGCCAACATCGACGTGGTCTTCGGTCTGGCCCCGCGCTACAACCTCAACCATTTCTTTTCCGGCAACATCGACCTGGAATCGATCCTGGTCCGTGGACCCGAGGGCATTATGATTCTCCCGGCCGGTTCCGGAGTCCAGCGCTTTACCAGACTGGACACCCGGCAGAAGATGCGGTTGCTGGAAGCCCTGGACGCCATGCACAGCCAGTTCGATATCGTTCTCATCGACACCGAGGCCGGGATCTCGGAAAATGTCACCTATTTCAACACTGCGGCCCAGGAGATCCTGGTGGTCACCACCCCGGAACCCACCGCCATCACCGACGCCTACGCGCTGATGAAGCTGCTCTCCACCCAGTACCATGAAAAGCACTTCAACCTGATCGTCAACTGTATCCGCAGCGAGGACGAGGCCCTGGACGTGTTCCGCAAGCTGACCATGGTCGCCAACCGCTACCTGGATATATCCATCGACTACCTGGGCTCGATACCCCAGGACCGGCAGATGATCGACGCCATCCGCAAGCAGAAGGTGATTGTCGAGCTCCACCCGGCCGGCAAGACCAGCGCGGCCTTTGAAAAGCTGGCCCGGACCATGATAGAGGAGCCGCAGCACCTGGAGCCCAAGGGCTCCATCCAGTTCTTCTGGAAGAGGCTGCTCGATTTCGGCAAGTAAACACCCACATAACCAATTTGATTTACAAAAGAAACTTTGACACAGATGATCCCTCAAGTCCCGCCACTGGATGACCGTTCACAGCTGATCCGCGAGCATATGCCCCTGGTGGAGTTGCTGGTGGAACGCATGGTGCCGCAGGTTCCCTCGTTTATGTCCCGCGATGACATGACCAGTGCGGCCATGGTGGGACTCATCGACGCGGCCAACCGGTTTGACGAAGCCAAGGGAGTAAAGTTCAGAACCTTTGCCGAGTACCGGATCCGCGGGGCCATTCTCGACGAGATGCGCAAGCTGGACTGGTTCTCCCGCTCACTGCGCGAAAAACAGAACCGACTCACTCAGACCATGCTCCGCCTGGAGCGGCAGCTGGGACGCTCGCCGGAAGAGGACGAGATGGCCGAAGCCATGGACATGACCCTGGACGAATACCATGACCTGCTCGGCCAGGTCAGTCATCTCGGCTGCGTCAGCCTGCACCAGACCCTGGATCACACCGAAGAGGGACGCAACTTTCTCGACAACCTGGAGGACCACGGCGGCCCCACCCCGCTGGAACTCATCGAAAACCAGGAACTGACCCAGCTGATCGCTGACCTGCTCGAAGAACTGACCGAAAAGGAGCGGTTGGTGATCGCCCTCTACTATTACGAGGAACTGACCCAGAAAGAGATCGCCGAGGTCATCCAGGTCTCCGAGGGACGGGTATCCCAGCTCCACAGCCAGGCCCTGCTGAAATTGCGGGTCAAGCTGCTCAATGCCGAGCTCTATGATGAATAACTGATGTCAGCAGGATGCCATGACCAGATTCATCGCAACTGATCCCGGCCTGTGGACCATGGGCTGGGCCCTGGTTCTTTTTCTGCTCCTGGCCGGGGTGATTTTCTCTCTTCGGCAGACCACGCGCAGACAGCAGAAAAAGATCACCAGCCTGGAAGCCACACTCAAAGAGGCCCGGGAGAAAATCCGCCAGCTCGAGACCAGCCGGCGGGAGCAGGAAGAGTTCCTTGACACCCTGGCCAGCGCCGAGATCACCACCAGGCTGCAGAAGCCGCGCCTTGAGCTGTACCAGAGCGGCAGCGTGGAGCCCCCGGAAAAATACCGCTACGTGGTCAGCATGGTGGAAAACGGCATGACCATGGAGGAGATAGCCTCCATTCTGGCCATTGCCCCGGCCGAGGCCCGGCAACTGGTCACCCTGGCCCGTATGGCCGCACGCAGCTAAAGATTATCACTGATTCTGACGAAAGAGTTACAGGACGGTCGCCCGGTTCAGGCCACCGAACAAAACAACCAGAAAGAGAACCGAAAACATATGGTTTCAGGAAAATACAGTGCCCTTTCCGGGGCGGTTGCCCGGGAACAGGCCATGGCCACCATCAGCAACAACCTGGCCAACATCTCCACCTCCGGGTTCAAGAAAGACCGGGTCTCATTCGAGGCCATCCTCCGGGGACGCCAGCAGGTCGGGGACGCCAGGGGCGTCAACTTCAGCAGGATTCGTCGGATCGGCACGGATTTCAGTCCCGGTGCCATGCGCCAGACCGGCAACTCCCTGGACCTGGCCATTGACGGAGAGGGATTTTTCATGGTCCGCGACCGGAATACCACCTACCTCACCCGCCAGGGGCATTTCATTGTCGACCAGCAAGGTTTCATCAAGACCCCGGCCGGTCACAACCTGCTCGATGGTGGTGGCGGACCGGTGCAGATAAGTGATTATTCAGGCAAGAGCGTCATCATCGACAACGAAGGCAATATCTCGGTGGATGGGGTGGTTGAAAGCCGGGCCCAGGTCTACATGGTGGACGATCCCGACCAGCTGAAAAAGGCGGGGCATTCCCTGTTCACTTTCGATGGGACCACCCCGGTTCCGGCCACCGAAAGCCGGGTTGTCCAGGGACATCTTGAGCTCTCCAATGTCAACATGATGGAGGAGATGGTCCTGATGATGAACACCCTGCGCAAGTACGAGGCCTACCACAAGGCCATGAAAAGCTACTCGACCATCGGCGAAAAGCAGAGCGAGCTGGGCACCGTGGCCTGATAGAAATACAGAAAAGAGAAAAGGGAACACCCGACTGCTCGAACCATTCAGGAGACAGACATGATACGATCGCTGTGGACAGCAACCACGGGCATGGGCGCCCAGAACCTCAATATGGACGTTATTGCCAACAACCTGGCCAACGTCGGCACCACGGGTTTCAAAAAAAGCCGGGCCGACTTCCAGGACCTGCTCTACCAGGCTATCAAGGTGCCGGGCAGCCCGACCTCCGAGGACACCAAATCGCCCACCGGGATCCAGGTCGGTCTCGGGGTGCGTACCGCTGCGGTTCAGAAAATCTTCAGCCAGGGCGAACTTATCCAGACCGGCAATGATCTGGATGTGGCCATCGAGGGGGAGGGCTTTTTCCAGGTCGTCCTGCCCAACGGCAACACCGGCTACACCAGGGCCGGGGCGCTCAAGCGCGACGGTGACGGCCGGCTGACCACCTCGGATGGCTATCCCCTGGATCCGGAAATCGTCATCCCGGATAATGCCCGGCAGATCACCATCAGCGAAACCGGTATCGTCAGTGCCCTGCTGGGCGACGACACCACCGCCACCCAGCTTGGCAACATCGACCTGGCCACCTTCACCAACAACTCCGGCCTGCTGGCCATCGGCCAGAATCTCTTTCGCGAGACCGATGCCTCCGGTACCGCCACCGTCGGCACCCCGGGTTCCGACGGGGTCGGTATCCTGCTGCAGACCTACCTTGAGAGCTCCAATGTCAACATGGTGGAGGAGATGGCCAACATGATCACGGTTCAGCGGGCCTTTGAGATCAACTCCAAATCCGTGACCACCTCGGACGAAATGATGCGGACCACGGTCAACATGGTGTAAATGGTCATGTTTCGGGTTAAGCTGATATTGCTGGCGCTGCTGTTTCTGCTGCCGGCCACACCGTGGGCGACCACCCTGGAGGTGACCTTCCGGGCAAACGCCCAAGTGAGCGCGGAGCAGATCACACTGGGGGACATCGCCAGCCTGAGCCCGGAAAATGACCTGGCCCGTACTCTGGCCGCTCTCACGGTCGGCCGCGCCCCCCTGCCCGGACAGAGCAAAGAGCTGCGGGCCACGGATGTAATCCGCCGTTTGGTACACGACGAACGCTTCCAGGACGTTTACTGGCAGGGCTCAGACAAGATCACCGTAGCGCGGGACGGTATCGTCATCGACAGGCAGCGGATAGAACAGATCCTTGTCAGCTATCTGCAGCAGAACCTGGACAAGCTGCCCAGGGCCCAGATCAGGCTGTCTTCCCTGCGCGTACCCGAGACCTTTACCCTGCCCCGGGGAGAGCTGCAATACGAGGTGGTTCCGTCGCGACCAGAGATCCTCGGCAGCTCGAGTTTTTCCATCATCTTCAGGATCGATGGAACCACGGTGCGCAACTGTACTGTACGCTGCAGGATAGAGGCCCTGGCCGAGGTCGCGACCGCCGCCACCACCCTGCGCCGGGGACAGATCATCACCCCGGACCGAATCCGCATGACCAGGCAGAATATCGCCGCCCTGCAGGATCCTTTTTTCAGCCCCCGGAGCGTGATCGGCATGCAGGTCAAACGAACCCTGCATGCGGGCAAGGCCATCGAGCGGCGGTACGTGGAACCACCCCCGGTCATCCGTAAGGGCGACCTGGTCAAGATCCTGGCCAGTCGCGGCGGCCTCCAGCTCACGGCCACCGGCATGTCCAGGATGGATGGCCGTCCCGGTGATGTGATCCGGGTACAGAACATGAATTCAGGTAAACTTATCTACTGCCGGGTGGATGCCCCGGGCCTTGTTTCCGTGGAGTTTTAATCATGAGACCTTTAAAAATTCTCATTTTCTCTGCCCTGCTGCTCAGTGGCTGTGCAGGCCGGGAACCTCAGATTGTCCGCATCCCGGAACCCCTGGAACCGGTCATGACCGAGGCGCCCAGACCCCAGTCGCCGGGCTCGCTGTGGGCCGGTGAACGGGAGGGCCTGTACGCGGATATGAAAGCGCGCCGGGTTGGCGACATCGTCACCATCACCATCAAGGAAGAGGCCAGTGCCAGCAAGGAGGCCTCCACCGAAAGCGGCCGCGACACCACGATGACAGCCGGGATCCCCGCACTCTTTGGCCTGGAGAAATCCATCATGGCCAAAAACCAGAAAGTGGATATGACCTCCCTGCTCGATGCCAGCTTCAGCAACCAGTTCAAGGGTTCCGGCAAGACCATGCGCAAGGAGGACCTGGTCGCCACCCTGACCACCCAGGTGATCAAGGTCTATCCCAACGGCACCATGAAAATCCGGGGCGGCAAATCCATCATTGTCAACAACGAGGAACAGATCATCTACCTGACCGGCATTGTCCGGCCCGAGGATATCACCGCCGACAACACCATCGACTCCAGCCATATTCTCAATGCCCAGATCGCCTATACCGGTAAAGGGGCGTTGTCCGACAAACAGAAACCGGGCTGGCTGATGCGGATCGTGGACAACGTCTGGCCCTTTTAAGCGGGCCTTTTTCCGGGCAGACGCGAGACAGACATGGCAATGAAACAGAAACAGACAACATTCCGATTGCATGTGGCAGTCATGGCGATCATCTTTTCGCTGCTTGCCGGCTCCTGGAGTCAGGCGGCACGGATCAAGGATATCGCCGACATCCAGGGGGTACGCGAAAACCAGCTGATCGGCTACGGTCTGGTCATCGGTCTCAACGGTACCGGCGATGACATCAAGAAATCCGTGTTCACCAAGCAGGCCATGATCAACATGGTCAAACGACTGGGCATGGCCCTGACCCCGGCCACCTTTGACCAGATGAAGACCAAGAACGTGGCCTCGGTCATGGTCACCGCTTCCCTGCCCCCGTTTGCCCGCCCGGGCACAGCCATCGACGTCACCGTTTCCTCCATGGGCGATGCCACCAGCCTGGCCGGCGGCTCGCTGTTAATGACCACTCTCAAAGGACCGGATGGCAAGGTCTATGCCGTGGCCCAGGGGCCGCTCAACGTGGGCGCCATCTCGTACGGCGGCAAGACCGCCAAGGTCCAGAAGAACCATCCCACCGTGGGCCGTATCCCCGGCGGCGCGGTCATCGAACGGCCGATCGACTACCAACTTCCTGCCACTGGTAACCTGCTTTACCAGCTGCGCCAACCGGACTTTACTACTGCCGCCCGGATGACCGAGGCGATTAATTCCCGTTTCGGTCAGGATACAGCCCATTCCATGGATTCCAGCTCGGTCAGGGTACAAATGCCTCCCACATACCAGGGTGACGTGGTGGCCTTTGTCGCCGACCTGGAAAAGATAGAGGTCCAGACAGATGCTCCGGCCCGGATCGTGGTCAACGAACGCACCGGCACCATCGTCATGGGCAAGGACGTGCGCATCTCCACGGTGGCCGTATCCCATGGCAACCTGAACCTGGTGATCACCGAGCCCATCGAAGTCACTCAACCCAACCCCCTGGGTACCGGGGAGACCGTGGCCGCACCCCGGACCACGATCAACATGAACGAAGACCAGGGCAACATGGTTGTTCTGGAAATGGGTGTCTCCATCGGTGACATCGCCAAGGCCCTCAATGCCATCGGCGCCACGCCCCGCGATCTGATCGCTATTTTCCAGGCCATCAAGGCCGCCGGCGCCCTCCAGGGCGAACTGGTTATCCTCTAAGGGCAAAGACCATGAACCTGCAGATCGACCCCCGTACAGTTATCAGCCCTACCACCAATCCATCCGCAAAGGGCACAAAGGATGATCCGGAGACCATGAAGAAGCTCTGCCAGGACTTCGAAGCGGTCTTTATCCAGTACATGCTGAAATCCATGCGAAAAACCGTGCCCGATGGCGGCCTGTTCGAGAAGGACAACGGTCACGATATCTACCAGGACATGCTCGATGCCCAACTGGCCTCTGACATGGCCCGGACCCAGAGTACAGGCATGGCAGACACCATGTACCGCCAGATGCAAAAACTTCTGGGCGACAATCCGGAGACACCCTGATCCGGAAAGGCTCCCCCTGGACGTCAACCGTTGCCCTATCCTGGACCGTGGCCGATCCAACAGAGCGAATTGCACAAAAAAAATCTCTTTTCGTATAAAGTTATTTTTTCTCCCTGCCGATAAAGATATAACAGAAAGTAGAAAAACAGCTTGAATACCCGGATCCATATGACTGGATCGTATGCAGGGAGGCTACCAGGCACCTGGGTAGACCAGGCACAGAAAACAGCCTGATTTTATTTACATATAGGTGAGTATCATGACAGTTAACTTCTTCGGTGTACAGGGATTTGGCCAGGTCGGCGGCGTCCGCAAAACTGACCAGACCGGTGGCCCGCAAAAGACAGAGAAAAGTGAAGCCGGGAAATCCACCTCCTTTGCTTCCGCACTGCAGGGTGCAACTGAAATGCAGGCAACAACCAGCACACAGGATACCGAACGGGCCGCCCGGGTACAGGCTCTCAAAGAGCAGGTTGCCAACGGCTCCTACCAGCCGGACCTTGACCGGGTAGCATCGAGCCTGCTCAAGTTCCTGGTAGAAGAGGGTTGAGTCCATGACCAGGGAAACCGTTCGTCAGCAACTCATAAGGCTGCGGGACCTCATCCGTGAGGAACGCGAATATGCCAAGCAGATGGACCTGGAGGCCATGGCCAGGATCAGGGAAGAAAAAGAGGCCCTCATCCAGATATTGGACAGTGTCAAAGAACTGCATCCCAGTGACTACGAGTATGCCCGCCAGATACGGCAGGAAAACCGTCGCAATGCCTATCTCTTCAAATCGACCCTGAACTGGATCCAGGAGACCATGGAATTTTTTGGCCGTAGAACCGCACCGACCACCTACGGCCAGACGGGCCACACCCTTGCCGCACCGGTGAACGGACGCCTGCTCTCCGGCAGGATCTGAAGCGACCCGGGCCCATCCTCCCTGCCGGCCTCGGCCACTCCTTGCCGACACGGGCCGAGAAACAAGTCGGCTCCCCTTATCTCCCTTGACCGGGCCATGGGACAGACACTGCTCCGTTCCCATGAGCCATCGCTGCCAACCGCAGCACCCAGGAGACTTCGACATTTGCAATCTCCGGCTCCTGCTGTGCTGTCTCGACCGCAGCAATCTCCTTCTCCGTCCGTCCCCTTTCATTTTTCCAATCCCGCTGCAGATCAAAGCGGCCCTAGCCCGCATATTTCACAATGATCGTTGCGAAAGGCCTGAAAACGCCGTGGATGTAAGGAACAGCTTCAAAAAGAGCCGCAGACATATTGAAATATTTCGAGGACTCTTTTTGAAGCTGTGACGTAGCAGGCGGGGTGTTTTCAGGCCTTGCAGTAGATCGCTTGTGAAATATGCGGGCTAAACATCTGCGCCCTTTCTGCCGATACGATAGACAGGCAGAACCTGGCCCGTGCCTGACGCACGGATACACAAAAAGCCTCGATTTCCTTAACACGGACAGAGAACCATGGGCGGACTCCTCACAGCATTGAATGCCGGCAAGACAAGCCTGTCGGCCAACCAGAAATCCATCGAGATTGTCGGCAACAACATTGCCAACGTCAACACGCCGGGCTATTCCCGGCAACGGGCCGAGCTGACGCAGATCCCGGCGGTCAACTGGGGGGATTTCTTCATCGGCCAGGGAGTGACGGTCACCGATGTGCAGCGAGACTACGACGTGTTCATCAACCGGCAATTGCAGGAAAAAAACATTGACTATGGCGAGGAACTGGGAAAATCCAATTCCCTGGCCGAGTTGGAGCGTATATTCAGCATTTCGGAAGACAACCTGGCCTCGGAAATAGACCGGTTCTTCGATGCCTGGCAGCAGCTCGCAGCCAACCCGAGCGGGCTGGTGGAACGGGACACGGTTATCCAGCGGGGCCAGCTGCTGGGAGATGCCTTCAAGAACACCTACGACGAACTGGAAAACGTCCGCCAGAACATCAACACATCGGTCCTCTCCAAGGTTGATACCATTAACGAACAACTGCAGCAGATCGCCGAGCTCAACGACCGTATCCGCCAGGTCGAAACCTCGGGCCAGACCGCCAATGCGGCCCGGGACCAGCGGGACCTGCTGATCCAGGACCTGTCCCAGACGCTTGGGGTCCAGACCTACACCGACAGCCAGGGCATGCTCGCCGTCCAGCTGCCCGGCGGTCTGCCGCTGGTCCAGGGAGGCCAGGCAATGCAGCTTGAGGCGGTGATGAACGGAAGCGATGTCAACCTGCAGGTCAACATTGCCGGCTCGACCCAGGACATTGGCCTTGATCAGCTTGGCGGAGAGATGAAAGGTCTTTTTTATATGCGCGACGAGTTCATCGCCGGCTTACGTGACGATCTTGACACGCTGGCCACCGAGATTGCCAATTCGGTCAACCAGGTCCACCAGTCAGGTACCGGCCTGGACGGATCTACAGGACTGAACTTTTTTCTTGATCCGGCAACCCTGTCCAGTATCGAGCACCCAAGCCGGAACCTGACCGTGGTCCTCACCGATGCCAACCAACTCGCCGCCGGCGGCCCGACAGATCCGCCAGGCACACCGGCAGCACCCGGCGACAACACCAATGCTCTGGCCATGGCCGCCCTCGAGCGCGAAGGACTTGCCGGTCTGAACGGTGACACCTATGATGCCTATTTCAGCAAGATGGTGTCCAGCGTCGGTATCGAGGCCAGCCGCAACGATCTGGCTCTGGGAGGCGCCGAAGATGCGCTCGTTCAGCTGCAGAACCTGCGGGACGGTTACTCAGGCGTGTCCCTGGATGAAGAAATGATCGACTTGGTGCAGTACCAGCGCGGTTTTGAATCATCGGCAAAATTCTTAAGTACTATCGATGAGATGATGGACTCCCTACTCCAGCTCAAGAGGTAAACCATGAAGGCAACCCAGGGAACCACCTACAGGATGCTTGGCTCGCGGCTGGATGATATAACAACCCGGCTCGAGGAGCTGCGTAACATCGGCGCCACCGGCAAACGGCTCATTAAACCGTCCGACGATCCGGCCGCCATCCGCCCGGTTCTGTCCATGCGCAAACAGATCAGTAACGTGGACCGCTACCTGGAAACCATGGGGATTTCGTCCGATACCATGCAGGCCACTGACGGATTTCTCGAGCACGTTGAAAGAATCATGCAGCGGGCCAAGGAGATCGCTATCAACGCCGGCAACGCGACCCTGAACGCCGAAGACCGGGCGGTCCTGGCCGACGAACTGGCCAATCTCCAGGCCGAACTTGCCGACACGGCCAACGGGATGATCAACGACCGCTACATCTTTGCCGGTTTTGAAGACAAGACCATTCCCTTTGTCAAGAACGACTCCTTTGACGCTGCCACCTACGACCCGGCCGATCCCACCACCTGGCCCTATACCTATCAGGGCGACGAAAACCATGTATACCTGGAAATATCGCCGGGCGAGAAGCTGCAGACCAACCTGACCGGGACCGAACTTTTCCTCGGCGATGCCGACATGGACGGTGTTGTCGATGATGGCAAAGTTGATCTCTTCGCGGTCCTGGCCCTGACCGAGGATGCCATCCGCACCGGTGACACGGCGGCCCTGGATACGCAACTTGTCCAGCTCGATGTGGCCGCCGACCAGAACAGAAGGCTCCGCAGCCAGATGGGCAACCGGGCAGCCCGGATAGAAGAAGCCATCTACCACCAGCAGCAGGTAAAGATCGATCTCAAGCAGATCCTCTCCCGCTACGAGGATGCCGATGCCATCGAGGCCTTCAACGCCATCATGGAGCAGGAAACCGCCTACGAGGCCGCACTCAGTATCACGTCCAAGGTTTCCAAGCTCTCTATCCTGGATTACATGTAAACTACCCAACAACAGGTAATTACAGGGTTATCGCATGGTATCCCCCGGCCGGCGAGGGTCTGATTCCGGTTTCCGGCTTCTGATTTTCTGGTACAATTACGGTTGTAATTATGATTAATCTATCCCATACTGCAAGGACATGAAAAAACGGACAATATCAAAGCAGACGGTAAACGGCCGCATCGCGCAACCGGCCACAGACACGCAGGCCCCGGCAGAACCTCTCCACCGGTATGTTACCACCTGGGAACAACGATTTCGTGGAGCAGGCAGACTTTCAGACTCCATCGTTCTGGTTTCGGGAATCATCAACGACCCTGCCGACCATACACAACCCCGCTGCTGCTCGTACCAGAAATACAAGACCAACACCTGGAACTGAGGTGACACAGGAGTAACCTAATTATGCTGGTTCTGACCAGAAAACCCGGTGAAGGTATCGTCATCGGCGACAATATCGTTGTTAAGATCATAGAAGCCAAGGGAGGCGGCATCCGGATCGGCATAGAAGCGCCCCGGGAAACCAAGATTTACCGGCAGGAAGTCTATGACCGTATCTGCCAGGAAAACATTGAAGCTGCCCGCTGGGATATTACGGACCTCAACATCCTCAGTGATTCTCTTGCAACCAGGACGGTAAAAAAATGACGCTCAAGAAAATAATGACCCGCTTTGGCGAGGTGGAATACGACCCGGAAAACACTATTTATTTCCCAGAAGGCCTGGTGGGACTCGAAGACCTCCACCACTTCATAGTCATGCCCAACAAGAAGGAAGGTCCCCTGTTCTGGATCCAGTGCGTGGACAATCCGGAGTTCGCCTTTGTGGTGACCGACCCGACCAATTTCTTCCTCGACTATGGGGTACCCGAACCTGGAGAAGAGATCCTGAAAAGGCTGAAAGCGGGCAAGGACGACAAGCTCTTTATCCTGGCCATCGTCACCGTGCATCCGAACCAGGAGATCACTCTGAACCTGGCAGCCCCTCTCTTCTTTGCCCCTGAAAGCAACCGGGCAGTGCAGGTGATACTGGAAAATTCACCCTATGATGTCCGGACTCCGCTGCCCAAGGTGGAGGCATCCAGGAAATAAAAAAAGAACGCGATGGAATGAAGTACCGGGCAGCGGGTCAGGCAAAAATTCGCGGAAGACAATTGACGGTGCGTGATGTAGTCCCGGCTTCAACTTTCCACTAACAATCCAACATCAAAACTTGAGCTGAGCAGGGATGCAGGAGAGCAGCAGGGACACGTTTAAGCAGGAACGAACAGTGGCCTTTATTGTGGCCCGTCTCGGATCGTCCAGGCTTCCTGGAAAGCAGTTTAGAAAAATCGGGCGCAAAATGCTCCTCGAGTGGCTTTTGGAGGAACTCAGGAGATGTCGGCAAGTCGACAAAATAGTCCTGGCCACCTCTGCGGAGCCAGAAAACGGCCCCCTTCTCTCCTGGAGCGACAAGCAGGGCATATCCACCTACAGTTATCCTGGAGGCGTCAACCATGTAACTACCCGGTTGCGGCGGGCAGCTGAAAAATTCTCCGCGGAGATATGCGTGCTTGTCAGTGGCGACTGCCCATTGATCCATGCCCCTGCCATCGATCAACTGGTCTCGTCACTCAAATGCCACCCGGAGGCAGACTTTGTCGCAGCCAAACCAGACAGCCAGGGGCACCCGCCGGCCTTGCAGGGTATCTCGGTTGCCCGGATCAAGACCTGGCAGCGTGCCGATGACCTGTCGGACCGGCCGGCTCTGAAGGAACACCATTTTCCGATCCTCCACCAACGTCCTGACCTTTTTACCTGTCACAGAATCGCGCTTCAAAAGGACCTCTATGCCCCGTTTCATCATCGTTATTCCATAGATACCTGGGCAGATCTTGAATTTCATAATGTAGTGCACAACACCCTTGCAGCCAGCGGCTCCACCTACAGCCTCCCTGCGGTCGTCAACCTCCTGCGGCAGGATCAATCCCTTGTAAGCATCAACAGCCATGTCCACCAGAAAGGTGTGGGAGAAATCGACAGGAAGGTCCTCATGGTGGTAGATGCCGGTGAAAAATACGGATACGGGCATCTCATGCGGAGCCGTGAATTGGCGTTGCAGATCACGGAACGGCTTGGATGGTCGGTCACCTTCCTGGTAACCGACCTGGAGGCGACAAACTCCCTGGAGGCGGTCGGACTCCGGGTACTGCCAAAGGATAAAGACGCGACAGACCGCTCCGCATCCCTGCCAATGTACAATGGAAAAAATCCCGTCGAACTCCTTGGTCTCTCCGCCCCCGGGAATACCGCCTGGCTTGCCTCCTATGACCTGGTTATTCTGGATCTGAACTGCCAGAACAACCTGCCACCGGGGTGGAGGCAGAGGCTTCCCGAAAGTTCAAGGGTCGTAATCATCGACCGGCTTGATGACTGGACCAGGGAAGCGGACCTTGTCATTATTCCTGGTGTTACAGGACAAGTTCCCGACAGTCAGTCCGCTGATGGGAAACCTGAAATTCTTGCAGGACGCGACTATGTGATTCTTCGCAGGGAAATCAGCAGACTGACGGACCGGAAGATTCCCAAAAACATTGATCTCCTGACGTACCTGCATCACGAGTGGCAAAGAGATATCATCAAGAAATTTTCTGCAGCAACTGATCTTACTGTTCACATCATTGAGGGGCAACGTCCTGATTTCCATTATCTTATGGCGAGAAGCCGTGTGTTTTTAAGCGGATTTGGCGTTTCTTTTTACGAGGCCCTTGCCCTGGGCACCTACCCGGTAACCTGGGCGTTTTCCGCTGCCCATTGCCGCGATGCCCGATGCTTTTACAGGCAGACCGGTCTCAGGGAGATCGTGGTACCCACCGATGCAAAGCAGGACGAACTTTCCAGGGTCATCAATCAGGCCCTGGTCGAGAAAACAGGACAGGTCATTGAGGACGGCACCTCCAACATTGTCCGTAAGATAAACTCTCTCCTGAAGCAACCCTGCGCATGACTGTCACATTTATCGCCGAGGTATCCAGCAACCACAATCAGAATCTCGGGCGCTGTTATCGCTTTATCGAGACAGCTGCCCAAATAGGATGTGCGGCGGTTAAATTTCAGCTGTTCCGGATCGACAAGCTCTTTGCCCCCTCTGTGCTGCAGCTAAGCGCGGAACACAGAAAAAGAAAACAGTGGGAATTACCCACCGAATTTCTTCCCCTTCTCCATGAAAAATGCGCGGAACATGATATTGCATTTTCATGTACGCCCTTCTACCTGGAAGCGGTGAACGAACTCGCCCCGTTTGTCAGCTTCTACAAGATCGCCTCCTACGAGCTGCTCTGGAAAGATCTCCTGATCGCCTGCGCCAAGACCGGCAAACCCGTTGTTCTCTCCACCGGCATGGCGACCATGGAGGAAATAGACGAGGCGGTCACGACATTGCAGGCGGCGGACTGTCGGGACCTCACACTCCTTCACTGCGTCTCCGCCTACCCGACGCCCGTGGACCAGTGCAACCTGGCGGTCATCGAAACACTCCGGCAACATTTCGGTTGCCGGGTCGGATGGTCTGATCACAGTGTATCGCCAGCCGTGATGTACCGGGCCGTGCACAGATGGAAGGCATCCATGATAGAATTCCATCTCGATATCGATGGTCAGGGTGCCGAATACCCCTGGGCCATTGCTGGCTTCCGCAAAAAGCCACAGAGGTGATCGAAACGATCCGGCTCGGCATGGAGGCTGATGGTGCCCCCGGAAAAAAGGTTATGCCCTCGGAAGAGCCTGATCGCGCCTGGCGCCGGGATCCCGATGACGGACTGCGTCCCCTTGCCTCCACCCGCGACCATCTGTGAAACCACCCTCTACGATGGATCAGAACCCTCTGTGCCAATGAGAAAGTGTCACCTGCCCCTTGAGAAATTAGTGGAGGGCGGGCAGGAGTAATCACCATGAAAACTGTACCATTACACCCCGAGTCCATGCAAAATCAAACAACGTCACCCATGGGAAGAGCGAAAGGAGCCCGTAGGGCGACTAGAATTCCTTCTGTGGACGATGGTCAACCATCAGCAAAATCCGTCGTCCCATCCCCGATCCAGAGATGATGGAAAAAGCCCAGAAAGCGCTTTACAGGCGCCTATAACTTGCGAACCCTGCAAGAGTACGAGTCAAGGAAACAACGGAGAAATGAGATGGTGGACGCTTCACCTCCCTGAACAGCACAGCTGGCACGAAAACAGCTTGCCAAGCCATGTCTGTATCAAGGACCACATTTTATCGGCACAAAGGGTGAAAGGGTTTTCCAGATGTGAATTCAACTGTTGCCCACCAGAGCCAATCAGGGCTATTCATAAGTTATGAAAAACAGTGTTTTATCTTCACTGACAGATTCCGCCATATATCTCCTGTTGGCGGTGACCAGGGAACTGGAGCTGAAAATCGGAACCGGCCATACACCACGGGAGGAGGGCTTCTGATGCCTGGATCCTCACTCTGCCCCCTGTGCGGAGCTCGCGGACGCACCGAAGCAGGGACCCAGGTTCTGCCGGTCATGGACGACCGGCAGCTGGCCCGGGCCCTGCAACATCTTACCGCGACCTATCTGGTCTGCGACCACTGTGGCACTGTATCTCAGCATCCCCTGCCGACGGCATCTGCGCTGGACCGCTATTACGCGAACACCCCGCCGCCTCGGACAGTGGCCGAAACTACGGCTTACAAAACCCCGGTACTGGAGGATCGCCTGGATCTGCTGCAGAAGACAACGGGGCTCACCAGCGGCCGTTGCCTGGAAGTCGGCTGCGCCGACGGAGCACTCCTGGACCTGGTTGCTGCTCGCTGGGGACTGGAGACCGTTGGCCTGGAGCCGGCGCCGAGCGCCAACGACAGATACTCGTCCCACCGCATTATCCACGGCACCCTTGCCGACCTGGTGGCATCAGGAGAGCTGGAACCGGCCTCCTGCGACCTGGTGATCTGCCGCCACGTCCTGGAACACGTGCACGACCCCGCCTTGTTCCTGGACCAGTTGGCGGGATTCGTCGCCGACAGCGGATGGCTGCTACTGGAGGTGCCCTCCTCCCTGCTGCTGGCATCAGACGGCGGCTACCATATCGGCCAGAACATCCACACCACCCACCTCCACCACTTTACGGGTCCGGGCCTGGCCTCGGCTATCACCGAACGAGGACTGGCCGTCGTGCATCTGTCGGACCGGGACGTAGGCCGCTATCCCTGCCTATGCCTGGTCGCCACAGGGGTCTGGATGCCGGAAAGCTGTTCGCCCGCCAGCTTGACCGCCAGGAACGATCCTCTCGCCGGGCTGCTGCCGAACTGGCCGCCCTGTTGGAAAACGATGCGCCCGCGGCTGACGGCGTGCTCGTCTGGGGTGCAGGAGTTGACCTGCTTGGCGTTCTACAGTACCTGCCTGTGGAGTTGCAGGCCCGGCTGTGCGTGTATGACGCCAACCCCGCCAAGCAGAACCACAAGCTGTTGGCGGCCTCCATCCTGGACGACCACGCCCTTGAGAATCTCGCCCCCCGGCTGATTCTGGCGGGCGTGGGTAACCGGACCTTGCTTGAGGACATCCGCGACGCGGCAGCGGTACGCTTTCCCGGAGTACCTTTCCGCTGTCTGTTCCGGCTCAAGGAGACGCCATGCATGTTGGACCCGCAAAAAGAAACTAAGTGGCAACTTATTAATTTCACAGAATAAATATGCATATTTAAATTGCAAACCAGGACCAACCTTACTAATACTTGGCAATGCCATGTCAGCAATCCAAGAGACGACGCAATGTTTTATGCAACAGATCACAAACAGGCTCACATTTTCGTTTCCCGGGATCAGATGGAACCAGGACTTCTTCACCCCTGGCCGGCAAGTACCGGAAGCAGGACAGAAAATATTTCATCAACCTCTACGGACGCAAGCGAAAGGTTCTTGCGTATGAGCGTGTTGTGAAGCACTAGACCTTGGATTTTGGCGCAGTATCATCGAGCGCAGCGGTTTTTCAACAACCTGCTCAGGATTCCGACATACATCAAGCGGAGTGACCAATGGCCAAAAGAGTTCTGTTTGCCGGAGCGTACGGTATTCGCAGCCAGGGCGACGATGCCGCCCTCCTGGTCCTGTACCGGGAGCTTCAGCGTCGCCACCAGCACCTGGAAGGGGTGGTGCTTTGCCGCCACGCCTCGGAAAAACTGTATGCGCCCTATGGACTCGAGGTTCTGCCCAATTTTGAATACGAGAGCAGAGCGGCTGGTCTGGGAAAATGGTTTCAGGGCTTTAACCACGACGACGACCGGCGCCACCTGCACTCCCTGCTCCGGCAGATTGAACGCGCCGATCTCCTGATTCTTGGTGCAGGCAATGCCTTTGTCGACTACACGATAGACCTGCTCAAAGGCCCCATACCCTATTTTGTTATTCTCACCCTCATGGCCCAGATGACAGACACCCCTGTACTCTGGTTCGGCATCTCCATCGGTCCCCTGACAACGGATCTCGGTTGCAGAATGACACGGCTGGCCGCGAAACTGGCAGATATCATCACGGTACGGGACCAAGGGAGCCTGCAATACCTCCGATCACTTGATCATAAGGGTGAAATACACCTGCTGCCGGATCCTGTTCTGGGCCTTGATCCCGGCTCCCGGCCTCGCCACCCGTTCCCAACCGGCTGCAGCGGGGGCGAAAGACAGGTCTTCGCGGTTTCTGTTCGGGCGGTAACCAGACAGATGGGGATGGATTACCAACGATATATTGACACGATGGCCTCATCCCTTGATCAACTGATCGAACATTTCAACGTCAACATGCTCTTCATTCCGCATTGCACCTACGAGCATGGCGCCCCTGAACAGGACGACCGGACCGTGGCCCGGGCCATTTCCGGGCGAATGCAGCACCATGATTCTGTACTCAGAGTCGACGACCACCTGTCTGTTGACGAATCCCTGGCGCTCTACAGAAACTGCAACCTCGCCATTTGTACCCGGCTGCATGCCAATGTCTATGCGGCGATCCAAGGGGTACCATCGGTGGCCATTAGCTACCATCCCAAGGTAACAAGCTTCATGGATTTCATCGGCTGTGACAACTACTGCATTTCTCTGGATCACCTTCTTCCGGAAACCATTATCCATAAAACAGAGGACCTGATGCGAAACAAAATTTCCGTATCCGCGGCGGTCCGAAACAAGATCGACCGGGCCAGAACAGAAATCAACCGGTATGCTGATCTGGCCTGTGACCTGATGCGGTAACAGCGTCTTGCCGGAGCCAGGGGTCTTCCAACGCCCCGGACCAGAATCGACTACCTTCATGGACGACCAGACAACCACCCAGGACAGCGATGCATTGCTTACGACCACACACCATCTTCGACCTTCTTGACGAGAACGAAAAATTGGCCACCATTCCCCTGCCGGGCAAACACTCTCTCACCTCCATGCTGGAGCGGGCTATTCTGACGGCGCTCGTGAAACTTGGTCGGCCGGAAACCATTTTTGAGTTCGGCACCTATATCGGGGAAACGACCACCCTTCTTGCGCTCAACAGCAAGGCCACAGTTTTCACTGTCGACCTCGACGAAATAACCGCCAAGACACCTCTTGATGACTTTGAAAAAAAGAACTTCGCCACCGGCAGGCAAGGAGAGAAAATGTTCCACGGGCTGGCAGAGGCCGGACGTATCAAGGAACTCCATGGGGATTCCACCACAATGGATCTTTCGCGGTTCACCGGACAGATCGACTTCATCCTCATCGACGGCGGACACCATATCGATGTGGTTGCCTCGGACACAGAGCAAGCCTTCAAAATGCTCAGAGGTGGCAAGAGAGGGTTTATCGTGTGGCATGACTACAAAAATCCCCGGTATGAAATCACCGGATTCCTTGACCGGCTCTCCCGCGACATTGCCCTATACCATGTCGAAGAAACAACATATGTATTTTACTGTACTGTTCCCTCAGACCTGAAAGCTATAACAACATGGGAAACCGGGGGCCGACACACCACATGAAGATCACACTCCTTGTTACATCGCTCAAAGAGGACGAGCTACACAAAAGGCAACTTCCGCTCGGGATCGGCTATCTTGCCTCCTACGTGGAAAAACATCTACCCGATGTCACGGTAGACATCACGGCCGACATCAATGACATCTTCCTCCAGAAACCGGATCTGGTCGGGATCAGCTCTGTTTCCCAATGCTTCAACGCAGCTCTGGAACATGCCAGAAAGATAAAAAAACACCTCGCAATCCCTGTCCTGCTTGGTGGATACCATGTGACCTCGCTACCGCAGCAACTCCAAAGCTGCTTTGATGCAGGCGTCATCGGCGAGGGAGAAACGACGTTCCTCAACCTTGTGAGGCTCCTGCAAGACGAGGGCGCATTTTCCCCATCCAGTCTCCGCCACATTCCGGGAATCTGTTATCATGACGAATCAGGAACCGTCAAAATCACCGAGCCCGTTGAACCGTTATCTTCCATAGACCTGTTGCCATATCCCAAGCGGAATATCTCGCCCGGAGCGAAAAATATCTTTCAGTTCTCTTCCCGGGGCTGTATCTATCGATGCAAGTTCTGTGCATCGTCCCGACACTGGAGAAAATTCCGGCCACACAGTGCAGCCTACTTTGTCCAGGAATTGAAATATCTGCAGAAAACCTATGATGCCACAAGCATCCATCTCCTCGATGACCTGTTTTTTGCCGATCCTAAAAGGGTTCGCGAGATCGTGACGATGATGCGAACCGAAGGACTCTCCGATCAGTTTCGGTTCGACAGCTTCATCTCCTCCAACCTTGCCTCCAGAGACATCCTCCTCATGGCCAGGGAGATGGGTTTCACTTCCATAAAATTCGGAGGAGAAACAGGATCAGACCGATTACTCAAGGAGATCAAGGGCCCGCATGCCTCGGTTGCCCATCATCAGCGCTGTATAAATCTGTGCCGGGAACTGGGTCTGGACGTACGCGCTTCCTTTATTTTCGGCAGCCCGGGGGAGACGGAAGAGGACCTGGAGCTGACCTACCAGTTCCTGAAAAGGAACAAGGGGGTGCTAAAGATCCACGGGTTTTATCTCACCATGCCCATCCCCGGCACGCCTTACTGGGATCTGGCCATGCAGAAAGGACTGGTCAGCGAAGATATGGACTGGAGCCGACTCAATATCGATTACCTGAAGAAGGAGTCCTTTGATCTTGAGAAGGCCATTTATCTCAACGAGGAAAATGTTTCACGGACCACCCTGAAACATTATTTCGAGACATTCAGAAAGGAATTCGAATTCTTTCAAGGATAAACCAGGTGGAGGAAAATATGCGCCTGAAAGACAAGGTCGCCGTCATTACAGGTGGATCCCGCGGAATCGGCAGGGAGATCGCTCTGGCCTTTGCCAGGGAAGGATGTCGCATAGTCGTCAACTATATATCCCGGGTCGATCTCGCCGACGAGACCGTAAAGACAATAGAGGCAGCCGGAAGCCGGGCCATGGCTATCCGGGCCGACATATCCCGACGGCCGGAAGTCAGAGAGATGTTTTGCAGGGCGATAGATGAGTTTGGCCGGATAGATATACTGGTCAACAATGCCGGGATCAACAGGCGGGGCTGGTTTGAAGAGGCGACCGATGAAGACTGGGACCGGATCATGGAAGTCAACCTCAAGGGGCCTTTCATCTGCAGCCAGGAAGTTTTTCCCTACATGAAGAGGCAACAAAGCGGCCGAATCATCAACATTTCCTCTGTTGCCGGCCAATACCACGGGCCCAAGACCGTTCATTATGCCGTTTCCAAGGCCGGACTCAACAGCCTCACCAAGGTGATCGCCCGTTATGGTGCCGAACATAATATTCTGGTGAATGCAGTGGCCCCGGGCATCATGTGGACCGATCAGACAGCGGACGAGCTGGCCAGCCCCGCCGGACAGAAGATAATCGACATGACCCTGGTGAAAAGGCCCGGTCAGCTGCAGGACGTGTCCAGCACCTGCATCCTGCTGGCCTCTGACGAACAGAACTATATCACCGGTCAGGTGATCAGCGTCAGCGGAGGGGCCTACCTTGGCTGAGAAGGAACAACAGGCCCGGCAGACCATTCTTCTGCTGGGAGCCAGTGCGGACCAGATCTTTGCTATCCGAACGGCCCGAAGCATGGGGTTACGGGTGCTGGTGGTGGACAGACAGGCAACGTCTCCCGGTTTCAAGCTCGCTGACGACCATGCGCAGATCAGCACCACGGACATTCCGGCACTGAAAAGACTGATCGATCGATATCAGCGGGATAAGGGTCCCATCGCCGGAGTGCTTGTCATGGGAAGCGATATTCCGCAGGTTGTCTGTGAACTTGCATCGTATCTCGGCACCCCGCACATCCCCATGAGGTCGGCAAAGCTGTCGACCAACAAGTACCTGATGAAGCGCTGTTTCGCCGATCACGGCGTACCCGTTCCCTGGTTTCGGGCCATCCACAGCCTCGATGAGTTGATCCAGACGGTCGAGCAGCAGGGATATCCGCTGGTTCTCAAACCGGTGGATCGTTCCGGAGCCCGGGGGGTATTCTATCTGAACCGGGGCTGCGATCTCAAGGTACTGTACGAGCAGTCCCGGGCCCTCTCTTTCACGGGACAGGTCATGGTAGAGGAGTTTCTGCCCGGCCTGCAGATCAGCACGGAAACAGTTATGTGGCAGGGCAGGGCCCATACACCTGGCTTTGCTGACCGTAACTATGAAATGCTGCACCGTTATGCGCCCAATATCATTGAAAACGGCGGCTGGGTTCCCAGCCGTGTCACCTCCGGACAACGACAGGCTGTTGAACGGCTGGTGGAGCAGGCGGCTTTAGCTCTCGGGGTCGAAAACGGCGTGGTCAAAGGTGATGTGGTCCTCACCCCGGAAGGTCCCAGAATGATAGAAATGGCCACCCGCCTCTCAGGCGGTGATTTTTCCGAAAGCCTCATCCCGCTGGGCTGCGGCGTCAATATCGTTGTGGCAGCCATCAATATCGCTATCGGACGCGAACCGGACCTGGATTTACTTAGGCCCCGGTTCCAGAAAGGGGTGGTCAATAGGTATTTTTTCCCCGAGCCCGGGACTCTGATCCGCATAGAGGGAGCGGAGAATGTCCGACGACAGCCATGGCTGCATAAACTGGAATTCTGGTATCAGCCCGGAGACCGGGTTCCACCGGTACAGAGCCATGCCGACAGGTTCGGGGTCTTTGTTATATGCGCAAATACAAGAGAAGAAGCGGAAGACCATGCCGACTGGGTGTACCGGACGATCAAAATAGTCACCAGCACTCCATGAACTTTTTCCTTATCTTCCATCACAATCTCGCCTTTTCGTCGATTCCCACAAAACACTACCGGTACTTGGTAGATAATGTGTACGGTCGACTGCTGGATATTGCGGAAAACGGCATCCCGCTGGGTCTGGAATACACCGGGGAGACCCTTGAACTCATCGCCGACCTGCAGCCATCGTACATCACCAGGCTTGGGACGCTGCTTGCAAGCGGGCGGGCCGAGCTGATCGGTTCGAGTTACTCACAGGCCATCTTCCCGTTGATCCCAGCCAGGGTCAATCGCTGGAATCTGAAATACGGCATCGAAACATACGAAAAAATACTCGGGACCAGACCAAAAACAGCCCTTGTCAATGAACAGTGTTATTCGGACAGCCTGGCCGGCCTGTACCGGGAGGCCGGCTACGAAGCCATCATCTTTGACTGGATGAATGCCAGGAAAGAGCACTCCTGGCCGGAAAGCTGGCGTTACCAGCCCGTAATCCACGCCGGGACCGGGCTGATTTTCCTGTGGAGTGACTGCATCTCCTTTCAAAAACTGCAGAGAACGGTCTGGGGAGAGCTGGATGAAGAGGAATGGGAAGATTTCATCAATGCCTGTCAGGGCAGAGCGAACAGCTCATCCGTGGCCAACCCTCTCTTTTCTCTCTATGCATCCGATGCCGAGGTTTTCGATTACCATCCCGGGACCCTGGAAACATGGACGGCCGACAGGGGACATTTCAAAAAACTCCACAACCTGCTTGCCGGGCTGACAACAAAGGGGAAAGCATCCATCCTGTTGCCGTCCCAGGCCCTCGCCAGGGCCAGAACCGCTTCCCTGCCTGAAATTGAACGGGTATGCACCCCCTCCTACCCTGTCCGGACCAAGAAACAGGATAAATACAACGTCACCCGATGGGCGGTAACCGGACGGGCTTCCGCGAGAATGAATACTCAGTGTTACAGACTTTTTGCCGCCATCAGCAAGCATGAGTCCGCCACCACCTGCCCGCCCGGGCGGCTTGATTTCCTGCAAAAAGAACTGGTCAGCCTCTGGGGCAGCGATTTCCGGACCCACACGACCGATGAAAAGATAGAGAACTTCAGAAACAGAATGGGAGCAGCGCTTTTTCTGGCCGGTGCCAGGGAGGATTCAGGAAGAAATTGCCGTATCGAGGGGTCGTCCTCCCCACCCTTGTTGACCTGTATCTCGGGAAAGAGCGGGCGCAAGATCTCTCTTGAAAAGGGCGGAACGTCGCTGACCATCCTGAAAAACCGGGGCATGGCCATAGAAACGTTCACCTGTCGTCAATGCGGGCCCCACCCACTTCTTGGAACCATCCCCCATGGGTACTTCCCCGATATATCGCTGGCATCAGATTTCTATACTGGCCACATCATGCTGCTTACCCAGGACGGGCGGCAGTACACCGATCTCTCGGTAAAGGTCCCGAAACTTGAGATAACCGACCAGGAAAATTTCGTCCTGGTGAGAAACAAGCTACCAATGGAACTGCCGGGCCTCACAGTCTTCAAATCACTGTACCTGGGCGAAAACAGTCTGACAATCCGCTACGACATGTATGCCAGAGATCTCAGGCCCACCTCGCTGCGCCTTGGGATCTGCACCTTCCCGCCCCGATCATTCCACAGGGAAACACTGTTTTACGAAACAGCAAACGGTGGCGACAGAACTGAACGATTTTACCTCAAGGGCAGGAAAGTCGTTCAGGGCTCACCGGCAAACCATATCGTTACCTGCAGGCACTGCCTGGGCAACACCGATGGGCGCCTGGTCGTGGGCGACGCGACAAAATGGTTGACCATTGTCTCGAATCCGGTTGAGCTCTATTCGGTTCCCCTGGTCCACTATGAAGAAGTCGCCACCAACACGACAACACCTGATTATTACCTGCGGGTATACCATTCGATCTGTGAACGCGACGATGTGGCCAATGTATTCTGGAAAGGTGAAATGAGCCTGAGCTTCAAAATAACGGCCCACAGCCAGGGTACGCCAACCCACAAAGTGACCCGGAATGATGGCGATACCTACTGAACAATTCCGACCTGAGGCCCTCCTGCCATGCCTGCGCAAGTTCCCTTTCTCACCAGTGTTTTCGATCTTCCCGGAAATATAGAACTTTCAATTTTCGGGGCCGGC
Source organism: Desulfolithobacter dissulfuricans (assembly GCF_025998535.1). NCBI lineage: Bacteria > Pseudomonadati > Thermodesulfobacteriota > Desulfobulbia > Desulfobulbales > Desulfobulbaceae > Desulfolithobacter > Desulfolithobacter dissulfuricans. The sequence continues at coordinate 1,010,478 of NZ_AP024233.1, read as the reverse complement.
AGGCTGGGGGAATCCCTGGCCGAGGCCCTGCAGCGCGACAGGAAAGACATCACCATCCGGTCGTTTGTGGACAAAAACAAAACCGGTAGCCTGAACAACATCCCTGTCCTGAATCCCGAGATATTTTTCAAACGTACGGAAAAAGATCATCTCGTGGTCGTTGCAACCCATTTCTGGCTCAGGGAGGTACTGGCACTGCTGCAGGATCATGGCCTTGTCAACATCATCATTTCTGCGATAATCCCGGAAGAAACCTTGGAGTACTCCCAGGTTCTGGACAAACACCTGCAGAATATTCGAATCATAGAAAAACAGTTGACCGGAACCCGTTCAAAAATGGTCTGGCAGGCGGTCATCCAGGGGATGAGGGGCGACCTGTCCTGCCTGCTGCAGCTGTTCCTGACAAGGCAGGGCCAACAGTATCTTGATCACGTGATACTGAAAAAAAAGTACACGGTTATCGAAGGTGGCATGTTTGACGGCACCAACACCAGGCAATTCGCCGAAATTGTGGGACCGGAGGGCAAGATCATCGCCTTTGACCCGTTACCTGCCCGCATCCCGGATTTGCCGCCACAGGTACAGGTGGAAAACATGGCCCTGTGGAACGAAACAACCACCCTTTATCTGGTCGCCAAAGGACCTGATTCCACTGTTTCCCGATTCCAGGTCAACAACGCGGAACCGGTACGTGCCGTGGACCTGGACAGCTATCTCAGGGGACAACAAGTTGACTATATAAAGCTGGACGTGGAAGGTGCGGAAATGGCGGTGTTGCAGGGGGCAGCACAAACTATAAAGAGGCACCGGCCCCAGCTGGCAGTATCCATATACCATTCCCCGGAAGACTACTTTCAGATCCCTCTCTGGATCTTTTCCATGTGTAAAGAATATCTCTTTTTCATGGAGTCCTACTCGCCGTCCCTGGGTGAAAAGATATTGATTGCCATACCACAGGAAAAAATTCTGAAGGCGTAAGATACCTGCGGAAGGCACTCACGGCAGGAAAAATAGCCGGGCATTACATTATAATTCGGTACAATGTGTCCACAATCTCATTCTGCTCCGCCTCTGTCAAGGTTGGGAACAGAGGCAGGGTTATGGCCTCGGCGTAATACCGTTCGGCCCCTGGATACTGCTCCCCGGCAAACCCCATCCCCTGATAATACGGCTGGCGATAGAGGGGGATATAATGAAGTTGAACCCCGATTCCATGGTTTCTCAGGAATGTAAAGACCTCTCGATGGCTGCTCCCGACATCATCAATCCGCAGCCGGATCACATATAGGTGCCAGCTTGATTGGCAGTCCGGATGCTGCCACAGGGGTTGCACGGGCAGGTCCGCCAGCAGCCTGTCGTACCGGCGGGCAAGCTCCTGTCGGCGCGCAACATAGCGGTCCAACCGGCCCAGTTGGCTGATCCCCAGTGCGGCCTGGAGGTCCGTCATGCGGTAGTTGAATCCGAGATCAAGCTGCTCATAGTACCACGGTCCATCGGATGGGCCTCTCATCTCCGCGGGGTCCCTTGTAATACCATGACTTCGCATCCTGGCCATTTTCCGGGCAAGCCCGGTATCATTGGCGACCGCCATGCCGCCCTCACCGGTTGTGATGATTTTGACCGGATGGAAACTGAACACCGTTATGTCACTGTAGAGACAACAGCCAATCGGCCCTCCCCTGTATCGCCCGCCGATGGCATGGGACGCATCCTCGATGATATGGAAACCATAACGTTTTGATAATGCATGAATGGCTTTCATCTCACAGGACTGTCCGCAGAGGTGTACGGGTATGACTACCTTGGGAAGCGTACCGGCGTTTTCAGCATGTGCAAGCTTTCTGGCCAAGGCTTCAGGGCAGAGGTTGCCCGTCCGTGGATCGATATCGACAAAATCAATCCCGGCCCCACAGTACAGGGCGCAGTTCGCCGAAGCCACAAAGGTGATCGGCGTTGTCCAGACCACATCTCCAGGGCCGACCCCCAGGGCCAGGCAGGCAAGATGGAGGGCTGAAGTGGCACTGTTTACGGCGACGGCATGACGGGACCCGCAGTATCGCGCCACGCTCTTTTCAAACTCCGGGACCCTTGGTCCCTGGGTCAGCCAGTCGGAGCCCAGCACCTCCACAACCGCCGCGATATCCTCGGCGGTGACATCCTGCCTGCCGTATGGAATCGTCACGAATCGGTATGGGTATTGAATTCACGAATCTCGTCGATGGACAGGAACCGCTCGTTGGAGCCCGAGTTGTATTCAAATCCCTGGTCCACCGGTTCTCCGTTTTCACCAAGCCTGTTGCAGATAAAATTATTACTCCTGCCGGTAAACGTGATGGTGGGACGAATGACGTAGTGGTCGCTGAACTCCAGGGTGAGATGGGAATCATCGGCAGGACACATGATCTCATGGAGTTTTTCTCCGGGACGGATGCCAACGATCTTCGTTGGCAGTTCCGGCGCCATGGCCCGGGCCAGGTCCGTAATCCGGATCGAGGGGATCTTGGGCACAAAGATCTCCCCGCCATGCATGCGGGAAAAACTTTTCATCACAAAATCAACTCCCTGACGCAGGGTTATCCAGAAACGGGTCATCCGCTCGTCGGTTATGGGCAGGTGGTCACTGCCGTTATCGATGAGCTTTTGGAAAAAGGGAACCACCGAGCCACGAGAACCGACCACGTTGCCGTAACGGACCACGGAAAAAACCGTTTTCAGCCCTCCAGAAAAATTGTTGGCCGCCACGAACAGCTTGTCCGAGGCCAGCTTGGTGGCCCCATAGAGGTTGATGGGATTGACCGCCTTGTCCGTCGAGAGGGCGATCACCCGGGATACTCCATTGTGCAGGGCCGCATGAATCACGTTTTCAGCTCCGTAGATGTTGGTCTTTATGCACTCGGTCGGGTTGTATTCCGCCGCAGGGACCTGCTTCAGGGCAGCGGCATGCACCACATAATCCACCCCGCGCATGGCCTGGATCAATCGCTCCCGATCCCGGACATCGCCAATGAAATACCGCATGCAGGGAGCATTCATTTCCTGCTGCATGTCAAACTGCTTCAGCTCGTCACGGGAAAACACGATGATTTTCCTTGGCTTGTGCTCTTCCAGAAGAATCCGGGCAAATTTTTTGCCAAACGACCCGGTCCCCCCGGTAATCAACACCGCTTTGTCCTCAAACATGCCCGCTCCAAACCATGCGTCTGAAAAAATTCATCATACCCCGGCCCCCTTGACGGCAAAAAATATAAATAATATTAATGTTATTGCGCAATAAAACATTAGTCAAATGAAAACTCCCGCCCCTCTTACCGTCAAAAGCACAACCAGGTGAGCCAAAAAGAGCTAAAGGAAAGCACCTCCTGCTCCGAAAAGGTAACCGAGAGACAAAAAAAGTATAGTTTGAGAGATGTTACGTTTGTATCGCGAGCCAGCGGTCGGATCATTGACGACCAGGCAGAACACAGTTTCATGGAGGATGAACCATGGCTTTGACGATCAATACAAACGTAGCGTCCCTGAATGCCCAGCGCAATCTCTCTAAAACCCAACTCGATCTCTCCAGGTCCATGGAGAGACTCTCTTCCGGACTCCGCATAAACTCCGCCAAGGACGATGCCGCCGGTCTTGCCATTTCCGACCGGATGACGGCCCAGATCCGCGGCCTCAACCAGGCTGCACGAAACGCAAACGATGGTATTTCCCTGGCCCAGACCGCGGAAGGTGCCATGCAGGAATCCACCAACATCCTGCAGCGGATGCGTGAGCTTGCAGTCCAGGCTGCCAATGCCACCAACTCCGCCGCCGACCGCGCTGCCCTCCAGGCTGAGGTCAACCAACTCAAAACCGAAATGAACCGGATTGCCAATTCAACCACCTTTAACGGGTTGAATATCCTGGACGGAACCTTTGTTTCCCAGCAGTTCCAGGTCGGCCCCAACGCCAATGAAACCATCGGGGTTTCCATCCAGAGCATGGCCGCCGACGACCTTGGCAGGTACGCCTTCGATGCCAACAATACCACAGCCAATGAAGGAACGGGAACACCCTCAACAGCAGCTACTGCAGCACCATCCAACAACACCATCGCAGCTCAGACACTGACCATCAACGGGAGCAAAGGAAACAGCACGGTAAGCATCCTGGATGGAGACACGGCCTACACAATTGCCAACAAGATAACCGACGCGGCAGCGGAAACCGGGGTCACGGCAACAGCCCGGACCGAGGCGACACTGTCCGGCCTCAGTGATGCCGGCCAGGTGAGTCTGACCATTGGCAGTGGAGGCAACACAGCCACGGTCAATGCTTCGGTAACCACCGGAGATTTGAGCGAGCTGGCAACGGTCATCAATGCCCAGAGCGGCACCACCGGTGTCACGGCAACCGTAAGCGGAGGCACCATCACTCTGGTCCAGGCCGAAGGAAAAGACATCGTCCTGGAGGATTTCACCCATACCACCTCCAGTGCCACCATCACAGTGACGGGTGCATCCGGGAACACCACGGACCTGACGACAGGTGGAGACGACTCGACCAGGGTCTCAGGTACCATTGAATTTTCGTCTCCGGACGCTTACACGGTTTCTTCAAACATTGCAGCGTCAAGCGGATCTATCCTCAACCAGGCGGCCGACACAACGGAAATACCTCCCATGGAGGAAGTTACCCAGGTGGATATCAGCACTGTGACAAGCGCCAATGACGCCATCAAGATCATTGACGCGGCCCTCGACAAGATAGACGCCCAGCGGGGTGACCTGGGTGCGCTGCAGAACCGGTTCGAATCCACCATCGCCAACCTGCAGAACGTGGCTGAAAACCTCACCGCTGCCCGGTCGCGGATCCGGGATGCCGATATTGCCCAGGAGACCTCGGAGATGACCAAGGCCAATATTCTGCAGCAGGCAGGTGTATCCATTCTTACCCAGGCTAACCAGACGCCGCAGCTGGCCCTCCAGTTGCTCCAGGGCTAATCAGTTCGAACAACCCTGTGGCCATAAATTCACAACAAAACTTCACGGTGATCCGAACGAAAACGCAGGCGCTGGATCCGGGTCTCCGTGAAGTTTTCCCCCGGACTTTCTGCCGCCCTTGACAAAAAAAACGAACAACTGGATTTTTTCTCTAAAGATTATCCACCAAGGTTTCGATACGAATAGCAAGGGTAAATATTCTTCATTTTCTTTCTGAAAACGAGGATTCTCCAAAAAAGTGATTCTGTGAACCAAGGAGGTGACGGCCAACAAAAAACACATCCGCAACACATTTTTTTAAGTTGTACGTTTCACCGGCAAGGATGCCAACCGAAATCTACCCAACACATATTCAAGGAGGAATATCATGGGTCTTGTAATCAACACAAACGTAGCGTCTCTCAATGCTCAACGTAACCTGGGTAAAACCCAGAGTGCTCTCTCCCGCTCCATGCAGCGCCTCTCTTCAGGTCTGCGGATCAACTCTGCCAAGGACGATGCGGCAGGGCTGGCCATCTCCGACCGGATGACCGCTCAGATCCGTGGTCTCAACCAGGCCGTCCGGAATGCCAACGACGGCATCTCCCTGGCCCAGACCGCGGAAGGAGCCATGCAGGAGTCCACCAATATCCTGCAGCGGATGCGCGAGCTGGCTGTTCAGTCGGCCAACGCCTCCAACTCCGCCGCTGACCGCGCCGCGCTTCAGGACGAGGTCAACCAGCTGCAGAGCGAGATGAACCGGATCGCCAACACGACGACGTTCAACGGTCTGAAGATCCTTGACGGCTCCTTCTCTTCCCAGAAATTCCAGATCGGTGCCAATGCCAACCAGACCATCAGTGTCTCCATTGACTCCATGGCAGCAGACGACCTGGGGCGGGCAGCGAAAACCGTCACCAATACCACAGCTAACCAGGGCACCGGTTCCGCCACCACGGCGGCCACCTCTCTGCCCACCAACAACTCCATCGCGGCCCAGACCCTGACCATCGCCGGTTCCGAAGGAACAGATACCGTATCTGTCACCGCCGGAGATTCGGCGTACACCATTGCCAGCAACATCAACAACGTCACCTCAAGCACCGGTGTTGAAGCATCGGCCTACAACGAGGCGTCGATCACCGCGGTCAGCAGTGACGGAACGGTGCAGATGACCCTGGGTTCCGGCGGCAGCACGGCCACCATCTCGGCTTCGGTGACCACCAGTGATCTCAGCAACCTGGTTGATGCCATCAACAAGGTCGCTGGCACCACCGGGATCTCGGCCGAGCTCGACGGCGGGAACGTCAAACTGATCCAGTCGGAAGGCAAGGACATCGATATTGGGGATTTCACCCATTCGGTTTCCAATGCCACCCTCTCTGTTGAGTCCCTGGACGGCAACACGGAAACCCTGACCGATGCCGATACCGATTCCACCACCATCGCCGGCCGGATCGAGTTCAGCTCCACTGAGTCCTTCTCGGTCCGCTCCAGCATCGCCAACACGGCCGGCAGTGTCCTGGACGTGGCGGCAGATACCTTTGTCAACTCGTCCACCGACTATGTCAGCGCAATCGACATATCTACCCAGACCGGTGCCCAGTCGGCCATTGACGTCATCGACAAGGCGCTTGGCAAGATCGACTCCCAGCGTGGTAACCTTGGTGCGGTTCAGAACCGGTTCGAGTCCACGATCGCCAATCTGCAGAATATTTCCGAAAATATCTCTGCGGCACGCTCCCGAATTCTCGACGCGGACATCGCCCAGGAGACCTCGGAGATGACCAAGCAGAACATCCTGCAGCAGGCCGGTATCTCCATCCTGGCCCAGGCCAACCAGGCCCCGCAGATGGCACTGTCCCTGCTCCAGTAAGAACAGTAACCTCAACTCTGCTTCCCCGGGCCCTTGCCGGCCCGGGGAAATAACCGGCGAATTCCACAGGGAGGGAACTGAAATGAATATTGATTCCATCACCATGACCAGCGCGTCACCGCCCCGCACCCAGGAACCCGCGGAGCAAATCACCAGGCAGCGGCAACAGGAAAAAGTCAACAAACCCGCTGAACCTGGCAATCAGAAACAGAACATGATCCAGCCCGAAGAACTGCTGGATCAGATCAAGTCCATCACCGAAGGTGGTGCATACAGCGTTCGCTTCGAGAAAGACAATGACATCAACGCACTGATCGTCAAGGTTGTCGATCAGGAAACCAACGAGATCATCCGGCAGATTCCACCGGAGGAGATGGTCAACCTGAGCAAGCATCTCCAGGAACTGCGCGGCAATATCGTCGATACCGTTAGCTGAAAAAAAACTCCGGGGAGCAGTCATGACTATCTCATTTGGCGGACTGGCCACAGGACTCGACACCAATGGCATTATCGACGCCATCATGAACGTCGAACGCCAGCCACTTGCCCGTCTGGAAACCGACAAAACCTGGCTCAACAACCGTCTTTCCGCCTTCACCGAGCTTGACTCCAAGCTCAATACCTTCCTGGACTCCATCGCCAATCTCGGCGACCCGGATGTGCTGGCCAAACGGTCTGTCAGCCTGAGCAGCAGCGATTATTTTTCTGCCACTGTTTCCAGCGAAGCGCTGGCTGGAACCAGCTACCAGGTGGAAGTCCTTTCCATCGCTCAGGTTCAGAAAACTGTCTCGGACGCGGGATTTGCTGACAAGACCTCCAACACCTTTGGCACCGGCACCCTGAACCTGACCGTGGGAACCACCACGACAGGTATCGAGATCACGGCGGAGAACAACTCCCTGGAAGGAATCATGCAGGCCATCAACGATGCCGGCCTCGGAGTGACCGCCTCCATCATCAACGACGGTACCGCCAGCCCCTACCGGCTCATGCTCACCGGCGAGGATGTCGGTACCTCCTTTTCACTGGACACCACAGGTCTCACCGGTGGCACAGACACCCTGGGCACCTTCACGGACACCCAGACCGCAACCCAGGCCCACATCCAGGTGGACGGGATAGATATATACAGTGACAACAATACGATCAGTGAGGCTATCCCCGGCGTCACCCTGGATCTCACCCAGACATCCACAGGCACCACAACCAGGGTCGATGTAGAACTGAACAAGACAAGCATCCAGTCCACCATCGAGGAGTTTGCCAAAGGGTACAACGAGGTTATCCAGTTCATCACCGGCCAGTCCACCATGGGCGACACCGAAGCGGGCGTGCTGGCCGGCGACGCGGGTATCAACTCCATCAAGCGGCATCTTCAGAACATGCTCACCGATCCCTATTCAAACAGTGGTGTCTTCTCAACCCTTTCGGAACTGGGCTTCGAAACCCAGAAAGACGGTACCCTTGTGGTCAACAGCGAGAAGCTCAGCGACGCCATCGACACCAACCTGGATTCCGTTACCAGCCTTCTGGCAGGGGACGACGGCCAAAGTGGCCTGGCCAGTGAGTTTCAGGATTATCTTGAATCCATGACCGATTCCAGCAACGGCATGCTGGCGGGACGCAAGGAGGCGATCAACAATAATATTGAACAGATTGATGCACAAATAGAGCGGACCGAGGCCCGTCTCGCCAAGCGGGAAGAGACCCTGCGGGCCCAGTACCTGGCCATGGAACAGCTGGTCAGCCAGTGGAACTCAACCGGGGATTACCTGATGCAGCAGCTGGATTCCATTTCCAGCCTGTCCAAGAAATAGGGATTGATCATGAACGGATACACCAACCAGTACCTCACCAACCAGATCGCCAGTGCCACTCCGGAACAGCTCCTGCTCATGCTTTATGACGGCGCCATCCGCTTCACGACCCTGGCAGTCAAGGCCATTGAAAGCAATGATATCCCCAAGCGGGCCTATTACATAAACAAGGCCTCGGCTATCATATCCGAGCTCGATGCAACCCTGGATCACGACCAGGATGCCAACCTGGCCGAGAACCTCGATGCCCTGTATCATTACATGCTCAAAGAGTTCATGAATGCCAACAAGGACAATGATCCGGAACCTCTCAAGGCTATCATCAAGATGCTCAAGGAGTTGCGCGAAACCTGGGCCGAGGCCATAGCTCTTGCCAAAAACGAGCAGGTGGAACCGGCTTCCCAGAACCTGGACAGTGACCCTGCTCCGGGGCACACCAAAATAGCAGCCGCCCTGTAGCCATGACATCAACAGAAAAAAGCATGGAAAAATCCATGGATCTCTATCGGGAGCTCAAGGTGACCATGGACCAGATCGAGGAAAAACTCCCGGTTCTCGACCTGGAAACAACCCTTCAGTCCGCCGACGGACTCGAGCAGCTGCACAAGCGGATTGTGGCTGCGGACGAGGAACTCCTCGAGGCTGTACAATCCGATACGGCTGAAAACATGAAACGCATGACCGACTCTTTTGCCAGGCGCAAAGAGCTGGTAACCGATATCCTCGAACAGAACAGAAAACTTTTACCCAAGTTGAAGACCAGACTCACCGGCTATCGCACCGAGATCCTGAAGATCAAGAACGGCATAGTCACAATGCAGGGTTACCAGCAGCATACAGATGGCAGGGGTCGCCATGTCAACACAGCCAACTAATTCAACTCCTTCACCGGCCATTCGAGTTTTTCGACCACGGCCCTGATCTTTTCCAGGCCGGAGCGATAAATTTCCTCCGCCATCTCCTGTTGATCGGCAAACAGCAATACCTTGTACCAGGCGGTCAACAGGTGAAGAATAAACAGGACAAAGACCTCTGGTCGCCTGTCCCTTTCATTCTCCCTGTTCGCCATAACCGCATCCAGAACCGCCCGGTCGACAACCTGGTTAAATTTCTTCCAGGTAAAAGTTTCGAGTTCCAGCCCGCGGATCACATCTCTTTTCAATCCTTCTGCCACCTGACTCGAATCTTTGGTATATGATTTCCAGTTTTTTCCCTCTTGAGCCGGCAAAAAGGCCTTTCTTATCCGGTCGATATCATCCTGCCTGCGTGGGTAATTCCGCAGGCTGATGGCCCGGGACCGCCTGGCCCGTGCGCCCCTGACCCTGGCACCGTCGGAGAGGTTGTACACTTTCGTCTTTTTACCTGCCGCCTCGATGGCCTGCTCGACAACGATCCGTACATGGGTCAAAAATGGCGTACTGGTGACAACCTCCCGGTCTTTAGATGAAAAATTTGCCTCAACAATAATCTGCTGCATTTTGTCCAGGTAATCATCAACCGACTGTTCATCCGAGCCATGCTCCGGCTTTTCATATATGGTGGCTCCGGCATGACTTTTATCGATAGAATAATAACCGAAATCGCAGCCAAGTAGATATATCTCACCGGGTTGACACAGACAGGCAAAGGAAAACGCCATGTTGGTACTGGAGGGCAGAACCCTGTGCATGGGCATCGTGAAATGAACCGGCGCGACCTTGTCTCCCATGCCACAGAGCAGGATTTCATTGAAATATCGCACTATCGATACCGGAGCATTACAGCCCGCAATCACAGGTATGTCCGGATCAAGACCAAGAGGTTCACGCAAACCTTCCTGATGTAACATCGTCTCGATTGTAACTTGGAAATCAGGCCTGATTCCATGACGCAACAAAGGCTTAACCGCACTGAACACTGCGAAAATAATCAGATTATCCTGGTTTGCTCTTAGCCACTCAAGATCATGATCAAGGGAAGGCCCTGATGCCACAACAGCAATCCTGGATTTTTTGGACAGACGGGGACGGCTTGTCAGCAAAGGACGCTGTTGCCTGAGATTGGCCATAATCTGACAAATGGCATCATACTCGTAATCAAGCGGAAAGACCACGTTGGACATGGTGGCCTGGTGCATGCGAAATGATTCGATCAGATGCGGATTTTCCGGGCATTCGTACCCCGGCAGGACACGGGTCCAGAGCTGACGGCTCACCGAATAATTGCTGAAAAAATACCTTATTGCCTCGCTCTGAGGATCGGTCCCGAGGGAAAACACCACCTCAGCCTGGTCGCTTATCTTCCGGTAATCAAGAAAATAACAGGAGACCTCAAACCGTTCCAGATCCGGTTCCACCAGAAGAATGTGACTCACTTCGGTACGCGAAAGATAGTAATCTACATGTAACCCATGGAAAATACCGAGAAAAACAACTGGAGGAGAAAAACGGCGGCCATCAGAAAGCTCCTTGAGGTTGATCTGTTTGAGGGAAAAACGGAACAGGGATTCCGGGAACTCTGTCAGGAGCTGCTGGTAAATTGTTCGCAACGGCTTCCCATGCAGTGGGTACCTGTCCATGGCAGGTATCTTGAAATTGCAGAGATCGATCCAGGTGTCATGGACCCAGTCTCCCATCATGGCGGCAAACATATCCAACCCGGCTTCCGGGTGGGCCAGCTGACCGCTCTCTTCATGCGTTATTGACAGAAATTCCGGCGTGATATTCAACTGGTAAGGACATTTCTGTTTCCGGACAAGCGACAACAGGACTGGATGCCGTTGACGGAAAAATTCCATATTGCTCTCATATGTCTTCTGGAGAAGAAGCGGGCGCTCCTCTGGAGAAAGGCATCGGAGCCTGTCTATCATTGACTGATTCATTTAATCTGTCCTTGTCTGATGACGGAAGGAAGCATCATTTCATCCTTGATGAAATAGCAGAAACAGGGCGAAAACACAATATGCTCCCACTCATAACTTCCTCAGATATCGGCGGGCATACTCGGGCAGATCAGCAAACCGTGGTTTGCCCGGCACAGCCCATTTATCCCGCAAAAGAGAAAAAACTTTGTGATTACCACTGAAATTCAGCCACCGATACCTGAAGGTGTCGACCTCACCCGTTTCACGGGTGTCTGTGGCCTGGATGGCCACAGTCAAGTCCCCAGGGACGGGTTTATGGCATCCCGTGAAACACGGGAGCTCGACACCGGTTTCAATGCTGAAGATTGATGGTAATCAGAAAAAACTTTTTTTCCCCCCTTAGATATGGCAAGATTACTGAAGAAATTGTGAATACTCACCGATAGTCTTATTAGTAGCCTTCAGTGGCTTTCGGATATCCCAGGACAGACAACCATGCTTACCCTGCCGCAACTCATTGAAAAACTCGCTCCGGATACCACGGTTCGGGTGGCTCTGCCCGTCGTTGACAGCGGTGAAAAACTGCGGTTGACCGGGGTCTATCATCCCGAAGAGGAAGAGCGGTTCACCATCGTCTTTCCCCTGGATACCCTGCCGGTGGAACGCATTGACAAGAACAGGAAATGCGCCATCAACGTCAATGTCGAGGGCCAGACCTACCTGCTCCTGGCAGACATCCTGGAAATAAAGGACAAACGCACCATGCGGCTCATCGGCCGGGAGGTGGTCGTCCCGGACCAGACCCGAGAGTATTTCCGAGTCGATGTCACCACTCCGGTCGCCGCCGCCTCGATTATTCCCGAGGAGCTGGCCGACGACGACTCGGCCTGGCGTATAACCGGCGAGACCATCGATGTCAGTGGCAACGGACTGCTGGCCGTCTTCAACAAACCCATCGAAGACAAGGGCCCTGTCCGGATAGAGCTCGTGCTGCCCCAGGCCAAGCCGGAAATAGTTCACGCCCTTGCCCACATCGTCCGGACCACCAAGGTCAACGACGATACCTACCACATTGCCTTTCATTTTGACGAGCTGTCCACCGAAGACCAGGACAAGATAGTGGCCACCTGTTTCGGCATCCAGCGCCGGAACCTGCGTCTCAAAGTCCGGGTGCGCGACAGCGAGTAAAAAGCATCCTGTCAGGTATTTCCCGACCTGAAATTCGGCAATATTTGCAACATCCTGCGTTGTAAAAGATTTTTTTTATGGTATAAAGGCGTTAGATGTATACATGCACACTGAGTCGAAAAAACAGGATTTTTTCCCGGAACCGCAACCGTGCCAGAGATATCTGAAATAATAGACGAAATAAGAGACAGCTCCACCGTGATCATTGATCTGCCCCTGAACGGGGGAAAACGGAAGCGGTTGACCTGTGTCTTCAAGCGGAAAGAATCCCCGGAATTCCAACTTGTTTTTCCGCCCAACACCCTGCCCCTGGAAGATATCGACACAGATTCCACCTGCCGACTGTCGATCAACCAGTCCAACGATCCTGTCACCCTGATCGCCAAGATCGACGCCCTGGAAGACGACCGCATCCTCCATCTCACCGGGCAGGAACCCATCAGGCCCGAGTTGCTCAGGGAATACTTCCGTGTCTCCCTGCGTTCCAAGATTGTCGCCTCTTACCAGCCCGGCCCAAGGGAAACCCGCAGCAAACCCTGGACCATGACCGGAGAGACCATCGATCTCAGCGGGGGAGGCGTACTCGCCCTCTTTCCCGGCAAACCGGAAAACCGACGGAACATCCGCCTTGAAATAGAATTGCCGACCCAGTCCGAACCGGTGGTCTGCATAGCCGAGGTGGTGCGGACCTATAGAATGCGCAAAAAAAAGTATCAGGCCGCCTTCCATTTCACGGATATCGAGCAAAAGACCAGGGACCAGATCATCTCCTGCTGTCTTCAGGAACAGCGCCGCCAGCTCCGGGAAAAAATACGCGTCGAATAATAATGATCCTCCATGAAGCCGACCACTCCCCTGCCACCGGTACTCCGAGTACAGAGACTGACGGGATTCCAGGGGAACAGGCAGGATCAGCGTACCCCCTTCACCCAGGGCCAGATGCTTCAGGCAACAGTCAGCGGCAAGACCGGTGACGGCCAGTTCATCCTCGACATCGGCAGCAGACAGGTAACCGCCGAGGCCAGAGCTCCCCTGACCATTGGCAGCCGCCTTGACCTCCAGGTTGTCTCCACAACCCCCCAGGTGGAACTGCAGATCATACATGATCCACTCAGCCGCAGGATAGGCCAGAATCTCCACCTCTTTGACAGGCAGGCCAGGACTCTGGCTCCCCTCGCGGACCTGGCACGCCAATTCAGCGAGAACCCGGCCCTTTCCAAAGCAACCAGAGAGGCCCTTGGCCAGATTTCCCAACTGCTCGACCGTCTGACTCCCAAACCTTTACTCATCCTCTCCCAGGCTGAAACCGCGCACCTGGAAGAAAAACTCAGCCAGCTCCTTTTTCAGTCCTCCGCCGACCGGGGCCAACCGACCCTGCAGTCCACCCAGGCTGTACGACAGATCCTGCAAAACTTTCTTGGCCAATTTGCCTCGCGAGAAACTCCAGGTTCCCGCTCCACCCTGGTACCGGAGCAACTTGCGGGAACCCTGCATACCATGCTGGACCAGGAATTGCTGCCCGGCCATGGGCTGGAAAAAAAACAGCTCACCGAGCTGCTGGCCGGCCTGGTGCACCAGCTTTCCCGGGATCGTCCCCCTGTCGAACTCGAGGCACCGGCGCTCAGAGAGTTCCTCAACCGCCTGGGACTGAATTTCGAACAACTGTTGGCCCGGGGACAGGGTAAAGAGGCCGCCGGGACCCTCAAGGGCGCCCTGCATGAGCTGCAACAGCTGCAGGAAGGGGGAAAACTACCCGGCCAGACCAGCCAACTGCTCAAGACCCTGGACCTTTTTGGCCTGCTGCAGGCAAAACTTTCTTCCGAGGGACTGTTCTTCATCCCCCTGCCCCTTCCCTTTCTCGAACAGGGTTACCTGCTTCTTGAAAAGGACCGGAACCATCGGAACAAGCAGGAAAAAAACACCGATGCCCCTAGAATCTTCTCCCTGTATCTCAAGCTTCAGGGACTGGGAAACCTGAACATAGAAATTCGCCAGCAGGAAGATGAGCTGACCCTTTGCTTTCGTACCGAAGGTCCTGAGCAGGCCGCGTTCTTCTCCGGCTTCAGGGATGAGCTGCACCGCTGCATCGCCCCTGCCAGGCTGCACTCTGTCCAGTTCCTGACCGGGGCAGACGAGCCGCTTAGAAACATCCTCGAGAGACTCGCGCCCCGGGGCTCGGGAATACTGGACACAAGGATATAAGGACATAGGACACCATGGATAAACCCACAGGGAAAATATCGGAAAAGGCCGTGGCCCTGCTGTACGACCAGGAAAAATCAGCAGCGCCCCAGGTCGTTGCCAGCGGATCGGGCCTTGTGGCGCAGAAGATCCTCCAGACGGCCCGGGATGCAGGCGTGTTCATCCAGGAAGATCCGGACCTCGTCGAGCTGCTGGCCAAGGTGCCGGTGGGCGAGGAGATCCCCGAGGAACTCTATCGCAGCATCGCCGATATCCTGGCCTTTGTCTATCTGGTCAATGAAAAATACAAGGCAGAGAAAGACCCGCAAAAATAAGGATTCCGTGCAAAAACAATTTCATATAAAAATCTTTCTGACGTATACTGGATCACAAACAAGATTGCTTACGTACTTTTCCCGCTGTGGGGCTTGGATCGAACTGTTTGAGAGGTAACACTATGAATTATGGGGTAGTCAGTCAGGAGCAACTGGAACAAATCGACGAGATACTGACTGAAAAACTGATCAAGATCGGTGTAGACTGTGTCATTATCATTGATATGGCCGGCAACATCATCACGGCCA
Source organism: Desulfolithobacter dissulfuricans (assembly GCF_025998535.1). Classification (NCBI taxonomy): domain Bacteria; kingdom Pseudomonadati; phylum Thermodesulfobacteriota; class Desulfobulbia; order Desulfobulbales; family Desulfobulbaceae; genus Desulfolithobacter; species Desulfolithobacter dissulfuricans. The sequence continues at coordinate 995,038 of NZ_AP024233.1, read as the reverse complement.
GGGACAATGGCAGATCAAAATATGATGTCTATTCCTTTGCCGCCCTGGCAGCGGGAAACTTTGCCACTGTGGATGCAATGGCCAAGCTGGTTGGCGAAGAAGAATTCTCCCTCCTGTTCCACAAGGGAAATGACAGCAACATCCATTTCTCCAAAATCGACGATGAGCTCCTGCTGATTTCCATGTTCGGCAAAGACATTTCCCTGGGCTTTCTACGTCTCAACGTGGTTGAGGCCATCGACCAGATCAAAAAACTCTGGCCTCGTAACGAGTAACCAGGCTGCGTCCGAAGCCTTATCCTCTTTTCAGCCCCAGAGCAGGCTTCGAAGAACAGGAGAGCATCTTGAGCTTCATCAACCTCAAAGACAAAATTGTTCAGGTAAAGATCGTTTATTACGGGCCCGGTCGGGGAGGAAAAACCACCAATCTCGAGTACATTAACCGAAGATTCAGAAAGCAGATCCAGTCCGAGATGGTCAGCCTCAAAACCCACGGCGACCGCACCCTGTTTTTCGACTTCCTGCCCTTCAACATGGGCCAGATCAAGGGTTATGATCTGAAAATACAGCTGTATACCGTGCCCGGGCAGGTCAAATACAATGCCACCAGAAAACTTGTCCTGAAAGGGGTGGACGGCATCGTCTTTGTTGCCGATGCCCAGGAACAGATGCGGCAGAAAAACATCAGGTCCCTCAACCAGTTGCACGAGAACCTGCTGGCCTACAAGGAGTCCATTTTCAAAATTCCCCTTGTCATGCAGTACAACAAGGTCGACCTGCGCAACCAGGGTGTCCCCATTCTCCCCATCAGTGTCCTGGAGAAGGATCTCAACAGCAAACTCAGGGTCCCCTCCTTTGAGGCCAGCGCCCTGACAGGATATAACGTACCTGAAACACTAAAAAAGATAATATCTTCCACGGTTGTGTCCATCCAGAGGAAGCTGCTTTAGGAAATCTGGTGTCCTGCATGTATAAGAGCAATTCGCTTCACCGGACCACAGGGCAAGGTTCACGGTATCTTCCTGATCCCGCCGGAACCCCAACCTCTGCAGCCATTATGACACTCCGGCAGTCCTGGCAGTTGCACCTGTAACAGGCTGTTGAAAAACGTAGTGAGCGAAGATGAGACAAGAAAAAATGAGGCGAAAAGCGCAGTGTACATCGAGCACATGAGCCTTTGGAGCCGAATTTTGACGCAGTATCATCAAGCGCAGTAGTTTTTCAACGGCCTGTGTAACCTGTACCTTGAGATTAACCAGCACATGAAAAGCTCAGAAACCCCCACCCATTCGCTGGATGAAGTCGAAGATCTCACCCTGTTCGCCGATGAAGAGTTCGACACCGACGAAGTTGACCTCTTTGAGTTCACGGGTATTGACGACTCCCCGTTGACCCGTCTCAAATCGATCATCCTTTCGCTGGACTGGGAAATCAACGACGAGATTCTCCAGGAGCTTTCCGATGAAACCGCCAGCCTGCAACAGCTCTGGCAGGGTGACAAGATTGCCCGGGTGTATCTCCAGGGACTGGACAAGCTGGGCCGTTATCTCCGGGAGGAGGGGGCCTATGCCCATCCTAATGCCATCAAACTGCTTTTGACCTTTTACTATGACTTTGAAAAGATCATCTCGTCGGAAAGCATCACCGGCGATGAAATTACCACGCTGCTGAAGACCGATGTCCGGAAATTCAAAATTCTCCAGTATCAGATCACCCAGGCCCAGGAGCAGGCAAAGATGCCCGTTTCCCGGGAAGACGTAATCGAGGAGGTTCTCACACCTCCCGGAGGCAGCGATGACGAAGTTGTCGCCGATGTTCCAGTGGCGCCGCCCCTCCATGGACTTAAGGCCGCGATCCTCGGGCTGGACTGGGAGGTCACCGACGAAAATCTCGAACGATTTGAAACCCAGGTCCAGAGATGCCTGGGCGAATACCAGGAGAACAAGCCGGCGACAATCCTGCTCCAGGGACTGCATGCCCTGGGCCGGTACATCGGCGAGAAACGGGCCAGGGCCAGACCAGAGGCCTTTTCGCTCCTGGACAACTTCCACGAAGGACTGACCAGGCTGGTTGAACACCCGGACCTGGACGAGGTAGAGCAGGAGAAAATCCTCATAGACCGGGTCGGTCGCCTCAACACTCTGAAAGCCATGGTGGCCGGAGCGCCGCTTCCGACCGCCAAAGCCTCGGAAGCGGCGGGACCGGGCGACCTGGATCAGACGGCAGGCGGACCGATTGGTGGCGAAGAACCGGTGTCCACAGCCAGCCCCACTTTGGAACCTGCCCCGTATCCCGAGGACGAACTGGATGCCGAGGCCATCCAACCGCTGGAGGACAGGCTGGCCGATGACTTCATCGAAGAAGAGCTGAAAATATCCTCCGAGCTCACCTCGGCCCTGGCCGATTCCGACATCTCCTTGCGGGAAGAGCATCCCCTGCCCGTGGACTCGGAGTTGTCTGAAAGCATTGAAGAACAGTTTGATTTGTTTTTCAGCGACGAGGAACCGGCCAGCCTGAAGGAAGAACCCGCGGTGGAGCCGGCTCTGGCTGCCGCTCCACTGTCTTCCGAACCCGAAGCGACCACCGGGGATGATGAACGGGATATCCAGTCAGACATTGAGAAAAAACTCGACCTCCTCTTTGGAGAAGACGGCGACGATCTCGTCCTGGAAGGCGACAGGCAGAAGACCGGTACAGACATGGGGGATCTGTTTGACGATGAGTTGGAAAACGAACTGGCCCCGGCCCTGGCCGATGTGGTAGAAGAAAAGCCTGGCGAGGGCGAGGTTATCGCCAGCGACGAAGAAATCGTTGCCAGGGAGATAGAGGAAAAACTCGATTTCTTTTTCACAGAGGAAGAGGAGGTATCAGCCCCTGTACCGGGAGAAAAAATGGTTGCCGGCGAAAAGGTTCATGACAAAACCGAGACATCATCCAAAGCTCAGCATGACTCTGAATTCCCTGGTACTGTAGAAGAAGAGGAGAGCTCAGAACCTGAACCAGCACTTGCCGGAACTGAAGGGGAGGATATCTTCGATCTGGAAGATACGGACGAACCACTAGACACGGAACTGGAGAAGAACCTGGATCTCTTTTTTGCCGAAGAACAGTCGCCCGCCCAGGCGGAGGCGACCGGGGCCACAAGTGGTGCCCCGGTTGGTCCGGCAGAAGAGCTGGAACCCGTGGAACCGGCGCTGGCCTCCACGGAGCATGACGGGGAAGAGCTGCCAGCCCTTGCCGAAGATCAGGACGAGACCACCACTGCAGAAGATCTGGGAAAAAGACAGGATGCCTTTTTCGGCAGCAGTGAACCGTTGAACCAGGACGAGGTGTTGGAACCGCTGGCCCGGAAACTACCGGTAATTGAATCCTCTGCCGACAGCGACGATGAGCTGGTGCAACTTGAGGAGTGGCTGTCCAGCCTTCCGGAGTCCATGGCTGAGCCTCAGCGTGGCGAGTTTCTCGCCCGGATAAGCAGGTTACAGGAGAAACAGGCAGGAAGCAACAATGTGGTTCTGCTGCAACTTCTCTCGTCCCTGCTGACCATGCTGCCTGAAGACGACCGACTGGTCCCCGGAGAAACCTCCGACGTCTGCCTTTTTCTTCTCCAGGGTGCCAGGAAGCAGCACGATACGCCCGATTTTCTCCTGGAAGCGGTCAACCGGTTCACCGACTGGCAGAAGAGCCTGGTGAGACTGATGACCTCAACCACTGTCCTAGAAACCGCGGAGAGTGTCACCAGGCACCCCGAGGTTCTGCAGGATGTTGTCGGCGAACTGCGAGAGGAACTGGCCGGGCTGCGCCGGATTATGAAAGAGGAAATCGACGCCCTGCGCAGGGAACTCAGGGAGAAATAAATCCTGGACACCTGCCGTCTCTGGCCTTGCCACGAAGAGGCAGACCAGTGTATATACCAGAGCCCGGGACCACCTGGACCTCCGGTAAAGATTATTGCAGGACCACATGGACTGTTCATTAAAAACACAAACTGAGGAGATACGACGATGCAACGAAAACTTGACAACAAAGGTTTTACTCTGGTTGAGATGGCCATTGTGCTGGTCATCATCGGTCTGCTGCTTGGCGCGGTGATGAAAGGACAGTCCCTGATCCAGCAGGCAAAGGTCAAAAACGTCATCGACCAGATCGACAGCTTTCGAGCCGCTATCCTGACATTTTATGACCGCTACGGCCAGTACCCCGGCGATGAGACACTGAGCAACATTCCCAACGGGGACGACGATACCGTTGGCGACGGCGATGGCCAGGTGGAATACGCCGGCGAGATGTACAACCTCTTCCGCGACCTGCAGCTCGCCGGTATCATCTCCGGTAATTACGACGGCACCACGGACCTTCCCCGGCACGCCTATGGCGATAGCCTGCTTTTCTACTGGGTTACCCCTTCTGGTGGAACCACCAATCACTGGTTCCGGCTGGACAACCTGCCCTGGGACGTGGCCCTGGAGATCGACCTCAAGCTCGATGACGGTGTCTACAACACCGGCAGTGTCGTTGCCAATGAGGACTATGTCCCGGCGAGCAACAACATAGGCAACACCTACATCAAATTTTAGTCCTGTTGGCTCCGGATATTTCCCGTTCCCGAAAAAGAAAAAAACCTTCGGGAACGGGAAATGGCTCCCAGGCCCCTCTTCGCTGCCACGCATCCATGCCGCCAACCCAGCTTCCCTTAGGCCAGCTCCTCAAGGAGCATGGCCTTGTAACCGAGGAACAGATCCGCTATGCCCTACACGAGCAGAAGGCAACCGGAGAGCGTCTCGGCGAAAGCCTGACCCGCCTGGGCCTGGTCACAGACACGGAACTGGCCCGGGCCCTGGCCCGGCAGAGCGGTTACAGTTATATTGATCTACGGGCCTTTACCCCGGAAAAAACAACCCTGCAGAAATTGCCGGTCCAGGCGGCCCGACAGAAAAAGATTCTCCCTCTCTGGCTCGAGAACAACGAAATCCACGTGGCCGTCGCTGATCCCTTTGATCAGACCATAGCCGAGACCGTCTATCGGCTGACCGGTCTCGCCCCCAGGCTCCACGTGGGGGCCAAAAATCAGCTCGAAAAGCTCATCGAGTGGTTCTACCACCTGCTCGAACATCCGGCCGATGAGGCCATTACCGCCATCACTGAGCGGCTGCGGGCAACACCGGGCGCCAGCGTCGACATCACCCAGCTTGTCGACCTTATCCTGACTTCGGCGGTCAGCCACAGGACCACAGATATCCATTTTTCGCCAAGCGATCTCTCCACCCGGGTCATGTTCCGAATCGACGGGGTGCTGCGGCCGGCCCATGTCTTCCCCTCCACCATCCACAACCGGCTGGTCACCAACATCAAGGTCCGCTCGGGGATGGACATCTCGGAACAGCGCAAACCCCAGGACGGACGGATGAGCTTCGAATTTCTCGGTGACACCTTTGATGTGCGGGTTTCGTCCATCCGGTCCAATTTTGGCGAGAACATGGTCCTGCGCCTGCTGCCATCCCGGGGCGGCTCCACCCTGTCCATCGCTGAGCTCGGTTTTGAAAAGGACCAGCTGCGCACGGTCAGGCAGCTCTTTGCCAAGCCTTACGGCATGGTGCTGGTCACCGGACCCACCGGCAGCGGCAAGACCACGACCCTCTACTCTGCCCTGCGGGAACAGGATGCCATCGGCAAGAACATCATGACCGTCGAAGATCCCATCGAGTATGAATTTCTCATGATCCGCCAGACCCAGGTCAATGAACGGGCCGGATATACCTTTTCTTCCGCCATCAGAACCTTTCTGCGCCAGGATCCGGACGTCATCCTTGTGGGCGAGATCCGGGACGAGGAAACCGCCCTGCTGGCCACCCGAGCCGCGCTCACCGGTCACCTGGTCCTCTCAACCCTCCACACCAACACCGCCATCGGCGCACTGGCCCGGCTCATCGACCTGGGGGTCTCCCCCTACCTGCTCTCGACCTCGCTTATCGGTATTATCTCCCAGCGGCTGGTCCGCCGCCTGTGCTGGAAATGCCGGATCGAATACACCCCGGAGCCGGAAGAGCTCGAAGCCCTCGGCCTGCCCCCGACGGCAGGTATTTCAAGGCGGGAAGCTGTCCCGAATGCCAGAACACCGGTTACCTGGGTCGGGTGGTGGTGGGCGAGATTCTTGGTCTGTCCAGGGAATTGCTCAAGCTCATCTCCCAGGAAGCTCCGCTTGGCGCCATCGAGGAACAGGCCAGAAAAGAAGGCTTTTATGACATCAGGGAAGCAGCGATCAGGAAAGTCGTCCAGGGCGAGACGAGCATAGAGGAACTCAGGAGGGTGATTGGATAATGCCGTTCTTTATCTATGAAGCCGCCGATACCTCCGGTCAGAAAATACGGGACGAGGGGGAGTACCCGTCTGTCGCCGCCCTGTATACCGATCTCAGGGGCCAAGGCCTCACTCTCCTTGACTACCGGAAAAAACTGCAGCTCAATCTTTCCATCGGGCAGCGGAAAGTCAGGCGACTGGTCCTGGCCGAGTTCTTCCGTAACCTGAGCCTGCTGGTCCAGGGAGGAGTACCGCTGCGCCAGGCCATTCAGGACCTTTACTTGAATCCCGGCGATCCAGCCCTGAAAGCGGCCCTGAAAGAGATAAGCCACAAGATCGAGGGCGGCGAGTTGCTTTCAGAAGCAATGAAGGCCCAGCCGCGTGTCTTTGGCAAGATCCTGGTGGTTCTGGTGACCATCGGCGAGGAAACCGGCACCCTTGACCGCACCCTCAACGACGCGGCCCGTCACCTGGAACGGACCGAAGAGATAATCTCCAACACCAGGCGGGCCGTTACCTACCCTGCTTTCATCGCCGTGGCCATGACCGCGGCCCTGGCCTTCTGGATGCTCTATGTCCTGCCCCAGCTACTGACCCTTTTTAAAAGCATGGGCATGACCGACCTGCCGCTGGCCACCCGGGTACTGATCGTCAGCGTCGACATCTGCAGGACCTGGTGGCCCCTTGTTCCCGGTATTGTCCTGTTTGTCAGCCTGGCAGGTTTCCTGGCCCGCAAAAATACCAGGATCAAGTATGCCTGGGATCTCTGCTGGTCCAGCATGCCCCTGGTGGGCAGGATCCTCAAAGCCTCCCAGCTTGCCTTTCTGTTCGAATACCTCTCCCTGCTCTCCGAGGCAGGCATCCACATCGTTCGCAGCCTGCAGATCATGGAAGAATCCATCAATCACCAGGTCCTCCAAAAAGGGGTGAAGCAGATCGAGACCAGTGTCATGGAGGGTCGGGGACTGGCTGAATCCTTCACCCAGGTCCACATGTTCGAGCCCTTCATCATCCGCATGATCAGTGTGGGAGAACAGACAGGCACCATGCCGAGCCAGCTGAAAATCCTGGCTGATTTCTATCTTGCCAGGGTCAACAAGCTGGTTGATACCATGGCCAAGACCCTGGAGCCGCTGCTCATCACCTTTTCCGGCCTCATCTTCATGGTCATAGCAGTTGGCCTGCTTGGCCCCATATACGACCTGATGACCCAGATCAAATGAACCCTGTATTCAAGAAACAGAGCACCGTCATCTCTCGGAGCGGTACTGCGTACCCGGGCCTGACAAAGCAGCCCCGGGAGCTGCACTCTCTTTCGTATCCAACATGATGGCATCTCATCACTCCCTGGATTATCTCGACTTTTTCGGTTTTGACGAACCGCCGTTCAGGCTGTCGCCCGATCCGGATTTTTTCTTTCACACCCGACCGCACCTGGCCGCCAAGGAAGTACTGGAATATGGCATCCGGCGTGGGGACGGGTTCATGGTCCTGATGGGGACAGCCGGAACCGGCAAATCCCTCCTGCTACGCATCCTGATCCAGAACCTGCCTCCCGGTAAAAAGACAGCGATTATCGTCACCCCGGCCCTTGACCCACAGAGCCTGCTCAGGATGGTGCTCGACGAACTCGAGGTGGTGGTGGCCGATGGTAAGCAGGACCTGGGTGTCCTGGTCAAAGAATTTGAAAAGGCCCTGCTTCTGCTGGCAGAGCAGGGTTGTGAACTCCTGATAATAATCGATGAAGCCCAGAACCTGCCCCTGGAGACCCTGGAACAGCTCAGGCTGCTTTCAAACATCGAAACCAGCTCCAGGAAACTCGTGCAGATCCTGCTGGCCGGACAGCCTGAACTCAAGGAACTGCTTGGTTCTCCAAGGCTGTTTCAACTCTCCCAGCGAATCTCCATCACAGAAGAACTTCGTCCCCTGACCCGGAAAGAAACCGGCCAGTATATAACGTTCAGGCTCAGCCGGGCCGGCCGGACCGATATCACCCTTGGCCGATCCGCCCTGGGGCGAATCCACGCCAGGACCTCGGGCATCCCCCGGCTTATCAACAGGATCATGGACCGGGCCCTGCTCATCGCAGCCTCCGAAGGATCGCACACCATAACAGGCAGGCACATCACCCGGGCGGACAAGACCCTGCCCGATTTCACCAGGGACCGCACAAGGGTCAGGCTGCCACTCCCTGGTCCGGCTCTCTTTACCATCGCCGCCCTCATACTTCTTATCCTCGGACTCTATAAATTTTCCAATTTTTCTGGTATCATGGTCCAGGATGTGATTTCAGCCCTGTCCCAGGGCGTCCAGAAAGCATCCACAGAGATGGTGCCACAGCAGAAAACAGCGACCGTACCGGCCACTGCACCGATAGAAAGAGTGCGGATCACGGTGGACAAGGCCCTGATCCGTCAGGCCCCGGGCACAAGCCATCCCCGGATAACCACCGGTGTACGTGGCCAGGAATTCGAGCTCGTCGGTGAAAAAGACGGTTGGTTTGCCATCCGTGTCTTTGATCCGGCCGGCCATCAGACCACTGGCTGGATCAAGGGTGAGCTGGTGACCCGGACAGAGAAGCGATAGATAAGAAAATCCGTGGTCGGCCCGTGGACCGGCCAGACACCAGGACCAATAGACGCTGTTTAGGAAAACAGCGTCGTGATCAAAGCGAGATATATGGCACTGGGCTCCAACAAGAAAAAATTCCTCGCCTGTTTCGATCCCGTGAGGATGCGCTGGTCCATGGCTGAAGTCAGAAGATCGGGCAGAAAACCGGTCTTTTCCGGCGCCGTAGCCGACTGGGAGCCGACAGGAAACAGTGGCGCCGATCTCTACTGCAGCCTCGCCACGCCCAGAACCCACCTGCTTCTGGCCGAATTTCCCAAGCTGAAAAAAGAGCTTCTCACCCTGCAGATCAATGAACGGATCCGCCAGGAGGGACTGTACGGCGAAGATATTCATTTTATCCAGAAAATAAAAAAGCTTGACCGGCGGGGAGATAGCCAGAAGCTGTCGGTCGTCTCCATCCCTTCCACAGACCTGAACCCGCTGCTCGATCCCGAGCTGGCCGACCATGGTCTCAGGATCCGACGCATCGTCCCGGCACCGGTTGCCATAGCCGGTCTCCTCGGACAGTTCACCATCGAACCGGTCCTGGCCGCGATCTTCTCCGAGGAAGGACTCCAGGTTCTCCTGGTCAGGGACAGCCAGCCCCTGTACTCCCAGATGGTTCCGCCGGACATATCAGGTCTTTTTGAAGAAGCGATGCTGGCCCAGACCTTCGAGACGGTCCGACAGAATATCCGCCGGCTCTTCTCCCTCGAGGTCGACAAGTTCATCTGCCTTGGCCAGGGTCATGAAACCTGCCCGGACAGGATCGGTGGCGAGGACTCGTGGCAACCGGACTGGAACCTGATCCTTGAGGCCGAGTCTCTGGAAGATGTATACCGGTACCCGGAGCTGTACGGAACCTGGTTTGCCGACCCGGACTATGATTGCCTGCCCCGATCCTGGAGGGCCTCCTATGCCCTCCAACAGGCCACTGGCTGGGTGACGGCAGGCCTGCTCCTGGCAGCTGCCGGCCTGGGCGCCATGGGGTACACTGGTCGCGCCGGGCTCGGAGAAATGCGGCAACAGTATCAGCGGTTATTCCAGGAGACCTCTGCCAGGCAGCGGGAACTTGGTATTATGCTCCCATCGGACGAAGAAAGACAGCTGGTGGAACAGGTGGCCTCCCTGCAGGCCAGAATCAGGGTTCAGCCCCGTCTCGAGAATATTCTGGCCACCATTGCCGCAACCATTCCCGATTCTGTAAAGATAGTCTCCTTTACCTACCGTGCAGGCGCAGCAGGGACAATGCCACCGGGCACCTCATCCCCCGGACCCGGCTACCCACCTGCGCCCGGCCAGCAAAGTCCCGGTCAGGGAACGGACAGCGGAAACAGGGCCATGCGGGTGAACGGTCTTCTTGGTGGCACCGGCCGGCTTCACATCGTGTTCACCACCCGAGGTGACCTGCTGGAGGCCAGGAGCAGTTTTGAGGAGGCCATATCCGGACTGGCGAAAAAGTACACCCTGGAAAATGTAGAGTGGAACTATGGCCAGGAAGCCGGGGCAGGATTACTTGAATGTGATCTTGTCCTGACAAAACCGGACGGGGAGGATCGTCGATGAACCGTATACCCCGTCCCTCTGCCTGGCAGATCGTGTTTCAGACAGCGGTTGTCTGCCTGTTCTGCTTCAGTCTCTGGTTCTTCATGCAGACCAGGACAGAGAAACTTGAACTGAACCGGGCCATCCAGACCCTGCGATATGAAAAAACGAAATATGACCGTATCAAAAGCAGTGTGGAGAGCTATATCTCGCTGCGGGAAAAGATCATGGCCTGCCGGGACATCCGCACCCCCCTTGTCTGGGAACAGATAGAAATCCACCTGGAGGAGCTGGGATTTTTTGACCTCCTCCATCACCTCAGGTTTCTCCACCAGGATATCCAAAACCAGTATGGCAGGGATGGCATGTTTGTCATGGAGACCATGCAGATGGCGCAGCAAGACAGAGCCGGTGCCACCACCGGGCCGGTCCGGTTCCTCATCAGAGGATATCTCCTCTCGGTATGCGGAGGTGAGGAGCCATGAAAGACTGGACCCTGGTTCTCATGCCGCTGTGGAGCCTGGCCCTGGGCGTTTTTCTGGTCATGATGACCACGGCCACCGGAGATTCGACCAGGTATCCGGTGATCTCCATGCCCCAGTGGCATTTCAGCCAACCACCCGTCCCCGGTGTACGGAACCGCCCGGGGACCGGGAAGACCGACCCGTCGAACCAGACTGTTCGCGTCAGCCCCTTTGCCTACGAGAACAATTCCGCCACCGAGGTCAGCGAGGAAAAAGAGTTGCCACCCCTGAAGCTGACCCTCATTGCCGTGGCCGGAGCAAAAAAAATATGCAGAATAAATGGACAACTTTTTTCAGAAGGCCAGCCGGGCGACGGATTCCAGGTAACGAGGATTGACGATACCCATGTGGAAATCATCTTCGATGCCGACCAGCAGCCCGCTGTCCTGTACCTCAATACCCCGGGGATGACCACCGATGTACAGTAACAAGACGCTCCTCACCTGGCTGTTGATGGCCTCCCTGTTCCTCAGTGGATGTGCGCACACCACCTCGCCGGCCAGGGATAAGATGCCGCAGTGGGGCGAAAGCACCCTGGTTCCACCCGAGACCCAGGTAAGCCGGCCTCCGACCCCGCCGGCCGACAAGGAACCTCCCAAACCCAGGTTCAAAAATCTCTCCCCCCTTGATCTGCAGAAGGTCTCGATTTCCTTTTACCAGGAGGATTACCGGGCCGTTCTCCAGGTCCTGGCCCGGGCGGCCGGTTTCAACCTGGTCATCGACGACGAGGCCGAACAGATCCTGGGCAGCGGCCGGGCCCTGACCGCCGATTTCAGCGAACGACCGGTCCGAACCGTGCTGGACCATGTGTGCCGCGCCCTGGACGTGACCTGGACGGAAGAAAACGGCACCATATATGTCCGTGGGCTCCAGAGGCTGATCCTTGATCTCGACTTTCTCTCCTCGGTGCAGGAGTCCCGGTTCAATGTCGGTGGGGACGTTCTGGGAGGGGGTTCTTCCGGGAGCAGCGATACCGATATGCTGACCCCGCTCAAGGGCAACTTCGAGCTCTCGGGCGGACAGGCCGGCGAAAGTCGGGATATCTACGGGGAAATCCAGTCTTTTGTCGCCGAGCATGTAGGAAGCGGTGGCACCTACTCCCTCAACCGGGCTACCGGCACCCTCATGGTCATCGCCCGGCCCCATATCGTCCAGGAAATCAACTCCTATATGGAGACCATAAAGGAAAAATACCGCCGCCAGGTGCTGATCGAGGCCAAGATTCTCGAGGTGAACCTCAATAGCTCCCATGAGCTGGGCATTGACTGGAAAAAATTCGAGGCAACCATAAGCCAGAACGCCCTGCGGACCACCGGTACCACCCTGAATGTGATCAGCGAAGCGCTCAATGAAAATTCGGTCTGGTACGGCCTGCAGTTATCGGATCAGTATTACAATGTCAGCACCATCCTCCATGCCCTGGAGGAATATGGCTCGGTGAACACCCTGTCCAATCCACGTCTCAAGGTGCTCAACGGCCAGTCGGCCATGATCAGCGTAGGCCAGTCGGTCTCCTACCTGCGAAGTTTCGAGCTCGAGACCACCGGCACCGACGTGGGCACCACCCAGTCACCGACCGTGGAAATCGGCTCCCTGTTTGACGGCGTGCTCCTGGGGGTGACCCCGGAAATCGAAGAGTCGGGCAATGTCAGCCTGCACCTGGTGCCCATCAAGAGCGAGATCATCTCCCTGGCCGAGAAAGAATACCAGGGCGGCAACCGCTACGCCTTTCCGGTGGTGAACCTGCGGGAGGCCTCCACCGTGGTCCGGGCCAGATCCGGTGAACTGGTCATTCTGGGCGGCCTTATCCAGGACAAGAAACAGGACGACGACTCCGGCCTGCCTGGTTTTCAGGATATCCCGCTTATCGGCTCCATGTTCAAATACAGTGCCGACCGCCGCCAGCGGGTGGAACTGGTCATCATCCTGAGGTTGCAGGTACTGTAGATGAGCAAACTCTTCACGACGCTCAAACATCTCGAACAGCGGCAGAAAGAGAGCGGCTCCCTTCCGGAGCAGGCGCCGCCCCCTGCCCGCAGTTCCACTCCGGAAAGGACGGGAAGCAGAAAAAAGATCATCGCGATCCTGCTCTTCTTTATCCTCAGCGGGGCAGCGACCGTGGTCTTCCTGCCCCGGTTCCTGACCAGTAGCACGAAAACCATGGCCACCTCTGTCGCCAGTCCGGCAGGCGGTCAGTCAACCTCTGCCACCCGGGCATCCAAAGCCCGGACAAACCCGGCCCTTCCGGGGATTACCGCCCAGGACGACAGCAAGCCGGCTGGTCCGGCCCGAATGGCCGCTGCGCCATCACCGGACAGTCAGGCCAGGCCGGAATCATTGCCGGCGCCTGGACCCCACGACGCTGCACGAACGGATGAGGGAACAAAGATCCGTGAGCCAGGGCCAGCTGCCACCAGTCAGGAGCAACTCGCCAGGACAGCAGAAAATCCGCCCCCCCGGCCTGTTACGGAAAAAACGGTCAAAAACGCCAGGGAAATCGCCCCACCCCCGGACACCAGCCTGGCTGTATCAGGTATGTTGATGGATCGCCGCCACAAGCAGCTGGTCCAGACGGCGGAGGAGTGCAGGAACCGGGGAGACTTTGCCGAGGCGGCCAGACTGTACCGCAAGGTGTGGGAGAAATCCGGCGATCCCCTGGTGGCGAACAATCTGGCTGCCTCCCTGATGATGCTTGGCAAGAACCGGGAGGCCCTCGCCATTCTCCAGCAGGCCCTTGAAAGACATCCCGGCGATGCGGACCTGGAGTATAATTTTGAAGCCGCCCGGACGCTCGTCAGCGGACAAGTGGAGAAATAACCATGGTTTCCTTCCCCCGGCCAACACATGATCATCTGGCATCTCCTCTGAAAAAAAAATCAGCAGCCAAAGGACTACCGGCCGAGTGGACCGGTGACAGCAGGGGATTCAGCCTGGTGGAGATGGCCATTGTCCTGGTCATCATCGGCCTGCTGGCCGGAATGGGCGGCGGGATCATGAAAATTGCCGTGGAGAGGCAGAAACTCTCTGAAACGAGGAACAGCGTTGACCAGGCCTACGAGTCCATTCTCGCCTATGTGGACCGTTACAAGGCCCTGCCCACCTCCCTGACGACACTCGGGGTCAAGACCACCGATGCCTATACCCAGGATCTGTACTACGCCACCTACGCCCCTGCCGGGGCCAATGTGTGCACGACGCCGGGCACCTATCTCCAGGTCAATGACCGGGGCACCCTGAAAAACAACATTGCCTTCATACTTCTCAGCAAGGGCAAAAACCTCTGCAACCAGACCGGAACCAGTTCACCCTACCAGGTTCTCCAGGCTGGCACCGTGACCACAGGCTGTCCCCAGGGCAGCCTGGAGTATGATGACGAGGTTCGCTATCTTGACATCGTCAGCCTGGTCAACTCGGCCTGCGGCCAGCTGTGGATTTCCACCACCTTCCTCCATTACGGCACGGTCGGCGAAGTCTATCCCACGGCCCAACTCGCGGCCACCGGTGGCGGCAACTATGTCTGGGACCAGACCGGTGGCACCCTGCCGCCCGGCCTCAGCCTGTCCTCCGATGGCGTTATATCGGGCACGCCCACCAGTGCGGGCACCTATGCCTTTGAGGTCCGGGTGACCGATGGCATCGGCAGGACCGCCCGGTCCACTCTCTCCATCGCGGTGAATCCCGCGACCAGCGGCGGTGGCGGCGGGGGTGGACATGGTGGGCATGGTGGGCCTTGAACGTCCTGATATTCAGGCCATCATTCCCCGGAAAAAGATCTCTAAACATCCTGTTGAGCAACTGTGACGCTCCAAAACAGAGCCTGTTGAGCAGACTTCACTGTTTTCTGGGATCAAAGGCCTCGCGCAACGCCTCGCCGATGAAAATCAGCAGTACCAGGGTTCCCACCAGGACGACAAAGGTGGAGAGGGAGAGCCACCAGGCATCGATATTGGCCTTACCCTGGGCCAGCAGTTCGCCGAGGCTTGGCGTGGAGGGCGGCACGCCCAGGCCGAGAAAATCCAGGCTGGTCAGGGCCAGGATCGCCCCGGACATGCGAAAGGGCAGGAAGGTGATTACCGGGGTCATGCCGTTTGGCAGCAGGTGGCGGTACATGATGGTGAAATGGGAGACACCCAGCGCCTTGGCCGCCTTGACGTATTCCATATTCCGGCCGCGCAGGAACTCGGCCCGGACATAGTCGGACAGCCCCATCCAGCCGAACATGGAAAGCAGGATCAGCAAGAGCAGGATGGATGGTTTGAAGATGGAGGCAAAGATAATGAGCAGGTAGAGCTCGGGCATGGCACTCCATATCTCGATAAAACGCTGAAAGAACAGATCCACCTTGCCCCCGAAATAGCCCTGCACCGCCCCGGCCACAATGCCGAGCAGGGTTCCCACCGCTGTCAGGGCAAAGCCGAACAGTACCGAAAGACGAAAGCCGTAGATAAGCCGGGCCAGGACATCACGGCCCCGGTCATCGGTTCCGAGCAGGTTCTCCCTGGTCGGGGGTGAAGGCACCGGCACGTCCAGATCCAGGTTGATGGAATTATAGGAGTGGGGATTGGGGGGAAACCAGACCCTGTTGCCGTTCGTCTGCAGCTTTTCGAGGATATAGGGATCGCGGTAGTCGGTCTCGGTTTCGAAATCACCACCAAAGGTGGTCTCCGGGTACTCCCGGAAAAGCGGAAAATAATAGTGGCCGTTGTAGTAGACCAGGAACGGCTTGTCGTTGCTGAGCACCTCGGCAAACAGGCTCAGAAAAAAAAGAATGGAGAACAGGATCAGGCTGTAATAGCCCCGTTTATTGTTTTTAAAGTTGCGCCAGCGCCGGGCGGCCAGGCTGTTTTTTCTTTTTCCTGTTTTCATTTCCTACCGAACCCGCTCAAAGCTGATCCGCGGATCCACCATCACATAGCTCAGGTCGGACAGCAGCCGGGACACCAGGCCGATAATGGTGAAAAAGTACAGGGTGCCGAGGACCACCGGGTAATCGCGGTTCATCACCGATTCATAGGCCAGCAGCCCCATGCCGTCCAGGGAGAAGATGGTCTCGATGAGCAGGCTGCCTGTGAAGAAGGCGGTGATGAACGAGCCCGGAAACCCGGTGATGATAGGAATGATGGCGTTGCGGAACACGTGCTTGTAGAGGACCTGACGTTCATTGAGCCCCTTGGCCCGGGCGGTCATCACGTACTGCTTGCGGATCTCCTCCAGAAAGGAGTTCTTGGTCAGAAGTGTCATCACCGCCAGACTGCCCACAGTGGATGAAATGATCGGCAGGACCATGTGCCAGAGGTAGTCAAGTATCTTGCCGATCAGGCTCAGCTCACTCCAGTTGTCCGAGACCAGGCCGCGCAGGGGAAAGATATTGAAAAAACTGCCACCGCCGAAGAGGACAATCAAAACGATACCGAGCACAAAACCCGGAATCGCGTATCCGACCAGGATGATGGTGGAGGTAATGACGTCAAACCGGGATCCGTCCCGGACCGCCTTGGCGATGCCCAGCGGTATGCAGACCGAATAGACAATCAGAAAAGACCACAACCCCAGCGACATGGAAACCGGCAGCTTGGAGATGACCAGGTCCACCACCTTCATGTGGTGGTAATAGGATTCGCCGAAATCAAAGGTCAGGTAGTCGCGCATCATGGAAAGAAACCGGACCAGGGGCGGTTTGTCAAAGCCATAGAGTTTGCGCAGCTGTTCGATACGCTGCTGATCAAGCCCCTTATTGCCCTGGTAGAGCCCGGTACTGCCGGAGGTGGCCTCACCGCCACCGGTACGGCCCTCGATCTGGGCCATCATCCGCTCCACCGGCCCACCCGGGACGAACTGGGTGATGACAAAGGTGATCAGCATGACCCCGAAGATGGTCGGGATCATCAGGAGCAACCGTTTGAGGATATACCAGCTCATTCTTCCACCACCCGTACGGCCCCGCCCCGCCGGGGATCACCCACACCATGGCTGCCAGGCACCACCGTGTGCACCCCGCCGAAGTAGACGTTTTTTTCCTGCCACACATTGATGGCCACCCGCTGCTCCAGCACCTGCAGATCCTGGTCGGCAAATCCCGGCTCCACCTGGACCACGCTGCCGTCCCAGTGCAGCCGGGGCGCCTGGACCGCTGTCTCAATATCGCGGCCATAATCGATGACCTGGACCAGGACCTGGGTGATGGCGGTGCGGATCCTCTTGGAACCGCCGCTGCCAAGTACCAGCTCCACCTCTCCGTCACGCAGCAGGGCGGAAGGCGACATCATCGAACTCACCCGGATCCCCGGAGGGCTGGAATGAAAACCCTGCGGATGAAGATCATCCTCACCCATCATGTTGTTGAGCATGATGCCGGTGCCCGGAGCGAAGTAGCCGGATCCCTCGCCATTGGAACAGGTCATGGAGGCGATATTACCCTCCCGGTCGGCAATGGAGAGATGGGTGGTACCGCGGCTGAAAAGCCGGACCTTTTCGGCAGCCTGTTCAAGAGCCCCGTCGGTCCGCAATTTTTCCAGGGCCTCCGGCGAGGTCACGCCCTGTTCCCGGAGCTGCTCCACGGTCTGCATCAGCCCGGTGGTCCGGAGCAGGTACTCGGCCGAGCCCCAGGTATCCACCGGTTCCAGCTGTTCCTGGATCGCCAGGGACAGGGCAATAAGGCTGCCGCCAAGGGACGGCGGCCCCACGGTGAGCAGGGTATGGTCCCTGTATCGGGCACGCAGGGGTTTTCGTTCCACCACCTGGTAGCCGGCCAGGTCTTCCAGGGTCAGCAGGCCGCCACCCTCACGCATGTCCCTGGCCATGACCCGGGCTATGTCCCCGCGATAAAAACTCGCACCCCGGTCTTTGACCAGGTCCTGGAGAAAAGCCGCCAGGGCTGGATTCTGCAGAACATCGCCCGGCCGGAGAAACTGGTCCCCAGGCTCATAAAGCGCCCGACCTTCCGGGGTCAGGGTGACGATGGGGTGGAGCAACCGGAGAAAACCGGCCTGAAAATCGTTGAGCCGGTGCCCCCGGGCCAGGTCAATGGCCGGAGACAGGATATCTGCAAGGGGCAGTCGGCCAAGCCGCTCATGGACATGGAGAAGGCCCTTGAGTGTCCCGGGCACGGCCACCGAACCAAGGCCGATGTTGAATTCCTGATCCGAACCGCCGAACTGTACCGTAACCGGAAAAAAATGCGGCCGGGGCATCTCGGCCAGCCCCCTGCCCGGCGTATCGACAAAAAAATCAAAGACGATTTCCTCCACCGGCCCATCCTTGCCGCTGGTCCGGGCCAGGAGAAATCCACCGCCGCCCAGACTGGTCAGGGTCTGTTCGGCAACCGCACCGGCAAAACCGGCAGCCACGGCGGCGTCAAAAGCATTGCCGCCGGCACCGAGGATATCGGCCGCCGCCTGGCTCACCAGTTCGTGCCCGGTGGCGACCACGGACCTGGTGTATCGAATTTCTTTATCAGTCATTATTCCCAGAATTGAGCCCGCATGCTCTGTATCATTTTTGCAAAGCTGTTTTCCTGTTGCATCAGCTCCCGCTGCTGCCGGGCACTGGTACCACGTTCAAGGATCCCTTCCAGCTGGTGGCACCACTGCCTGGAGCCAAACCGGTCCATCCAGGGGCCAAGCAGGGAAAAAAGTTGTTCGGCAGCCTGGTGCAGGGTCAGGACCCGGTAATCAAAAAGTCCCAGCGGATCGAGAAACCGGCCCTCCAGGCCATACCGGGCCGCCTGCCACTTGTTATAACCAAGAATCCGCTGATTGATCCGGGCCGGGGCCACCACACCCTCGACAATGGCGACGGCAAAGGCCTGAATGAGACCGGCCATGCCGACAATTTCCGCAAAGCGGGCAGGCAGGTCACAGGACCGGACCTCCACTGTCCCGAAAAAGGGATTGATCCGCACATCCGACCAGAGATCCCGCACCTGGTGGATGATCCCCTGCTCCATGAGCATGTGCAACTCGTCTTCGTAGGCCTGCCAGGAACCGAAATAACCGGAAAGACCGGCCAGCGGCAAGGCCTCGAACAACTTGGTCCGGTAGGAGGCCAGACCGGTATCGAGACCGCGGAACCAGGGGGACGAACCGGTGAGGGCCAGGAACACGGGCAGATAGCCCTGGAGAACATCGCAGACCCGCACCGCCATCTCCCGATCATCCATGCCCACGTGGACATGGAGCCCCTGGGTGATGAACTGGCGGCCAACGAACTGCAGTTCGTCCATGATCCGTTCGTAACGCGGATCCGGAGTCAGGACCTGATCCAGGGGTTCGGCAAAGGGATGGAGACTGGCCGCGTGGAGTACCATGCCCTGGTCTCCGGCCACGTCGGCGAGCATATGGATGGTGTGGCGCAGATCCTCGGCCACCTCGTCCACATCGCTGCAGACCCCGGTGAGGACCTCAAGCATGGACTGGATGAATTCCGGTGCCAGCCGGGAGGCAAATTCCGCTGGCGCGGCGGCGAGGATCTGTCGCGCTCCCGGTACCAGGGCCAGGGTTTCCCGATCAAGGATCTGAAACTCCAGCTCCACGCCCAGGGTGGCGAGCCTGCTCTGTGCAAAGGGTATCGAATCCACCAGTTCCTCCCTGCTCCCCGGCTACGACCCCAG
The DNA here is from genome assembly GCF_025998535.1 of Desulfolithobacter dissulfuricans. Classification (NCBI taxonomy): domain Bacteria; kingdom Pseudomonadati; phylum Thermodesulfobacteriota; class Desulfobulbia; order Desulfobulbales; family Desulfobulbaceae; genus Desulfolithobacter; species Desulfolithobacter dissulfuricans. Next base: position 975,455 of record NZ_AP024233.1, on the reverse strand, counting down.
GGAATGGAGCCCGGCCCGGGCAACCTCGGCCAGCCAGGCCGCACCAAGGCCCAGAACGGCTTCATCAAAGTCAAACCGGCTGGAATGGGCAGGGCCGGTCTCCCTGGTGGTGCATGCACCCCCGAACCGAACAAGACAGCCGGGAATGCGCTGCTGGTAAAAGGCGAAATCCTCGCCGCCGAGACTGGGGTGGCCCTGGCTGATAACATTGTCCGTCCCCACCACCCGATCGGCGGCATGGCGGGCGATGGCGGTGGCGGTTTCATCATTGATCACCGCCGGCAGGTGACCAAAGAATTCAAGCTCGATACTGGCGTTGCACATCTCGCCAAAACCCTGTATCACCCGTCGGATACCGCTTAAAATGCGCTCCCTGGTTCCGGGATGGGCACTGCGAATCGTCCCCTCGAGCAGGGCGTGTTCGGCAATAACATTGTGAACGGTTCCGGCCACGAATCGGCCCACCGTGATCACGGCCGCCTGGGCCGGATCGATCTGCCGGGAAATAAGGGTCTGCAGACTCATGACCAGGTTCGAGGCCACCACCACCGAATCGATGGCCTCATGGGGACGGGCAGCATGACCGCCCTGACCGTGGATCCGGATGACAAAGGGATCGGTATAGGAACAGACCAACCCCTGGTCCACAGTAAACCGCCCCACGGGATAATGGGTGTCGATATGGCCGCCAAATATCATATCCACCCCGTCCAGAGCCCCATCGTCGATCATCCTGGCCGCCCCGTTACCGGACTCCTCGGCCGGCTGAAAAAGCAGCCGGACGCGACCTGGCAGTTCCTGGTCCCGCAGCAGGGCCGCAGTCCCGAGCAGCATGGCCACATGACCGTCGTGGCCGCAGGCATGCATGACCCCGGGACGGGTCGAGGCAAAGGAAACCCCGGTCTCTTCAGTGATAGGCAGCGCGTCCATGTCGGCCCGCAGGGCGACGCATGGAGTGTCGCCTCCCTGGCCGATCTCGGCCACGATGCCGGTGGAGGCGAAACCACCCCGCCATTTGACCCCCAGCCGGTCCAGTTCCTCAACGATACGACGACCGGTACGTTCTTCCTGGTAGGCAAGCTCCGGGTACCGGTGCAGACTGCGACGGATCTCCCTCATCCAGGCAAACAATTCCTGATCGATCGCCCCTGCCGGATTCTTTTTTTTCCTATCTGTACAAGCCAGCCGCGATTTCACTTTTAGTACCTTACTTCTTGGCTCCTGTCGTAAAAACAAGAAAATTACCAAGTCGCTACGATTAATCAGGTTGCGGGCGACACCCGCTGTGGTGACCCTTTGTTCAGCTTATGGATACCACGGGGACCCTGGTCAGCCAGCAACTCCGTCTAACCGTAACCGGTCAGAAGATCCGTATCTTGCCGACCAGATCCTGGTCCTGCTCCTCTTCCTGCTGCTGCATGGCCTGACGGCGCCGGGCCTCAAGCTCCATGATGTGGGCCCGTTCCCGCTCCTGGAGAGCTCTGGCAGAGACAACCTCTTCCTCCTCCATGGAGTCGCAACCACTTTCTGAAACAGTGACCGGGGGACGATCCACACACGCTTCCGACCCGTCAGGACGCTTGCAGATGGCCAGCAGCCCTTCCTGAGTGGTGGTCACGCCCACCAGTTCCCAGCCCAGAGCTCCCTGCTCGTTGAGGGTCTTTTCCACTTCCTCGTCATTGATGTACCTGTCGCCCAGCAACCTGTCTTTCTGATATTCAAACAGGATGGTTCGATAAACAAAGCGTCTCATTTCTCTCTCCTGTTTTTTTCTCAGAACATCTCACCAGTGACAAAAACTTCAGGTGAAAAAGCTCAACCGCTGTCGCCGCAGGCCCGGCGAACCTCTTCGCCGATGATCCGCAGGCCCTGGTGGACATCCTCTTCATCCTGAGAATAGGTTATGCGGATGCACTCTCCGGTATGGCTCCAGCCCGGCTCCAGGCCCGGGAAGAAATAGTCACCGGATACCACCAGCACCCCGCGCTCCTTGAGCCGCTCATAAAGGGTGCGGCTGGAGATGGGCAGCTCCGGAAACCAGAGCCAGAGGAACATCGCCCCCTCCGGGGTATGGACCCGGTAATCAAACCCGGTGAAATAGGTGTTGATCCAGTGCATGGCCTTTTCCATCTTGCGGCGATAAAAAGGCATGATCACCTCACGGCTGAGACGGATGATCTCCCCGGACCGGACGATATCGGTGGTCAGCATGGCGCCGAAGCTGCCCGGAGCCAGATTCAGGATGGAGTTGATGCCGGAGAGGACCTCGATGATCTCGGTACGGGCAATGACGATCCCGGTCCGGGCCGCCGGCAGGCCGAACTTGGACAGGCTCATGCAGACGATGAGATTCTCGTTCCAGACCGGGGTGGCCTCGGTATAGATGATCCCGGGAAAGGGTACCCCGTAGGCGTTGTCGATGATAAAGGGGATATCATTTTCCGCCGCCAGCCGGGCCAGTCCCTGGATCTCGTCATCGGTCAGCACGTTGCCGGTGGGGTTGGTGGGCCGCGAGGCGCAGATGACACCGATGTCCGTGTTCACTTCGATATGGTCAAAATCGACCCGGTACTTGAACAGGTTGTCTTCCAGAAAATCGATCCGCGGCCGGACCGCGGTGAAGAAATCATCGCTGAGCCCCAGGTCGGCATAGCCGATATATTCCGGAGCCAGGGGCAGCAGGACCTTCTTGTGACTGCCATCGTCAAACCGGCCGGCAAACATGTTGAACAGCAGAAAAAACGAGCCCTGACTGCCGTTGGTCAGGCAGATGTTTTCCGGCCCCAGGTCCCAGCCATACTCGCTTCGCAAAAGGGCTGCCAGAGCCTGGAGGAAATCCTTTTCACCCCGGGGAGGATCATAGATGCCGATCAGTTTACGAAATTCGGCCGGATCCTCGGCGAGCTCCCGCAACCGGCGGCGAAGCATTTCCTGCACTTCCGGGACATGGCCGGGATTTCCTCCGCCCATCATGATCATATCACCGCCGGCCAGGGCATTGCCCAGATCATCCATCAGGGACAAGATACCCGAACCGGTGGAAAAGCGTTTGCCAAATGAAGACAGTTTCATGATCTCGTTACCACTCCTGGTGAAAAAATATCCGGGCCACCGCCAACCACTCTGTGGCCCTGTGCGAACCGCCCGGTAAAGCAAAAACCGAACAGGACCTCTCTTTGCGGAGGAAAAGGGATTTTCAATAGAGCCATTAAACCATTTCCCTCCATCGTGCAACCCCGCTGGCCCCACCCCTGTCCATGTCGGAAAGAATACTTTCCTTGATTTTGCCGGTGAGGTTGTGATTCACTACAACAAGATTCGAAGCCACTCTTCCGTTAACCCCTTAACCCGGAGAACTGCATGAGTATTCGTACACGATTCATTATCCTTATCGGCATACTCAGCCTGATCGCCACTGTTGGCATCGCAGTGGCCAGTTATCGTTTCAGTGTCAGCAATGCCGTTGAAGAAGCCAAGGCCAAGGGACACCTGGTCTTTGACGCCCTGCAGGCGTCCCGGCTCTATTTCAAAGACCACCAGCGGCCAAGAATAATGGAGATGATGGACAGGAACCAGTTCATCCCCGAACTCATCTCCGGCTTTACCCTGACCCGCGGGGTCTGGAACGAGTTCCAGAAGCGCAACCAGGACTATCAGTTCAAGCAGGCCACCATCGACCCGCTCCATTCCGACAACAAGGCCGACAAGTATGACCTGCAGATCATCGAAATCTTCCAGCAGGATCCCAAAAAGAAGCTGGCCGAAGGCACCATCACCAAGGAAGGCAGTCAGTTCTATTACTTTGCCCAGCCCATCCGGATCTCCCGGGGATGCCTGCGCTGTCACGGCGACCCGGCCGATGCCCCAAAAGAGCAGATCGAGCGCTACGGGACCGAGCATGGCTACAACTGGGAAGCCGGCAGTATCGCCTCGGCCTACGTGGTTTACGTGCCGCTGGCAAAAGCCCTGACCAAGGCCAGACAATCAGCCATCAACCTGGTTCTCATCGGCAGCAGCGGAGTTCTGCTGCTCATGCTGATCATCTGGTTCTTTTTCAGCCGCTACGTGGTCAAACCGGTGACCATGCTGGAAAAACGGGCTACGGAAATCAGCCTGGGCAAAAACCTGAGCGAACCCATCGTCACCCCATCCCGGGATGAGATAGGCACCCTGGCCCGGGCCGTGGACCGGCTGCGGATCAGTGTGGACAAAATGCTCAAACGTTTCAAGTGAGCCGTCAGTAACAGGTAACAGGCATGGACAAACTCTCTGATCCCGCCCTGCAGGTCCGGGCGGGATCAGAGAGGGCACTTTCCTTCAAGACAAAAAAGCCTGCTGACAAGCCATGGCTTGTCAGCAGGCTTTTTCAGCTTCCAGCGGGTGTTGTCACAGGATGGTGTGAATATGGGAGGTGAACTCCCGGGCCAGATGCTCGTCGCCGATCTCTTCGACCAGCATTTTGGCCAGCTCGGAAATCCGGGCCGGCACAGCCGGTCCTGACTCTTTCCATCTCTGGATGTAATCCTGCATCACCACCCCGGCCACCGGGCCGATAGCTGCGGCCAGGGCCTGCTCCATCTCCTTGAAGAGCGGCTCCAGCTCGGCATCATCGCCGTCATCCTCCTCGATGGCCACCGCCTCCACCTCTTCGAGCACCTCTTCTTCAGGGGGATAGACAGGCGCGTTGAGTTCATCACGCATATCGGCCACCAGCATGGCAGCAGTGGTGGCAACCAGGGAACAGTTGGCCTGGGACTCGCAGATGGTAAGGAGGACCGCTCCGGTATCAAGGGGCATGCCCAGCACGGTGTACTTGTCAAAACGAAAGTAGACCGACCGGGTATCCAGGCCGATCATGCCACCCATCTGGAAGAGCCGTACCAGGTAGGTTCCAACGGTTTCCGACAGATCCGCCGACAGGCTTGGATGGAGCTCCTCGCACAACGGCCCCTCGGATTTATCAAAGATACAGGATCCGGTGACTCCGGGAATAACCGATATCTCCTTGAGCAGTTTTCTCATAACCTCACTGTATCCCCTGCCGGTTATCTCGCCGTAAGAGCCGGCCGCAGCCGGGCTGCAACCTCAGCCGTCGAGACATCCTGATCAAGAAGCAGACCGATAATCATTCCCGCCCCGGGAAGAATCAGCAGCACGTCTCCGCCCTGCAGCTCCAGGCGGATCTGATGGGGGCCCCGGGCCTCAAGCGCCTTACGGATCTGGATGCCGCTGACAATGCAGTAGGTGATAAAATCGCCGACTTTGCGATTTTTCGAGGACTGGACAATAACCTTTCCCTGGCGGTTCAGGAGATAATAATGTTTCACCCCCGCAATGGAGACAATGGCCTCCACCAGCCGTCGCAGAGCCGGATTCCCCTGCACGGCCGCACTCATGGCCCGTTTTGAAGCATGCATGGTATCACCCTTCCCTGCCTGTTCACTCGTAGCCTCATCCTGCCTGGTTGCGGCGTTGAGCAGCAGGTGTGCCAGGGGCAGGCTGATTCGCCGCAGCCGGTCCTGGGCCTCTTCAACCCGAAAGACCGGATCTTTTGCCGTCAGCAGGGCGTAGACCGCTTCTTCCCCTGCCTTGTCCCCGCACTGGGCATCTACGAGATCTCCCTCGTCGAAGAAGAACTGTCCTTCTCCCTCGCCACAGTGGACAATCAGGGTGCAGCTGCGCCGTTCCTGCTCAAGCATCTGCAGAAAGGAAGCCAGGGATACGCCGCCTATGGACCCTGTACCGGGGGAACCGCTCTCTTGCACCATCTGTCTCTTGCCAGTCCGGTTAATCCTGTGGGAAAATCAACAGGTTCGACATTTCTTCATGTCCACAGATCCATGTTATCATGCGGCCGGTCATTTTAAAAATAATTTTTCCTTTATTTCCCTTTCCCTGCCGACTTCGGAGCAAACAACTGACACGGCTTGCCGGAACTGGCCAGAACCACCCGGGAAGGCATCTGCTGGCTCTTGAAGCCATAGGCCCGGCATCCCCGCGGCTGACGGGGCTGGTAGGTGATGAAAAAATGGCGGCAGCCCAGGCAGTCCGGAGACATGGGTACCCGGGAAGTCACGAATCCTCCTCCCCGGCCGAGGAAAAGATACGCTGGACCTGATCCAGCACGTCCTTGCGACCAAAGACGGTCACGATATCTCCGGCCTCAAAACGGGTGTCCTGCTGGGGTATGATAATCTCCCCTGCCCGCTCGATGGAGACCACGTTGACCTGTCCTGGCAGGTTGAGATCGCCAAGCTGCCTGCCCACTGCCTGATGTCCGGGCATGAGGCAGAATTCGATGAACTCGTTTTGATTCTGCCGGCGCAGGGAGGTGTTTTTCTCCAGCATCTGACCCCGCTGTTTGCGGACCAGCCCCACATCATAGGCCCGGAGGATGTCCGAGCGGCTTATCAGACCGACGAGTTTATTCTTTTCCTCGCGGCTGATCACCGGCAACCGCGCCAGGTCGCGGGGCGCCATCTTCTGGATAGCGGTCCAGATCGGTTCATCGGGATAAACCGTGATCGGATCCGGAACAGCCACGTCGGAGACGGTGAGCCCCCGGAGTTTGACGCTGTCCTGGGAGAGAGCCCGCCGCATGTCCTGCAGGGTGACTATCCCCCAGAGACGGTCCTGATCATCGAGGACCGGGAACCCCAGGTAATTGGTTTCCTGGAACTTCTGGTAGAGCTCGGCCAGGGGCTGCGAGGCATGAACAGTGACCGGATCGGGATTCATGACCTCACGAACCTGAACCCCCTGCATGATATCCATGTCGCGCCCCTGGGAAAATCGGATCCCCCGCCGGGTGAGCTTGATGGTGTAAATGGATTCCGGATAAAGCCACTGGGCAAAAAAGGTCGCGGTCACCGCCGTGACCATCAGGGGCAGAATCAGGGAATAATCATTGCTCATTTCAAAGACGATGAGCATGGCGGTCAGCGGCGCTTGGGCCGCAGCGGCAAAAACCGCACTCATGCCGACCAGGGCATAGGCCCCGGGAGAGCCGGCGTACTGGGGCAGAATATACTGGAAGAGCATGCCCATAGCACCGCCGAGCATGGCGCCGATAAAAAGAGATGGCGCAAAAACACCGCCCGAGTTACCCGAACCCAGGGTAAACGAGGTGGCCAGCGGTTTCAAAAAGATGAGCAGGAAAAGGAGCCAGAAACTCACCTGCCCATGCAGAGCCTCCTCGATGAAAGTGAACCCGGAACCGTAGACATGGGGGATGTTCTCAATCAGCGGCATGCCGAGCTGGAACTCGGTCGGTCCGGAGAAACTGATCCCCGGCAGGTGCAGGTAGCCGAATCCGAGCAGGCCAAGGAGCAGGGCACCGACCGCCGGCTTGAGGACATCGGGAAAGCGCCAGTTATCGAACAGATCCTCGAACCAGCTCAGCATGCGTATGAACATCACCCCCACCAGGGCCGCCACCAGACCCAGAGCCAGGTAGAGCAGGATGGCCACCGGGGAATCAAAGGTATAGGTAGGGACGGTGAAGGCGGGCCGGTCACCGAGAAACTTCTGGCTGACAATGGAGGCCGCCACCGCCGAGATCACCACGTTGCCAAACATCCGGACCTGCAGCTCACCCATCAGGACCTCGATGGCAAAGGCCACCCCGGCGATGGGAGCGTTGAAAGTGGCGGCGATACCGGCAGCAGCCCCGCAGGAAACAAGGTTCTTGATTCGCTCGTCAGACAGGTGAAGGAGCTGGCCTGTCACCGAACCGAGTGCCGAGCCGACCTGGACGATGGGTCCTTCCCGGCCGGCCGACCCACCGGTGCCGATACAGAGCGCCGAGGCCAGGATCTTGACAATGGCCACCCGCGGTCGGATCCGGCCACCGCGCATGACCAGGGCCTGCATAACCTCAGGGACTCCATGTCCCTTGGCCTCGCTGGCAAACCATGCGATCAGCGGGCCGCCAAGCAGGGCTCCACCAACCGGCACCAGAACATAGGTCCACATGCCCAGGCGGGGAAACAGATAATAAGCCGCCGTATAGGAGCCGTGCTGGATCCAGGCGATGAGATGAATGAAAAACACGGCGGCCAGGCCGGTCAGGGCCCCGATCACCGTGGCCAGAATCAGCGGCAGAAGTCCCTCGGGCAGGGTTGTCCTGTCGAGCAGACGCCCGGATCTGCTTATCTTGTCGGCCATGGTCAGTCAGACTGCCGGGCAAGCAGTTTGGGATAGAGGAAGAACAGGGGAGTCCCGCAGCCTTGCCGCACATCTTCCCACCGCTCCACAGCAAAGGAAAAACCAACCACCCCACAGGTAGGTACGTTGGCGATATCCAGATCACCCAGGGTGTTTGCCAGCTCCGTTATGGCTGAGTTGTGCCCCACCAGCATCAGGTGATGGTATTTTTTCTTCTGGGCCCGGATCAGCTTAAGCAGCATACCGGAGTCGGCACCATAGATCTCTTCCACCAGAACTATACCCCTGCGGGGAAAGTCGATTTCCCGGGCTATCTTGCGGGCGGTCTTGCGGGTTCTTTTTGCCGGACTGCAGAGAATTCTGTCCACACGTATACAGCGACGGGCGAGCTCGCGGCCCATGCGCGGCGCATCACGCCTGCCGCGTCTGGCAAGCGGCCGGTCCCGGTCGACCAGACCAGGATCTTTCCAGCTTGATTTGGCATGGCGGCACAGCAGTATCTGTTTCATCGATCTCGCATCATTTTGGCATGGTTGACAACATTCAGACGGTCGGAAAACGGAACAGTGAATCTTCCAGGCAAGAATACGGCCGGCGCAGCCCCTGCCAGAACCGGACACAGCCATCCCCCACCATCTGGTACCTCTGTCACCGGTCTACCGGTCTGCTCCAATATGGGCACAGATTTCATCCCACAGTTCCCGGTAGGCTGCAGACGCCGCGGATGAAGGCAGGGCCGCGGTCACCGGCTGTCGGTAGAGCCCCATCTTTTCCACATCGGCAAGAAAGGGAATATGACTGCGCAGGATTCCAGGCTGGCCCTCGAGCTGCCGCATCATCTCCCCGTGCATGTTCTTGCGTTTTTCCACCATGGAAAAGAACACCAGTACTTTGGACCGATCCTGGCCGATTTCCTCCAGAAAGTTCAGCAGCTGCTGCATGGCCAGGTGGGACAGGGTTGTGGGAATGAGGGGAACCAGGATCCAGTCGGCGGCATGGAAGATGTTTTCGGACAGGAGCGTCACATTGGGGGGGCAGTCGAGGAATATGTGGCCATATTCCTTTTTGAGCGGCTTGAGCACCCTGGATATCCGCTGGCGCGATTTTTTCAGATCATCCAGGGCGATATCGATGTTTCTATAGGAAAAATCGGCCGGCAGCAGGTCAAGCCCGGGGTAATCGGTCCCCCGGATGTTGCGATCCACGTGTTTACCGCCCTTGAGCAGTTTTCTGGTATTGAACTTCCTGGCCGGCCGGATGCGAAAATAATAGGTGGCTGACCCCTGGGAATCCATGTCACAGAGCAGGGTATTGACCCCATGGTTCGACGAGAGGTAGGACAGATTGACCGCGGTTGCGGTCTTACCCACTCCACCCTTGATATTATATACCGCTATAACACTCATTTCTGACGACCTCGTGCCCTGGAGTCAGCGAATAACCGCTTGAACAGCGCTGTGTTGTCACTGTCACCGAATCGTTGAAAGGTGGTGGCGAACCGCTTTCGTACCCGCTCCTGTTCATGGTACAGGTTGGTGAGCAGGCCGCCCAGCGCCGCTGCCAGCTGGAGATTTTTCCTGCTTCCGGTCCGGAGCTCGGCGAGATGGCGGCGCAGCATATCCTGCTGCACGGACAGATCATTGAAATCACCAAGATTATTCTGCAGCTTCTTGAGCTGCTTGATAACCCGGGTCATATCTTCTTCGGGAAAGAGGGAGGTGAAGAATTCCAGGGCATAGCGCAGTTTCTTGCATTGAATGCGCAGCCTGTGCAGACTCTCGTCCGGCGAACGGTCGGTGATGGCGCGCCCGTCCTTCATGACCCGCCGATAGCGCCGGTAGATGATCTGCCGGGCAAAATCCGTCACAGGCATACCCGCCGCCGCAGGTTCCTCTTCCCGGTCCGACTGCAGGTACTCCCGCCAGCTGCTGACAATTTCCCGGTACCGCGGTGCTTGCAGGGCCCGCACCAGCCGCTTGAACTCTTCCTGCCTGCGCCGGGCGAGATCCTGAAAAAATTCGTCAAGTCCGGGCTGGAGTACCTCGGGCAGCCTGGCCAGGTAATCATCCCGGTAAAGCAGGTAAACATCAAGATCCCGGGTGGGCCCGGTGACCCGCCCCAGCCATGCGAACTCGTTTTTAAAAAGGGCCGTGGTCTCGGCGGGCAGGACTTTTTTGAACTGGGCAAGACCGGTGCGGGTGCGGCGGATTGCCACCCGGAAATCATGGAGAAACTCGGAATCAAGATCGTCGAAAATTCCCGGCAGGTTACGCTCCATTACGCCAAGCAGCTGCAGGAAAATGGTCCTTGCCGCCTGGCCGGCTGTCATGGCGGGGTCCAGCCTGATGGTGAATTTTGAACTGTAATCACCGGGCGTCCGGCCCACGGCCTTGAGCCCTTCCTCGAACTCGAAATGGGGCGAGGCCGACTCATTGATACCGTACTGCTCAAGAAAACGGCGCACGGCTCTGTATTTCTTGACGTAGCCCCGCACACCCTGCAGTCGGACCGTGCGCAGCACCCGTTCCCCTTCCTGGACATGCAGCTCTTCCAGGTAGAGAAAGGCCACGGTTTTTTCGTCCCGGTTGAGAATCCGCACCCGGGTACGCCTCTCATCCAGGGTAACCAGGGGCAGCAGGCAGCGGACATCCAGAGCGGTGTGCAGAAGGCGCTGCAGGGACGAGTCAGGAAAATCCCAGGCAAAACGAGGCCCCTGACAGGAGATATCGGCCAGCGCGGCCCGGGTTCGGCCAGACCCGTATTCGCAAAGCCGCCAACCCTCCTCAGTGCATTCCAGGAGCCATTTCTTCCGGTAGAGCCGCCAGTCGAAGCTGTCGTAAAAGATCCGCCGGTGCTGCCCGGCCTGTTCCACCGCCACCCCGAAGGCCTCGGCCAGATCCGCAACAAAGGGCTCGATCTCGAGTTCCTCGGGCAGATACCAGGTATCAGGAATGTTCTTAGACATCAATAACGGTCCTCAGGTACGGTAATCAGCGTTAATTTTCACATAATCAAGTGAAAAATCACAGGTATAAACCTCTGCACTCTCACTGCCGTCATAGAGATCCACGGTCACTGTGAACCGATCTTTCTTCAGTACCCGGGTGGCTGCGGCCTCGGCCTCAGGGCCGCATCCCTGGCCGTTTTCCACCATCTGCACCTCATCAAACCAGATACCTACCCGATCGGGACTGAAAGGACAGTCGGAACGGCCAAGCGCGGCGATTATCCGCCCCCAGTTGGCGTCCTCGCCGAAAAAAGCGGTCTTCACCAGGGCGGAGTTGGCGATGGTCTGGGCCGCGCTCATGGCCCCTTCAAAATCTCTGGCCCCGACAATACGGATGGTCACCAGCTTGGTGGCACCCTCGCCGTCGGCCACTATCTGCAGGGCCAGGTCCTTGAGCACGGTGTCAAGAGCGCCGGCAAAAAGCTCGCCGGCGGCCCGGTTCTCTTCATCTATCCAGGGATTTCCGGCTGCGCCGTTGGCCAGGATCAGGACGGAGTCGTTGGTGCTTGTGTCCCCGTCAACGGTTATCCGGTTGAACGACTGCTCCACTCCGGCAACCAGCATGCGCCGCAGTTCCGGAAAGACGATCTGGGCATCGGTCAGGACAAAGCAGAGCATGGTGGCCATGTCCGGCATGATCATGCCGGCCCCCTTGGCCACCCCGAAGATATTGACCTCGTGGCCATCCACCTCGATGGTCGTCCGGGCTGTCTTGGGCACTGTATCGGTGGTCATGATCGCCCGGGCAAGATCGTCGAATCCGTCAGACGACAACTTGCCCACCAGGGTATCCATGGCCCGGGCAAAGGGTTCCTCGGACATGGGTTCGCCGATCACGCCGGTGGAGGCCACCTGGACCAGATCCGCATCGATACCCAGTCGATCGGCCACCATGGCGCTGGTGGCCAGGGCCGCCTGCATACCGGCATCACCGGTACAGGCATTGGCATTGCCGGAGTTGACCAGAATCGCCTGGGCCCGACCGTGGCGCAGCCGTTCCATATCCAGCAGCACCGGGGCCGCCTTGACCCGATTGGTGGTAAAGACGCCGGCCGCCACCGCCGGAGTGTCTGAATATATCAAACCCAGATCCAGCCGTCCCTCATAGCGGATGCCCGCTGCGACCGCGGCTGCGGAAAATCCCTTAATCACCTTTTTCTACTCCTTCCTGCATGGTTCCAGGTTGGTTTTCTGCCGTCTCCACAGGCAGACATTAAGACCTAAACTTACCACTTATACGGTAAAACTTAAAACGTAAAACTTGACTGATGCGCATTTCATGTGCAATTGTTCACGGACATCTTGTATCGCAGGAGGATATTTTCTCCAATCCAGCGCCCAACCTCTACCAGCCTGTCCCATGAATCAACTTTCCTGGATCGTCACCACGATTATTTTTCTCGCTGACCTGGGAATCCGCATCGGCCTGTCCCTGCGGGTTATCATGCGCAAACGCGAGCCCAGCGTGACCATGGCCTGGCTGGTGGTCATTCTCCTGCTGCCTTTTGCCGGGGCGATCATCTACCTTTTGTTCGGTGAAAACAGGCTTGGAGAGCGAAGAGCCCGGAGAGCCGCCGCCGACCTGCAGCGCCTCTCCAAGTGGGCCCGGAAGCTGAGCCGGCGCCCCCAGGTGGACTGGCTCTCCATCAATCCGGAATGCGACCCCATCCACCGCCAGGCCGATGCCATCCTCGGCATCCCGGCCCTGCCAAGCAATGACCTGACTCTGCTGGACAGCTCGGAAGACTTTTTTCACAGTCTGCTCCGGGATATCAACCAGGCCCGATCAAGCTGTTTTCTCGAATTCTACATCTGGCATCGGGGCGGCTTTGCCGACGAGGTCGTAAACGCCCTTATCCGGGCCGCCCGGCGGGGTGTGACCTGCCGGGTTCTGCTCGATTCCATCGGCAGCAAACCCTTTCTCAAATCCTCCATGGTGCGCAAAATGCGACATCACGGAATCCAGGTGGTCGAGGCCCTGCCGGCCGGGCTCCTGCGGGCACTCTTTGTCCGCATCGACCTGCGCAACCACCGCAAGATCGTGGTCATCGACGGCGAGATCGGCTACACCGGCAGCCAGAACCTGGTGGATCCACGCTACTTCAAGCAGGAACAGGGGGTTGGCCAGTGGATCGACACCATGGTCCGTATCCGGGGCCCCGTTGTCGAGGTAATGTCATCCTCCTTTCTCCACGACTGGATGATGGAAAGCGGGGAGAGCTACCAGGATATCGCCGCCTCTTCCGACAACCATGCCGTGGCCCCGGCCGGGGATGCCCCGGTCCAGCTGGTGCCATCCGGGCCCGGCATCACCGAGGGCGCCATCCACAACCTGTTGCTGACCACCATCTATGCCGCCCGCCGGGAGCTGATTATCACCACGCCCTATTTCGTACCTGACAATGCCCTGCTCATCGCTCTCAAATCAGCGGCCATGCGCGGGGTGGAGGTCACCCTGATCGTGCCGGAAAAAAATGATTCCCGCCTGGTCCATTATGCCAGCCAGGCCCGGTACGGAGAGCTGATCCGTGCCGGAGTGCGAATCATGGCGTTCACCGGCGGCCTGCTGCACTCCAAGACCATCAGCGTTGACAATGATTTCTGCCTGATCGGTTCAGTCAACATGGACATGCGCTCCTTCTGGCTCAACTTTGAACTGACGCTGTTTGTCTATAATAAAAAGTTCACCTCCCGGATGCGAAAGCTGCAGATGGAGTACTGCGACGCGGCCCGGGAACTTACCCTGGACCACCTGCAGGCCCGCCCCCTCAGACAACGTTTTCTGGAAAACACAGCCCTGATCCTGGGCCCGCTTCTGTAATTAGCTGGAAAGACGTGAAATATTCCTGACGCTCAAAAACAAAAAAAGCCCCCTGCTCTTTCGCACCTGGTCATAAAATCAGTCAGGCAGGTGCGAAACAGCAGGGAGCAGTGAAAAATAGAAACGGCGAACGGTTCAGATTGTGATTCGCTCGTTTTTCTCGCTCTCAAACCTCATTCGTTACCACTTGTTTCCTTTATAGATCCAACAGTTTCGCACCATGAATAACCCTCATGATAAAAACTGAATTACCTCTTATCTTGTATATGGCGCGATATTTCTTGTGTGTAATTTGCCGATAATTTGTGCCAAAAAAGATGTTTTCCGGGATCAGCGCAAATCTTTCCGGCATAGTCTCAAGGCTGTAGATTTTTTCTTCTAATTCGAGAATGAATTTTTTTGCATTATTAATGCTGTCTTCAGCAATGTAGTAGAAGATGTGCTCCAGGTCTGTTTTGGCTTTGAACGTAATATAGACTCTATATTTCTTTGCCACACTTGAACTCCTGGAAAAATTCTTTCACTTCGGCGACCCTCCCTTCCTTGATATCTTCTTCTGCGGGTGCGAGAAGCTTTAACAGATTAAATGCATTTAATATTTTTTCATATTCTTTGGCGTCGACCAAGACTGCCTCAGCCTTTCCATTAACTGTTAAAATAACGGGACGCTTTGTTTTGTGAATTTGATCCAGAACGGAATTCGTGTTTCGTTTCAGGTCAGTTATGGACCGGATATCTTCGGTAATACTGATTGGCATATTTTCACCTCGCGATGGCTGCATGAATCCTATACGATGCCATATCGTACACCATTATGGTGCCATTTTGCGAGTATTATTTTGTGCGCATCGAGACAGAGTGGCCCAGTTCCGAGGACAGTATATACATTCATGACACCTCCATATGTATTATATATACTGTCCCCGGAACTGGGAACTGGCGCCCCAAGCGGGTTTTCGGGATTCAACAGGTGCAATGACGTAGGCACACACGAAAAAATCGTGCCAGCCGAAACCCGCGCCAGATGCGGGATTGCGCCGAGGTGTCAATTATTGGCCGAAAACGCCGGTTCTGGCTGAAAGTAAATTTGAGCTTGTCAAATTGGCGTAGTTACAAACCGGCTCCTGAAAAACTGGCCGCGGGGCACGGTGGTGGTTCAGACTTGGCTAAAGCTTGCCATTCATGCGGACGGCAAAATTTGCGGCTTGGATAAGCTGCAATCGGTGCTTGCATGTTAACGTAAGCCACGTTCCGGCCCGAGAATTTTGGCAACGAACCGTTCACCGTGGTCCTCGCCCGCGACCAGTTTGCGGATACGGCCAAGGGTTTCGGCTTCGCATCCCGCATTCTGGGCAGCCTTCATGGTGTGGTCGTAGGCCGCCAGCACATCGAGACCGGTTATTTCGTAGCCATATCCCCTGGTAAGCCACCGGAGCGCCGCCATGCCGGCCTCGACGGCAAAACGCGGTTCTTCGGCGGCCATGTCCCGCGCCGCCCGGGTCAGTGTCCTGGGATCACAGGGCGCCCGGTTGGCCAGTTCAATGGCCTCCTTGTAAAGCCCTGCTGATTTGGCGGCCGCAAACCACTTGCCTTCATTGCCAGGAGTACTGGCCACGAGATCATGGAGGATATCGCTTGCGGACTTGTCCGGGTATTTTCTGGCGATGGCGCGAAAGGTCGCCAGATAGGTCGTTTTCTGATTGGCTTCAATGGCGTAACGGCGGTAGGCCTCTTCAACCATGCCGCTTGACAGCAGGATTTCTTCGCAGGCCCGGGAGATGGCGACCGGGCTTGAATAGTCGTCACGGGAGTCCTCCGCGTAGCGGATCGCATCGGCCTTTCTGCCCATGGCCGCCAGGGCTTTGACGCCCCACTGCCGGTAATGCCAGAATGTATGCGGCGCAAGGTCGAGCAGCTCCAGGATTTCCTCATGCCGCCCGGCGGAGAACAAAGCGCTCAGGCAGGCAGAAGTGCCCTTGAAGTAGCCCTCGCCCGCTTTTCTTTCCCGAGACCAGACCAGCCTTACCGTGTCGATAAACCCATCCGCCCAGTATGATGCCCGCTGCCGGGTCACGCAAAGCTCGCCCCAATACTCGGGAAGCAACTCGATGTAGGGCATTACGTCTTCCTCCACCGCGGCCCAGAGACGGTCCAACCATGTATCGCGCAGACTGTCATCCGCCGGTGCCCCGGCGATGATCGGCACCAGTGTTTCGATGGCGTTGTTGACCGCCGTGCCGATGGCGCCCGACGAACTGTCCACATGTTCCAGGGCGGGCGACAGTTTCTCCAGAAGCAACACTGCGCCCTCGGCACCCAGCACCGGGTCCTTGCGGGCCGTCTTCCTGATTTCCGCCACCGCCTCCTTGATGCGCGTTATGGCCGACTGCGAACGCCAGCCAAAGGCGTGACGCCTGAAACGGGCGCGAAAGGTCCATTTGTGCTTTTTCCTGTCCATTTCTTCTTTACTTCACAGCTTCACAGCCATGACGAAGCCAGATGCATCATTTTCCATTTGGGAGGAGGAAGGGAGAAATTTGGAATGGCTCATGAGTCGGCCCATTCCAGACTTCGGATCAACTCTTTGAAATAATGCCAATTCCCTGTAAGAAACTGATAACGGCCGGCAACGATTCCCGGCGCGATGTCTAACTGGTCCGCAAGTCTCACGATTTCGGCTTTTGAGCGAATCCGGCGAATGGTATCGTCATATTTTGAGGGAATCAGAAATTCTGCGGCAAAATCGTTGGCGCGTTTCTCCCGCGGGTCGTCCTGGCTGCCGTCGTTGATCAACAGATCCTTCTTACTGTCGTACAAGATGTGACCGGCTTCGTGAAAGAAAGAGAACCAGAACTTGTCTTCTCCTCTGCCGCGCAGACAAAGCAGGATCATGGCCTTTTGCGGCGTCAACCATTTGGTGGCCCCATTCCATGGGACCTTTTTCATTTCTTTAACCAGGGCAAGGGCCACTCCTGATTCAGCGCAGAGCCGTTGCATTTCCGGAGCAAAGATATGAGCGGGTTCTCGGGTCAGGTTTCGTATCTGGCGCAAGGCGTTCCTGAAACTCGTTTTATCAAACGGCTGGCAGTCTATCGCCCTGGCCTGCAGTTCGCCAAGTCGTATCCAGGCTGAAGCGGGCCCGGCCTCGCTCTCGAAACACGGCGAGCGGCGGGCAGCCACTGCCGGCGTTTCCCATATCCGGCGCCATGCCTCCACACTGCTGACACCGTAAAATTTCAGCACTTCGCGCAATTGCTCAATCTTGTCTTTGGCGCGGAGCAAAACTCCTCTTTTCGCCAGTTCCGCCACAGGGATATCCTTCAGCCAGTCCAGATCGGCCTGCAACTTCTCCCGCTCGTGAATTCTGGCGAGCTGTTCGCGGTACTGAGCTTCGAGATTGTTCCACATGGCCGCAGGCACTCCGGTGGCAAGTTCCAGCCGGTTGGCGGTTTCATAAGTGATAGGCTGCGTTCCTTTGAAAATGCGGTTTACGGACTGCACGGTAAGATCAGTACGCCGGGCCAGTTCTTTCTGGCTCATGCCGAGGGACTCCATCACTTCCCGCAGGGTTTCTCCGGGAGGGATGGCGTAGTCCGGTTCAAAGCCGTATTTTTTGGTAGCACCAGCCATCACATCCTCCTTCAATGGGTGTCGACAATCCCGATGATCTCGATTTCTGTTATACTGGCCCAGTCCACACCACCGTCCTCTTTCGTGGGAAGCGGGTTGTGAGCGGGGACAAACAGCAAACGGTAAGGATGTTCCAGATCCACTGATAATTGCCCTTTACGGTTTCCTGTCAGTTCGTGACAACGGGCTGGTGGGAGTCGTGAGATGTCATCAAGAGTGGATGCGGCTTTCAGCTCCATCAATCGCTGCTGAAGCTTACGTGCCATTTTTGCTCCCAGCTGCTTTTGCGCCTCCCTACTCAGACAGCACAGCTTTTGCAGCTTCCTTGTCTTGAAATATATATCCATTATGTCATTGGGTCAAGAAAAACATTAACATGCCTTGTTAATGTTTTCACCAGGAGATTTAACACGGTAGCGAATTTTCCCTCCCTCCATGCCGCTCCAACTCTTGGCGTAAGGCATAAATTGTGCGGATGTTATCGGCGCCATTCGGGAATCACTGACTCTCGTTTTCGTGTGGATTTGACACTTTTTACTCAAAGCCACACGAAACGTCGAGGAGCCATTTTTCCGGCCGATCAGGGCGATACTGCCTGTATCACCGAAACTCTGGCAACAGTCAAAGATAACCTTGAGACTCTTGGAGATGAATCGCCGGAACTTCTTTGCGTAGTGACCGACCAAGGCTACAACCAAGCCAGCCTCATCACCTGTCGGGTCCCGAGAGATTGTAAACTGATTTTTTAAAGAGTTCCGGGTTTGTTTCCTTCCATTGTTTCAGGGCCTGTATTGGTGTTATGTGGCCAAGGTTTTTCTGCGGAATGTGATGATTATATATTCGACAGTAATCAGTCAAGGTTTCCTTGAGATGTCGGGCAGACCGGAACTTTGTCTGGCCGACGACCTCGGCTATTCTAGCATTGAACCTCTCGACCATGCCGTTGGTCTGGGGGTGTTTTGGCCTGATGAGACGATGATCTATCTGGTGCTCTGTACATACCTGATCAAAAGGATGCTGTCCTGTGGGTTTCCTTTCACCGTGGGCACAGAACCGGTCCGTGAACTCCTTACCATTATCCGTCAGGATGGTCCTGACCCGAAAGGGAGCTGTTAATGACACTCCATATAGAGCCATTTCATGATCACCCTAATCGGGCCACCTCATGATCGCCGTAATGGAGCCACCCGATGATCAGGCTAATCGAGCCACCCTGTGATCATCTAATGGAGCCACTGGAGGATCATGGTAATCGAGCCACTTCCTCGGATCATAGATCATAATCGGTTCTCGGACTTCCAGATGATCTGGTATACCTTCGCGAAACCAGGAAAACGTTTCCATGGAGGTGTACCAATGGCCAACAGGAGGTTCGAGATGTTTCATTACCGGGCAGAAGTTCCGGGGACAGTATATACATTCATGACACCTCCATATGTATTATATATACTGTCCCCGGAACTGCGGAAATCACACTGATCGGTGCTATGCCGCATCTCGGCAGCCAGTTGCTTTGATTGGCCGTCCGTCCTGCTCCGTTTACATACTGATTCTTTGATATGGTTCTGCTCCTCCCCGAACCCGACACTAACTCCGGCATGTTTTGTTTTTTTGCATGACCACGCTTCTTTGACTGGGACGGCATGAGGGTACGTGATCGTTTCTAGGACGCTGCAAGCCCTGCTTGCAGCAGCTGTCCCCGGCAGGAACTGCTTGCAAGTTCGCGGATAACCTGTCCGGTCTCCGACGAGCAGTTGTTGGGCCCATTCTCGACCGGACAGGTTATCCGCTTCGAGTGAAAACCAACTCCTTTCCTGCTGGCGGGATGGTTGATCCTCGATAGGTGTTTGGTGCAGAATTGCTGTCACCGAATATGAAACCCAAGATAGGGCGTTTTCAAAGATCAGTCAGCCTTCGGCTGAAGGGCGATTAATTTTCGCTTCAAAATTATTTTTGTCTCTTGACAACCAGGGGCCTTCTAAGGGTTATGCTGTTTTTGTTTTAATTACAGTTAGTTACAGGGAAGTTATTGCCACTGGGGCATGTTGGTAAAATAAATCTGAACACTCACATCGTCCTCTGCTAGGATAAATAATTGACCGGCCTATAGACCTATTACCTATTGTTCTTACCCAGTCAGTGACTTTCTCGATTTCCCCTTTGTACTTCGGCGCTGAATAACCTTCTTTTAATTCTGCGTATTTTCTGAGAAAAGTAACCGCAAATTAATCCCCACCTAACTGGCCGATCAACTGCCTGGGATCAATATTCCACGGCAGCATGGCCTCGTAATCCTCCAGGGTGGCAGCCAGGGGTATCTTCTCGAAGATGTAGCGCAGGTAGTTGTAAGGCTCCTGTCTATTGGCCCTGGCTGTCTCGACCAGGCTGTAGATCAGGGCGCTGGCCTTAGCTCCTTCCGGAGTGCCTGAAAAGAGCCAGTTCTTGCGGCCGACGACAAAGGGACGGATACTGTTTTCCGCTCTGTTGTTGTCCATGGACAGCCTCCCATCTTCCAGGTAGCCCACAAGACGATCCCACTGGCGCAGGGAGTAGGAAATGGCCTGGCCGAGTAACCCCTTGGGCGGTGTCTGGGAGGATCTTTTCACCAGCCATCTGTAAAAGTCATCCAGGATCGGCCTGGACTGTTCCTGGCGCAGCCGATGGATCTCCTCCCGGACAAGCCCTGTTTTCTTCCATTTCTTTTCCAGGCTGTAGAGCCTGGAGATATAACCCAGTGCCTTGTCCGCACTGCCGCGTTTTCTGTTTTTGCCCTGGGCCCTGACCACATCCTTGAACTTACGTCGTGCGTGTGCCCAGCAGCCGACATGTCGGATCCCATCAACCTGGTCAAGAAAATCATAACCGGAATAGCCGTCTGTCTGCACGTATCCCCTGAAACCATCGAGGAAGTTCCTGGCCACATCTCCGCTCCGGGTCGGATGGTACTGATAGATCAACACCTGCCTGTCGGGATCTCCCCTTTGAAAGATCCACATGTAGGATTTTGACGTCGGCTTCCGGCCCGGCTCCTTCAGGACCTGGACCGTGGTCTCATCGGCATGGATATAAGACCCGGCAAGAACTTCCTCCTGGAGCAGGTTGAGCAGGGGCTGGCAGGCTTTGGCCGCCTGCATGGCCCAGTTGCACATGGATGCACGCGACAGTTCCAGCCCAATGCGGGCAAACAGCTTTTCCTGCCGATAAAACGGCAGGTGGTCAACAAACTTTGCCACCAGGATATGAGACAGCAACCCAGCCGTGGCAATGGACTTCGGGATAATCTGTGCCGGCGGCGGAGCAACCTTTACTGTCGGCCCCTCGTCCTGCACGCCTTCACAGTTCCTGCAGGCATACTTGGGACGGATATGACGAATCACCTGCACCCGGGCCGGAACGATATCGAGCTGCTCGGACACCTCCTCCCCTATGCGGGTCAGCTCGCAGCCGCAACGGCAGACCTTGTCCTTGTCGTCGATATCATGAACGACCTCGATCCTGGGCAGGTCCTCGGGCAGAGGTTTCCGGCCGCGCTTCCTGCGGGTATGACCAGTGACCTCAACCCCAGGGTCGGCAGGCTCCACATCCGAAGGCTCGGGCATATCGAACAGGGGCAGTTGGACCTTGTTGTTAACAACAGGAGTTTTTTCGCTCGTGCGACTGAACAGCAAGGCCCTCAGATGGCGGACCTGCTCGTGCAGGATGCTGGTTTCCCGGTCATGGCGCTCAAGGATCTCAAGCAGGATCTGCTTGAGCTGTTCGCTGTCTTCGGGCAATGTGGATACGTCTATTTTCATAGACGTATATGTAACATATCATCTTGTTTTTTCAAGGTTTTTCTGCAAAAAAGTGTGCTTTACACCACCAATTCATAGCGCAGTTCCTCGTGCCCACAGCATCGGTCCAGGGACAGGCCATCCAACAGCCAGGCCAGCTCCCGACCCCTGATGGCAAGGACCTCTGCCTCAGTCTGCGGCCAGCTGAACCGATCCTTTTCCAGCCGTTTGTGCCACAGGCAAAATCCGTTGCTGTCCCAGTAGAGCACCTTGACCATATCCCGCTTCCGGTTGCAGAATCCGAACAGATGACCGGACAAAGGGTCCAGTTCCAGCTCCTCGGCAACCAGAATGGACAACCCGTTGATCGACTTGCGCATGTCTGTTGGACCCGGGGCGATATAGACCCGGACAGAACTTGCGGGAAAAAACATTATCGCTGCTCCAGGACCGCCAGCAACCTGGAAAGGGCAGAAGGCGAAAAGTCGTTCTCCACTTCCACGGTCAGGTTGCCGGGCAGGCAGGTAATCCGTAATGGAGCAGATCCTCTCTGGACACGAGTCCGGCAGGCACCATGTAAAACACCGGCGGGAACCAGTCTTCTCTCCTGATTGCCATCGGAGCGGGCCAGCTTCCGGCACCAGTAGGTCAGAGCATGGTAGGATAATCCCCTCCGGCGACAGTACTCGGCCCGACTCAGACCGCTCCGTTCAAGAGCTTTTACATGGGCCTGCCAGTGGTGCTGGCCAAGTGCATCATTTACCTGCTCGTTCTTTCTGCTCATACGCAACCTCCTGTGATTAGGTATCATGGTTGCTTGACAGTATGGCAGAACTTACCGTGTTATTGAAGATGCGGTTCTTTTTGCGCTTACTGAGAAAAAAAGCCATAACATCAGCAACTTGAATGAGGGGAACTTGTTTTGAGTCACCAAAATATGGGACATCTACTATTTGGTTAAGAGGGGGCTTTTTCTTCTCTTTTCTGTAATATGATTCACTCCAGGCTGGCGGGTTGTTGATGAGGTCTGTAAACCTCATTTGCTCTCTTTCCTCGTTGTCAAAAACGAAGATAGTATTCCCTTTATTTTTGTTTTCGGTCTGAAATTTTTTTTGCATAGAAAGAACCAAATGAAAACCAAGAAATCTCCATAACGTATTAAGTTCAATGGGGATATTTCCTGCCTCTAGGTTTGCATAATATTTTTCTTTTATAACACTTGAGTATACAAAATGATGTTTCCTTTCCTTTATCCAATTAAATATAAGGCTAATCACTTCAGACCGTTTATTTCCGTCCATTCCATGCCAAATACCACTACCAGCATAAAAGTTACGAGTGTGTATCTCGCTTAACTCTCTGTCGATTGCTGTTGATAAGCTTTCCAACAAGCTTCCCCAATGCTCTTTTGTAACATGCATTCTTTGAGAATCGACAACAACCCCTACTAATACAGCAATTGGCTCATCTCCTGTTCCACTTTCATCACAGTAGCATACTTTCATGGTATTTCTATTTTATGATAAAATTTCTTGAAGCATAACGCCTCACATCAGCGGCGGCGCTTTTTGCCGTCCGCTGGACATACTATTTGGCAGCCAGGCAAAAAGGCTTCTCCTTCAAGAGCTGATGTATAATGTGAGTGTTTCGATCACAACGGATACTATCAACACAAAAGGAGAAGCCACAATGAAAGTTACGCGAACTGCTCAGAAAATCAACCTGGATAATATTGTCGATATTTCGGTGGATGTTCACAAAGATACCCTGTGCTTTTTCTTTGAAATCGACGGGGCTGAATTTTCCGACACCTGCAGCAACCGTACGACAATTATTGAAAAAAGGCTGATCACTTATCGTGATATAGCCCTTGAGCATGGCAGAAAGGGGTTGCGGATCATCTGCGAACCGACCGGACAGTTTCAGAATAAACTCATGAGAACTGCCAGGAGACTTGGATTTTTCACCAACTATGTCAATGCCGAGTGCGTAGCAAAATTCCGAGTAGTGGAGACCAATGATAACAACAAAACCGACAAAAAGGATCCGCGAGTTATCAATACCCTGGGAAAACTGAATAAGGTCATCAGGTTCCGCATGATCGGAGAAAAGTATTTGATGCTCAGAAAACTGCACAAAATCTACGATGAATCACTGCTGTCCGGTTAAGGAAATAGATACGGCCTGAAGAGCTCCTTTCGTGTATATTGTTGTTACCGCTAACAGCTTAACATAAAAGGAGATTCAGGCCATGGCTCATGGCAACACGGTACTCGCTCAATTGCTCCAACTTATTGACAGACATGATTTTCAAACGCTGGAAAATGGTCAGTTTCGGCCCCAGCGTACATACCGCGCGTTGAGCCGCTGGGGACAATTTACAGCCATGATGTTTGCGCAAATCACCGGTAGAGCAAGCCTTCGGGATATCAGTGCGTCCCTGCAGGCCCAGGCGGGCAGGTTGTACCACCTTGGATTAAAACCGGTGAAGAAATCCACCCTTGCCGATGCAAACAACAACCGGACTGCTGAATTCTTCCAGGCCTTTTTCGAGAAAACCTATCAGCGGATGGCCATATTCCGCAATTCGCCAGTATCACCGATGCCAAGACTTCAGATCTTGCCTTTGCGAGAACACTGACACTGTCTGCCGGTTCCATTGTGGCTGCAGACAGAGCCTATATCGATTTTGCCTGGCTCTACCAACTCAATGAGAGAAAGAATTACCTCGTCACCCGTCTCAAAAGCAACATCAAGTACCGTGTCGTCGAACGGCGCTCTGTCCTCAAAAACAAAGGACTCACCTCTGATCAGACCATTATCCTGACCGGCCCAGGGCCGGTGACTGCCCCATTCCGTTACGTAGGATCGGTTACAGGGATCCAGAGACTGGCAAGCAGTACTTTTTTCTGACCAATAATTTTCACCTTGCCGCCAAAACCATTGCCGATATCTACAAGGCTCGTTGGAAGATCGAGCTGTTTTTCAAGTGGATCAAGCAGAACCTGAAGATCAAGACCTTTCTGGGCACCAGTCGCAACGCTGTCATGACGCAGATCTGGGTGGCCTTGATCACCATGCTGGTTCTCGCTTATATGAAGTTCCTGACAAATCTCGGTCAGTCAATTACTCAAATCCAGCGGTTACTGCAGCTGAACCTGTTCAAAAGGCAGAGTTTATGGGCGCTGTTTGAACGACCGCCTGCTAAACACAAAATCGACAATCCACAAAAAATGTTATTTGATTTCAGCTAGATATAACCGGACACCAGTGAAATATGATCCACTTCCGTTGAACGGTAATAACCATGATATAATATCCAGTAATATTTGAAAATAGTTGACTTGTGCATTTCAGTCTTGTATCCAATTATTATTGATAATCATTTTTGCGCAGTCTTTTTTGAAAAAACAATCTGAATAAAGCGCCTTAATAGATGGAAGCTGCTACATAGACTCCCATGCAGCAAGAAACAGTTTTATATAGGAGAGCTGTATGAGCAAAGTGAACTCGTGGAGTATAGGCAAAAAACTGGTCGTGATGTTCACGCTGGTGACAGTGGTTGCCAGTATTGGAGGCATAGTCGGTCTCATTTACATCGGAAAGATCAACAAAATTCTGAACCGCGTTGTGGACGTTGCTGCTCCCATGGTTGAAACATCAGACGATCTGATTGCCAATTTGTGGGAAGCAAACAAGGTAGCCGAAGAAATATTGGCCGAAGACGATGTTGCAGCCCTCAAGCAACTTCGGATCGAGTTTGACCAACTTGCCGGCGAATATGACGTTGCCTATAACGAGCTGAAAAACCTGGTCACCGACCCGGATATTCTCAAAAGAATTGAAGAGGCAAGGAAGAAGCAACAATCTCTTGTAAGAAGGGTTGGGCAGATGTATGTCGCCCACCGGGACGAATTGGTCAGCAAGAAGGAAGCAGAACAGTTACTTGAACAGTTCGATACCGTGGGGACAACTCTGGCAGAAAAGCTTGAAAAAGTCATAAAAAGAAATCGGGATGAAATGGCAGTGGCCGAGGAGTTGGGTGACAGCATGGAAGCCCGGGGAAACGGTTCTGTGGCTGAACTCAACAGAATTCTCGGAAATCTTTTCGATCACGATTATCCCATGGTGGAGGCGGCTCTTCGCCTTCGGTACCTGCAGGCAGACCTTCGAGATACCAGCGGCGAATACCTGGCTGGGGAAACAGAGGAGGAAATAGCGTCCAGCGAACGTGAATTTGCGGCCTTGGTCGAACTGATGAAGCCACATTTTGACACCTTGTTGCAGTTTTCGGAAACAACAGCTGAGAAACGGGCCGTCGAGGATTTGAAAAATTCTTTTGACCAATGGGTGGAGACGGCAATTGGTCCCGATGGTCTGTTCGCCAAACACGGTAACTATATCCAGGCAAAGAACAGGGCAGCGCAGTTGACAGTGCAACTGGAGCAGGACGCAGACAATGCAGCATCGGTTATAGATTCCATCGTTGAGGATGCCGACAGGGTGAGCGACATGTCGGACGATGCAGCGGCCAAGGTTGTCGCTATGGCGAGAAGAGCGATTCTGATCACTATATTACTCGGCCTGTTCCTCGGCTTCAGCTCCGGACTTGTGGTCGCCCGCGGAATCAGTCGTCCCATAGAGGAAACGGTGGATCTTCTTGAAAAAATTTCCCGTGGAGATCTCTCAAATGATGTACCGGAAAGGTTGCGAAAGCGAAAAGACGAGGTAGGAAGCCTGACGACATCACTGCATGCCATGAACCTGAGTTTACGCAAACTCATTGGGGAATTGGTTGGCAACGTACACACCACGTCTTCTGCGGCAACTGAACTTTCGAGTATTTCTGAACAGGTGACGGGTATCTCCGAGTTGAACAGTGCAAAAGCTTCCACCGTGGCGGCGGCCGCCGAGGAGATGAGCGTGAATATGGATTCTGTGGCGTCTGCTGCCGAGGAGGCAACGACCAATATCAGCCTCGTTGTTTCGGCTACCGACGACATGACTTCAGCAATTAATGAAATCGCCGAAAATACTTCAAGGGCAAGTGCCATTTCCAGTGAAGCCGTCTCTGACGTAAAAACAGCTTCGCAAAAGGTCAATGAGTTGGGACGGGCTGCCGTGGAAATCGGCAAGGTTACAGAGACCATTACCGATATCTCGGACCAGACCAACCTGCTGGCGCTCAACGCCACCATCGAGGCGGCAAGGGCTGGTGAGGCGGGCAAGGGATTTGCGGTGGTGGCCAATGAAATCAAGGAACTCGCCAAGCAGACGGCTGAAGCCACAGGAGAGATTAAAGCACAGATCGAAGGTATTCAGAATTCGACCAAGGACACGGTCACCAGCATCACCCAGATATCCTCGGTTATCGACGAGGTCAACAATACGGTGGCAGCCATCGCCGCAGCGGTGGAACAGCAGACAGCGACGACCAGGGAGATAGCAGACAACATGACCCAGGCAGCCCAAGGGCTTCAGGAGGTCAATGAAAATGTCTCCCAGGGTTCCATGGTCTCTACAGATATTTCAAAGGAAATCGCTGAGGTCAATCAGTCAACCTTGGAAATGGCTAATGCAAGCAAACAGATGATGGAAAGTGTGTTGGAGCTGTCAAAACTGTCGGAAGCATTGCGTGAACTTGCATCAACGTTCAAACTGTAGTTGAACGAACCCACTACGCGACAACAATGCCGAATGTCGGCCAGGGAGTAAGAATCGTTACCCTGGAAGAGGCGAAGAGTCCGTTGGATTTTTAAGGCCACTTTGAAAATTTTTCACAGGTCAGGTATGTTTATTTTTTCATTCCCCTGTATCTTGACCTGGTAAGCTGCACCACTGCGCAACAATCGCCATTTTTCAAAGTGCCTGACAGTGCCGACAGAACATGAAATTCCTCCTGCTTGCCGATATTCATGGAAATTTTCCAGCACTTGAGGCAGTGGCCACCCACTGGAGCCCGGACGAGTTTGACGCAATCATCCACGCCGGTGACGCCACGGTCTATGCCCCTTTCCCAACGAAACCCTTGCCTGGCTGCGGGATCACGAGGTGATCTCCATCCTTGGCAACACCGACCACAAAGTCCGGCGACTGCTGCGGGGCAAAAATTTCAAAAAACCGCGCAAGGCTGAAAAACGCATCATGTACACCTGGACCGCGGACCACCTGAGCCCGGAAAACGCTGCCTATCTAGGCGGGATGAAACAGCAGGCGATACTGGAGATGGAGGGATGGCGGATCGGCGTTTTCCACGGCAGCCCGGCGAGCCCGGATGAGTTTCTCTTCAGCGATACCCCGACCCTTCGCTTTCAGGAGCTGGCCAGGAAGACCGACTGCTCCATCATCATCACCGGCCACTCGCATACCCCCTATCACAAGAAGGTTCTGGGCCGCCATTTCATCAACCCCGGCTCGGTGGGCCGCATGTTCGACGGTAATCCGGCGGCCTCATGGGCGGTGCTCGAGCTGAATGGGGACCAGGTCCGGGTCCGTCATTTCCGTACCCCCTACGACGTGGACAGGGTGGTCCGCACCCTGGCCGAAAACCTGCTCCCGCCCATATATGGTGTCATGTACCGCCAGGGACGCAAACTCAACTGAGAACCCCATGCAAGTCAGTATCATCTGCATCGCCACCCTGGATGGCAGGATTGCCCCGGCCGGATTCGGCAGCCGGGAGGACCGGAGATTTCTCGAGCAGATGCGCGCGGAAACCGACGCCAGCCTGCTGGGGGCCGGCTCGCTCAGGGAGTCGGACCCTGAGATGCGCGGCCCGGACGGGATCCTGGATCCGGCCCGGCTGCGCTGCCTGATCACATCCTCCACCGCCCTGCCCCGGACCAGAAAGATTTTTTCCGATCCGGACTGTCGGCCGCTGGTCTTCTGCCCCGGGCAACGGATGTCAGCCCTGCGGGAATCCATGGGCGAAACCGCGGAAATCATCGGCACGGACGTGGATTCCCGGGGCATGGTCCCTCTGGAGGCGGTCCTGGAGGAACTGGCCGGGCGGGGCGTTAAACGGCTGTTGATCGAAGGCGGGGGACGCCTCAACCACGAGGCGCTCAGGGCGGGCATTGTCGATGAACTGCTGCTGACCCTGGCTCCGAAGATATCGGGCAGGGTTGACACCGCCTGCCTGGCAGACGGACCCGATCATCTCGGTGCTCCCATGCTGGAGCTTATGCTTGCACAGTGGCGGGCCGCCCCCACAGGAGAGCTGTTTCTCCGCTACCGGATACCCCGAAAAAACCGATCATAACCAGAACCAGGTACTGCAGCCATGGAACAACCACACGATCTGGCCATTCTCTTCTCCGGGGGCAAGGACTCCCTGGCCCTCTACGCCCTTGCCATGCAGGGAAGTCATCCTGAAATCCCCGACCGCAGGCCATCCACCTGCTGCACATGAAAAACGGCATGAGCCGCTTTCACAGCTTCCCGCAGCAACGCTACCAGGTGGCCCGGGAGATACTGAAGGCCCAGAGTCCGACAGGAAGACCGGAACCGGATACAGAGTACATAGAGCTGGACAGCGGCAGGCTGTTCCAGGGACTGTGGCTGGACCACTACGAAGACCTGATGCCGCGCTGCGGCGGGAAAAACCTGGTCTGCGTGGCCTGCAAGCTGGCCATGCATACCAAGGGTATTATCTACTGCATCCGCAACCATGTGCCCCTGATTCTGGTGGGCTACACCTCCAAACAGGGCTATTACCCGGAGCAGACCCAGGTGTTCATGGAGAAACTGGCCGATTTTTCCAGCCAGTTCGGTATCACCACCGCCTACCCGCTCTACGAGCCCTTTTCCGACAAGCACATCGCCAGGCACCTGCTGGAGGAACACGGTCTGCCATCCACCGGTGGCGGGGAAAGAAAATGTTTGTTCTGCCAAACAAAAACAACGGCCACGGAGAAAGAAATCGGCCAGTACCTTGACCTGATGTTTCCCCGGACCGCTGCCTTCGTGGAGCACACGCTGGCCGGGCGTATCCGGGAAGCGGCTCTCTGCTTCCCGCCCGGCAACCAGCAGTTATAGATTGATGGATCGCAGGACCGGGCCGCTCAGGCACAGCCTCCGGCGGTATCGAGAAGCATCTCCTTGTCCGGCCATTTCTTTATCCCGCCCTTGAGGATATAGATCTTGTCAGCCGGGACGCCGTGATTGCGCAGATATTCAAAGGCCCGCTTTTCCGCCCTGGTTCCGCGGGGGCCGATAATGACCACCGTGCCTCCACTTTCCTCAAACATATCAACGGCTTTCTTGAGCCTGCGCCTCTCGCCACCGGTTTTCACCGGATAGGCATCGGTCTCCACGGCGCCGAAGAAATGATGCTTCTTGAAATCGTTTGGTTTCTGGATATCGACCAGGAGCAGCGGCTCCCTGCTGTCCAGCCAGCTGGTGAGCTGATCGGGTTCGACAAAGTTATAATCCATGGCCGCAAAGGCCGTGACACACATAAGCAGCCAGAATACGACGGCCAGTTTGACTCTTCCTGCGGTCATTACTACCTCCAATATTGATTCGTTGTTGCCTTTTCAGGTCCTCTATTCTTCAACCCAGTATAGGCAGGAAGATCAAAAAATTGCAAACGACACCCGGAATTTTTCCCTGTAAAGCCCGAAGATAAAGGCAACGGACAATCTCTGTGGCCCAAGCATATATCCTGGAAATCCAGTCCGTTACCATGTACACGATGTGGTATCGAAGCGGATTGACGAGGTTGTCTTTTTCTTTTCCCCTGCTACAATGGAGATCAGTAACCAATCCTGATCAGGCAGTATCACAGGGATATTTTACATGCAGACCGCAGCTGTCATTCCCACCCGTAACCGAAAAACGATGATCACCCGGGCCATCGACAGTGTCCTTTGCCAGACAGAGCCGGTGGATGAAATCATCGTGGTGGACGATGGCTCCACCGATGGCACCGGGGCCTTGATCAGGGAGCGTTATCCCGCAATCATCGTCCTGCGGACCGATGGCCTGGGAGCGGGGCTGGCCAGGGACGCCGGGGTCCGGGCCTCCGGGGCGGATCTCTTTCTTTTTCTGGATTCCGATGATCGCTGGCACCCGGATCATGCCGCGCTGTTGCGCCGGAAGATTGAAGATGGTTTCCAGGTGGCCTTTGGCCGGACCCGGACCGTGGACGAGATCGGTGGCTGTAATTTCCTCATCCCGGATCAGTGGTCGATCGCTCCGGGGGAGTGTTTTTGTTTTTCCCGCCTGGCCCGCTGGTGTTTCCTGGTCCCCTCGTCCGTGGCTGTCACCAGGCAGGCCTACGGGGCAGCCGGTGGATTCGGTGATGAACCGCTGGGAGAGGACTGGTGTTTCTTTCTCCGCCTTGCCACCCGGCTCCCCTTTGGTTTCTGCCCGCAGATCATCACTGATCGCTACCTGCACCGGGACTCCATATGCTGCCTGGACGGCACCAGATCGAAAGAGATACCGGCCCTGGTCCGGCGGGTCCAGCTCTACGCGGCCAGCCATTGCCCGGATGACCGGGACCTGGCTGATTTTCTCACCACCCATTTACATATTGTCTCCAAGGAGCATCACACATGGAACACGGTCCAGGACTGGTTCACAAGCCTGCAGAGGCACGCTCTTCTCTGAAAAGCAGCTTTGACGATACCGCCCACATACGGGCCCTGCAGCACTGCACCGACGTGCCGGAACAGCAGCCGGCCTTTGATCTTGCGGTCACCGAAGCGGGGATCAGCAACAAAACGGTATGGGTCCGGTTACCCCAGGGCAGAATACCCTTTTCAGCAGATATTGCGGTCAACCTGCCTCCAGCGGTCAAGGGCATCCACATGTCGCGCATGGAGGAGGTGGTCTCTGAGCTCTACGAGACAGATTTTTCCGATCTCAGGCAATATGGCTGCGCACTCGCCGATCGTGTTCTTGAGCGCCAGCACGGCACCAGGGTCCGGATAGAACTCCGGGGCAAAATTCCCCATCTCAGCAGGACCGTGATCAGCGACAAGGTATCGGTGGACAGTGCGGAAATCTCTGCGGAAATCATCCTGGAAAAGGACAGCGCGCCCCTGGTGACCATGGGCCTGTCGCTGCACCATATCACGGCCTGTCCCTGTACCCAGCTCTATAACCGGGAACTACCGGGCTTTCCCGCTGACTCGTCTCTGCTTCCCACCCATTCCCAGCGTTCCCTGACCACTATCCGGGTCACCAGCCGGGACAATGCGCTCTCCTACGATGATCTGTTTCTCTGTCTGTCCAAGGCCCTGCACACCACCCAGGACCTCCTGAAACGACCGGATGAGGCAGAAATCGTCTATCGGTCGCATGGTCAGCCGCAGTTTGCCGAAGATACCGTACGGGAGACCGCCAGGGCG
Source organism: Desulfolithobacter dissulfuricans (assembly GCF_025998535.1). Classification (NCBI taxonomy): domain Bacteria; kingdom Pseudomonadati; phylum Thermodesulfobacteriota; class Desulfobulbia; order Desulfobulbales; family Desulfobulbaceae; genus Desulfolithobacter; species Desulfolithobacter dissulfuricans. Next base: position 943,700 of record NZ_AP024233.1, on the reverse strand, counting down.
GCCGGAACCATCCTGGGTAACAGGCTTCCCGGCGATGCCTTTCTTGTCATCACCTCGCTCAGTTTCGAGAGTATCCACATCCATGACGTGCGCTGTGAGATCCGCACCCCGCTTCACCGGCTGACCGAGCTTCTTTCCTCCTGAAGCCGGCCCTGTGGTGCCCCATCCAGGAAAAACTGTCCCTGTGGAGAAATATGTGATACTTTTAAAGGTTAAGCGTTTCACCGGCCGCCTGAGCGGTCAAAAACGACACCATGCGATTTCTGTCCGTGGCTGCAGCGAGCAATACGCCTGCACGCTGCCATGACAACGGGAGGAAAAGAACAATGGCAGGCAAAGCCCCGCGGAAAACACCAGAAGAGCAGGCCGCGATCACCGCAGACTCAGAGGGAACCCAGAATTTCCGGATGTCGGAAATCATCAGGGAGGCCCTGGAACGGATCGACGAAAAACTCGACGCCTTTGAGTCAACCGATGAAAAATGGAAAAAAATACGCAAGATCCTGCGCAAGCGAGACAAGGACAAGATCCTCGAACGAGCACTTGAAAAATATTACAACGCCGAGGAACTCAAGCCCTACCAGGCCGAGCTGATCAAGCTCCAGCACCACCTTGAGCGAACCGGCAAGAAGATGATCATTCTCTTTGACGGCCGCGACGCCTCGGGCAAAGGCGGCACCATCCGGAGGGTCACCCGCTACATGAACGAGAAGCACTACCGGGTTGTGGCCCTGGGCAAGCCCAACTCCATCCAGCGCACCCAGCTGCACATGAAGCGCTACATCGAGCAGTTTCCCCAGGCCGGAGAAATCGTCCTTTTTGACCGGTCCTGGTATAACCGGGCCATGGTGGAACCGGTCATGGGGTTCTGTACAAAGGAACAGTATCGGCGGTTCATGAAAAAAGTCACCATCTACGAGGAAAACTTCATCGATGACGGCAAGACCACCCTGCTCAAACTCTATTTTTCGGTTTCCAAGGAAGAGCAGGCCCGCCGTTTCGAGCGCCGCAAAAACGATCCCCTGCGTCAGTGGAAGCTGAGCGAGGTGGACCTCCAGGCCCAGGAACTCTGGGACGAGTTCACCGAGATGAAGTACCGGCTGCTGAAAAAGACCCACACCAAAAAATGCCCCTGGTTCATTGTCCGCTCCGACGACAAGCATCAGGCCCGGCTCAACACCATGAAGCTCATTCTCAGCTCCACCAAGTACACGGGCCGAAGCCGGACGCTGGATTTTCTTCCGGATCCCGCGATCATCGTCCCGGGGAACAAAGAGCTGAAAATCATGGAAAAACAGCGCAAAAAACACGGAAAATTTCTCTCGTAGCCATCCAAGGAATGGACATATCCCGGAGGTAGCCATGGGCCAGGCCAAACACGGAAAGAACAAGAAACATAAAAACAAAAAAAATAAAAAGGATATGCGGGCCGATTTCAGGCTGCTCGAAGGAACAGCCTATAAGTTCAAGGACCGGAAAGAGAGCCCAAACCACTGCCCTATCTGGGTCAAAAAGGCCCAGCTCGAGTATGAGATCGAGCTCAAGCAGCTGCAGATCGAACTGATGAAACTCCAGACCCACATGAAGGCCACCGGCATGCGTATCCTGGCCATTTTCGAGGGCCGGGATGCGGCCGGAAAGGGCGGAACCATCAAACGGATCACCGCCTTTCTCAATCCCAGAAACACCAGGGTGGTGGCGCTCTCCAAGCCCAGCGACACCGAACTGACCCAGTGGTATTTCCAGCGTTACGTCCCGCACCTGCCCGCTGCCGGGGAACTGGTACTTTTTGACCGCTCCTGGTACAACCGGGCCATGGTCGAGCCGGTCATGGGGTTCTGCACCGACCAGCAGCACAAACGGTTTTTAAAAGACGTTCCCCTCTTTGAGGAGATGCTGGTCAAGGATGGCATCAAACTGTTCAAGTTCTATTTTTCCGTCTCCAGGGAGGAGCAGGCCAAACGGTTCGAGGCCCGCAAGACCGATCCGCTCAAGCAATATAAACTCTCACCGGTGGACAACCTGGCCCAGAAATACTGGGACAAGTACTCGGTGAAGAAATTCCAGATGCTCAACGAAACCAACCGGACCCTCACCCCGTGGACCATCATCCGCTCGGACGTCAAGAAAAAGGCCCGGCTCAACTGCATCAAACATATTCTCTCCAACGTGGAGTACGAGGGTAAGCTGGCCCCGGAACTCCTGCAGACCGATCCTGAAATCGTCATCTCCGGCATCGACGAGATCAAGCACATGGAAAAGAACCTCTTTGCCCCGGACAAACTGCGTGGGTAGAGCGGTGTTGCAAGCCAGGGGGTATCCGGTCGATCCGGCCCGCGAACCGTCGATTATTCCGAAAGATAGATCATAAAAAATCGAAACAAAAACAACGAGATAAAAAACAAAAGCTATCACGTGGACACCTTGACACCACCTATTTTCGATCCCATAATATATATGGAACTCATGGGCAATCATGCCCCACGCCCCATACAACAAATAAACAGGAGGTCTTTATGGGACGCGAAAAAGTTCTGTTCAAGAGTGAAGAGAAAAAGAGCGTAACCGAAGTATGCGCCATGCTGCGCCAGATGGCGGATAAGATCGAGCAGGGCCATATGACCCTCAGCCAGGGGGGCAACGAGATCGTTCTCGATTTCCCCCGCTCCATGGTCCTGGAGATCAAGGTGGAGGATGAAACCAAGAAGAGAAAGGGTACCAAGCGGAGCCTGGAAATCGAACTGGAATGGTATCCCGATGCACAGGATGAAGATACCAGCGTAACCATCGGTTAACCCTGCTCTCAATCCAGACAGGTTAAAAAAACCCGCTCCGGGAATCCCCGGGCGGGTTTTTTTGTTTCATTTTCAGGCTATCGGATGCAGGCAGGCTCTGCTCCCTGTCAGCCGATCTTGCCGCAGCATTTTTTGTATTTCCTGCCCGAACCACAGGGACAGGGGGCATTGCGGCCCACCTTCTGCTCCTTGCGCTGGACCGGCTTGTTCTCCTGCTCGCTGGCCGCCGAGGCAAGGCGGGCCATCTCCAGTTCCCGTTCACGCTCCTGGCGCCGCTCTTCTTCCAACCGGGCGACCTCGTCCTCCTGGACGATCTGCACCCGCAGCAGGGTCCCGACGGTCTGTTCCTTGACCGTCTGGATCATGGACATGAACAGGTTGAACCCTTCCTTCTTGTACTCATCCAGGGGATTTTTCTGCCCATAACCCCGCAGGCCGATACCTTCCTTGAGGTGGTCCATATTGAGCAGATGCTCTTTCCAGTGGGTATCCACCATCTGCAACAGGATGATGCGCTCGAGATGGCGCATCTGCTCTTCACCGTTGTGCTCTTCCTGCCGGGCATAAGCCTGATTGACCTGGTCAAGGAGCAGTTCGGACAGACGCTGGGCATCGAGACCCTCCCGTTCCTCTTCAGGAACATTGAGCTCCAGGTTGAAGAGCTCGGCCATCCGTTCCCCAAGTCCCTGCCAGTCCCAATCCTCGGACGGGGTCCGTTCGATGGCGTATTCCTCCACCAGGCCGTCGACCAGGTCAGCTATCATGTCGTCGATGATCTGCTTGACATTGTCACTCTCAAGCACTTCCCGGCGCTGACGGTAAATCACCTCCCGCTGCTTGTTCATGACATCGTCATATTCCAGCAGGTGCTTCCGGATATCGAAGTTGTGACCTTCCACCTTGCGCTGGGCATTTTCAATGGCCTTGGAGATCATCGAGTGCTCGATGGGCTCATCCTCTTCCATGCCCAGCTTGTCCATGATCGAGCTCAGGCGGCCGGAGCCGAAAATCCGCAGCAGGTCATCTTCGAGCGAGAGAAAGAACCGGGATGAACCGGGATCGCCCTGACGGCCGGAACGACCACGGAGCTGGTTGTCGATCCGGCGCGATTCATGGCGGCTGGTACCGAGAATATGCAGGCCGCCCAGCTCGCGTACTCCCTCGCCGAGCTTGATATCGGTTCCCCGGCCAGCCATGTTGGTGGCAATGGTCACCCTGCCCTTCTGTCCGGCCTGGGCCACGATCTCGGCCTCGCGCTCATGGTGCTTGGCATTGAGGACCTCATGGGGTATGCCCTCTTTTTTGAGCATGTTGGATATCTTTTCCGACACGTCGATGGAAATGGTGCCCACCAGGACCGGCTGCCCCTTGGCGTGCAGTTCCTTGATCTCCCGGACAATGGCCCGGTACTTGGCATTCTTGTTCTTGTAGATGACGTCGGGATAATCCTTGCGGATCATCTCCTGGTGGGTGGGGATGACCACCACGTCCAGGTTGTAGATCTTCTTGAACTCCGCTGCCTCGGTATCGGCGGTACCGGTCATGCCGGCGAGCTTGTCGTACATGCGGAAGTAGTTCTGAAAGGTGATCGAGGCCAGGGTCTGGTTCTCGCGCTCGATCTTGACCCCTTCCTTGGCCTCCAGGGCCTGGTGCAGCCCGTCGGAATAGCGCCGTCCCTCCATGGTCCGACCGGTGAACTCATCGACGATGACCACCTGACCGTTCTTGACGATGTAGTCAACGTCCCGCTGGAAGAGCACATGCGCCTTCAGGGCCTGGTTGACATGATGGAGGAAGTTGATGTTGCGGGGATCATACAGGTTGTCCACCCCGAGAAGTTCTTCGGCCAGAGCCACGCCCTCGTCGGTGAGCATGACCTGACGTGCCTTCTCGTCCTTGGTGTAATGTTCCTCCTCCTTGAAATGGCGCATGATCCGGTCCACCTTGAGGTAGAGATCCGTGCTCATGTCCGCCGGACCGGAGATGATCAGCGGCGTCCGGGCCTCGTCGATGAGGATGGAGTCCACTTCGTCGACAATGGCGTAGTTGAAGCCGCGCTGGCAGAAGTCCTTGATATCGAACTTCATGTTGTCGCGCAGGTAATCGAAACCGAACTCATTGTTGGTCCCGTAGGTCACGTCCGCCGCATAGGCTTCCCGACGGGCGGCGTCGTCCATGTCATGGACAATGGAGCCGGTGGTCAGGCCGAGAAACCGGTAGACCTGGCCCATCCACTCCACGTCGCGGCTGGCCAGGTAATCGTTGACCGTCACCACGTGCACACCCTTGCCGGTCAGGGCATTGAGATAGACCGGAGCCGTTGAAGTCAGGGTCTTGCCCTCACCGGTCTTCATCTCGGCGATCTTGCCCTGGTGGAGGACGATACCGCCGATGAGCTGGACATCGTAATGGCGCTCGCCCAGCACCCTTTTGGCGGCCTCACGGACCACGGCAAAGGCCTCGGGCAGGAGATCATCCAGGGATTCCCCCTTGGCGATCCGTTCTTTGAATTCCACGGTCTTGGCGGCCAGCTCCTCGTCGGACAGGGGCTCAACCGACGGTTCCAGATCATTGATCCTGGCCACCACCTGACGCAGCTTCTTGATCTCTCGATCGTTTTTTGAACCGAAAACTTTCGTTAATGCTTTTCCAATCATCTGTATCTCCGTACGGAGTCGCTCCGTAACTCTTCTCTTGGTGAACTCTGGCCCCTGCCTGGACGTGGCTGCAGGCGCCAGCTAAACGTTACCCGGTACCGGCGGCGGAAAAATCGGGTGACGTCCAGATAAGCGCCTCCTCGTCACAATCGGGGAACTGTGGACAGTTGAGACAATCGCTCCAGATCTTGTGGGGCAGGTCCCGCTTATCGATATCGGTAAAACCCAGTTTCCGAAAAAAACCGGGCTGGTAGGTCAGGGTGAAGACCTGGCCGATCTCCAGGCTTCTGGCTTCGTCCAGGCAGGAATTCACCAGCTTGGTGCCGATGCCGCGCCCCTGCTGCTGCTCGGGAACGGCCAGGGAACGGATTTCCGCCAGATCTTCCCAGCAGATATGCAGGGCGCATACACCCTGAATCGCGCCATCGGCCTCAAAAACGATGAAATCACGCAGACTGTCGTAAAGGGAACTGATGGAACGGCCAAGAAGCAGCCCCTGGCTGGCAAACTGACGCAGCAGTCCGTGAATATCCGGCACATCACCCATCCGGGCCGGCCGGATACGGCCCGGCATCTGTGTATCTCTGCAGGTAACCATAAAAATATTGTATAGTACTCAGCCCGGTCGATCCGGTCAAGCCATCAACAGGGTGCATTCCCCGGCGATCCGATACCGCTGGCCCAGGCCGAACCCTGGCTCAACCGGTTTTCCCAGGGGTCACGGCCCGTTTTCTGCTCTCTGGCCGGATAACGGGCAGTTGTGTCTCCCGGCCAGGTTTCTGTTCAACAGTGGCGCTGCGCCGCTCTTTCTCCGCCGGCGGCAGCAGAATCGTCTGCCCGGCCCAGATCCCCAGGAGAAACATCCAGAGAAAGAGACAGAAACAGACCACCCCGATACCCAGCAGACCGCTCAGGCTGAGCTGGAACCGGAACCGTTTTCCGGTTCGGCTCTTTTTCCGGGATCGGGTTGTTTTCTTCCGGGCCATGGAGGTGTTACTGGTTACTGGTTACATTTTTTCCGGGGTACTCAGACCCACCAGACGCAGACCGTTACCGATCACGGTCTTGAGACCGGCGCAAAGGGCCAGCCGGGCCCCTGTGAGTTCAGGATCCTCGCCCAGGACCTTGTGCTTGTTGTAGAAGCTGTGAAACTGGCCGGCCAGATCCATGAGATAGAAAATAATCCGGTGGGGGGCCAGATCGCGGGCCGCCCCGGCCACAAGCGTTGGATACTCGGCCATGGTTTTCAGCAGGTTGTACTCTTCCACCTCCTGCAGCCGGCCCAGGTCCGCCTCGTCCGGCGAGGGGATGATCACCCCTTTCTCAGCTGCCTGGCGCTCGATACTGCAGAGCCGGGCATGGGCATACTGAACATAGTAGACCGGATTTTCCTGGCTTTCCCTGGTGGCCAGGTCCAGGTCGAATTCCAGCTGCGAATCGGGCTTGCGCATGAGAAAGAAAAAGCGCAGAGCATCCACCCCGACCTCGTCCACCAGTTCGTCGACGGTGACAAAGGTGGCCTTGCGGGTGGACATCTTGACCTGTTTCCCCTCCCGGGTCAGGGTAACGAACTGGTGCAGCACTACCTGGATTTTTGAATCATCATAGCCCAGCGCCCGGACCCCGGCCAGGACATCGGGCACGGTGGCGATATGGTCGGCACCGAAGATATCGATCATCCAGTCGAAACCACGGCGGAACTTTTCCCGGTGATAGGCAATATCGGGCAGCCGGTAGGTGGGCTCGCCACTCTTCTTGATGATGACCCGGTCCTGCTCCTGACCGAACTCGGAGGTCTTGAACCAGGTGGCCCCGTCCTTTTCATATACCAGGCCCTTTTCCCGCAGCCGGGCCACCACGTCGTCGATCAGTCCCTTTTCATACAGGGTATGCTCGTTGAAATAGGAATCAAAATGGATACCGATCCGCTTGAGTGTCTGGTCGATGTCAGCAAAGATGGCCTTCTGGGCGATCTCCTTGAAGACCGTCACCTCGCTGTCTTTCAGGGCGCTCCCCTGTTCATCGATGATGGAGCGGGCGATATCATAGAGGTAACCGCCCTGGTAGCCGTCCTCGGGAAACTCATATTCCTCTCCCAGCAGCTCCAGGTAACGGGCCTTGAGCGATTCGCCCAGCACCCGCATCTGCCGGCCGGCATCGTTGAAATAATACTCCCGGCTCACGTCATAGCCCACCGCCTCCAGGAGCCGGGCTATGGTGTCGCCCAGGATCCCGTTACGGCCATGCCCGATGGAGAGCGGGCCGGTGGGATTGGCGGAGACAAACTCCACCAGGACCCTGGTCCCCTCACCCAGGCTGCTGAGCCCGAACCGCTCACCCTGCTCATGGATGGGCGTGAGAACCGAACTCCAGATGGAGTCACAGAGGAAGAGATTGACAAAGCCCGGCCCGGCGATCTCCACCTTGTCTATGATATGGCTGTGAGCGGCCAGCATGTCGGCCAGCTGGCCCGCCACTTCCCGCGGGTTGCGTTTTTCCCTGCCCGCCACCACCAGGGCCATGTTGGTGGAAAAATCCCCCTGTCCCTCGTGCCGGGGAACCTCCACGGTATACTTTCCCGCCGCAGCGTCGGTCCAGAGGCCTTTTGCGACCCCCTGGTCAAAGCAGTCGTCAACAAGTTGTTTCAGCTGTGATTTAATCATCAGTTTTTAATAAATATCCAGATTGATAAACTCGTAAAAAGTCAGTCATCCATATAGACCCGCCGGTTCAGATTACCAAACAGACAGAGTACCTCGTAGTTGATGGTCCCCATCCAGGCGGCGATCTCGTCACAACTGATCTCCTCTGCTCCCTGGCGGCCAAGCAGCACCACTTCGTCGCCGGGCCTGACCTCCTGGAGGTCAGTGACATCCACCATGGTCAGATTCATGGATATGCGTCCGACCACCGGGGCCCGGCAGCCATGAACCAGGACCTCGGCCCGGTTGGAGAGGATCCGGAGATAACCGTCTTCATAGCCCACCGGCAACAGGGCAAGTCGGGTCTGCCGGCCGGTGGTGTAGATATGACCGTAGCCGAGTCCGCTTCCAGCGGGAACATCTTTCACCTGGATGACCCGGCTCACGAACCGCATGGCCGGCTGCAGCCTTTCCCCGACCGCCAGTTCCCGGCCGGTGAGCCCATCGGGATAACAGCCGTAGAGGGAAATGCCCGGACGGACCATGTCAAAACGGGTACCGGCAAAATACAGCAGGCCGCCCGAGTTGGCAATATGCAGACAGAGTCCATCGGGCAGTTGGTCGCCAAGCGACTCCACCAGGGCGGTAAACCCGGTCAGCACTTCCATGGTGCTGGGTGAGTCACGGTCATCGGCCATGGGAAAATGGGCCAGAATGCCTTTGAGCTGCACCCCCGGAGTGTCCATGATCCGGCGAATCACCAGGGGAGCCTGGTCCAGGGTGCACCCCTGGCGGCCCATCCCGGCATCCACCTTGAGATGGACGTCTATGCTGCGGCCCTTCCTGGTGGCCTCCCGGGACAGTGATGGCAGCAGAGTATCGTCCACCAGGACCGGGGTCAGATCAAAGTCAAAAAGGGGAGGAACAAGCTCGGGCAGGAGACCGGCGAGAACAAACACGGGCTGGGAAATACCGGCCTGCCGCAGGGTAACCCCCTCGACCACCTCGGCCACCCCGAAGGCGGCCGCTCCGGCCCCGGCAAAGACCCTGGCGCATTCCAGCATACCATGACCATAGCCATCGGCCTTGACCATGGCCATGACTCCGGCCTTTCGAGCCATCCGCCGAAGCAGCTGCATATTGTGCCGCAGAGCAGGGCGCGATATTTCCACCCTGTTGAGCGATTCAATCATGGTGCATCCATTTGAACCAGGCAAGCCAGCCATGGCGACTGGAGAAGAGCAGACCGCATCCGATGGCCACATAGACCGTGCCCACGACCCGCCCCGGCTCGGTCAGGGCCCGCATGGTAATCCCGGAGGCCATCATAAGTCCCACCAGGGCCCAGGTTTTCCAGGAGTAGACGGCCCCCAGACAGGTTCCATCCCGGAGTTCGATGATTCGCGCCACGCTGCGCCGGGTTGCCCTGTCCAGAACCAGGAAAGATTTCGCTATCCCCAGGGCCACGGCAGGAAGCACCAGCCAGCGACCGGATCCCGGGCCCATCCAGCCCCACCCCCGTACGATGAGCATGATTCCGATGGATGTCCAGAGCAGAGAGGCAACAAAAAGATGAACCGAACGGTTCACCCCCGGTTTCAGTCGTGCCAGTCTAAACGTTTTTTTTCTCATATCCCTGAAAACGAGATAAGCCCATCCCCCGGCCGGGGAATGGGCTTACCGATACACCGTGTGAGCTGGTGAAATCAGACTTCGGTAACGGTGATTGCACCTTCAGGGCAGACCTCAACACAGGTCTCGCAGCCCAGGCACTCATCCGGCTCAACAGGCTCGGACTTGCCGTCAACCATCTCGTAAACCTGTGCAGGGCAGGCGTTTACGCACTCTTCACAACCAGCACACTTGTCTTTATCAACGACGATTTCCCACATGATTCTACCTCCGTTTCAATGAATTAAACTTATGGGTATTTTGACAACCTTTATCAGACCTCCTTCCACAACTAAAAGGCGGGAGGCAAGTTGCCCTTCCTCTAATCCACCGCGCTCGGGTTTGTCAAGATAAAAGATGGAGAGCACCGTGCCACAGTGACCAAGCAACAACATGTTGATTCGATATGATAAACAAATTCCGGCCACCGCCCCGAAGACCTCCGGCCGGGAAAAATTATGTTGACCATGGGCTGGTATCCAGAATAGATTGCCAGATCATAAATCTCTTACTGTGAGTTCTCATTCCATGACACAAAAAAAGAAAAACAAGGGCCGCCGGAACTGGTCTCCGGAAAAGGGCGAACGGGCCATGGTGGAGGGTATCCTCGAGGGTAGTCCGGATGCTGTCGGGGTCGCGGTTATCCGCCTGGACTGCGGCTGCCGGAAAATGGCCGCCGTAAACAGGGATGGAGACCCGGCCAGCGAAATCATCATGTACCGTGACCAGGCCGAATCCATCTGCGACCAGTGCAAGAAAGACGATGGTGCCTTCATGCGGGTTACCCATCAGTTCATCAGCTGGGTCAAGCCGGAACCCGATGAGGCGCGCAAGAAGATGATCCTGGCCAAAGTTCTGGGTGTCCAGGAAAACACGACCCATTAAAGACACGCTGCTCTGTTTTGACGACATGACAGCTTTACTGTCCAATCAAGGACATTGAATAACCTGATCCAGGAACCTTAGGTATTACTCAAGGAGAACTGACAATGGCAGACAGAATCTATCGTGTCAACATGACCGACCTTACCACCAGCATAGAAGACGTTCCTTCGGAATGGATGGGCCTTGGCGGCCGGGGTCTCACTTCGACCATCGTCGCGGCCGAAGTTGAACCCACCTGCCACCCCCTGGGACCGAAAAACAAGCTGGTCATTGCTCCGGGACTGCTTTCGGGTACCCCGGCTGCCAATTCCGGCCGGCTGTCCATCGGCGCCAAGAGTCCGCTCACCGGGACCATCAAGGAAGCCAATGCCGGCGGCACGGCCGCGCAGATGCTGGCAAAACTTGGCTGCAAGGCCCTGATCATCGAAGGACAGCCCAAGGATGACATCTGGTACAGCCTGCACTTTACCAAGGACGGCATCACCATCAACGAGGAGAGCGAGCTGATCGGCAAGGGTAACTTTGCCGTGGTGGACGCGGTACACCAGCGGATGGGTGAGACAAACGGCGTCATCACCATCGGTCCTGCCGGCGAGATGCGTCTCTCGGCAGCCAATATCTCGGTCAAGGATCCTGATGGCAAACTGCGCTCCAACGGCCGTGGCGGCCTGGGTGCGGTCATGGGCTCCAAGCGGATCAAATTCATCGCCATTGACCCGACCGATGCCAAAATCGAGCTGGCGGATCCGGAAAAATTCGCCGCTGCCAACAAGACCTTTGCCAAGGCTCTGGTGGACAATCCCATCAGCCAGGCCCTGGCCCAGTACGGCACCAACGTCCTGGTCAACATCATCAACGAGGCCGGCGCCCTGCCCACACGGAACTTCACCTCCGGCCAGTTCGAGGGCCACGAAGCGATCTCCGGTGAGACCATGCACGACATGATCGTCGAGCGGAGCGGCAAACCGCGGCATAACTGCCACAAGGGCTGTGTCATCCAGTGTTCGCAGATCTTCAACGACAAGAACGGCAACTACAAGACTTCCGGTTTCGAATACGAGTCCATCTGGGCCATGGGCGCCGACTGCTGCGTGGACAACCTCGACCATATCGCCGAGGCAGACCACCTGATGGATGATATCGGTATCGACACCATTGAAACCTCGGTGGCCATGGGTGTGGCCATGGAAGCCGGAGTGCTCGAGTTCGGTGACGGAGAGGGTATCTGCCGGATCCTGAAAGAAGAGATCGCCAAGGGCACCCCGCTTGGCCGGATCATCGGCAACGGCGCTGCCTCGGTGGGCCGGGCCTTTGGCGTCACCCGGGTGCCGGTGGTCAAGAACCAGGCCATTCCGGCCTATGATCCGCGGGCGGTCAAGGGTATCGGCATCACCTACGCCACCTCCACCCAGGGTGCCGATCACACCATGGGCTACACCATTGCCACCAACATCCTGGGCGTGGGCGGATCACTGGATCCGCTCTCCAAGGAGGGACAGATCGAGCTGTCGCGTAATCTGCAGATTGCCACCGCTGCCATCGACTCCACCGGCATGTGCCTGTTCATCGCCTTTGCCGCCCTGGACGACGAAAGCTGCCTGCCGGCCCTCATCGACATGATCAACGCCCGGTTCGGCATCAACCTGACCGGGGACGATGTCACAAATCTCGGGGCCACCATCCTCAAGACCGAGCGAGCCTTCAACCAGGCGGCAGGATTCACCTCCAAGGACGACCAGCTGCCTGAATTCTTCATGGAAGAGCCCATTGCCCCCCATAACGTGGTCTGGGACTATACCGAAGAAGAGATCGCCAAATTCTGGGACTTCTAGACGTGGTGGACATCAAGGTCAAACTGTTTGCCTATTTCCGTGAAGGCCGCTTCAAGGAGGCGGCCTTCCGGTATGACGAGGGAACCACGCCCGGCGCCATTGTCACAGCGCTTGGCATTGATCCCGATGATGTGGGCGTTATTATGGTCAACAACCGCCAGGCCGGCATGGACACGGTGCTTGCCGACGGCGACACGGTTGCAATTTTTCCGAAAATAGGCGGCGGCTGATAGGCGGCGGCTGAACCGCTTGACCCGCTGCCAAGCCATCCTGTGCGGCCGGAGAGCGATGTCCGATCACGGCTGATGGATTCCACGGATCTTCCCATGAAAAAAATCATCTTTTCCCTACTCGTCCTGCTGTTTTCCTGTATGGCCGGCACGCCGGTCCTGGCGGCCCGGGTCATCAAGCTGGGCGTGGTCACCAAGCCTGGTTCGGCCCAGAACATTGTGGCCGAGAAGTTCAAGGAGCTGCTGGAGTCACGTTCCGGCGGCAGATACACGGTCCAGATCTTTCATTCCAAGTCCATTGGCAATGAAACCGAAATTCTGCAGCAGATCCAGATGAACACCATCCAGATGGGTGTGGTCACCGTGGGTCCCTTTGATACCTTTGATCCCATTGTCCGGGTGATCAACTATCCCTTTCTGTTCAGGGACAATGCCCAGGCCGACGAGATCCTTGACGGACCGCTGGGCAGGATCATCCTCGATGACCTGGAAAGCGTGGGGTTCAAGGGTCTGTGTTTCTCTGAAAACGGTTTTCGCAACCTGACCAACAACAAGCGTCCAGTCCGCACGGCCGACGATGTCCGAGGACTCAAGATCCGGGTTATGGCCTCGCCGCTGCACAAGGCCATCTGGCAGGCCCTGGGCGCCAACCCGACCCCCATGCCCTGGCCCATCTACACCGAGTTGGAGCAGGGCGTGATCGATGGCCAGGAGAATCCCCTCTGGGTCATGGTGGTCTACAAGTTCTACGAGATCCAGAAGTACATGACCCTGACCCGCCATGTCTACTCGGCCCATATCGATGTGGCCTCGCTGATGTGGTGGAACACGCTGTCGCCCGACGATCAGGCCATGATTCAGGAGGCCATGCGCGAAGCAGCCCGATTCGGCCGCAGGGATAACCGGGCCAGGAACGCCGCCCGCCTGGCCCTGCTCAAGGAAAAGGGCATGATCGTCGAGGAACATCCGGACCTGGCCTCGTTCCGGGCCAAGGTCGCCGGTCTCAAGGAGATGAAACTCTACCGGGAACCCAAAGTCCACTCCCTGCTGCTCAAAATGCTGGAAGCGACACAGTAAGGAAGCAGCGGATCCGTTGTTCGAGGGGGACAGGCATGGAGCCTGTCCTTTTTTTATGAGCATGCTCTCTGGCGTCATTGCCCGGCTCGACCGGCTCGGATCACTCCTCAACCGTCTGGTTGAATACCTGCTGGCCACCCTCGGGATGTCCATGGCACTCATCATCGGTGTGCAGGTCTTCTGCCGCTATGTCCTCAACCAGTCCCTTTTCTGGTCCGAGGAGCTGGCCCGCTACATGCTCGTCTACCTGAGCTTTCTGGGCGCCACAGCTGCCTATCACCGCGGCCTGCATCCCGGGGTGGACCTGCTTACCGCCAGGCTTCCCGGGCCAATGGCCAGGAAGCTGCGGCTGCTGGGCCACCTGCTGGCCCTGTTTTTTTTCATGGTCCTGATCATCAGCGGCACCCGCTTTGCCTGGTTTGTCCGCTTGCAGATCTCTCCGGCACTGGGCATACCCAAGTGGCTCATTCTGGCCATCATCCCGGCCAGCGGCCTGATCTTTTTCCTCTACGGCCTGATCTTCCTGTTACGCGAACTGGAGGAACTGCGCAGATGACCGGCACCATTCTCCTTCTTGGTCTCCTGGTCCTGTTTCTGATCAACATGCCCATTGCCCTGGCCATCGGCACCGCCTCGGTACTGGCCTTGGTGGCCAAGGGTGATTTCCCCCTCATGATGGTGGCCCAGCGGATGTTTGCCGGCACCGACTCGTTCCATCTCATGGCCGTGCCATTGTTCATGTTTGCCGGGGTCCTGATGGAGGCCGGCGGTATCAGTCGAAGGATCATTGATTTTGCCGCCGCTCTGGTGGGCTGGCTGCCCGGTGGCATGGCGGCGGTGGCCATTGTTTCGGCCATGTTTTTCGCCGGCATCTCCGGCTCTGCGGCCGCCGATGCCGCCGCCGTGGGCGCGGTCCTGATCCCGGCCATGAAACGGTGTGGTTATGACTCGGATTTCGCCGCTGCGGTCCAGGCCTCGGGTGGCTCCATCGGGGTGATCATTCCCCCCTCCATCCCCATGATCATCTTCGGTTATCTCACCGGGGCCTCCATCGGTCAACTCTTTGCCGCCGGCATCTTCCCGGGCCTCCTGATCGGCTTGTCCCTGATCGCGGTCTCCGCCATTCTTTCCCTGAAATATGATTATTCAGCCACCACGTCCTTTTCCCTGACCGAAGTCTGGCGGACGGGCAGACGGGCCCTGCTGGCCCTGGGTGCACCGGCGATTATCCTGGGCGGTATCCTGTTTGGAATCTTCACTGCCACCGAGTCCGCAGCCGTGGCCGTGGTCTATGCCCTGGTGCTCGGCATGTTTGTCTACCGGAAGATAGACATCAAGGACCTGCCCGGTCTTTTCCGGGACGGTGCCATCACCTCGGCCATCGTCATGTTCATCATCGCCATGGCCTCGATCTTCAGCTGGATCGCGGCCATTGAAGATATCCCGGCAAAGATGGCCGGCTCTCTGCTGGGATTGACCGACAACCCGGTCCTCCTGCTGCTGCTGATCAACCTGATTTTGCTGCTGGCCGGTACCTTTATCGAGACCACGGCCTCGCTGATCCTCCTGGTGCCCATGATCGTCACCATGCTCCCGGCCCTGCAGATTGACCTGGTGCACCTGGGCGTGATCGTGGTCACCAACCTGGCCATCGGTATGCTCACTCCGCCCATGGGCATCTGCCTGATCGTCTCCTGCGCCATCTCCGGGGATCGGCTCGGGGCGGTGAGTCGCCGGATCCTGCCGTTCCTGGCCATCCTGATCCTGGACCTGCTCCTGATCACCCTCTACCCGCCCCTGACCATGTGGCTGGCCCGGCTGGTGGCCAGATAGGACACCACACCACCAGGTATCGTGGAACAAAAAAAGGCGGCCCATCACTGGACCGCCGATTCGTACTTTCAGACAGAGATTGCGACAATATCAATCAAAGGCCTGGTCGGTCTTCCACTCCTCCCAGACCCTGCCCACCAGGTTGATGCCCGGCTTCAGGGTCTTCTTGCCCGGCCGCCAGCCGGACGGGGTCGCCTCGCCGCCACCGGTTTCGCGGACAAGCTGGAAGGCCTGGATCTGACGCAGGGTTTCATTGACATTGCGTCCCACCGGCGGGGTCAGGACCTCGTAGCCCTGGATCACCCCGTCAGGATCGATGATAAAGCGACCCCGGGTTTCCACCCCGGCCTCCTCGTCATAGACACCGTACACCTTGCCAACCCGGCCGCCGGCGTCGGAGAGCATGGGAAAAGGTATTCCGCCGTCGACCATCTTTGCCAGTTCCTCATCGTTCCAGACCTTGTGGACAAACATGGAATCGATGGACATGGACAGAACCTCGACACCCAGCTTCTGCAGTTCGGGATATTTCTCGGCAACTGCCGAGATCTCCGTCGCTCAGACAAAAGTGAAATCACCCGGATAAAAACAGAGTAACACCCACTTGCCAAGATAATCAGAAAGTTTTACCTGA
Organism: Desulfolithobacter dissulfuricans; assembly: GCF_025998535.1. Lineage (NCBI taxonomy): Bacteria > Pseudomonadati > Thermodesulfobacteriota > Desulfobulbia > Desulfobulbales > Desulfobulbaceae > Desulfolithobacter > Desulfolithobacter dissulfuricans. The sequence goes on along the minus strand of NZ_AP024233.1, from coordinate 927,444 downwards.
ACAAACTCACCCTTATGGTATCCCGGCGCCGTAAAATCCGGCGCCTTCTGACCAACCTTGATCATCACCTGCTCCTCCTGGTTCGTTTCTTTTGCGCTGACATTCTCCTGTTGCCCTTCCTCTCCCACCGGACCTCCAGTGGGTCTGGCACAGCCAATGGCTCCTTCATCTGACATACGCACCTCCTCTTTGTTGTACACGGTTTGCAGATGGACCGGCCTCCTGGCAAATATACCGATCCGCACCAACATAATAAAAATTATCACATATTTTTGATAATTAGCTTCGCACACATTGTCAAGCGTCTCCTGCCGCCACCGGCCTGCGGGAACATCTTTCTTGCCCCGGGATACAAAATAGCTGGATGGGCCTTCATAATATCTGTAATATAGGCGCCATTATATCCGAGTAGGGCCCGACTGTGGAGCCAGGATACCACAAGAATCTCAACCACTGGTACAGACAGTGCTTACAGACGATTCCCTCCAGCTGTTCAGTCGCAACCTCGGAACCCTGAATGCCGGGGAACAGCAGCGACTTGGCCAGGCAACAGTGACCGTCATCGGCTGCGGCGGGCTCGGGGGACTGGTCATCGAAGAGCTGCTCAGACTGGGGGTTGGCCGGTTGCTGCTCTGTGATCCGGACCGGTTCGAGCCCTCCAACTGCAACCGCCAGCTCTATGCAACCAGGCATACCCTGGGATATCCCAAGGCCGAGGTGGCAGCCAGGCGGGTCCGGGAAGTGCACGGCCTCACCGAAGCTATCCCGGTCGTTGCACCCTTCCAGGAGGCCGTGAATGAGCTTTTTTCCGCCACCGACGTGGTGGTGGACTGCCTGGATAATGGCCCGGCGAGAAGAGCGCTCTCCCTTCTCTGTCAAGGGAAGCACATCCCCCTGGTCCATGGCGCGGTGGAGCGGTGGTATGGCCAGGTCGGGGTACAGATGCCGGGCTCCACGCTGGTGGCTGATCTGTACCGGAACACAACGGCAGACCCTGAAGCCAGGCCGCCCTCGGTGCTGTCGTGTACCGTGGGGGTGATCGCGTCCCTGCAGGCCATGGAAACCTGCAAGCTGATCCTGGACCAGGATTCGCCCCTGCACGACACCTGGATGAGCGTGGATTTACGCAGCCTCAGCTTTGAGCTGATCGGATAGCATCCAGGGTCTCTGCCAAGAGACCCATACTTTAAAAAACGGCAAACAGCCCCTCCATGAAACAGACACGAAAAGAATACGTAATCTCCATTATGGCCCGGGACCGGGTCGGCATCATCGCCGATGTTTCCGGGGCCATCTCCTATATGGGCGGTGATCTGGCCGACATGCGCCAGCAGGTGCTGCGCGGCTACTTCACCATGATTCTGCACGCCTCCTTTCCCGCAGACACCGATGAGGCAACCATCCTCGACAAGCTCAGCCGCCTGCCTGACCCGGAGCTTGGCAGACTGGCGGTCCAGGTTCGGGAGATCAGGACCGACCTTGTCGACGAGACCGCTCCCAGCCTTGAAAACAGCTATGTACTCACGGCCGAGGGCGAGGACCGGATCGGTTTCGTGGCCACGGTGTCAAAGTTCTGTGCCGACAACGAGATCAACATCCTGGACCTCTCCACCACCGTGGCCGAGGACCGCTATATCATGATCCTCTTTGTCGATCTCAGCCGCTGTGCGTCCATGGACGAGCTGCGCCGCAGACTGGACCACTTTGCCCGGGAGACCGACCTCAACATGGTGCTGCAGCATTACGATATCTTCAAGGCCACCAATGAGATCAAGATATTCTAAGGGCACCTTGAAAAATTAACACAGACAGAATGCCATGATTCGATCCGACCAGATACTCTCCACCGTGGACATGATCCAGAAGGAAAACCTCGATGTCCGCGCCGTGACCATGGGCATTGACCTCCATGACTGCCGCAGCCGCGATGCCGGCACCACCTGCCAGCGCATCCGGGAAAAGATATGCCGTTATGCCGGCAACCTGGTACCGACCTGTGAAAAAATTGCCCGTAAATACGGAATCCCTGTGGTGAACAAGCGGATTGCCGTCACCCCCATCGGTTCCATTGGCGCCGGTTATACCCGGGAGGAGTTCGTCCTGCTGGCCAAGGCACTGGACGAGGCGGCCAGCGAGGTTGGCATTGACTTTCTCGGCGGGTTCTCGGCCAATGTGGAAAACGGCATGAGTGGAGGAGCACGCGAGCTGATTCTTGCCATTCCCGAGGCTCTGAGCTGCACCTCCAAGGTCTGCGCCTCGATCAATGCCGGATCGAGCAAATATGGGATCAACATGGATGCGGTGGCCATGCTGGGCCACACGATAAAAGATGTGGCCGAGCGTTCGGCTGACACCGGTGGCTTCGGGGCCGCCAAGCTGGTCATCTTTGCCAACCAGCCCGAGGCCAACCCGTTCATGGCCGGGGCCATCCACGGCACTGGCCAGCATGAGGTGGTGATCAATGTCGGGGTCTCCGGTCCCGGGGTCATTGCCCGGGCCCTGGAGCGGCGACTCGAGCAGGGCGACAGCCCCGGGCTGCACGACCTGGCCGATGAAATCAAGCAGACCGCTTTCCGGGTCACCAGGTGCGGCGAGCTGATCGGCCGTCGGGTTGCCCAGCGACTCGGCGTACCTTTCGGCATTGTCGATGTGTCCCTGGCGCCCACCCCGAGGATCGGCGACTCGGTGGGCGAGATTCTCAGAATTCTCGGGGTGGACGACATCGGCGCCCCTGGCTCCACAGCCATTGTCGCCATGCTCAACGACGCGGTGAAAAAGGGTGGCACCTTTGCCAGCCAGAGCGCCGGCGGCCTGAGCGGGGCCTTTATCCCGGTGTGCGAGGATGCCGAGCTGGCAGCGGCGGTGGCAAATGGCAGCCTGTCCCTGGAAAAACTGGAAGCCATGACCTCGGTCTGCTCGGTAGGCCTGGACATGGTCGCCATTCCCGGCTCGGTGGATGCGGCCACCATTTCCGCCATCATGGCCGACGAGATGGCGATCGGCATGATCAACCACAAGACCACAGCGGTACGGATCATCCCGGTACCGGGCAAGGAAGCGGGTGATTTTGTCTCCTTTGGCGGCCTGTTCGGAGAATCCGCCATCCTGGAGGTACGAAACAGTGGCAAATCAAGCCGGTTCATCGGCTTTGGCGGCAAAATACCGGCCCCGATCAACAGCCTGAAAAATTAAGGAACATTGCCGTATGAAAGGTTTTTTCCAGCTCATCAGTTCCACAGAGTTCCTCCAGCTTTTCTCCAGATTCCAGCCGCTGGCCGGCGTGCAGATTCCGCTTGCCGAAGCCGACGGCAGGATACTGGCAGAAAACGTCACAGCCCCGGAACAACTCCCGCCCTTTTCCCGTTCCACCATGGACGGTTTTGCGGTCCGGGCCAGGGACACCTTCGGCTGCAGCGAATCTGAACCGGCGCTCCTCACCATTGTCGGCGAAATCGCCATGGGCAGCCCGGGCCAGGATATCACTCTGAAACCTGGACAAACCGCCAGGATCTGGACTGGAGGCGCCCTGCCCGCCAAGGCCGACGGGGTGGTGATGGTGGAATACACCCACCTGCTGGATGACGACACCGTGGAAATCTTCCGTCCGGTGGCACCGGGCGAGAACGTGATCCGGGCAGGTGAAGATTTTGAAACGGGGCAAGTTATCCTGGAAAGGGGCAGAAAACTGCGGCCCCAGGATCTCGGAGTCCTGGCCGGACTTGGTATCACCACCGTGCCCGTGTACCGCCAGCCTCAAGTTGCCATCCTCTCCACCGGAGACGAACTGGTCCCTCCGGACCAGACCCCTGCCCCGGGCCAGATCCGGGACATCAACTCCACCACGCTTGCCGCCCTTGTCCGGGAGGCTGGCGGAATCCCGAAACAACTTGGCATTATTGAAGACAGTTTTGACGACATGCTTGCAGCATGCAGACAAGCAGTTGCAGATGCTGATATGGTGCTGCTCTCCGGCGGCAGTTCCGTTGGCCGCCGCGACTTCACCCTGCAGGTCCTGGAAGAACTGCCCTCCTCCGAACTGCTGGCACACGGGGTGGCCATCCGGCCAGGCAAACCCACCATTTTAGCGTCGGTCGACAACAAGGCCCTGTTCGGCCTGCCCGGCCATGTGGCATCGGCCATAGTGGTCTTTCATCTCTTTGTCCGGCCTCTGCTGCGCCTTTTTTCCGGCCTGCCCGCCGACCATGGCCTGCAGCAGATCCAGGCAACAACCACCCAGCAGATTCCCTCTGCCATTGGCCGGGAAGAATATGTCCGGGTCCAGCTCAGCTGGCAGGAACCGGGTCAGCCACCCCTGGCCACCCCGATTTACGGTAAATCCGGCCTGCTCTCCCCGCTGGTAAGGGCGGATGGACTCCTTGTGATCCACAGGGACAGCGAAGGGCTGGATCAGGGAGCGTCAGCCAGGGTGCTGCTTTTTCCCTGACACGACACCTGAGACTGTCTTGAATCAGTTGCACCAATGAACCGCTCGGTGAAACGAACTTTTACAATAACATCCATGCAGGCTCGCACGGCCTGCACAACGAAACATGAAAAGTGTCGCCCCCAGAAAGGCGGGACGCGACTTTCATAGAAAACGCCATGAAACGAAAAATATATCTCAACATGCAGCCCCTTGAAGAGGCGCAGCGTCTCTTTTGGTCACGATTCAAAGACTATGCTACCGGAGAGGAAACCATACCCAGCCGGGAGGCTGCCGGACGGGTGACTGCGGCGGCGGTAAGCGCCCGGCTCTCCTCACCTTCCTTCCATTCCGCAGCCATGGACGGGCTGGCCGTCAAGGCCGAGGACACCTTTGGCGCCGCGGACGACAACCCGATCACTCTGGACATCGAGTCTGGCCAGGCGGTTTTCATCAATACCGGACATCCCATGCCCGAGGGTAAGGACGCGGTGGTCATGATCGAACATGTCCTGCTCACCGATGACCAGAAGCAGGGGGTTATCCGGGCCCCGGTGTATCCCTGGCAGAACGTACGCAAGGTCGGTGAAGACATTGTCGCCACTGAGCTGCTCTTTCCCAGCAACCACCTCATTACCCCGCCGGACGTTGCCGCCCTGCTCACCGCGGGCTGTCCGCAGGTAACGGTTAGAAAACGGCCCAGGCTCACCATTATCCCCACCGGCACCGAGCTGGTTGATCTCGAGTACTGTACGGATACCCCGCCGCCAGGGAAAACCATTGAATCCAATTCAGCGGTCCTGGCCGCGCTGGCCAGACAGGCTGGCAGCGAAGTGACAGTGACAAAAATCATTGCCGATGATTACGAGAATATAAAAAACCATCTTCGCTCTGCTGTGGAATCCGACGCTGACGTGGTGATCATCAATGCAGGCTCATCGGCCGGCAGCGCCGACTACACGGTTCAGGTTATCGACGAGCTTGGTGAGGTGCTGGTGCACGGAGTCACCATCATGCCCGGCAAACCCACGATCCTGGGCGTCATTGACGGCAAGCCGGTGGTGGGCAATCCCGGGTATCCGGTCTCGGCCATCATTTCCTTTGAACAGTTTGTTGTGCCCCTGCTGGCCATGATGCAGGGCCTGAGCCTGCCGGATCCGATCACGGCCAGGGCAGTGCTGGCAAGAGACCTGCCATCCAGGGGCGGTATCGAGGAGTTTCGGCGGATGATTGCCGGCAAGATCGGCGCACAGCTGGTGGCCCTGCCGCTCAAGAAAGGGGCCGGAGCCATCACCACCCTGACCCGGGCCAATGCCATGTTGCGTATTCCCGCCTCGTCGGAAGGCGAAACCCGTGGCAGCGTGGTCAATATTGAGCTGCTGAGACCACTGGAACAGATCGAAAAAACCATCCTCTGCACCGGCAGCCATGACCTCTGCCTCGACCTGCTCCATGATTTCCTGAAAAAATCCACCCCGGCCTATCCCCTGGCATCTACCCATGTCGGTTCCCTGGGCGGAATCATGGCAATCCGCGACAACATGACCCACATGGCCGGATCCCACCTGCTCGATCCGGAAACCGGCGAGTACAACGTAAGCTATATCAAGCGGTACCTGAAAAACCGCGAGGTTGCGCTCATCACTCTGGTGCACCGGCAGCAGGGTTTCATGGTCCGACCAGGCAATCCCAAAGGTATCGAGTCGGTTCACGACCTGACCAGGGAAGACATCACCTTCATCAACCGCCAGGCCGGCTCCGGCACCAGGGTGCTCCTGGACCATGAACTGGAAAAGGCGGATCTGGATCCGGACGTGATATCCGGCTACGACGCCGAGGAATACACCCACATGGCCGTGGCCGTGGCCGTGCTGTCCGGCAAGGCCGATGCCGGGCTCGGCATTCTGGCGGCAGCCCGGGCATTAGGGCTTGATTTCATCCCGGTCACCGAAGAGCGCTACGACCTGATCATTCCCGAGGAATTTTTGAACCTGGAAATGATCCGGCGGGTACTGGAGATCATCACGACGAGCGAGTTCAAACAGGCCGTGGAAGCCATGGGCGGATATTCGACCAAGGAAACCGGGAACAGGGTTACCCTGAAAAGTACCTAACTGGTGTCTGTCCAGAAATGAGGATTTTCGTTCGAGATCAAGGAATTCAAAAAAAATAGGCGCAGGCATATGCGTAATATTCCGAGCATTATTTTTTGAGGATGACGCAGAGATCGGGCGAGGTAAGCGAGCCTGCGAGACTCGGAAAGACCATTTCTGGACAGGTGCTAACTGGCACTGAGCCAAAAACATCTGCCAGGGGGACAGAAAGATTATCAAGCCACTGTTTCTGACCACCGGTTTTGTTTCACTGGGCCTGGGGTCTTAGGGGTCGTACTGCCCTTGTTGCCCACAGTGCCGTTTGTTCTCCTGGCGGCCGCCTGCTTTGCCAAGTCCTCTGATCGTGCCCATGCCTGGTTATGTACTAACCGCATATTCGGACCAATGATTCGCCAGTGGCACATCTCGCGGTCCATCCCGAAAAAATCGAAACACCTGGCGCTTGGTGCCATTATCTGCAGTGGCGCCATCTCCACCATCCTGCTCACGTCGACCTGTTTTAAGCTCCTGGTCATCGGCATGCTTTCCATTCCTGTTTTTATTGTTCTGAGACTGCCGACCAGTAACAACCAGGTTGCACAGGAAGAGTCATCCCCCTCTTCCAATCAACCCTGAGTTTTTCTCTTCTCTTCCGGCGAGAAATACCTGCTCCCCCAGCAGGCAATGCCCCGCTCTGCGGGGTGATGCCGGAAACAGGTGTCGGAGCTACTGGTCTTGGCAAGGGTTGTCTGCGGACCTTGCGAACCATGGGCCATCCCTGCCAGGTACATCAGGGTACCGCTGGAGCGATACCAGGGGTGATGGAACGTTCACCGCAGGAGCGGAGGAACGAGAAGTTCGGGCGGTTTTTATTGCTGCCCGGCTCCGTGGCGCCAAGCGTTGGTATCTTCTCTTCAGGCTGAGGTTCAGTGGTAACCAGATACTATTTTTCCACAACCTATCATTTTTTTCATTGACTCCCGCCCGAAGACTACCTATTGTTAAATATGAAATATATTTCATAACAGGAGGCAACGATGGCTCGCCCGAGAAAAAATCGATGTATCCGGCGCATGCCGGCGTCGACATTTTACAAACCCCGGGGAATTGCCCTGCATGACATGAAAGGGGTTACACTGCCGCTGGAAGGATTTGAGGCGCTACGGCTGGTTGACGCCGAAGGGGTGAGCCGCGAGGAAGCAGCACGGATGATGGATGTCTCCACTCCTACCCTGTGCAGGATCCTTGCCGAGGCCAGAAGTATCGTGGCAAGGGCACTGGCCAACGGCTGGGCCCTTCGCATCGAAGGCGGCGACTACACGTTAGTTGACCAGGAGCACCAGGAACCCTGCGAATCTCCATTTCACTGTCGCAGAAGAAAGAGACGATAAAAACAGCATCACATAAACATAACAGACAGCAGCTCCATTGCCGGAAACAATGGTACCTGCAAAACCGCAAAGATATACACACAGGAGGTGTATCATGCCTGGAATGAACGGGACAGGCCCGGAAGGACAAGGGCCAAAGACCGGCAGAGGCGCCGGGCGGTGCGCGGCCGGAGCCAGAAGAAACAACATGACTGAAACCGGCGGCACAGGCCAGGATAACAGATGCGGCCACGGCATGAAAGGGCGCGGACAGAAAAGAGGAAGGAACTGTGGCTGTGGCAGCAGAAACCGCTCAGGCAACAGATAAATAACCATCCTCAACAACCCAAACAGGGAGAGCAGCGCAACTCTCCCCGGGGCCGCATGACTTCTTCCTGCGGCCCCTTTGTTTTTCAGGTTGACAGGACCAGTTTCGCACCATATTTTTTTTTGCGCATTTGAGCAAAATAAAAGGAAGACACAATGCCACGCCCCAAAAAATGCAGACAGGTGGCCCGGATGCCCCGGGTTCGCTACTTCAAACCGCGCGGTATCCCCTTAAGGGAGCTGACCGAGGTCTATCTGCCCGTTGAAGGGGCAGAGGCCCTGCGGTTGGTGGACACCGAAGGACTGGATCTCAATACCGCTGCCCGCCAGATGAATGTCTCCCGTCACACCCTTGGCCGTATCCTGGCCCAGGCCCGCCGGGTTGTTTCCCAGGCGATTACCGAAGGCATGGCCATTCGTATCGAAGGTGGTGATTTCATAGTAAAAGGCGAATCCGCAGATGAACAGAAAACCGAAAGTACCGTGCCAGACAGCCGGCCTGACAACAGCAGGAAAAAAACATTATCTGCACAGAAAGGAGAGAAAGCAATGCAAAAGATAGCCGTATCCAGCGAAGGACCTTCCCTTGACGATCAGGTTGATCCCCGATTTGGCCGCGCCGGGGGATTTCTCCTTGTCGATCCGGACACCATGGAAACCCACTACATTGACAATGGCGCAAGCCAGTCCCTGGGCCAGGGTGCGGGTATCCAGGCTGCCGAAAACGTGGCCCGGGCCGGGGCTGGTGTTGTGCTCAGTGGCTATATCGGCCCCAAGGCCTTCCAGGCACTGACCGCGGCGGGTATCAAGGTGGGACAGGATTGCGACAACATGACCGTTCGCGAGGCGATCGAGAAATTTAAAAAAGGCGAAATCCCCATTGCCGACAGGCCGAACAGGTAACTGAGAACGGGAGTCTTCGTATTCCGCGGAAATACATACAATCAGAACACCCTGATGTACGGCGGGAGAATAATTATGCTTATTACTGTCGTCAGCGGCAAGGGCGGCACCGGAAATCGGCTGCCCTGTAATCAGTTCCCTTTCCGGGGCGCATTTTGCTGTCCTGGTCATAGAACCTACTCCGTCGGGCCGCGCGCCATGACCTGGAACGGGTGGCTACCCTCTGCGATCATTTCCGAATCCGGGCCTGAGTCATCATCAACAAGGCTGGTCTCAATCCTGATGAGACGAAAGGCATAGAACTGTATTACCGGGAGAAAAGCTATCCGCTTCTGGCAAAATTGCCCCATGATCCGGTGATTACCGAGGCCATGGTCAGGGCACGGGCAATCACCGAACCCGGCGACTCGGAAATCGGGGACCAGATCAGGCTGGCATGGAAAAAAATAGAAGAGCTCGCCGGTTGACTCTTTGCCCGAAGGTCACCACAACATTTTGTAATTACAGGATGATTTTCATGGTCTGTTGTGGGTGGACAGTGCCGGAACCCGGAGTCTCCCTTCGGTCGCTTACCCGGAGTCTCCCTTCGGTCGCTTACCTGGTCCAGTCATGCTGGTTTACGTTCCTTGCGGGGTTATTTTTTGGGCAGCGTCCTGCTCAGGACAAGAAAACCAAGAATGGCGGCCAGAATCGAGGCCAGGAAGATGGCGATTTTTGCATCGGCGACCATGGCCGCATCGGCAAAGGCAAGCTCGCTGATGAAAATGGCCATGGTAAAACCGATACCGCCAAGCAGGGAAACGCCCCAGAGCTGCCCCCAGGTCACCCGCGAAGGAAGAGAGCTCATGTTCATCTTGACGACCAGGAAGCTGAAACCCATGATGCCGAGCGGCTTACCGAGAATCAGCCCGGTCATGATCCCCAGGCTGACGCTGCTGGGAAAGGCGGCCAGCATACCGGCATCAACGGTGACCCCGGCGGCAAACAGGGCAAAGATCGGCAGAATGAGAAAGGCCTGGATGGGATGGAGCATTTCCTCCAGGCGGATCCCGACCGGGATCATCCCCTCGGCAGCCAGATAGATCTGCTCAATGGCCTTACGCTGTTCCCGGTCCGTGATCATGGAGTGCCTGGTCATCTTGCTCTCTTTGAGCAGGCCGTTGTACTTTTTCAGGGTCTGGAAAAACTTTTTCGGCTCGATGGTCGCCTTCACCGGCACCACCATGGCCAGGATAACGCCGGCAATGGTGGCATGGATTCCCGAGAGAAAGACACAGAGCCAGACCCCGACGATGATCAGGAAAGTGCAGACCGGTCGGCGAATCCGGTTTCGGACAATGGGGGCCAGGATGGCCAGCAGAAAAAGGGCGATGACCAGCGGCAGGAAGTTGATCTGCTCGGTGTAAAACAGGGCAATGACCAGGACCGCCATCAGATCGTCGACAATGGCCAAGGCTGTGAGGAAGACCTTCAGGGTAATGGGTACCCGTCTGCCAAACAGGGCCAGCAGCCCCAGGGCAAAGGCGATATCGGTGGCCATGGGCACACCCCAGCCGCTGGCCTCGGGTCCGCCGGGATTAAAGGCAAAATAGACCAGGGCCGGAACCACGGCGCCGCCAAAGGCTGCCATCACCGGCAGCATGGCTTTTTTCAGGCAGGAAAGTTCGCCGGTCAGAATCTCCCGCTTGATTTCCAGACCGACTACAAAGAAGAAGATGGCCATCAGCCCGTCCTTGACCCAGTGATCCAGGGAAAGATGGTACTGTTTGCCGTTGAAATAGGTGCCGATATCGAGATGGCTCAACTTCTGGTAGATATCGGCCCAGGGAGAATTGGCCCAGATGACCGCGGTCAGGGTAGCAAAAATGAGGACAACAGAACTTGCACTCTGCGAGTGGAGAAAACGTTCAAAGAAATTTTTAGACGGGGTTGCGCCCATGGATTATCACTCTGAAAATGGTTTGATTAAAGATAAGGAACGGTTTTGCATGACAGCCAGACATGAAAACAGAAATCATACTGCCATGTCAATCAATTCCATGCATCGGGCGCCGACAGGCCCGGTTCATTTCTGTCCCGGAAACCGGTAGAACCGTGCATCATGATATTTCATTACACCCATTTCATGGCACACGGCATGCATATGCCTGTCGCCCCACTATCATCCCGCTTTCTTGATCCACCTTCTTTCTGACTGTTTATACCAACATTTATTAGTGGGCAAGATATTCAGCATACTTCATATCGGACTCAACGATGTGGTTGAGCAACCATTCCCTTAAAAATTGATAGAACTCGGTGACAACCTCCTCCCCATTTTTTACCCGGTCATAAAACATGAGAACCTCCTGTTCCAACTGGGCATGTTCCTGTTTATGTGCGCCTAATAAAGGGTAACCGGCTTTTTCCATGGCTGCCTCTTCATCTGCAAAATGGACCTGGGTATATTCAATGAGTGTTTCGATGGAATCATGAAGAGAGGCAACACTCTTTTTGTGGAGCACCATCATAAATATCTCATTGATTAACTCGACAAGCTTAACATGCTGCCGGTCAAACTGCTCAACACCGACAGAATACGAATCTCTCCATTTTATTAATGCCATAATGCCACCTCCAATGCTGAAACACTTTTTTGACAAGTAACTTTTCGTCAATCAATTTCATATTATCTCGCTGAGTTATGGAAATAAATAGGAAAAAATACCGGAAATGGCATAGGTAAATATACCTACGGCCTGCCAGAGGGATGTACTGGCCGGCTCCTCTTTTTCTCAGCTGGCGATAAAATCATACTCTCCACCCCTTTTTCTTGACTTGTGCCGATTGGATACCTATTGTCAATTATGAAATATGTTTCATAACAAGGAGACAGAATGATTCGACCGAGAAAACATCGCCGTATCCGGCACATGCCGGTATCCACATTCTACAAACCCAGGGGCGTTGCCCTGCACAGTTTAAAGGGAGTTACGCTTCCGCTGGAAGGATTTGAGGCATTGCGGCTGGTTGACGCCGAAGGCGTAAGCCGCGAGGAAGCAGCGCGGATGATGGACGTCTCCACACCAACGCTGTGCCGAATCCTCGCCGAAGCAAGAAGCATTGTGGCAAGGGCGCTGGCAAACGGCTGGGCGATCCGCATTGAAGGAGGCAACTATCATCTTGTTGGCTCTGAAAATGACGACTTCTGCGGCCATGGCAGGCAGAGATGCGGGAAACAGAAACGACACGGATAATTTACCATGCCTCTCAGAGGCACAACCAACAGCACAGGAGGTGTATCATGCCTGGAATGAATGGAACAGGCCCACAGGGACAGGGACCCGGAACTGGAAGAGGAGCCGGCCAATGCGCTGCCGGAACCGGAAGGAACGACATGCCTGAAGCCGGCAGCATTGGCCAGGGCAACAACCGTGGCTGCGGCATGGGAAGAGGCGGCCGGAAAAAGGGAAGAGGCAGCGGTGGTGGTAACAGGGGCCGCATGATGGGCAGAAGGTAATCTGATCTTCCACCAGGGCCGCGGATTTTTTCCTGCGGCCCTGGTTCATTTTCCGGTTGACAGAAACAGGCCCACGCCATATTGTTTTGCTCGCATGAGCAAAATATAGGGGAATTGACATGCCACGCCCTAAAAAATGCCGACTGGTGGCCCGGATGCCAAGGGTCCGTTATTTCAAACCGCGCGGTATCCCGCTCAGGGAGCTGACCGAGGTCTATCTGCCCATTGAAGGGGTAGAAGCCCTGCGCCTGGCCGACACGGAAGGACTGGATCTCAATACCGCTGCCCGCCAGATGAATGTGTCCCCTCACACCTTTGGCCGGATCCTGGCAGAGGCCAGCCGGGTTGTTTCGCAGGCGATTACCGAAGGCATGGCCATTCGTATCGAGGGCGGTAATTTCATGATGAAATGCGAGCCTGATATCCAGGCCGATACCAGAAAAACAAACCTATATCTGTACACACGGGAGAAAATACAGTGAAAAAGATAGCCGTAACCAGTGAAGACCCTACCCTTGACGACCAGGTTGATCCCCGGTTTGGCCGCGCCGGGGGATTTCTCGTTATGGACCTGGAAACCATGGAGGCCCGGTACATTGACAACGGCGCAAGCCAGACCATGAGTCAGGGTGCTGGCATCCAGACCGCTGAAAACGTGGCCAAAGCTGGTGCAGAAGTTGTGCTCAGCGGCTATGTCGGCCCCAAGGCCTTCCAGGCCCTTGCGACAGCGGGCATCAAGGTGGGGCAGGATTGCGACAACATGACCGTACGCGAGGCGATCGAGAAATTTCAAAAAGGGGAAATTCCCTTTGCAGACAAACCGAACCGGTAGCAACAAACCTGAAACCCACAATTGAGTGAAACACGTAACCGCTGTGTTACAGCGGGGGTAAAATCATGATTATTACTGTTGCCAGCGGCAAGGGCGGCACCGGCAAAACCACGGTCACCGCCTCCCTTGCCACCGTATGGGATGCTCCGCTGCAGGTGGTGGATCTTGATGTCGAGGAGCCGAATCTGCATCTTTTTCTGTGGCCCGAACTGGGTTCGCCGGCCAAGGCTTGGATGGAGGTTCCGGAACTGGACGCGGAAAAATGCACCGGGTGCGGAAACTGCGTGGAGTTGTGTCAGTTCAAGGCCATCTCCATGATGCTTTCCACGCTGACCCTGTACCCGGACATGTGCCACGGTTGCGGTGGCTGTATTGCTGTATGCAGGGAGAATGCATTGCAGGCAGGCAGACGGGAACTGGGTGAAATCCGTCAGGGCCGGGCTGGAAAAATTGATTTTCTCATGGGCACCCTGCGCATAGGTGAGGCAATGAGCCCGCCCTTTATGGAGCAGGTTAAAAAACAGATGCAGCAAACCCTGCTGGAGACAAATCAGGATGTCATCATTGATGCGCCTCCAGGGGTGAGCTGCCCTGCTATCTGCTCGGTCATAGACAGCGATGTCATTGTGTTGGTCACCGATGCCACACCGTTTGGCTTTCACGATTTCAAGCTGGCCTGGGAATCCTTTTCACCATTGGGAAAACCCATGGGAGTTGTCATCAACCGGGCCGGACTCGGGACCCGCGACATCTATGATTTCTGCAAGAAAAAAAACATTCCGATACTGGCTGAAATTCCCTTTGACCGCTCCATTGCCGAGGCGTATTCGCGTGGCCGGGTAATAGCCGGAGTTTCGGACGAACTTGGCACTGTTTTTGTCTCGCTCCGTGAAAAAATCCGCGACCTGGCCGCTGACTCCGGAAAGGAGGTGTCCCATGCGTGAAATACTGATCATCAGCGGCAAGGGGGGCACAGGAAAAACCTCTCTTACTGCGGCGTTTTCCCACCTTGCAGACAACAAGATCATCTGCGACCTGGACGTTGATGCGCCTGACCTGCATCTTCTTCTGCAGCCTTGTCACGAACAGGAGGTCGCTTTTTACGCCGGTAACGAGGCGCGGATAAATCAGGATGGATGCACCGGGTGCGGAACCTGCGCGCAAATGTGTCGTTACAATGCGATCCGGCAGGAGAACGACAGGTTTACCGTCGATCCGATCCGGTGCGAAGGCTGCAAGGTCTGTGTCTCCTTCTGCCCGGAACAAACCATTGAATTCCCGGAAAAACATTGCGGCACATGGTACGTCTCCACCACACGGTTCGGCACCATGGTGCATGCACAGCTTTTTCCCGGTGAAGAAAATTCCGGCCGCCTGGTGGCTCTTCTTAAAAATGAAGCCAAAAAACTGGCCCGGGAAAACAATATTGACCTCATCCTCAGTGACGGAGCCCCGGGAATCGGCTGCCCGGTCATCAGCTCCCTGTCCGGAGCGAATTTTGCGGTCCTTGTTACCGAACCGACGCCATCCGGCCGCCACGATCTGGAGCGAGTGGCCTCGCTCTGCGATCATTTCCGCATCCGGTCAGGCGTCATTATCAACAAGGCAGACCTCAACCCGGATGAGGCGGCCATGATAGAACAGTATTGCCGAGAGAGAAACTATCCCCTCCTGGCCAGGCTGCCGCACGATCCGGTGATCACTGAGGCCATGGTCCAGGAACGCGCGGTCACCGAACTTGGCGAAACAGAAATCGGCAGAGAGATCCGACAGGCATGGACCAGAATAGAGGAGCTTGCCGGATAAACAAACCCCATTACAACCAGACAAGGAGAACACGACAATGCTTATTGGCATCCCCTCAACCCATCCCGGCGGCCTGGAAGCCGCTTTTGGCGCCCACTTTGGCCACTGCGACCTGTACACTGTCGTGGAGGTCGCCGACGGGCAGGTAAAGGAAGTCCGCACCCTGCCCAGCGTACCGCATCAGCAGGGCGGCTGCATGGCACCGGTTCAGTATCTTGCCGACAACGGCGTCAAGATACTGCTTGCCAGTGGCATGGGCATGCGCCCGCTCATGGGTTTTAACCAGGTAGGTATTGATGTGTACTATGCCGGCAACGCGCCTACGGTCGGCGCCGCGGTTGAAGCATTTATTGCCGGCCAGTTGCAGCAGTTTACCCAGGAGTTCACCTGCGGTGGCGGCGGTCGGTAATTACCGGTCTCTATCTGCAGCGCGCCGGAAACATCCAGACCATTCAATCAAGGTTCACTGTGTGTTTCCGGCATACTATTCATTTGGAAATAAACTGCCGTACCATGTCAAACCACGATGAAACAGCAATAGAAGAACTTGGCCAGGCGTTTTTAACGCATGCCAACAAACCACGAAACCTTGGCACTCTTGACGATCCGGACGGTTCCAGCCGCCTGGTCGGATCATGCGGCGATGCCATGCGCATCGACCTGAAGGTGAGCGACAACACCATTGATGATATTCGTGTCCTCCCGGAAGGATGTGTCTTTACCAGGGCCTGCGCCAGCGTGGCTGGAGAACTGGCAAAACACAAAACCCTGGACCAGGCTCTGCAGATTGAGCCTGAAGATATTAAAAATGTCCTCTGGACCCTGCCCGATGACCACATGCATTGTGCCCGCCTTGCCGTCAACACCCTGGGCGAGGCCATAGCCGAGGCCATGCGCAAAAAGATGGCACAAGATTCACAGGTGTCACAGGAGTGTTAATCATGGTAAAAAATATGACAATTACAACTGATGAAATACAATTGGCACAAGAGAAATGGGGGGCAGGCATTGTAGCCATTGGCAAGATATTTACCGATGGCGGCGACTACATTGAAGCCGCAGAAAACCATCTCGACACGTTATATGCTTTTGAAGATGGCCCGGTTCTCTTCAAGCCCACCAAGGCTGGCGTGGAGCAATTTCGTCTGACAAAAGAAGGTGCTCTTTCCTACTTTGTTGGCGGCAATGACAAGTATCAGGAAGACAACGGCTTTGCTCTTCATCCATGGATCAAGGTACGGTTTGATAACAAAGGGATTTACATTCATGACGGCTATGCTGTAGCCATGGAGAATTATTACTTTACCGAAACCAGCGGAAATGAGGTGAAGGTCGAATATACATTCGGTTATTTTAAAGATCAGAATGGTAATCTTAAAATCAACCTCCACCATTCCTCCATTCCTTTTTCTGCCGGTTGATTACTGTGCCAGTCATCGACACCGGACAGCCCCGCATAGGCCGCTGCTGCTCGCACAACGTCAATCACGCAGCTTAGTTTGAAGTTGCGCCAGAGCTGGAGTAATCAAGAAATTCAAGGTTCGAGGCACAAAAGGCGCGCAATTCCTCCTCTCAACGTGCCCCAGTGCCTCATCACCTTGATTTACGGGAATCACAACAGGAAATCAGTATGTATACTCTTTTACTTGTCTCACCACGAAAAGAAGAACTCGGCGACTTTACCGCCGCCCTTGCATCGGCTCCGGACATCACACTGAAACAGATCGATTCCGGGGACGACGCGTTGCACACGGTCCGGGAGCATACCCCGCATCTTGTCATCATTGACCAGGAAATCCGGGACAAAAACAAAAAACCCCTTGAACTGGTCATGGAACTCCTTGGCATAAGTGCCATGATGAACACGACCATGATCACATCCATGGACGCGGAGGAGTGGCATGAAAAAAGTGAGGGTCTTGGCATGATGGAGCCGATCCCGGATCCTCCGACGGAAAAAGACGCTCTTGCCCTGCTGGAAAGATTCCGCAAAATGCCCGGCCTCTCCTGAGACAGATTCTAGAGCCAGCGGACTCCATCCGGGGAAAAATCGAGCATGACTGCGGTGCCCGGCCACAGCTGCCGCGTTTTCACATCATGGGCCGGCAGACATACCTGAAAAAGGAATCCGCTCACCATCACATCCACGAGCAGTTCCTCCCGGTGACGCTGCCGGCGCACCGTACTGACCATGCCGGAAAGACCGAGCTTTCCGGCTGGAGAATTCATACCGCTGCAACAGATGCTGATCTTTGCCGGATCCAGCATGGCAACGGAAACATTTCTGTTTTTGTCCGCCGGCCCGGGAAGCACGAGTATCTGGCCGTCAGGAAATTTTTTTACCATCTGATCCGCGCCGTTTTCCTGCCACGGCCCGAACAGGAAATTTACCGCACCGTGGTTGACCACCCTTCCCTGGAAAAGGCCGACCCGGTAATTACTGACCTGATCAAGCCACCCCTGATCATGACTGGCGATCAGCAGGGTGGTCTGCCACTGTTTTCTGGCCAGAAAAACAGCCTCCCGGATCCGTTGCGCAGAACCGATATCCACGCTGGCAGTGGGTTCATCAAGAATCAGCACTTCGGGACGCAGGATCAACCTGCCGGCAAGCGCCACCCGCTGCACCTCCCCTCCGGAAAGCTGGTACCATTTTCGACCGGCAAATGACGCGGGAAGACCGACCCAGGAAAGGGCTTCGTGCACCTTCTTTTCCAGCCCATCCCGAATATCGCGTATCTTCAGACCATACGCCACATTGTCAAACACTGTTCGTTTAAGAAGGTACGGCTCCTGGGGCAGAATAGTTATGCAGCGCCTCTGCTCCGGTTGCAGCTTTTCCGTATCCAGTCCCCTGAAAAGTATTTTTCCGGAACATGGCCGGGAAACAAGCGACAGCAGGCTGAACAGGGTTGACTTGCCGCTGCCGTTGGGACCGAAAAAGCCGATAATACCATTTTCCGGTAATTCAAGATCGTCAATCGCCAGGACTGTGCGGCCATCATAGGACTGGCGAACATTCTGTAAACGATACAGCGCGCTCATACAGGCCACCGTTTTTTCAACACCGAAAGCGAACCGTTCACCACCAGGGCAATGGCCAGCAGAACCAGCCCCAGGGCAATACCGGTTATAAATTCGCCCTTGCCGGTCTCCAGGGCAATGGCAGTGGTAATGGTGCGGGTATGGTACTTGATATTACCGCCCACCATCATGGAGATGCCGACCTCGGTCAGAATACGGCCATAGGCTGTAACTGCTGCTGCGAGCAGTCCAAACCGGGCCTCGAGCACGGTGGCCAGCAGCACCTGAGCGGGCCGGGCTCCCAGGCCGATCAGCGTACTGTACAACCGCTGATCCAGTGTTTCCACCTGGGAAGCAGTCAGGGCAATAATTATGGGAAGGCCGAGCACGGTCTGGCCAATGGCAATACCGCTCAGACTGAAAAGCAGGTTCAGCTCCCCAAGGGGGCCGCTTCTGGAGAGCAGGGTATACACCACAAGGCCTATGAACACCGTGGGCAGGGCAAGCAGGGTATCCACAATGGTTCGGACAATACGCTTGCCCGGAAACCGGCAGTACCCCAGCATGAAACCAGCCGGCACGCCAATGACCAGGCTTGCCGCCAGTGACCAGGTAGAAACCGTAACCGTGGCACCGATGGCCGAGTACACTCCCGGATCACCGGATGCAAGGAGCTGGAGTGCCCGAACAAAACCTTCTGTAAAGAGTGTCACGTTATCAGTTGACGATTATCAGTTATCGGTTATCGGTTATCGGTTATCGGTTATCGGTTATCGGTTGGCAGCATAATGGGTTTTCATGAAAATCCCGTTTCCCGCCAGGGCGGAAAACGGGATTTTCCTCATGAATCCATGTGCTGTCACCCAGGCCGGGGAAGCAGCATTATTTTGCGCTGGGAATAAACAGAGGTTGCCCCAACAGCCTGAAGTCCTTGATCAATTGCTGTATTTTCTCACTCGTAACCCACCGGGTGAAACGGTCTGCAAGTGCAGTCTGCACCTTGGGACAGTCCTTGTTGATCGTAATCACGCTGTACTGATTGAACAGGCCGGAATCACCCTCAACCACGATCATGAGCTGATTCGCTTCGCCCTTCTGGGCCATGTATTTTATCCAGGTTCCCCTGTCGGTCAGTGTGTACCCCTTCTTTTCAGCCGCCATATTGATCGTGGACAGCATTCCCTGACCGGTCTGGAGGTACCACTGCTGCTTTTCCGGAACCCATCCCAGGGCCTGCTTCCAGAGAGCACGTTCTTTCTTGTTGGTTCCTGAATTGTCACCCCGGCTCAGAAACAGGGCCTGCTTTTTCTCTATTTTCTTCAAGGCAGCGTTCGGTGTCAGCCCCTTGATTCCAGCCGGATCCTCGACAGGCCCGATAATCACGAAATCATTATACATTACCTGCTGGCGATTTGTACCAAAACCGTTTTTTACAAACTTTTTTTCCGCGGCCGGTGCATGGACAAACAAAATATCCACATCGCAGTTCCGCCCAAGCTGCAGGGCCTTGCCGGTTCCCACGGCCACCCAGCGAAGGGTGATACCCGTGTCCTTTTCAAACACCGGCGCAAGATAATCAAGCAGCCCGGTATTGTCGGTACTGGTGGTCGTGGCCATCATCAGGATTTCTCCGGCCTGAACGGGCGAAGAAATCAGAACCAGAGCCAGCACAACAGGGAACAACAGTTTCTGCCAAAACATTTTTTCACTCCTCACATGTGATAGTAACCCGGGGTCTCCAGCGCCCCCGGCAGGTGATGGTACAGGGGCTCGAACCGTCTCAGTCTGAGTCGGGATAGACCATCTTGCCGCTGGATTTCAGGTCATAGCCATCCAGGGTGCGGGCAATCTCGTGAAAAGATTCCTCCTGCAGCAAGCCGAGAAACCGCTGCACCGGCCGGTCAAAAAACCGCTTCTTGGAAATGAGCAGATCAAACCGTTCCCAGCGCAGGGAAACGAAATCCAGCCCGAGCAGGGTAGCCACCGTACGGATACCCGGGCCCACATCCGCCCGCCCGGCCAGGACCTCGAGGCCCACGGCCAGGTGGGTCCCCAGTTCGACTCCGTAACCAGGTATCTGCTCGCCCCTGAGACCATGTTTTTTAAGCTCATGATCGAAAAGCACCCGGGTTCCGGTGCTCGGGCCGCGGTTGACCATGACCAGTTCTCCCCCGGCCAGGGAGGGGATCCCGGTAATCTTTTTCGGATTTCCGGGGGCCACCAGAAGTCCCTGTTCCCGGTAGCAGAAGTTAACCACCACCGGCCGGGGACCGGTCATCTGCCGGTCCAGGTAGGCGAAGTTGTAGCCCGACTCGTCACTGTGCATGAGATGGGCGCAACCGATCCGGCACAGTCCCTGATCCAGGGCCCGCAACCCTCCAAGGCTGCCCACCGAACCAAAGACAGCCAGAGTTTCCTGGAACTGAGCGTTGTACTGGCTGACAAGACGCTCCAGCAGGGGGTCGTTACTGCCGGCGATAACCAGGAGGTTCTCGTCCAGGACCCCGGCTCCCTCCAGGGGACGGTTCTGGACACTGGTTTCTATCCAGGCGGTGACCAGATGCCGGGGAAAAAGCCACTTACCGGTCACCTTGGTGGCCGGCAGCCCCTTTTCCGCGATCAGGGTGTAGACGACCTTTTCGTTGACATCGAGCAACTCAGCCACCTCTCTGGTACTGAGAAAGACCTTTTCCCCTTCCGCTACCATGCTTCTCCCCCGTAAACGAATGTATGATGCTTCAAAACCAACGGCCCTGGACCACAGGTCATCCAGGGATAACATTTTCTCCATATACAAGAGCACTATCTCTTTTTCAATCTTTAATTAACCAGTATTAACTTAAAATGACAGCATGAGCCGCGAGGAAGGTCCTCCGGCCAAGACACGAAGGAACGAAGAGGAAAAAAGCGGGCTGAAAGCTACCGGGCGAAACCGGAAAAGGCGGGGGTCAGTCGGTTATGATTCGGAAGGATTCGTTGAAGATATTGACCCGTTCCGGACGGGCATAGGCGGCAAGGGTCACCCCGGCCCGCCGGGCAATGGCAAGACCCAGGGAAGAGGGGGCCGTGCGTGACATGATGATGGGAATCCCTATCCGGGCGCATTTGAGCACCATGTCCGAGGTCAGCCGACCGGTGGTGTAGATGGCACCCCGGGCACTGAATTTCCCCAGCAAAATGGCGCCAATCACCTTGTCTACGGCATTATGGCGCCCCACATCCTCGTAAAAACCCTGCAGTTTCCCATCGGCCCAGAACCCGCACCCATGCACACAATGGGTGGCCTGACCCAGTGGTGAAGCGTGAAGCACCTGGCGGATAAACCGGCGGATCTCGTCAAAGGTAATCGAGTACTCCTGAAGCGGATCAAAAGCGCCCTCCAGCATTTCCCGGGAAATCTTGCCGGTACCCCCACAACCGGATGTCACAATAACCTCCTTTGGCTCAGCATCATCATCCACGTCCGCATACACGGAGATACGTCCCTCGGGACAGACCAGCACCTCCCGCACCTGGCCTGGCGCGGTAATATAGCCCTGCCCGAAAAGAAATCCGGCTCCGAATTCCTCAAGCCCTGTCTCCAGCACCATGGAGGCCCCGATTTCCCGATCA
Organism: Desulfolithobacter dissulfuricans; assembly: GCF_025998535.1. Taxonomy (NCBI): domain Bacteria; kingdom Pseudomonadati; phylum Thermodesulfobacteriota; class Desulfobulbia; order Desulfobulbales; family Desulfobulbaceae; genus Desulfolithobacter; species Desulfolithobacter dissulfuricans. The sequence goes on along the minus strand of NZ_AP024233.1, from coordinate 905,555 downwards.
TTGAGCGCCACCTTGTACGGCACCTCAATGGCCAGGCATTCTTCACGGTCTTCCCGGCCATCCGGGGTCACCACTGTTGTGTTCTGAACAAGCGTTACACGATCTTCCATACTGTTGTTATCTCTCCGGCCTCCAGGGCCGCTTTCTGTTCAGGTATTTCAATAAGGCAATTCGCCACTGCCATGGCCTGCAACCGGCTCATTCCCAAAAGGGGACTGGCCACAAGCTGTCCATTTTTTTCCCGCAACCGGCCGTAAATGACCTGGGTCCACCCCTCCTGGCCGCGCAACCAACCACTGGCAGCGGCATGGATCCGACTGGCAAAAGGATCCTGCACACCGCCCCGCCGCAGAATCCCCGGCAGGGCCAGGAGCAGAAAGGCCACATGGTTGGATGGCGGGCCGCCGGGCAGGTTGAAGACCAGGGTCTCCCGGCGCCAACCCATGCACACTCCCTTGCCGGGCCCCACCCGGACCCGGCGAAACCGCATCTCTACCCCCAGGCGGTCCATGGCCTCCAGAGTAAAATCCTTATCCCCGTCCAGGACCCCGCCGCAGGTCAAAACCACGTCAAAACGTTCCATCAAGGGATGGAGTTCCCGGGCGAGCTGCTCCAGGTTGTCCCGGATGATGACGGTTTCGGCCTGGATCCCGATCCTCTCCAGTTCCGCCGCCAGTGTTACCATGTTGCTGGCCGCCACCTGGCCCGGACCGATGGGCTGACCGGGCGCAACCAGCTCACTGCCGGTGGCCACGATCACCACCCGCGGTCTCCTGACCACATCAAGGCAGGCAACCCCACCGGCGGCCAGCAGGCCGACCCCGGCCGGAGAAAGACGGGTACCGGCCCGGGCAAGCACTGTGCCGGCCCGGACATCGCTGCCCCGGGCCAGGATATTGCGCCCGGGTCCGGCATCACGCAGAGCGATCACCCGGCGCCCATTTTCTTCTTCCCGGGCAAATTCCGCGGCCAGGACCGCGGTGGCTCCCCGGGGCAGGACCGAACCGGTCATGATCCGCACGGCATGCCCCGGATGCAGCAAAACATCCCCATCTCCCTGGCCGGCCGTGACCGTCCCGGAGATCTCAAGGGCCACCGGGCTGGACTTAGACGCACCTTCCAGGTCCGGAGAAAAGACAGCATACCCGTCCTTGAGTGAGGCATCAAGAGAAGGGCAATCCGACGTCGCCCGGATGTCCCGGGCCGCTATACGGCCACAGGCCCGGTCAAGGGCCACCTTCTCCTGCTCCAGAAAGGGGATCTCCAAAATCATGCTGCGGGCCTGCTCCAGACCGATCAGACACCGATCTCCATCCCGACAGCTGATATCTGACTGCACATACACCAAAACATCCTCCCTGTCCCTGTGCGGCTCCATGGGTCCCGGCTCCAATCAACAACAAATCGGGCCAAATAACAAGCCGGAAGGCTACGCTTTTGCCGGGCCCATCCGGAGTATCATGAATCAGTCCACCGTCCGGGTATTTTGGGTAGTGGGAGGAAAACAAATCTGGTACAAGTTTGCCATGCGAAATTTTGCATTCCAGTCTGGAAAGCACAGCACCCCATCCTCGGCCAGCTGACAATGGGCAACGGAACAGGACATCCTGAAACCATGTGGCATACCGTTTTGAACCAGAAAAAGGCACCGGGAAAAAGGGCGCGCCACTACCGCGCCTGGCTGCTAGCGGGCCTCCTTTTTCTAAGCCTTGCCACCATGGCCATGGCCCGGACCGGCGACTCCCTTCCGCCGCTGGTTCTTGGCCAGTCCTGCGCGCTCAGTGGACCGGCCAAGAACCTGGGCCTGGAGATGCGGGCCGGGCTCCAGGCCGCCCTGGCCGAGATCAACGACGAAGGCGGTATCAGGGGCCGGAATATCGTCCTCCTCAGCCGCGACGACGGGTATGAACCGGACCGGGCCATCCGCAACACCCTGGAGCTGATCCAGAGCGATCAGGTCTTCCTCCTCATCGGCGAAGTGGGCACCCCCACTTCCAAGGCGGTGATCCCCATCGTCGAGCAGTACCGGATCCCCTTCTTCGCCCCCTTCACCGGAGCGGAGCTTCTGCGGACCCCGTTTCGCCGCTACGTGATCAATGTCCGGGCCAGCTACTACCAGGAGATGGAAAAACTGGTCTCCTACCTCACGGACCAGAAAAAGATCAGCCGGATCGCCTGCTTCTACCAGAACGACTCCTACGGCTTTGACGGCCTCAAGGGTATCGAACAGGCCCTCAGGCGCCGCGGGATGGAACTGGTGTCCCGGGGCAGTTACGAGAGAAACACCATCGCGGTCATGGGCGGGCTGCGGGAAATATACCGGGCAGAGCCCGAGGCCGTGATTCTGGTGGGGACGTACGCGGCCTGCGCTGAATTCATCAAGCTGAGCAAAGCCAGGAACAAGAGCGCGCGGATATTTGCAAACATCTCCTTTGTCGGCACCGAAAGCCTCAAACAGGTCCTGGGACCCCATGGCGACCAGGTGATCGTCTCCCAGGTGGTACCCTACCCCTGGGACATCCGGATTCCCCTTATCCGCCAATACCGCAACGCCATGCACAAGTACCAGCGGGACTACCCCATCGGCTTCATTACCCTGGAAGGCTACATTGCCGGCAAACTTTTTGCCGCCATTGCCAGGGCCGTACCCGGTGAACTCACCCGGGAAAAATTCATCGACACCATGGAAAAGATCGGCCGCTTCGATCTCGGTGGCGTGGTGCTGGATTTTGGCCCGACCGACCACCAGGGCATGGAGTCCATTTACCTGACCACCATCTATCCGGCGATCCAGAAGGTACAGGACGGAGAGAGGCGATGAAGGGGAAAGATATGCCCGCAACGAGACGGCGTCCCTCCCTCTCCTATGCCCCCTTCCGGGCCTCGCTCCTGGTCATTCTGGCCCTGGCCTTTTTTATCGGCATCTTCTGGATAATCAACGAGTATCAGACCTACCGGGAAAGCATCGCCAATATCCGCCACACCTACCGGGAGCTGTACCAGGCCCGGGTACGGGAAGAGATGGACAACATGCTGGGGTTCATCGTGCACCGCCGCTCCCAGGCCGACATGCGGGTTGAAAACGAGCTCCGGGAGAAGGTCCGTACCGCCTACACCATCGCCTCGCACATCTACCGCATGTACCGGGAGGAAAAGAATACTCCCGAGCTGCGGGCCATGGTGGCCGAAATCCTCCGCCCCATCCGCTGGAACAACGGCCGGGGCTCCTATTTCGCCGGCCGCCTCGAGGAGGGTACCATTGACCTCTTTGCCGACAACCCTTTTCTTGAAGGGTTAAAGATCGGGCGGCTTCCAGACGGGCAAGGCCGCTCGCTGCCTCCGGAAATCATCAGGATTCTCCGGGACAAGGGTGCCGGGATCTACCGCTACCGGTTCATGAAAGAAGATGTGGGGGACAGAAGTTTTCCCGGCATTCTCTTTGTCAAGTATTTCGCTCCGTTCGACTGGTACATCGGCGCCGCCGTATCCAACGAGGCCATGGAACACCTCCTCCAGGAGGATATCCTCTCCACCATCCAGGACATACGCTTTGACGAAGACGGGTTCATCCTCTGCTTCCGCTTCGACGGGACCATTATCAGTCATCCGGAGAAAAAATTCATCGGCCGATCCATCACCGATCTGGTCGGCAGCCAGGGAACACCCTATGGCCGGGCCATGCTGGAGGCCGCCCTGAAACCGGAGGGGGAACATTATATCCACTACCAGATGAACCAGGGAGGTTCCAGAAAGAGCGGCCAGCGGCTCAGTTATGTCCAGGCCTATCCGGACTGGAACTGGATCCTGGCCACCGACATGTCCATGGCATCCATGGAAAAGGCCATTACCGAGGAAACCCGCACCTATGTGACGATTTCCTTTAAAAACGTCTTCATCTTCATCGGCCTTTTTGCCGTGGCGGTCCTCTTTCTTCTGGGCCTGGCCTACTATCATTCAAGCAAAATCAAGCACGGTATCAGCCTGTTCACCGACTTCTTCCGCAAGGCAGCCGACAACCAGGTCAAGATCCGGGACCAGGATCTGGCCTTTGCCGAGTTCGAAGACCTGGCCCGGCTGGCCAACACCATGGTGGACGACCGGATCCAGAAGGAACGCATCCTCCGGAGGGACGAACTGCGGCTCGACACCCTGCTCCAGCTCGGGATGATGGAGGGCCATGATATCCGGGACAAGTATGATTTTGTTCTCCACCGCATTGTCCAGATCACCGGCTCTGCCTCCGGCTACATCGCCCTGGTCAACAACACCCAGACCCATGCGACCCTGTGCTCCCGGGTCACCATCCATACCGGGCAGTTCGGCCTGGGACCGGATGATAACGCCGCTCCCAGGTCCGTTGAAGAAGGCGACCTGATAGGCACCTGCGTGCTGAAGAAAAAGCCATTCATTCTCAATACCACGGCCCAGACCAACCGTTTCCCGGCCTATCCCTACAGCCGACCGGTGCGTCGTCGTCTGGACGTGCCGATCAGCAACGACTCCAGAGTGGTCCTGGTGGCCGGGGTCTGCGACAGCAGTCGCGACTACGACAACTCCGACATCCGGCAGATGACCATGCTGCTGGAGGGCATGTGGCTCCATGTCCTGAAGATCTGTTCGGAAAAGGAGCGAGCCATCCTGGAGAGACAGGTGATCGCCATCAGCGAGGAGGAACGGAGCAGGATCGGCCGCGACCTGCACGATGATCTAGGCTCCCACCTGAGCGGGGTGGAACTTCTGAGCAAGGTCCTGCAGCAGAAGCTGGAAAAAGAGGTCCCGGCCGAGGCCGAACAACTCGGCGCCATCCGGGAGCTGATCCGGGAGGCCATCGAAAAAACCCGTCGTCTCTCCCGGGGGCTCTACCCTGTCCATATCAGAGAGTATGGCCTCAAGGCGGCCATCGAAGAACTGGTGGTGGAGCTGGAACAGCTCTTCCCGGTCCGGTGCAGCCTCTCCATTGATCCGCAGGTGGAAGAAGTTGCCACCAACCAGGCTTCCCATGTATACTACATCATCCGCGAGGCCATGTTCAACGCCGCCCGGCATGGCCGTCCGGAGAAGATCGAGATCATCGTCCGACGCGAACATCTCCACCTGTCGGTGCGCATCATCGATAACGGGAAAGGTTTTGCGGAAAAGGACAGCAAAAAAGGCATGGGGTTGCACACCATGCAGTACCGGGCCAAGGCCATCGGAGCCAGCCTGAACATCGAGCCCGGCCCGACCGGGGGCACGATGGTAACCCTTGAGGGAAAGGTGTTCAAGTGAAAACAAAGGTTCTCATTGTCGATGACCATCCCATTTTCCGCATGGGCATGCGCGAGCTGCTCAACCAGGAAGACGATTTCGTGGTCTGCGGACTGGCGGCGGACATGGAAGAGGCCCGCAGGGCGCTGGCCGAGCAGGAAGTGGACATGGCCATCATCGACATCACCCTGGCCGATGACAACGGCCTGGAGCTGATCAGGGAGATCCGCAGCTCCGGCCGCGACATAGCGATTCTGGTCCTGTCCATGCACGACGAAACGGTCTGGGCGGAGAGGGCCCTCCGGGCCGGCGCCCGCGGCTATATCATGAAAAAGGAGGCCTCCGAATCGGTTATCTGCGCCCTGCGCAATATCCGCAAGGGCCAGATCCATGTCAGTCCCGGTATGGTCTCTGTTCTGCTGGACAGGATGCACCAGGGTTCCAGGGACCAGGGAACGTCCACGGTGGACCTGCTCACCGACCGGGAACTGGAGGTATTCCGCCTCATCGGCAGCGGTCTCTCCACCAGGGAGATCGCCCTGCAGATGAACCTGGGCATCAAGACCATCGGTACCTATCGAGATCGCATTAAGCAAAAACTGGGCCTGAAAAACGGTACCGAGCTGACCCGCCGTGCCGTCCTATGGGCCGAGCAGGAATCGCTCGGCCCCAACGATTCCACCCTGTAGGTAAAAACCCTACAAATAAATCAGTCTTGAACCTACAGCAAAAAAAGCTTCCTCCTGATTTATTTCCTTGCGCCATTAACTAATAATATATCTGTTGGTAACAGGATATAATAAACCCGTGAAACATGGCAGCAGGCCAGATATCTTCCGGCCGGGCTCCACAGTTTTCTGTCTCTTCCAGAGGATGAACCGTACATGAAACAGTATTCAGCATACCTGCTGAAGTATGGCAAGGGAGCAGATCCGGTTTTTTCCACGGTTCCCGCGCCGCAATATCCAGGCACCCCCTTTACCTGTCCCGGCAACAAAGAGCGCGACATTCTCCTGGCCGGCGGCTTTCCCGCAATCCATCCCGATTCTCCCTTTCCCCTGTCGCCGACCCTGCAGGTCAACGGTGACCTGGGAAAATACAGCCAGGCCGAGATGACCACCCGGGCCCGGGCCGAACTGACCCGCCAAAGCAGCCAGTCCTTCCGCTCCTATACCCTGGACCCGGATCCCAGGGTGGCGGTTCTCGCACCTGAAGCCTCGAAACTGCGCGACTTTGTTGATCGATACGGCGGGGTCCTGGAGATCGAGCCCCTGCTGACCCGGGGCAGCGATCCGGATTTTGTCACGGTGGACGACCTGGAGCTGCGTAGCATCGGCCGGGAGAATCACCTCTCCTTCCGGGTTAGAAACCCGATCGATCCACAGAAATGCACCTACTGCGGAGAATGCGGTCCCGTCTGCCCGGAGCATTGCCTCTCCGAACGTCTCTTTCTGGATCTTGATCGCTGCTCGTTCTGCGGGCAATGCGTCACCGTCTGTCCCCAGGCGGCCATCGATCTCCACGGGGTAGAACAGAGAGAACTTAGGGTACCGGCGGTTCTCCTCCTTGAAGGCACCGGGATCTCCCGGCCTGAAAAGGCCGCCACTATCTTCACCGAACAGGAGCTGGACCGGCTCTTTGCCTCTATCTATGCCGCCCAGGTGGAGGAAGTGGTTGGTTTCGATCGGTCGATCTGCCAGTACAGCGCGAAACATGACGGCGGCTGTGACGCCTGCATGGCGGCCTGCGGCCACGGCGCCATCTCCAGGCAAGAAGACACCATTCATATCGACCATCTCCTCTGCGTGGAATGCGGCGATTGCCTGGCGGCCTGCCCCACCGGCGCCCTGCAGTACCAGCGGTTTCCCGACCGGGAGTTCGTGGAGTACTTCGGCTCCATCGAACTGCAGCCCGGTACCACGGTTGTCATCGGTCCCGAACAGGACCTGCACAGCTTCTGGTGGCACAACCGAAACCGCCGATGGGAAGGAGTTTTTTTCCTGGAATACCCGCTGGTTGAGGCGCTCACCGCCATGCATTTTCTCTATCTCATGGCCCGCGGTGCCGGCCGGATCCTGCTCCTTGGACCCGGGACAGGTCCCGTCAGGTCCCTGGCGGACCAGATCGAGCTCACCAACCATGTAGCCGCCCAGTTGCCGGAGAGTCCTGTTTTCATCCAATGCACCTCGCCCGCTGAACTGCCGGCCCGACTGGACCTGCCGGCTCCGGCCCGCTGCAGCCTGTACAGGAACCCTGGTTTCATCAACCGTCGACATAAGCTGACCGACCTGCTGTACTTCCTGGTTACGGAACACGGGCTGGACACCATCCTTGAGGGACCTCCCTTCGCCCGCTTCGGCCGGATTGCCTGCGACCAGGACCGGTGCACCCATTGCCTGGCCTGCCTGGGCGAGTGCCATATCGAGGCCCTGAGTGCTGACAGCGGCAGCTTTACCCTCAATCATCTTCCAGCCCTCTGTGTCCAGTGCAACGCTTGCGTGCAGGTCTGTCCGGAAAAAGCGCTTTCCGCATCACCCGGGCTGGGCCTGAAACCTGACTTTTTCCAGCCCGAAGAACTGACCAGGGCTGAACCACTCACCTGCAGCCTTTGCGGCAAGGTCTTCGGCACCCGGAAAAGCTTTATGAAGGTCATGGCTGTGCTCCGATCCCGGGACCTGCTGGAAGACAACAACCTGCTGGAATACTGTGAAGACTGCCGAGTGATAAAACTCTACGAACAGGGAAATCAATGACAGACGTAACCGACAGGGAACTGGGGCGGATCCGGCTGCGGTTCCTGGATCTGATCAAATCTTTTTTCATTGATGAACCGGATGCCGAACGTATGAGCCGCTGGCGGGGCATCGTCTCGGCCCTGGCCGGCGATGTGATCAATCCGGCTTTTGACCAGGCGGTCCGGAGGCTGGGGGAACTGCTCGAAGAGAAGACCCTCAAGGAGATCCAGGATGAGTACTATCATCTGTTCATCGATCCAACCAGTGAAGACCAGATCAATACAGTGATGTCCTACTACGTGGACGGGCGCAGCTTTGGTCCCAGCCTGGTGGATTACCGTGATTTCCTTCAACGCGCCGGTATTGTCAAGGACGAGTCGGTCAAGGAGCCGGAAGATTCCCTGGTCCTCATGCTCGATGCCCTGGCTACCCTTATAGAGGAACAGACAAAAAAAGAACGCGATACCGCTTTGTACCAGGCCACCCTGCTGCACCGCTTCCTCGATCCCCTGTGCCAGGGCTTTACCGGGGCGCTGCAGGCAACCGGCCAGGCTCCGTTCTATACGGCCTGCGGCGATTTTCTCAGGGGATACCTGATCCTGGAGAAAGGGCTCCTGGACAAGGGCGAAACCCCGGCTGAAAACCGGGAGGAGAGATAGTTGATGTCAGCTGGATGGGGCCGATGTCCTTCATTCCACCTGTCGTCCGAAGACATGGCTCTGAAATTCCGCCTCTTCTCAAGACGCCGACACAGGGCACAGGCACTTGTCGATTCAGAGTAAGGTGACCGGGACAACGGACAAACCATATCAACGGGTTGATGACGCAGTGGACGTGTCCAAACCTGAAACAGGAGGATCAAGTATGCAACAGAGACAGGATGATTCCAGACGATCGTTTCTCAAATCACTGCTTGCCGGCTCGGCCGTGGCCGCCGGCGTGGTGACGGCATCCCGGCCGGCCCGGGCGACCCGGACCTCCGGGAGCCGGCAGGTACAGGACGAAGTTCTGTACCGGGAAACAGCCGCCTTCAAGGATTATTACAAAACACTCAGGTCATAAGGGAGGGGTACCATGGCCAGAAAAAAAATCTTTACCAGTTCCACCTCGGTTCCGGGGAACAGTTCTTCCCGGATCACGCTCAACCCGAAACTTGCCCGCCGTTCGTTTCTCAAGCTCTCGGCGGCCACAGCGGCCCTCACCGGCGCGGCAATGACCACAAAACTGACCGCGACAGCCTCGGCGGCCACAACAAAAAAAGCAGCCTACCCGGGTTCCAAGAAGGTCAAAACCATCTGTACCTACTGCTCGGTTGGCTGCGGCATCATCGCCGAAGTCCAGAACGGGGTCTGGGTCCGCCAGGAAGTGGCCCAGGATCATCCCATCTCCCTGGGCGGGCACTGCTGCAAAGGTGCCGGCGCCATCGACATGGTCACCAGTGAAAAACGGCTCAAGAGCCCGATGAAAAAGGTCGGTGGCAAATGGCAGAAGATCTCCTGGGATCAGGCCATGGACGAGATAAGCAAAAAGCTGCTCGCCATCCGGGAAAAGGACGGTCCCGACGCGCTGCACTTCAACGGTTCGGCCAAGGTCTCCAACGAGATGGCCTACCTGCACAGGAAATTCGCCGCCTTCTGGGGGTCCAATAACATTGACCACCAGGCCCGTATCTGACACTCCACAACGGTGGCAGGTGTCGCCAACACTTGGGGTTACGGGGCAATGACCAACAGCCTGAACGATATCAGGCATGCCAAATCCATGATCTTTATCGGGTCCAACGCGGCCGAGGCCCATCCGGTGGCCATGCAGCACATCCTGTATGCCAAGGAGGTCAACAACGCGCCGCTGATCGTCGTCGACCCGCGCTATACCAAGCTTGCCGCCAAGGCAACCGATTTTGTCCGCATCCGTCCGGGTACGGACGCGGCCTTCATGATGGGGCTCATCAACACCATCATCGAGAACAACTGGCACGACAAGGAATTCATCAGGACCCGGGTAGCCGGCTTCCCGGAAATGGCCGCTGAAGCCGCCCATTACACACCCGAGGTCGTTGAGGAAATCACCGGTATTCCCGCATCGGAGACCAGGCGCATCGCCAAGCTGCTGGCAACCAACCGGCCCACCAGCCTTACCTGGTGTATGGGTGGAACCCAGCATCATATCGGCTCCTCCATAACCAGGACCTTCTGCATCCTGCAGCTGGTTCTCGGCAACATGGGCAAGTCCGGCGGCGGAACCAATATCTTCCGCGGCCACGACAATGTCCAGGGTGCCACCGACATGTGCATTCTCTCCCATTCCCTGCCGGCCTATTACGGCCTCAAGGACGGTTCATGGAAGCACTGGTGTCGGGTCTGGGACGTGGACTATGAGTGGATCGTGTCCCGGTTCAAGGAAAAGAAATGGATGAACAAAAAAGGATTCACCCTGTCGCGCTGGTTCGAGGGTGTCATCCAGGAAGAGAAGATTGAACAGTACACGCCCATCAAGGCCCTCATCCAGTGGGGTTGCGGTGTGAGTTCCAACTCCATGTTCCACAAGGTCAAGAAAGCCTATGACCAGCTCGATCTCATCGTGGTGGTGGATCCCTTCCCCACCATGGCCTCGGCGCTGAGCGACAAGGACAACATGTATCTCTTGCCCAGTTCCAGCCAGTACGAAACTTCGGGCTCGGTAACCTCGACCTCGCGTCAATTCCAGTGGCGTTTCAAGGTGGTTGACCCGATCTACGATTCCAAGGATGATTACCAGATCATGGAAGAGCTGGTGAAGCGCCTCGGGTTTGCCGACAAGTTCTACAAGAACATCAAACAGGTACCCGAAGATATCACCCGCGAGCTGGGCCGGGGCTCTCTGACCATCGGGTACAACGGTCCCACACCCGAGCGGATCAAGAAGCATACCGAAAACTGGCATACCTTTGATATCGACACCCTGCAGGCCAACGGTGGCCCGTGCAACGGGGAATACTACGGCCTGCCCTGGCCCTGCTGGACCGAGGAACATCCGGGTACCCCGATCCTCTACGATATCTCCAAGCCGGTTGCCAAGGGTGGCCTGCCGTTCCGTAACCGGTTCGGCCTGGAACACACCTACTCCATGAGTGGCCGGACAGAAAACCAGCTGGCCGCCAAGGGTGTGGCCAACCCGGGCAGTGAGGTCATGGGTGGCTATCCGGAGTTCAAGGATATCGTTCCAGGAACCAACTGGAAGACCGACCTGTCCCAGAAAACCATCAAGGAAGCGATCAGGCGTGGCATGGCCCCCTTTGGTAATGCCCGGGCCCGCTGTGTGGTCTGGACCTTCCCTGACCAGGTACCCGTCCACCGTGAACCGCTGCACTCGCCGCGGCCGGATCTGATTCCCAAGTATCCGACCTACGAGGACAAGCCAAACCATTACCGGGTCTTCACCAGGTACAAGAGCGAGCAGAAACCCGGAATGTCCAAGGACTTCCCGCTGGTACTCACCACCGGGCGGATGGTCGAGCACATGGGAGCCGGAGCGGAAACACGCAGCAACAAGTACCTGGCCGAGCTGGCCCCGGATATGTATGCGGAGATCAATCCGAAAACCGCCAACGATCTGGGGATCCGCAACGGTGAGATGATCTGGATCGAATCGCCGGAAGGTGGCAGGGTAAAGGTCATGGCCAAGGTTACCCAGCGGGTGGACGAGGCCACGATCTTCATGCCCTTCCATTTTGGCGGCATGCTCATGGGTGATTCCCTGCTGGATAAATATCCCAAGGGACATGAGCCTTATGTTATCGGCGAATCGGCCAACACGGTCACCAACTACGGCTATGATATCATCACCCAGATTCAGGCGACCAAAGATGGACTCTGCCGGGTCAAACGTGCATAAACCCTTTCGGAGGTATGAATAAATGGCACGAATGAAATTTCTATGCGATGTGGAACGCTGCATCGACTGTAACGGCTGCGTGATTGCCTGCAAGGAAGGCAATCAGGTCCCGGTGGGTGTCAACCGCCGCCGGGTCGTCTCGATCAATGAAGGCAAACCCGGAGAAAGGTCCATCTCGGTCTCGTGCATGCACTGCGCCGATGCTCCCTGCATCGCCGTCTGTCCGGTGGATGCCATCTACCAGCGGGACGATGGTATCGTCCTGGTGAACAAGAAGACCTGCATCGGCTGTGGCTACTGTTTCATGGCCTGCCCCTTTGGAGCGCCGCAGTTTCCCAGTGGCCAGGTCTTCGGGGCCCGGGGCGCCATGGACAAATGCACGTTCTGCGCCGGCGGCCCGGAGGAAACCTTCAGCCGCGAGGAGCGCAAGCTCTATGGCCAGAACCGGATTGCCGAGGGCAAGGTCCCTCTCTGCGCTGCCATGTGCGCCACCAAGGCGCTGATGGCCGGTGACGCCGATGTGGTGGCCGATGTCTTCCGGGAACGGGTGGTCAAGCGTGGCTCCGGGGCCAAAGCCTGGGGCTGGGACAAGGCGTACAAGGAAAAATAACCCGTTCCATCAAGACCAGCGGCACCGTTCCAATGGGAAGGGTGCCGCCTTTGCCTGAACCAGATTCCACTTTCCGGGCTGTGCCCCTGCGACAGGGGAATCGGTACCCGGATGGAGCGACGGACCGATGGACCAGGAGCCGATTATTTCTCCGGTTCCTGGTTCACCGGGCTTGATCTTTGCCTGAGTTTCAGACCAACCCTTATTCAACTGGAATATCCAGATGAGGATGAAAACATATTCTCTTTCCATTGGCGCCGGTTTACTGGTTCTGGTAACCGGCTTTGTCTATGCCGGGAGCGTGCAGCTGCTGAGCGGATTCGGTTCAGCGCCATCCACCGCCTCCCTGCATCAGTTCAACCAGCTCATTACCGGTGACTGGCAGGTCTATGGTCAGCAGTTCACCAACCTGCAGGCCTTTCTCTTCAACCGTGCCTTCCTGCTCATTATCACCATCGTGCCCACGGTTTTCCTGCTCCACTACCTCACCATCGGCCCCAAGGTCTTTGCCCACGATGGCGACCAGGTATACTACTTCAGCCTGTTCACCAGGATCATTCACCTGATCGGAGCCGTCTCCTTCTCCCTGCTGGTGATCACGGGCCTGATGATTATCTTCGGCAAGTTTTTCGGCGGCGGCACCCCGGTCCATACCGCCAGGCTGGTCCATATTGCCTCGGCCGCCATTCTGGCAGTGGATGTGCCGATCATGTTTGCCATCTGGTTTGTCGACATGCTGCCCCGCCCCTATGACCTGGCCTGGTTCCTCATTCTCGGGGGCTACCTGAGTAAAAAGAAAAAACCCGTTCCGGCCGGCAAGTTCAATGCCGGGCAAAAGATCTGGTTCTGGTTGTGCACTCTGGGCAGCGGTGGTATGATGTACACCGGTTATCTGCTCTACACCTTCCAGGGCCCGGTGGACCAACTGCGGCTCATGGTCATTATCCATAACTTTCTCGGCATGGCGCTGGTGGCCTTCTTTCTCACCCACCTCTACATGTCGCTTTTTGCCATCAAAGGCTCAATCCAGAGTATGATAACCGGCTACAAACCGCGGGAGGAAGTGGAGATACTGCACAGCCGCTACAAGATCTGAAACGGCAGGTCATTCTCCTCCAGCTTCAAAAAAACACCAGGCGGACCCCCAAGGGGGCCCGCCTTTTTTCCTACGGAGAATGGATATGCCGCCCATCGTCACCTTCATCGGCTGGCACGATTCAGGCAAGACAACCCTTGCCAGCCAGGTTGTTGCCCATCTCAAGGAGCGCGGATACCGGATCGCGGTGATCAAGCATACCAAGGAAACCGGTATTGTCTTTGATCAGCCGGGAACCGACACCTATACATATCTCCAGGCCGGGGCCGATTCCATTACTCTGATCGCCCCGGACCAGATGGTCATGCGGACGGAAAATCCCGGCATGGATCTGACCACCCTGGCCTTTCGCTTCTTTCCCGATGTGGATATGGTGATCGGCGAAGGATTCAAACACGAGCGACAGGTGGCCAAGATCGAGGTGGCCCGCGGGGAGGGCGAGCTACTGCGCAACCAGGTCAACGGCGTGATCGCCATTGCCACCGACCGGCCGGTGACCGGCGACTATATTTTCCGGCTCGACGAAAGCAGGGAAATCGCGGAGTTCATTGAAAAGCGTTTTCTGCAGGACCGGGATAAAAACCAGGAGAAAGTTACCCTGCTGGTCAACGGCTCCCGGGTGGTGCTCAAGGATTTTGTCCAGGAATCCCTTGCCGCCACCGTGGCCGGTTTTGTCTCCACCCTGAAGGCCACCGACAAAATGGGCGAAATCGAACTACGGATCAAGCTCGACTGATCTCCGGGCCATTCCCGGCGGCCCCAAGGGAGTGAAATGAAGATGAACAGGTTAGAGAGCGCCATGACCAGCATGATACCTTGGTACATTCCCAGGCCAAACTGGGCATCATGGTCTCTCGTCCAGAACGGTTGTTCGTTCCCAGGATCATGGGAAAAAACATGGCGCTTTCGGTCTCGATGCGCGCATACCAGGTATGGGTCCCCGGAGGAATGGATATTCGGAACAGAAAATTGCGGTGTTGCACCTCCCTGGTCCCGAAAGGCAGGGCGCAAGCACCAGGCCCGGATTTTCCGGCTGCAGAACCACGACCTCCCCGGCCGACGCCCAGGAAGGCAGCCAGAGCAGGAGCTGTAACCAGACAAAAAAAGCACCAAGAGCCAAAAAGTCCCTCTTCCCTCGGAAAATCGTAACGTTTTTTTCTATCAGAGCAAAGAGTCTGCCGGCGTGGTGTCCCGGCCCGAAGATTCCAGGAAGCGGTTCACCGCCGTCTCCAGCAATTCCTGGTAGCCCCGGCTGCCGTCCAGTCCCTTGCGGCCAAAGGTATAGTTGATCTCCAGAAAAAGGGGCTGATCGCTTCCCGGGGAAAGATAAGATCAAAACCGGCCAGATTGATTCCGGTCCGCTCGCATAACCGGGCCACCTGCTCCCGGCCGATGGCCTGGAGCTCCGGATCACTCTCCGGATCGATTTCGCCGCCCCGGGCCACGTTTTTGTAAAACCCCGGATTGATCCGCCAGTAGCTCAGAACCTGGTCACCGATGATCACCACCCGCAGGTCCCGCTCCACCCGGCCCACATACTCCTGAATCACGAACCCGTGGTATCCCTCATTTTCCAGTTCCTTGAGACGGTGAACCACTTCAGCCAGTTCGTCCCGGCTGCGGACAAGCCAGGTGTGGGATCCTTCCCCACCGGAACTGGCCTTCACCACGCAGGGATAGAGGGGCTGGATCGCGGTGTAGTCCATGGCCGGATGATCATGCTCCAGGGCCTCGACCCGGGGATAGATACGGGTCTCGGGATGGGGCACACCCAGGCTCCAGAACAGCATGGTATCCCCCACCTTGCCCTCCCACCGGAACCGCAGGTCATAGTTGGGAAAAACCGCCGGGCAGTGGTAGCGGACCAGATAATAAAGCTCCCGTGCCACAGTCTGCGGCAAAAGAACCGCCCGGGCTTCCCGGACCCACTCGAGTTCCCCGGGCCCCAGGCTGCCGCGCTCCCAGATAAAACGATCACCGGGAAGGGTGGGATGAAAGGAGAGCACCACTCCTTTTCTCTTCCGGTCCCGCTCCATGGCTGCTCTCACACAACCCGGACCAGCCGCTTGTGGCGGTATTGCCGCACCTGGTTGCGCCCGCCTTCCTTGGCCGCATACAGAGCCTGGTCCACCTGCTGGATCAGATCCTTGCCGGTACATTCCTCGTCATTGTACTCGGCCACCCCGAAGCTGGCAGTCATGTGGCCGACTTCCGGGAATTCATGCTCGCTGATCTCCCGGCGCAGCACTTCTGCCAGGGTCATGGCACCCTTGAGATCGGTATCAGGGCAGATAATCAGGAACTCCTCCCCGCCCCACCGGCCGAGAATATCCGTCGTGCGGATGGTTCGACCGATGATGCGGGCAAACCCGACCAGAACCTCGTCACCGGCAAGATGGCCGTAAGAATCGTTAACTTTCTTGAAGTAGTCGATATCGACCAGGATCACTGAAAAAACCTGGTGGCTTCGTTTGAAGAAGGCCAGCTGGGCGTTGAGAATATCATCAAGCTTGAGGCGGTTGTACACCTGGGTCAGCCGGTCGGTCACCGACAGAACCTCAAGTTTGTGGTTGTACTTGTTAAGCGCCCAGTAGCGGTAGAGCAGGAACAGGCCCACCACCCCGATACCCGAGAGAATCTTCCACAACAACTTGTAATCAATACCTTTTTCATACTTGACAGAGATCCATCGGTTCAGTATCTGCTGCTGTCGTTCCGGGGCAATGGTTGCCACAGCCTTGTTCAGGACAGAGAGCAGAAGCGGTTCGTCGTTTCGCACTCCCAGCTTGAGCTCCAGGGTTTCATCGAACTTGCCGGCAATCTTCAGGGTACCCACATACTGGTTCTGGATCGCATAGCCGATGGTCGGCAGGGTATCGATAAAGCCGTAAAGCTGCCCCTGCTGAACCTGATCCAGGCCGTCGGCCACCGACTTCACATCGACGATCTGCATCTCCGGGTACCGGTCGCGCAGGGATTTACCAAAGGCATAGCCCCGGACCACACCGAACTTCCTGTCGTGAATGGCGGTAATATCGGGCACGAACAGCTCCTCGGTCCGGGTGGCCAGAACCAGGGGCAGGTTGAGATAGGGAATGGTGAAATCAAGAAATTCCCGTCGCTCGGGGGTCTCCAGGGCCAGAGTGAGAATGTCGCACTTCCTCTTCCGGGCAAATTCAATGCTCTGACTCCAGCTGGTGGTGGGGACTAGCTGGATCGGGATTCCCAGTTCCTTCTGGAAAATTTCCACGTAATCGGCGGCAATTCCGATATGATGCCCCTCTTCCATGCGTTCCAGCGGCATACGATCCGGGTCGATACACATGGAGATACTGCCCTTGTTTTTCAGCCAGCTGGACTCGATGGTGGTCAGGCTGACCTGTTTGCCGACGTCCCCTTCCCTGGCCGCGGTCTCCCGAAACCAGCGGTCCTGGAGACGAAGAATCTCTTCGCTGGAGAGCTGGGCCATGGCCTGGTCAAAGATCGTCTTCAGCTGGGAGAGATCTTCCCTGACCCCTATACGCAGGGTGGTTTCCGGGAAAAGCGCATCCCCCACCAGGGGGGTGATGACCAGATCCTGGAAAAAATACTCCTCCATGTAGTAATTGAAAACCGCATAGTTATCAAAGGCGGCATCGGCCCGCCCACTGAGCACGCTCTGCATGCTCATGATGGTGTTGTCGGTAAGCAGAAGGTTGATATCGGAAAAACGCTCGCGCAGACGGGCCACGAAAGGAGTTCCCCGGACCACGGCCAGGACCTTGCCCCGCAGACTCTCCAGGTCGGAAAAACGGTCCCTGCTGCCCCGGCTGAGCAGGGAACTCACCGTGTTAACCATGCCACGGTCCGTCAGCAGCAGATCAGGCGGGCTCCCGTCAAGCGGCTCCACCAACCCGACCATGTCGATGCCCTGCTCCGAAAGCTGGGGAGCCATCCTCTCGGACTCCACCGGCTCCTCCTGGGGAACAAAGTCGAGCACCAACCCCAGCTTGGAGGCCAGGAGCCGTAGATAATCGTTGACATAGCCGCTGACCTCGCTGCCCCTGACAAAACTGAAGGGCGGAAAATTTTTCCTTGTCAGGACCCGGACGGTCGGATGTTCCTTGAGGAAAACCAGATCCTCGTCGGTCAGGGCCAGCTTGACACTTGCCTGGTGGTCGACGCCCATGAACCGGGACAGCCACTTGCGGCTGAGCTGCTGCATGGCCTCGTCCGGGACGGCATCCATTGCCTTTTGCAGGAGCGAATGGAACAGGGACCAGTCGTCACGGACTGCGATGTAGAGGTCACTGGACTCCCAGCCACTGACCTCGGCCCGGGCCGCGATCTTGAGATTGGTGAGCAGAAGTTTCTCAAAAAGATAGTTCACCGTGAAAAAATCCTCGATGAGGGCATCGGCCCTGCCATAGGCCACCGCTTCCATGGCCTCACCGGTGGACCGCATCTCCAGTATCCGTATCCCGGGATAGCTCTCACGAATAAAGGTGGTCAGAGGAAGCGAGGCCGGCATGGCCAGAATCTTGCCCTCCAGATCATCCAGGGAACGGATGGTGTTGTTGGTGAACTGGGTGACGATCATGTAGCGTATGGAGTAGTAGCCGGTGGTGAAGTAGGAGAACTGATGCAGGTCACCGGTTATGTGGCACGTGTGGAGCAGATCGATCTCCCGTTTCTGCAGACGCTCCACCAGCCGGTCCCAGTCGCCGCTGATGACCTGAACCTGAACTCCGATAATCTTGGCCAGCAGACGAAGGTAATCGATGGAAAAACCCTGGGCCTCGCCATCCTCGTAGAAGTCGTAGGGTGGGCGGGAAATCTGGTTGGATATGCGGATGACCGGATGTTGTCTGATAAAGTCCTTTTCTTCGGGGGTAAGCAGCAGACCGGAGCCGTCGGGGTCAGATGACGTTTCGACGGGAACCCCGGCTGACGAACCGGGAGCGGCCTCGCCCTCATGGGCGCACCCCTCCCGCTGCTGTGCCACAAGCAGGAAACAGAGGGCCAGAAAAAGAAAAAAAACGATCCTGTATCCAGACCGCGATATATCACGTCCCACAAGACAGAGATCACAGAAACAATTCAGTGTCATACCTTTGATAATAGCACAAAACAGGAGTACCAATCCAACAACAATTGTTCTTTTTCTCTCCCTGCCGAGCCTTGGCCTGCAAGCATTGTCCTCAAGCCAGTTCCGCCGCAACCATACCGTAACTCATCACAGCCACCCCATCTTCGAAGTCTCCCTCCGGTCGCTTATCTGCACGGTCGCGGCTGTCCGCATAGAGGGTGACACCAGACACCGCTTCGCTGTTACGCTGTTATAGCGGACAGCCACGACTGCACAGCGAAGCGACCGGAGGGAGACCGCGAATCTGGGGCACCTGAGGCGAGTTACATTTTTTCCCTTTAAATATCGATCTGGTGCGTACCCTGTGACCAGATACACCATACCCGCCACAACATGGTTGCGCGTAGCGGATTCAAGAGGCTGAAGAACTCCGATGATAAAGGCCGCCGACCGGAATGGATAGCAGGTTACCGGCAAGACCTGAGGGAGAGTGCGGAGCAAGGGGCCATGCGCCGGACAATCGTTCCTGAAAGTCAGCGGGGAATGGACTCGACCGTCTGGTGGGGTACAAGCCGGCGGTCAAAGAGCCGCAGAAGGACAAAACTGAAGAGAAAGGCAGCGATGAGGCGGACCGTGACAATGACCCAGTAACTGGCGCCAAAGAGGACAAAGAGCAGGGCATCCTCGATGATAGAGTGGCAGATCATGAGAAATGTGGCGATATAGAAGACATTCTCCCGGCTCAGGTGACCATCGTTGACCTCCCGGATCAGGATACCGGCCCCATAGGTGATACCAAGCAGCTGGCCGACAATGATGGAAAAGGAAGTATTGACCTTTCGGGTATACTCCTGCATGAACCGGGTGGATTTCACCCAGTCCATGACAAAGATGATCAGGGTAATAAGACCGATGATCTTAAGGGACAGGAGCAGCGATCCGCCAAGCGATCCCCTGAGCATCTGCAGGAAACTGTCGTACCGGGCCAGGGTCACCGGGCCGGAGGTTGCCTGATCCCCGAAAAAGGAATCCGGCATCAGCATCACCGGCCCGACACTGACAAAGGCCATGATGACCCTGAGCAGGGCCGAGTACCAGTAGGCCACGCCCAGTTTCCTCATCACCGCCGATTCCACGGGGAGGGAATGGCAGACGCCAAGAAAAACCGCCAGGATGGTCCACTGGTAGGGACTCAGCCCCAGGGGAGCGGCAAAGGCAATGGCCGCGTACAGGTTGAGGAACACGCCTCCGGCTATGGCCATGGCCGCCTCGGCGGGCAGCTGCAGGACCGAGGTCACCGGCGCAAAGAGAAAGGTGATGTGCCGCAGAAGGTCGAAGTAGAGCAGAATGTCGGCGAGAATATAGAGGGGAATGATCAGTTTGAGGATGAGGAAGCCACTGCGCAGGGCGGCGCGCAGACTTTCCCGAAAGGAAAAACCCATGGTAATTCTCCGGGCCCGGCAACAGTTCAGCTGTTGCGTTTGGTACCCCTGTAGGTGAAGGCCTTGGCAATCATCTTGTAGAAGCTGCCCTTGTCGATGCCGATATCCTTACCACAGCTGCAGTACACCCGGCCATCACGGATTTGGGCTCCGAAGATTTT
Organism: Desulfolithobacter dissulfuricans; assembly: GCF_025998535.1. Lineage (NCBI taxonomy): Bacteria > Pseudomonadati > Thermodesulfobacteriota > Desulfobulbia > Desulfobulbales > Desulfobulbaceae > Desulfolithobacter > Desulfolithobacter dissulfuricans. The sequence continues at coordinate 885,323 of NZ_AP024233.1, read as the reverse complement.
TTTTATCCGGTCCTTGTGACAGCGAAGGACCTCACCGGGCCCGATCTTGTCATAACGCCAGAGTTTTCGCTTACAGGCAGCGCAGCGGATAATGAGCATATCAGATCTTCTGGTGGATCCGTTCCAGTTCCACGGGATCGGCAAACTTATGGACCCGGACCTTGCGGCTCCGCGGGAACTCCCGCTTGATAAGCGTCTTGAGCAGCCGTGGCAGATCATCGGGGGCGACTTCCATTTCCTGTTCCACATACCCCCGTTCCCGGACAAGAACCCGGCCGTTTTCACGACAGATCAGGGCAACAGTACGGTTCCGCTTGTAAGACATCAGTTCGATGCCACCCGGGGGTGCCATCCTGCCAAGGAGGCGCAATACATGGGTCCGCAGGGAGTCAATATTAACAAGCGACACGAGACATCCGTCAGAAATAGAGAATCCTGTCCAGCAGGGAGCGGGACGGCGGAGTGATCTCCTCCATGTCCTGGAATTCAAAGCCCAGCATCCGCAGGGTATTCTCATCCAGACACAGCCGTCTGTCCCAGGTGGCGAGAATGGTCCGGTCGGTGGGGCGGACCAGGTGGACCGACAGGTACAGAAGCCGGTTGCTCAGAGTGTAGGTTCCCACCACCACGGCCTGGGCCTGCTGTTTGCGGGAAAGCGTTTCCAGGTCACGCGACAGCATGAATTCCCCGGCCCCGGAACGGACCAGCAGGTTGTTGCGGAGCTTGAGCTCCCGGACCGTGAAACCCCGGCGGACGAAACCGGAGGCCAGGTGATTCTGCAGACTGCGGCCAAAGGATGAGGTCTGTTCCAGGTTATTGTTGTCAACAATGGTTGTGACCAGGATGGGCTGGCGTGGATGCAGAGGAGGAGAGGCACCCGATATCAGGGCATCGCTGATCTCCCGCCCCAGGCCGACAAGATCAATTCCAGATCCCAGAACCTGTTCAAATGGCGTACAGTTCAACTTGCTGCAGCCACCGGCAAGCATCAGCAGGCCCACTCCGACGAGCAGCCATCCCTTTCGTTTCATCCGCCGCAACCATATCATCTTGGGGACCATGATACCTTACCTCTGGGCGCTGATCAACTCGATTTCAGTGGCCGGCGGAGCTGCCTGATACTGCCAGAAATCCGGGTCGTCGATGTAGTAGATATCGGAGCGGTGCATGAGATACCGGTCGTCGCTGACGATGGACGTGGAAATGACCACTTCGTACCTGCCGGTATTCTCGTAGGTGGAGGTGGCGACGTCGGCGAACATCGAACCCAGCAGAGCAAGATAGTCGGACGGAACATACCGGAGAACAGTGATACCGCTGCCGAGCAATGTCAGCATCCCGGGCCAGACCTTCTGACTTATATTGCCGCTGTCCCGGTGATTGATCACCTGGACCTTGTATTCCACCACCAGGCCGTTTTGTCCCGGGCTGTTCAGTGTCGGCACTCCGAACTGGACCAGTCTCGTTACCAGGAGATCGTGAAATGCCTCGTCAAAGGGTGCGGCGCCGGAGAGATCACCTTGCCGCTCGCCGGAGCCGGGGGAGCGGACATAAACCGGCGTTTCAAGGTATCCCTGCCGGATTAACTCGTTGTTGATCTCGTTGGCCACATCCAACGCCAGGACATCCCAGTGATGGACCGCCTGCATTTTACGCTGCTCGGTAGCAGGATACCCGACCGGCTGAGGAGTATGGCTGCAGCCGAAAAGAAACAACAGAACAACAAGGGGAAAGATTCGCATAACAGACATAGCGCCCTGACCTGTAGAGGCTTTAAAAAATGATGGAGATTGCTGGACTGTTATCTCTTTCGGCAGGAATTGCGTGAAACTGAAGAACTTTTTCCTCCTGCTCCCCTCCATGACCCGACAGAAGTAAAAAAAGCCCGGTCCGGAAAACTCCGAACCGGACCACGGGGATCAGAGCAAAACGTTGAGCCGCTGTTCGATCTCCTGCTGGGGCACAGCGCCCACCAGTTGATCCACCACCTGGCCGTTTTTGAAGAACAGCAGGGTGGGCACCCCGCGGATCTGGAACCGGGACGCGGTCATCTGATGGCGGCTGGTGTCGAGCTTGCCGACAATGGCCCGGCCGGCGTAGTTCCGGGCAATGTTGTCGATGACCGGCGCCAGCATCTGGCATGGCCCGCAGGTCGGGGAATAAAAATCCACCAGAACCGGCAGCGATGAACCCGCGGTCACCTGCTGGAAGTTATGGTCGCCAAGCTCGACCACGGTGCCAGCCGCACCCGCCGGCAGCGGCTGGCCGCATCGGCCGCATTTGGGTCTGAGATGGGCCTTGGCGGCTGGAATCCTGTTTTTCGCCCCGCACGCAGGGCAGACCACTATGGTATCTGGCATGATTTCACCTCCTGTTCCTGTCATAAATCCATGACGTCGAAATCCTCTTTAAATCAGTTGGCTCGACAGGTACCTGACTGTTTCGAGCCGCAAAGACAGTGCCCGGTTATGGATTGCAAATCCTCTTTTGAGCATCACAATAAGCATTTTTCCCAGGTTGTCATCACACCCCGCCCTTTTCATTAGTTGATTGCATTAACCTGGCGTCATGATTAGATTAGCAGTGATACGCAGTGCTGCCATGGGCACAAGCTGCCAACCGTAACTTTTTGAGATACCATGTGTATTGACCTCCACCTCCACTCCACTTTCTCCGATGGCACCGCCACCCCCGAAGAGCTTGTCCAGATGGCCGCAGAGCGCAATCTCGGTGGCATTGCCCTGACCGATCATGACACGGTGGACGGGATCGAACCGTTTATGGAGGCGGGAAAAAGACACCATGTCAAGACCATAGCCGGTATCGAAATCAGTGCCCAGCACCGCGGATTCTCCCTCCATATCCTGGGATATGGCCTGGACACAAGCTGTGATTCCCTGCACAGCTGGCTTGACCGGGTTCAACAGGGACGGATCGAACGCAACCGGAAAATTCTCCTCAAACTGCGGGAGCTGGGACTGAAAATAGAAGACCGGGAACTGGACCATTTCTCCTTTTGCGGCCAGACCGGCCGGCCCCATATCGCCAGGCTGCTGATGGAAAAGGGAGTGGTCAGAACCATGGACCAGGCCTTTAGCCAGTATCTGCGCCGGGGCAGGCCCGCCTGGTGTGCCCGCTTTGCCTACACGGCCGCTGAGACCATCTCCATGATCCACGAGGCGGGCGGGGTGGCGGTCCTGGCCCACCCGGGTCAGATCGACGCCCGGATACGCATACAGCCGCTGCTGATTCGCGAACTGGTGGAACGGGGCCTGGACGGACTCGAAGTGGTCTATCCCGGCCATGGAAAAAAAATCCAGAAAGAGCTGACCCGGCTGGCCCACCGGTTTGACCTGCTGATAACCGGTGGCAGCGATTACCATGGCGGCAACCGGCCGGGCAGCAACCTGGCCGGCAAAGACGGCTTCTGCCCACCCTACAGCCTGCTGGCGGAACTGGAAAGACGACTCTTTGCCGCCGCAACTCCATAAAGGGTACCTTGAAAAATCAGAAGTTTCCAAGGCGGCCTAAAGAACAAACAAAACCACAGCGTTACCCCGGAACAGAGACTGGGGCCCGGATGATACCATGCACACCATTTTGATTGTCGACGACGAACCCAACTACCAGATCGTTCTCTCCGAACTGTTGCGGGACGAAGGCCACGAGGTTTTCACCGCCGATTCCGGCATTGAGGGATTACCCATTATCCGGGATACCGACCTGGACCTGGTCATCTCCGACATGAAGATGCCGGGTATGGACGGCATCGAGTTTCTGGCCAAAATCAAGGAACTGAACAAGGATCTGCCGGTGATCCTGATCACGGCCTATGCCGAGGTGGAAAAGGCCGTGGAGGCCATGCGGCTGGGCGCCTTTACCTATCTGGCCAAGCCCTTTTCCAACGAACAGCTGCTGGCCGCGGTCAACAAGGCCATCGAACATTACGGCCTGGTACGGGAAATCAAAAGGCTGCGCAGCGAGGTCACCCCGAAGTCGGGGTTCGGCGGCATGATCGGCAAAAACCCCTCCATGCGGGCCATCTACCAGCTGATCGAAAAGGTGGCGCCCACTCCCTCGTCGGTACTGATCACCGGCGAGTCAGGCACGGGCAAGGAACTGGTGGCCCGGGCCATCCACAACCTGAGCCCGCGAAAAGACATGCCTTTTGTTTCGGTCAACTGTGCGGCCCTGGCCAGCAACCTGCTGGAAAGCGAACTGTTCGGTCATGAAAAGGGAGCCTTCACCGACGCCATCACCATGCGTAAGGGACGCTTTGAACTGGCCGACGGAGGTACCCTGTTCCTGGACGAGATAGGCGAAATGCCTCCCAGCCTGCAGGCCAAGCTGTTGCGGGTCCTGCAGGAACGAAGTTTCGAGCGGGTGGGCGGCAGCACCACCCTGGAAGTGGATGTCCGGGTCCTGGCTGCGACCAACAAGGACCTGAAGGACGAGGTGGAAAAGGGTAACTTCAGAGAAGATCTCTATTACCGGCTCAACGTGATCCATATTCACCTGCCGCCCCTGCGCGAACGGGTGGACGACATTCCGGAGCTGGTCAGCCATTTTCTCAAGAAAAATGCGGCCCGGCTGGGTAAAGAACGGCTCGATATCTCACCGGAAGCCCTGCGGCTCCTGGTCAGCCTGCCCTGGGAAGGCAATGTGCGCGAGTTGGAAAACACCATCGAGCGGGCCGCCATCCTGTGCAGCAACGACCGCATCGAGGCCGAGGACGTCCAGCCCGACTCATCGGACCTGACCAATGTCTCGGAGTGGAGTTCGAGTCTCGACCTGAACCAGTTTATCCCCGAGGACCTGAGCCTGTCGGAAATCCTCTCCGGCATTGAGGAGAAACTGGTACGCCAGGCCCTGGAGGACGCGGGCAATGTCCAGGCCCGGGCCGCTGAAAAGCTGGGTATCACCAAGAGCCTGCTCCAGTACAAGATGAAAAAGTACAAGCTGCAGCGCAAGAAAAAGCAGTAGAGCAGTTACCCGCTGGCGGGATGGGTTATTCCCCGCTATCCCGTCTGTTTTTCCGTACCATGTCCGGCAGCGGGAAACCCTCGTCCCGACCGCCCCAGTTGAGCTTGTTGCGCAGGATGGCGAAATAGCCCTTGTGGGGAGAGCTGATAAGACGCAGGGGCTTGGCCGCCGCCTGAACCACCAGGCAGTCTTCGGCCTTCATGTCCCAGCCCGGCCGACCATCGACAATCACCTTGACATCGTTTTCCGGATCTGCCAGCCGGGTGGTGATCCGGACGTCCGGCGAGAGCAGGACCGGCCGGCTTTCCAGCATGAAGGGACAGATGGGTGTGACCAGGATGGTGCCCAGCTCGGCATGGACGATGGGGCCGCCGGCCGAGAGGTTGTAGGCCGTGGAACCGGTGGGCGTCGAGATGATCAGCCCGTCGCCCTTATATGTGGTGATGAACTCTTCATCAGCCCAGGACGACAGCCGCATGATCCGGTCGGTGGACTCCTTGACAATGACCACCTCGTTGAGGGCAAAGAGTGGCTCGCTTTCCTGTCCGTCCCGGCCGGAGAAGAGGCTTGCCCGCAGCATCATCCGTTTCTCGATCCGGGCCTTACCGGCGAGGATGGTCTCCAGAGCCTGGTACATCTCCCCGGCCGCCACCTCGGTGAGAAAGCCGAGATTGCCCAGGTTGATTCCCACCACCGGAATATCAAGATGACTGGCCTGAGCCGCCACATGGAGCAGCGTTCCGTCACCGCCCAGGATCACCAGCATGTCCATGGCCGGATCAATCCGGTCCAGCGCCGCCCTGATACCCCACTGTTCCAGCCAGGTAGCCAGTTCAGTGCCCACCTGGTGGACGTCCGGCGCATCACGCTTGGTGATTATGCCGACGAAATCCTTCTTCATGAGCCGAGATCCCGAGACCGCTGGGTGGCCGCTTCGATGGCGGTCATCACTGTCCCGCGGAGCCCTGCTTCCTCCAGGACCTGGATCCCGGTGATGGTGGTCCCGCCGGGAGAGGTAACCCGACCCTTGAGAACCGCGGCCGGCTCGCCAGTCTCCAGGGCCAGCCTGGCCGAACCGTAGACAGTCTGCAGGACCAGCTGCTCAGCCACCGGCCGCGGCAGACCGGCCAGTACCCCGCCGTCGACCATGGCCTCGATAAAGGTAAACACGTACCCCGGCCCCGAGCCGCTGAGCCCGGTCACCGCGTCGAGCAGGTTTTCCGCCACCTCCACACAGATTCCCACGGCCGAGAATAGAGCCTTCGCCGTCTCCATGTCCTCTTCACTCGCCCGGCGGTTACCACTCAGGGCCGAGGCACCGGCCAGGACCAGGGCCGGAGTATTTGGCATCACCCGGATGATCCGGGCCGAATCGCCGAGCACCCCTTCCATGGCCGCGATGGTTACCCCGGCAGCGATGGAGATGATGAGGTGGCTCTCATCCAGGTGAGCAACATACTGCTGCAGGACCGGTTCCATGATCTGCGGTTTGACCGCCAGAATCACCACCTGGGCAAAAGAGGCCAGCTCGCCCGGCAGAGCGGTAACCCCGATACCATACTGGCTGGTCAGGTACTGCTGCCGGGAACTGTCCGGCTCGGCAACCATGATCTTTTCCGCTGTCACCAGCTCTGCCTTGAGCATCCCCCGGATCAGGGCCTCACCCATCTGTCCTCCACCAACAAGACCAATTGTTTTCATATCTCAGTTTTCAGTAGGTATTTGGATTCTGTGCGGCCGGATCCCACGGACCCTGCCACCCCGTAGCTTCTCCCGGAAACGAGGCTTCAAACGAAAAGGACCGTAAAAGGTACCATCTGCCGGATAAAACTTCTGCAAAAAAAAACCGCTGACCGGAACGGTCAGCGGTGGGTACTGAGGTGGTAGACGGTTCAGGCGGCACAGACCGGCTGAGCTGCCGAACCAGGTTGCTGTGGGGTGAAAAACGGTTTGATCCGGTCTCCTGCCCGGCGGGTCTCCTTGACCACCTGACGGAGAACGGTGTTGCCGTTTTTCCGAAACTTAACGTATTCCCAGCATTCAGGACGTTCAGCAATTGTCTGCATCAGCCCCAGATGCAGTCCGTGACCGGAGCGATCGGCAATCACATGGCCAAACACCGGGGTGCCGAGCAGGGCCAGGTCACCGATCAGGTCGAGAACCTTATGCCGGACGAATTCATCATCATAGCGCAACCCGTCCTCGTTGAGAATGGACCGGCGATCCCAGTGGATGGCAATGACGTTTTCCAGGGTGCCGCCAAGAGCGAGACCATTGGCCCAGAGATGCTCCACCTGTTCCACATAGCCAAACGTCCGGGCCCGGGCTATTTCCTTCATGAACCGCTCCCGGGTCACCTCGACGGAGTATTTCTGTTCCCTGAGGAGCTCACCCTCAAAGGCGATCCGGCCGGTGATCTTGAAACCGTCATAGGGCTCGATCCGGATGGATTTATCCCCTTCCGAGTAGGTAATCGGACTTGTGATGCGCAGGACCTTGCGCAGGGCACGCTGCTTCCTGCGGCCTCCCTGGCGGAGGAGATGGACAAAGGGATCCGCGCTGCCGTCCATGATCGGCACCTCGTGAGAGTCGATCTCGATGTCGGCGTTATCGATCCCGGATCCGCGCAGGGCAGCGAGCAGATGCTCGGTGGTGGAGATGCGGGTGGCGCCGCTGCCGATGGTGGTTGCCAGCCGGGTGTCCACCACCCGGTCCATCCGCGCCGGAATGACGGGTTTTTCCTTGAGATCTGAGCGGAAAAACCGAATTCCGACATTGGCCGGTGCCGGGTGAATGGTCAGGTTCACAGTCCTGCCGGTATGCAGCCCGACGCCGCAGCAGCTGACTGTTTTCTTCAAGGTATATTGGTGCGGCTCAATAACAGGTGCCATTATTAGTATATGTACGATGATTTTTCAGGGTTTATAACTGGTTGCCATCGATCTTTATGCAATTTACAGACCAGCGAGACCGCACAAAAACAAATAACAGCTCAAACAGCAATAAAACAGCTAGTTAAAACAATGCTTCTTCGCCAAAACGAGCTACGCACATCCCTGCTCCTGTGGCAAAAAGTCCACATCTTCCCAACCCGGGTCCTGGTGTGGACTTTTTGCCACAGCCTTTTTTCGCCATAGCGGTTCCGGACCACGGTTCAGACACGCTCTCCAGCCCGGACACGGGCCACCGCCCCGCGGATGAATGCATCGAAGGATTCTTCCGGGCTGGTCTCCATGCGCACCGCCGCCAGGTCCAGGCCCGGATCCACCCCCTCCATCTTGACCAGGTCCTTTTCCGTCGTCACCAGCAGCTCGCTTCCCTTTTGCAGGGCCTCTCTTCGCAACCGGTCGATATCTGCCCCGGTATACCTGTGATGATCCGGCAAGCCCATGAAGCCGGTCAGATCAAGGCCCATGGAGAGCAGCATATCCCTGAATCCCTCGGGCCGGGCGATGCCGCAGAAAGCAAAACATTTTCTACCGGCAAGCCGGTCGAGGCTCTCTTGCGTCCGGTTTCCGTCACCGGCACGCCAGACCAGACCAGAGGGACGATAGGTGCTGAAAAACACCGGCCGTCCGGAAAAACGTTGCCGCAGCAGATCGGCAAAACGTCCGGCCCGTTCCCGGTTTCCATCGTTCACACCGGTAAGCAGAAAGGCGTGGCAACGGAACAGGGCCCTGACCGGCTCCCGCAGATCTCCACCGGGGAACACCCGGGAATTTCCAGCCAGGGTATCGGCATTGAACAGAACCAGATCAATATCCCTGGCCACTCCCAGGTGCTGGAACCCGTCATCGAGCAGCAGCACATCGGCCCCCATCTCCACGGCCCTGGCGGCCGGCAGTTTCCGGACCACCCCGGTCAGCACCGGCACCCCTTCGAGGGTCTCGGCCAGAAACCTCGGCTCATCACCGACAAAGGCGGCATCGAGCAGGACCTGCTCGCCATCGGAAACAATATTGACCGGCTCTTTTGTCGAACCGCCATAGCCACGACTGACCACCGCCGGGCGCAGCCCCTCTTTCTCGAGAAACCTGGCCAGATACTGGACCACCGGGGTCTTGCCGGTTCCGCCCATGGTCAGGTTGCCGACACTGATCACCACCGCCGGCAGCCGGGCCTGCTTGAACACACCCAGGCGATACAGATTCTCCCGGGCCCGCATGAGCATGGAGTACAGGGGAGAAAACGGCCTTCCCAGAGCAAAATAGAGGTTTTTATTACGCATTTTTCAACCATTTCAGAATGGAACGACCGGTTCCCGAAAAAAAATGAGGCCCGGCGACCTTTACAAAAGCAGGAAACGGCTGTTTCTATTATGTACCTGATGAAATATGTCTGGAATCATCATTAGAGGTAGCCACAAGTCGCATCGAGGCAGCTAACCACGCCGGAACTGATACCGTTTCCCTGCTGCCAGCAGATATTCTTTCCTGGACATGGCATGCAAAGGATTTATATGAAAGTCTCGTCCCACCCTCCAGGGGGACAACAGCTTTCATGTTTCGTTGTGCAGGCCGTGGGAGCCTGCATGAGTGTTATGCAACAGGATGCGTGAAAGAAAATCGCTCCTGCAAAACATCTTATGTGTAGCGCATCCTGGAGAGGGTACCAAGCCAAAAGTACTGACAAAAAAACACCCCCTGCCCCAACAACGAAAATTCAACAAGATAACAACAACACAACCGAAACGGTCCCCCAGAGCCTGCCTACCCGCACGGCGGGTGGAACATGGTTTTTCCGGAATCCATCGACCATGCACATTTTTGGGTGCAAATTTTTTTTAATAGGGTATGTAGGAATGCAATGTTTGCAACCCATTTGTTCGATCCCCTGTTTTATTACTAATGCAAGGAGGAACCTCTATGAAGCTTGCTCGCAAAATGATCACACTGGTCTCAGCGATGGCCATGGCAGCCGGCCTGACCAGCGCTGCCATGGCGGCCGACCCCATCAAAATCGGTGTTGCCGGCGCCCATTCCGGCGACCTGGCGTCCTATGGCCTGCCCACGGTCAAGGCAGCCGAACTGGTTGCCAAGGATGTCAACGCCCGGGGCGGCATCAATGGCCGCAAGGTCGTCCTGCTGGTGGAAGATGATGTCTGCAAGCCCGAAGTGGCCACCAACACTGCCACCAAACTGGTCTCCAAGGGTGTGAACGTGGTGATCGGTCATATCTGTTCCGGCGCCACCAAGGCGGCCCTGCCCATCTACAAGGCATCCGATGTGATCGTCATATCCCCGTCAGCCACCGACTCGTCCCTGACCCAGAGCGGTGACTATCCCAACTTCTACCGGACCATTGCCCCAAACAATGCCCAGGCCCGCACCGAGGTAGACTTTGTTGTTAACGTACTGGGAGCCAAGAAAGTTGCCATCATTCACGACAAGGGCGATTACGGCAAGGGGTTTGCCCAGGATGCGAAAAACTTCCTTGAGAAGGAAGGCAAGGCCAAGGTTGTCCTGTTCGAGGGTATCACCCCGGGTGCAGTAGATTACTCTGCGGTTGTCCAGAAGGTTAAACGCAGCGGTGCCGATGTGGTGATCTTTGGTGGCTACCATCCCGAGGCATCCAAAATCGTTACCCAGATGCGCAAAAAGCGGATGAAAACCATCTTTGTCTCCGATGACGGCGTCAAGGACGACACCTTCATCAAGGTTGCCGGCAAGTATGCCGAGGGCGTCTACGCCACCGGTCCGGCCGATGTTTCCAGCAACCCCATCACCAGGGAGTACCGCGAAAAACATGTCAAGGCCTACGGCGAGGAGCCGGGTGCCTTCTTTGACAACGCGGTGGCCGCGGCTCTCGCCCTGACCAATGCCATTGAAAAGGCCGGATCCACCGACCCCAAAGCCATTGCCAAGGCCCTGCACACCGAAAACGTGGAGACACCTTTTGGCTCCATCCGTTTTGATGAAAATGGCGATGCCATCGGTGTCGGTTATGTTGTCTACAAGGTGGAAAATGGCAAATTTGTTGCCGTTAAATAATTGTTGTGCCTGAACCAGCGATCTGGGGTAGCCTGGCTGCCCCAGATTTTTTTTGCGCAACTGACAGGCTCACATCAACCAGAATCCGGAACCAAAAAATGGATTATTTTATTGAGCTCTTTTTCGGCGGTCTGACCCGCGGTTCAATCTACGCGCTCATTGCCCTCGGGTACACCATGGTCTATGGCATCATCGGCCTGATCAACTTTGCCCATGGGGAGATCTACATGATCGGTGCCTTCACGGCCCTCATTGTCTCCACGGTTCTGTCTGTTTTCGGGTTCCCGCTGCTGGCCATCGTTATCCTGACCATGCTGGCAGCAGCCATATGGGCCAGCGCCTATGGCTACACGGTGGAGAAACTGGCCTACAAGCCGCTGCGCAACGCGCCCCGTCTCTCGCCCCTTATCTCGGCCATCGGCATGTCCATGTTCCTGCAGAATTACGTACTCCTGGCCCAGACGCCGGACTTTCTGCCCTTCCCGGCCCTGATCCCGGACTTTCCTTTCATGGAGCGTTATGCCCACATCATCGGCTCATCCGACCTGGTGATCCTGCTGACCACGGCGGTGATCATGGTTCTGCTCACCTTTCTCATCAAGTTCACCCGGATCGGCAAGGCCATGCGGGCCACGGCCCAGGACCGGAAAATGGCCCTGCTGGTGGGCGTCAACGTAGATCACGTCATCTCCATGACCTTTATCATCGGCTCGGCCCTGGCCGCGGTGGGCGGCATGCTGATCGCCTCCCATATCGGCCAGATCAACTTCTTCATAGGCTTTATAGCCGGCATCAAGGCCTTTACCGCCGCGGTGCTCGGCGGTATCGGCTCCATTCCCGGAGCGGTGCTCGGCAGTTTCATTCTTGGGCTCACCGAATCCTTTGCCACCGGATATGTCTCCAGTGACTATGAGGATGTCTTCGCCTTTTCACTGCTGGTTCTGATCCTGATCTTCCGGCCCTCGGGCCTGCTGGGCAAGGCCAGCATTGAAAAAGTCTGAACCAAGAACCAAAACAAACACAGAACACAGAAACAACATCATGCTTACGGTCAAAGATTTCCGAAACGCGCTCCTGGTTGCTCTGTGGTTCGTCTTTCTCACCTTTCCCATCATGGTGATCAAGATAAACCCCTATGAACGAACCATCATCTGGCGCTGGCACAATCTTGTCTGGGTGGGAATCGGCAGTTTTGTTCTCTATCTCATCAGCCGGATCTACCTGCAGCGGAAAAAGGCCCGGCAGCAGCGGATTCGCCAGGGGCTGGAAACCGAGCGGATAGACTGGAGCCAGCGGCTCATGCAGGAACGCAGGATCTACATGCCGATCCTGGTGGGCACGGCCCTGTTCGCCCTTGCCTTTCCCCTGGTCTTTTCCACCTACCAGACCAACATCATGATCACCGCCCTCATGTACGTGGTCCTTGGCCTGGGCCTGAACATCGTGGTCGGGGTGGCCGGGCTTCTGGATCTCGGCTACGTGGCCTTCTACGCGGTGGGCGCCTATTCCTACGCCCTTCTGAACATGCATTTTGGTCTGGGTTTCTGGACCGTGCTTCCCATCGGCGCCATGCTGGCAGCCACCTTCGGCATCCTGCTTGGTTTTCCGGTCCTGCGGCTGCGCGGTGACTATCTGGCCATCGTCACCCTGGGTTTTGGCGAGATCATCCGCCTCATTCTGGAGAACTGGACCGAATTCTCCCAGGGACCAAGCGGCATCTCAAATATACCCCGGCCCGGATTTTTCGGCCTCGAGATGTCCCTGGACACGGCCATTCTCTATCTCTATTACCTGATGATCGCCATGGTGATCTTCACCATTTTCGTGGTCAACCGGCTGCAGAACTCCCGCATTGGCCGGGCCTGGTTCGCCCTGCGGGAAGACGAGATAGCCTGCCAGGCCATGGGCATCGACAAAACCCGCACCAAGCTGACCGCCTTTGCCCTGGGAGCGACCTGGGCCGGCATGGTCGGGGTGATCTTTGCGGCCAAGACCACCTTTGTCAATCCGGCCAGCTTCACCTTTCTTGAATCAGCCATCATCCTCTGCATCGTAGTGCTCGGCGGCATGGGTTCCATTGTCGGGGTAATCATCGCCGCCCTGGTCCTGATCCTGCTGCCCGAGTATCTGCGGGCCTTTGCCGATTACCGGATGCTGGTTTTCGGTGCGACGCTGGTGATCATGATGGTCTTCAGGCCCCAGGGCATCATCGCCAATATCCGGCGCACCTACACCCTGGAGCGCAAACCCGAACCGGCTGTGGACAAATAACCGGCCCGGCTGCCCGGGTATGGACCCTGGCCAGCCGCATCAACCCATGGAGATCCCCCGGACGACGTGGACGCCGGGATGGATTGTCATAAATGACAGCAAGTAAGTCGACCAAACCAACCATGACAACATCACAACCGATTCTAGAAGTAACCGGACTGACCATGGATTTTGGTGGTATCCGGGCCCTGGACAGCCTGGACCTGCAGGTCAGAGAGGGAGAAATCGTGGCACTGATCGGGCCCAACGGCGCAGGCAAGACCACCTTCTTCAACTGCCTGACCGGGATCTACAAACCCACCGGCGGCGACCTGCTCCTGACTCCGCCCGGCCAGAAAACCAGGCGGCTCAACGGTCTCAAGCCAAATAAGGTAACCCAGCAGGGTCTGGCCCGGACCTTCCAGAACATCCGGCTCTTTCCCAACATGACCGTGCTGGAAAATGTCATGATCGCCCGCCATTGCCGGACCCGGGCCAAGGTGCTCGGCGCCATCTTCCGCGACCGCAGGACCCGGGAGGAAGAGCGCCAGATCGTCGAGCTGAGCTATTCCATCCTGGAAAAGATGGGCCTTGAATCGTGGGTCAACGAATTTGCCAAGAACCTGCCCTACGGAGCCCAGCGGCGACTGGAGATCGCCCGGGCCCTGGCCACGGAGCCCATTCTCCTCCTGCTCGATGAACCTGCAGCGGGAATGAATCCCCAGGAAACCAAGGAACTTGACGACCTGATATCGGAGATACGTGACGATGGCCTCTCCATCCTCCTCATCGAGCACGACATGAAGCTGGTCATGAGCCTGTCGGACCATATTTTTGTTATGGATTACGGGAAGAAAATCGCAGAAGGCAACCCGGAAGAGATCCGGACCAATCCCGACGTGATCAAGGCGTATCTTGGAGAGGACGTGACAGATGCTTGAATTAAAAAAAATCAACACCTATTACGGTAACATCCAGGCCCTGCACGACATCAGCCTGTCGGTGGAGGAGGGCGAGATCATCACCCTGATCGGGGCCAACGGGGCCGGCAAGTCCACCACTCTCATGTCCATCTCCGGCATTGTTCCGCCCCGTACCGGCGAGATCATTTTCCAGGGCAAGCCCATCCACGAGCTGCCACCGGACAAAATTGTGGCCCTTGGCATCTGCCAGGTACCGGAAGGTCGCCATATCTTTCCCGACCTGACCGTGGCGGAAAACCTGGATATGGGTGCTTTTCTGCGCCGGGATAAACAGGGCATCAAAGAGGATCTTGAGTATATCTACGCCCTCTTCCCCATCCTGGCCAAGCGGAGAAACCAGCCTGGCGGCAACCTTTCCGGTGGCGAGCAGCAGATGCTCGCCATTTCCCGGGCCCTGATGGCCAGGCCGCAACTGCTGCTCCTCGATGAACCTTCCATGGGGCTTGCTCCGCTTGTTACCCGGCAGATTTTTGATATCATCAAGAAAATCAACGAGGAACAGAACACGACCATTTTCCTGGTGGAACAGAACGCCAACCTGGCATTGAAGGTGGCGGACCGGGGATATGTGCTTGAAACCGGCCGGATAACCATGCACGATGATGCCGGCGCTCTCCTGATCAACGAGGATGTCAAAAAAGCCTATCTCGGAATTTAACCTGAATCCGTGAGTGTTCAGCCGCACGTGCAAACGCGGCTGGTGCGCGGGAACCAGACCAACCGTCAACGGTTTACCGGTAACCGTGAACATTTGTGACAGTACGAGGACGTAGCGTGGAAAAGATCAGGGTTGGCGTAATCGGAGTCGGTTATCTTGGCCGGTTCCATGCCCAGAAATACGCGGCCATGGAGGATGTTGACCTTGTCGGAGTGGTCGACGTCAATCCGGACCAGGCCCAAAAGGTGGCCAGGGAATGTGGAACTCAGGCGTTTACCGATTATCTTGACCTGCTCGGCAGGATCGATGCGGTCTCCATTGTCGTACCCACGGTGCATCACCATGCGGTGGCCATGGCATGCCTGGAGCACAACCTCGATGTGCTGGTGGAAAAACCGATCACCACCACGGTCGAGGAAGCGGACGAGCTGATCGATCTGGCCGAAAAAAAAGACCGGGTCCTGCAGGTGGGGCACCTGGAGCGGTTCAACCCTGCGGTAATGGCAATGCAGCCACTGCTCCACAACCCGCTTTTCATCGAAGCCCACCGGATCTCGGTCTTCAAAAACCGGGGCACGGACGTGGATGTGATCCTGGACCTGATGATCCATGACATCGATATCATTCTCTCCATCATCAAGGCGCCCATCAAGACCATCCACACGGTCGGGGCACCGGTCATCACCCCGCTCACTGACATTGCCAATGCCCGGATCATCTTTGAAAACGGCTGCACGGCCAACGTGACGGTAAGCCGCATCTCCATGGACAATATCCGCCGCATGCGCATCTTCCAGCCCGGCACCTATCTGTCGGTGGACTTCAGCGAAAAGGAAGTCATGGCCATCCGCCTGAAAAAAGGGGTCCGGAACGGACTGCCCCTGCCCGATATCAGCAAGTATGGTTTCAAGGACCGGGACATCCTGGAGATGGAACTCAGGGATTTTATCCATAACGTCCGGGATCGCTCCCGGCCCCGGGTTTCCGGCCATGAGGGTCGGCGGGCTCTGGCCGTGGCCCTGCAGGTGGTGGCCCAGGTCAATGAAAACCGGGCCAGGGTCGAGGAGATGCTGGGCGGCGAAACGGATTTTTCCGGCCTGGAGAGCTGATTTCCTTGGCCGGGTGCTCGACAGCAGATACCTCCAGGCCGGTCATGATCGTCACCGGCGAGGCCTCGGGCGACATGCACGGCGCCCGACTGGTCGAAGCCATGAGGCAGCGCAGGCCCGAACTGTCCTTTTGCGGCATGGGCGGCGAGGCCCTGGAACGGGCCGGGGTGGAGATGCTCTACGACGCCGCCAGGATCTCCGTGGTCGGGCTCACCGAAATTATGAGCCACCTGGGCGATATCCTGCGGGCGCGCCGGACCCTGATCCGGGCCATGGAAACCAGGCACCCGGCGCTCCTCATACTGATTGACTTTCCTGACTTCAACCTCATGCTGGCCGCCAGGGCCAGAAAGCTCGGCATTCCCATCTTTTATTACATCAGCCCCCAGGTGTGGGCCTGGCGCAGTGGCCGGGTCAGGAAAATAGGCCGACTTGCCGACCGGATCGGGGTCATTCTCCCCTTTGAAAAGGAATTTTATGCCAGGCGCGGGGTTGAGGTGGACTTTGTCGGCCATCCGCTGGTGGACAATGTGCACCCATCCATGGAGCGGAGCGGTTTCCTGGCCGATCAGGGCATCGAGGAGTCGCGGAAGATTGTCGGCCTGCTGCCGGGCAGCCGCTACAGGGAAATCGATTCCCTGCTGCCGGATTTTCTCGCTGCCGCCCGGATGCTTGACCACCGGAACATCACCTTTCTCCTGCCCAGGGCCCCGACCATCAGCAGGCAACTGCTTGAAGAGTGCGGAGTGTCCCGCTACCAGGGAGAGCTGGACATCCGGATCATCGAGGAGAACCGGTATGACCTGATGGCCGCCTGTGACGCCGCCATCGCCGCCTCGGGTACGGTAACCCTGGAACTGGCCATCCTCGGGGTGCCCACGGTAACCTGCTACCGCCTTTCACCGCGCACCTATCAGCTGGGCCGGCTGCTCATCAAGCTGGACCATTTTTCCCTGGTCAACCTCATCGGCGGCCGCGAGATCATCCCGGAGCTGCTCCAGGACCAGGTCACCCCGGAAAACATTGCCCGGGAAATCAAGCCGCTGCTGGAAGACACCCCCCGCCGCCGAACCATGCTTGCCGGCCTGACCGAAGTGCGGGACAGGCTTGGCAGCCCCGGGGCCTCGGAACGGGCGGCGGAGATCGCCCTCCAACTGCTTGAGCAGTGTGTCGAAGACAGACGGTGTGTCGCAGACAGACGGTGTGTCGAAGACAGACGACAGGAACAGGATCTGAAGCGGGACGATGAAACCACTCCGGTTCCCCTGGTCATTGACGGGACCCTGGACCTGCACGCCTTTCGGCCCGAGGATGTCAAAGAGGTGGTGTGCGAATACCTGGAAGAGTGCCGGCGACGGGACATCTACCAGGTCCGGATCATCCACGGCAAGGGCAAGGGGGTTCTGCGGCGCATTGTCCACAGTGTTCTTGAACATCACGAACAGGTCGCCGGCTTCCGCCTGGCCGGTGAGGATGGCGGTTCCTGGGGCGCTACGCTGGTGGATCTTCGGCAGGGGGAGCAGAGGCCTGCATCGGCGCCACCAGACCGTACCTGACCGCCCGGTTGCGGACATTGATCATGAAGGTGGAGGGCATGGGCAGGGGACGGTCCTGCTGGAGGATGCCCACTTCCCGGGCCCGGAGCAGGGTGGCAATGGAGTGAATCCCTTCCTGGTTATCGCAGATGGTCTGCATCCGCAGGGCATCGGTAAGGATATCGAGCAGGTCGGGAATGCGGCCGGCCACCTTTTTCAACTCCTCTTCCAGCACCAGCAGATGGCGGCGGGCAAACTGCCAGGCCTCGCCGTCCACCGCCGGGGTGCCGAACACATCGTTGACAATGGCCCCGACCAGGCGTTTGCGGTCCTGCTCGGGCCAGTCCTGGTAGCGGGCCATCACGTCGTCCTTCAGCTCGGCAAAGAGCATCATCTGCACGGTGGCAATGGCCTCGCGCATGACCGGTATCATCCGGTTATCGATGCGCTCGCCGTCCCCTTCCCGAACACCCTCACTCAACTCGCTCACAGCACCACCTTGATATCGGGATGACCGGCCAGCACCTCGTAGAGGCGCAGCCGCTGGTAATCACTGTACACGGTCAATTCCAGCTTCATGCTGATATAGCGACCGCCACTGCTGACCATGGAGTCGCTCAGGGAAATCTCCACATCGCCCACATGCTCAAGAACAGCGGCCCGGACCGCTTGCCGGTCCATGCCGATGACCGTATACTGCCAGACACAGGGATAATCGATCTTTGGTTTGCAGGAATTGTTCTGCATGGGTATCTTTTCCATGACCGGCTTATAACGCAGGCATTACGCGATGACAACCGGAAAATCCGGTACGGTCCAGCCAGCCGCCACATCGCAGCGCGATCGCTCCCGCCCGGACCAAAAGTCGGCCGGGACGATTCCCTTACTCTTTTATGATGGCAAATGCTATACTACGGTATCTGCCAGAAAAAAATCTGCCCCTTGCGGGGCCAGCCCGGAAAAGAGCCATGAAACCGCGCATTCTCATCGTCAGCCGCCACCAGAAAGAGCTCCAGGCCCATCTCGGGGAGTGCGATGTCACCCTCACCCGCACCGGCAGGGATGGCCTTTCCCTGCTCGAACTGCCGCAACCGTTCGACCTGATCCTGGCCGACCTGGAGCTGGCGGACATGGAGGCAAAAGAGTTTTTCCGCCAGGCCCGCAACCTGTGCCGACCGGTTTTCATCGTCCTGGTGACAAAGGACGAACTTGCCCGGGGAATCGAAGCGGTCAACCGCTGGGATATCTTCTCCCTGCTGCCCCTGCCCTGCCAGCCCGACATGCTGGAGCTGGTCCTTGAACGGGCCATGGCCCAGGCCAGGCTTCTCGACAGGGAACAAAAGATGCGGCAGCGAATTCGAGAGCTGACCGGTGTCGACGCCCTGACCGGCTGTTATATCCATACCGTGGCCGAAACAAAGCTTGACTCAGAGCTGGCCCGGGCCAGGCGATACAACCATCATATCGGTCTGTTGCTCTGCGATATCGACCATCTCCAGCAGATCAACGAACAGTATGGTCACCGCGCCGGGGACAGGGTCCTGACCGGCTTTGCCCAGGCGGCCCGGGAGGTGACCAGACAGGAGCTCGACTGGATATGCCGCTGGGACGGGGACTGTTTCCTGATCGTACTCCCCGAGACACCGATCCAGGGTGCACGGGTCGTCGCCGACCGGTTGCGCAACCTGTTCGACGGATTCGAACTTCCGGAGGGCGAACCATCCTTCCGGCTCAGGGCCACCATTGGTGTCACCGGTTTCGATCCCCGCCAGCAGGAGCACCACCCTGATCCGGCAAGCCTGCTGCGCGCTGCCGAACAGTGCCTGAACCTGGCCAAGGAACTTGGCGGCGACCAGATCCACCTCTGCCCGAAGTCCTGACTCAACTTCCTCCCCCTGCCCGGCCGTTTATCAGGGTGATCTGATCGTTCAAGGTCCACATGTCATAGATATAGCCGATGCCGAACAGGCCGGCGGTCAGCAGATAGAGAATGCCGGTCAGCCATTTACCCATGTACATGCGGTGGATCCCGAAAAAACCGAGAAACACCAGGAGCAGCCAGGCAACATTGTAATCGATCGGCCCTGGAATGTAGCGGATCTCCGCCTCCCGTTCCATTTTAGGAATGAGAAAAAGATCCACCAGCCAGCCGATGAGAAACAGGCCCAGAGTGAAGAAATAGATGGTCCCGGAAATGGGCCGGCCGAAGTAAAAACGATGGGCCCCTAAAAAGCCAAAGGCCCAGAGTATGTACCCCACCACCAGGTTATGGGTTTCCTGTTTTGCCTCCATGGACTCTCTCCTGTATGTTCTTTTTTAACTTTTCAATCCGCTCGAGGGAGCGGCTGATGCGGGCAACGTCCAGCCTGCCCCGGTCAAACAGTTCCTCTATCGCCAGGATCCCCTCCGCCACCGCGTCCGGCTGACGGATGAGATTGTTGCCGACAATGAGCAGATCCACCCCGGCCAGCACGGCCCGCTGCACCGCCTCCCGATAACTCCACTGCCCGCTGATGGCCCCCATCTGCAGATCATCGGAGATGATGACCCCGTCAAAGCCCAGCCGCTGCCGGAGCAGGCCGGTAAGGACCGGCGGCGACAGGGTGGCCGGCAACCCGTCGGGATCAAGTTGCCGGTTGACCACATGGGCGGTCATGACGCAGTCGGCCAGCCCATGATCGATCAGGCGGGCAAAGGGCTCAAGCTCCTTTTCCTGCCAGGTGTCGGTCACATCGACAAACCCAAGATGGGTGTCGCCCCGGGAACTGCCGTGACCGGGAAAATGCTTGAGGGCACAGGCTATCCCGGCCCGGTGGTGCGCCTGGATGAAGGCCCGGGCCTGGGCAACCACCAGGTCCGGATCAGCGCCAAAACTGCGTCCATGGCGACCGATAATGGGATTTTCCGGATAGATATCCAGATCAACCACCGGCGCCAGGTTAAGATTGATCCCCATCTCCCGCAACTCCCTGGCCATGGCCAGGACCGGACCATGGGGATCGGCCTCGTGTCGGCCAAGCTCGGCCGCAGTGCATGAGGGCAGGAAACCGTCCCTTTCCTTCAGACGGCAGACCCGGCCACCCTCCTGATCCACGGCAACGAGCAGGGGGGCCGGGGAAAGATCGTGAAGCGAGGCTGTCAAACCCTTGAGCTGGGCGGGCGAACGGATATTCTGCCGCCGCCCGTCCACATTGCGGTCAAAGAGGATCACTCCGCCCACCCGCTGCCTTTCAATGACCTCCCGCAATGGGTGGTCTTCCTCGAGCCGGCAGCCGTCAAAGCCAACCATGAACATCTGGCCCAGGGGTAGTCTCTCAAAAACAGATTCTACCATGACATCACCCGAAGTCCCGCATGAACCGCAATTCCCCAAAGCATTACCGACAGGACACAGGGCAGCAGGTACCTGTAGGTGGCCAGCACCCCGGTGACAAAATATCGCCTGGTCAACAGGTAACAGAGATGGACCGGGGAGAGCATCATGCCGGCATAGCCCATGGCAAAGGCCAGCACCAGGGCCGCCCCCTGGCTGATCGCGGGGTCACCGCCTGCCAGCCCCACCACCAGGGGAAAGGCCGGACCCCCGAAGCCGATGGCAATACCGGTGACCAGTCCGGCCAGAAAGGGCAGAAAACCGATGATAACCTCCACCGGTATGGCCGAACCACCAAGTTGTTTGCCGGCAGCCGGCAACAGGTCCGAAGCCTCGAGCATGGCCTGGAAGATCATCACCCCGCCAAGGGTCAGGACCACGCTCAGGGTTTTGGCGGAGAAGATATGCGCAAAGAGGAACAGCCTCTCGTCGCTGGTGCCGCGCCCCAGGCTGACCACGGTCAGGCTGATCACCAGGCCCAGGAACATGGCCAGGAGCTTGTGCAGCGAAGAGGACCCGCCAGGGATCAGCCGGCCCACGAGTGGGGGCAGGATGAGGGTGCACAGGACAATCAAAGTTATGGGCAGCAGGACCCGGCCAATCCGGCCCGGATTTCCGGGCGTCTCTCCTGGCTCCACAGCCAGCAGTTTCATCTTCGGCCGGAGCATGAACCACCAGCCGGCCGCCAGGCTGACCAGGGTAAAGGGGATCATCAGGAGAAAATACTGCCACACCGGCAGGGTAAATATGGAAAGAGAAACGATCACCACCGGGTACAGCGGCCACCAGTATTCCAGCACATGCCGGAACCAGTAATTGACCGAAGCCTTCCAGGCCGGCTCCACCCGTTGGTCCCGGACCGCCTCGCCGACAAGCGGAGCGGAAAAAAGTGCCCCCCCGGGCATGGGCACAAGCCCCAGGGCCGCCGGGATCAGGACCAGGCTGAGTATCCGGCCGTGGCGACCACCGAGCCTCCGGGCTGTTACCAGCAGGATCTCACTGTTTTTCTCCGAGGCCATGAGGTAGCCAAACTCCAGGATCAGGGAAATATTTATCAGCATGAACCAGAGTTCAGGGCGGCCCAGGGCAGCAGCCAGGTCCGCCGTCACCTCCCTGCCACCCTTGCCGGCCCAGAAATCGATCAGCAGACCGCCCAGGAGCAGCCCGCAGCCCATGGGGATCCGCAGACGGCAGCCCAGAAGAATCAGGCAGAAAACGGCCAGGATCCTGGACACCGGCCCTATGGAAAAAAGAAAATCAAGCTCCACTGTTGCCCCTTACGTGCTACCTGTTGCCACAGTCTCTCACCCTGTCTTCTCTACCGCGAAGCACAGGTTTCCACAAGGGACGGCTCATTTTT
Organism: Desulfolithobacter dissulfuricans; assembly: GCF_025998535.1. NCBI lineage: Bacteria > Pseudomonadati > Thermodesulfobacteriota > Desulfobulbia > Desulfobulbales > Desulfobulbaceae > Desulfolithobacter > Desulfolithobacter dissulfuricans. The sequence goes on along the minus strand of NZ_AP024233.1, from coordinate 863,082 downwards.
CCTCCAGCTCCGGATCCGGACGCGCAAGCGTCATTCTTTTGACACGACACCAGACAAAAACCTTCCGCACCCCGCTTGACACCCAGAGCAAATGCCCTCAATATGTTGACATAACAGCATATAACAAAAAATAGCCAGACTCTGGCACGCGGTTGGCATAGTTTTGGGCACAGCAGACGTTTTACTGGCAGACACTCCAGCAACGCGGAAACAGGAACACCCCATGCCCGAGCAGAATATGGAAAAATTTGATCAGACCGGAGCGACCCAGGTGGAAGAACTTCTCAGTGAACTGAGCCATTACCGGAAACAGTCGGAAAGACTTCGCAAGGTCAATGAGTTGTATGGACATATCGCCGGAATCCTGGACCTGACCTCCATGATCGAGGCCTACTCCATCTGGCTGGCCCAGTATGTTCCCCACGAGCTGATCGGCTACCATAACCTCACCCGGCAGCGGATGCACATGTTCTGTTCCAGCCATGGCCCGGACCGGCGTCAGGTTATTGACATCGCCGAACGACTCCTGACCTCCCGGGACACTGAGACCCGGGGTTGCCTGCTGGTCGATAACTTTTTTGCCCACACCTGGGGCTTTTCCACCCCGGACTGCAAGAGCCTGCTGGTTCTGCTGCGCAAGGACAACCGCATCGGCAACGAAGAGATCGAGCTGATCAACGAGTCCCTGACCATCCTGGCCGAGCCGTTGAAACGGACCCTGGACTATGAGAAGATATTTGAACAGGCCCGCAAGGATGCCCTGACCGGGCTCCCGAACCGGCTGGTTTTCGAGGAACGAATTGAGTGCATCATGGAGAGGGCCCGCCGTCACAACCATCCCCTGACCCTGGCGGCCCTGGACCTGGACCATTTCAAGGAAGTCAACGACTCCATGGGCCATCTCATGGGGGACCGGGTCCTGCAGCAGGTGGCCGCGGTTCTGCAAAAAGAGATCCGCGCCACCGACCTGCTGGCCCGCATGGGGGGAGATGAATTCCTCCTGGTGCTCTCGGATACGGATATCGAATCGGCCAGGCAGCTGAGCCAGCGCCTCTGCCGGGCGGTGGCCCAGCTGCAGATCCCTGCCGGTGACCACAAACTCGGGGTCAGTATCGGCCTCATGCAGTGGGAGCCTGGCATGGACCGCGAAGAATGGCTGGACAAGGCCGACGACATGCTCTACCAGGCCAAGGCGGCCGGTCGTTCCCGGGTGGCCCGGGCCTGAGCAGAACTATCCACGGCTTCGGGCGACGCCGCCTGGTTTCCTCCGGGCGGAACCAGGGACAGCCCCCGGGCAGTAATGAACTGCACCCCAGAACCGCCCCGTTCCCGTGACCTCGGAATGGCGGACCTTTTCCCCGGTTGACACCAGTTCAGGCTGTCTGCAGTTTGATCTCCAGGGGAATGGAGTGGAGGCTTCGGCTCTGCTGCACCGTGGTGCCGAGTTTCCAGCTCTCGCAACGTGCCTCTCCGGCCAGTTTTTTCTCTATCTCCTCCACCAGCCCCTTGATATTAATGATCGGATGCCGGGAAAAGACCTCCGGCAGGCCATAGGTCAGGTTGCAGGCCAGGCAGCAGCCGGGACGCTCATGCAGGTCCAGGTAAAAACGCAGGGTATTGGTTCCCGGATCATAGCCCACGTAGCTGAGCCTGATATCATAGGCCCCCTCCTCCGCATCACCGAACAGGGCCTCGAAAAAATCATTGGTCCGTTCGGGTCCGAAGAGCTCAGTCAGGGTATCCTCGGTAAAGATAGCCTCCAGTTTCGCTGTATCCATCATGTCTCTCTCCCGCCTTATAGCATAAGTAGATGGTGGTATCCCTCCGTTTTGGCAGCAAATCTACACCGTGACCCGGCAGGTGTCAACAACCATTGCAGGGCGGGACGCCCTATGGTACAACCGTGGCCATGCAGCGTGAACTCTTTCCAGATCCCGGTAGCCCATGTTCCCCTGACCCTGCATCGGTCATCAGCAGGGAGGTACTCAACGAGGCCCAGTTTGCCGCCGTGACCCATGGCGAGGGCCCGGTACTGGTCATTGCCGGTGCCGGCTCGGGCAAGACCCGAACCCTGGTCTACCGCATGGCCCACCTGATCCGGCAGGGTGTGGAGCCTGAATCCATTCTCCTGCTGACCTTTACCCGCCGGGCAGCCGAGGAGATGATGTGGCGGGCCGGCCAGCTCACCGGTCAGTCCTGTCAGCGCATCATGGGTGGCACCTTCCATGCCACCGCCAACATGCTGCTGCGCCGATACGGTCACCACCTGGGGTTCGGTTCCGGGTTCACCATCATCGACCGGGGCGACGGGGAGGGGATCATCAACCTGCTCAAATCCTCCCTGGGTCTGGCCGGAGCCGGTAAACGGTTCCCCTCCAAACGGGTGATCATGAACATCCTCTCCGGCTCCATCAACAGGGCCATCCCCATCGAGGACCTGATCTTTGAGCAGTACATCCATCTCTCGGAGTTTGTCGAGGATATCCATACCATTCGCCGGCATTACGCCCAGTTCAAGCTCGACCACGGGCTCATGGATTACGATGACCTGCTGGTCAACTGGCAGCGACTGCTGGCCGAGTCCGAGGAGGCCCGCCATGAAATCTGCAGCCGTTTTCAGCACATCCTGGTCGATGAATACCAGGACACCAATTTGATCCAGGCCGAAATCGTCCGGCTCCTGGCCACGGAGCATGACAATGTCATGGTGGTGGGCGACGATGCCCAGTCCATCTACAGTTTCCGCGGTGCTGATTTCTACAACATCATGCGCTTTCCCGAACAGTTTCCCGGCACCCGGATCATCAAGCTGGAAGAGAACTATCGCTCCACCCAGCCCATCCTCTCCCTGACCAACGCCATCATCGAAAAAGCGCAGCAGAAATTCACCAAGGAGCTGTTCACCTCCCGGGAGGGCGGAACCCGACCGGTGGTCTTCGGGGCCCGCAATGAAAGCAGCGAGGCCCGTTTCATTGTCCAGACCATCCGGGAGTTAACCGCAGGTGGTACCGATATCAGCGAAATCGCGGTCCTGTTCCGTTCCGGTTTTCACTCTTACAAGCTGGAAATGGAGCTGACCTCCTCCATGGTGGAATATGAAAAACGGGGCGGCCTCAAGCTGACTGAATCGTCCCATATCAAGGATGCGCTCTCCTTCCTCAGGGTGGTGGTCAACCCGTGGGATCATCTCTCCTGGAACCGTATACTTCTCCAGCTGGACAAGGTGGGGCCCAAAACAGCCCAGAAGATACTGGCCACCATCAAACAGGCCGACGATCCCATCGAGGCCCTGACCAGGTACAGGCCGGCCCGGGGCTGGCAGGCAGGATTTGAGCGGCTCACCCGACTTTTTTCCGAGCTGCGGCGGCCGGACCTGAGCCCGGGTGGCCAGTTTGACCTGGTCATGGAATATTATGAGCCGATTTTTGAAAAGATCTATTACGATGACTATCCCAAACGACGCAAGGAACTCGACCAGGTCAAGGTGCTTATCAGCGGCTACGGTGATCTGCGATCCTTTGTCGATGACACTACCCTGGACCCGCCCGAATCCGCGTCGTCGTCAGCCGGCAGCGAGATCCAGGACCGGCTGGTCCTCTCCACCATTCACTCGGCCAAGGGACTGGAATGGGACGTGGTCTTTGTGATGGGCCTGGCCCAGGGACGTTTCCCGCACCAGAGCGCGGTCCCGGGCGAGGCCTGGGAGGAGGAGCGGCGGCTCCTGTACGTGGCCGCCACCCGGGCCAGAAAACAGCTCTTTCTCACCTATCCCAGGGAGCTGGTCACCCCGGACCGCAAAATGACCCGGACCGGTATGTCACCTTTTCTGCGGGAGATAGAGCCGGGACTCTACGACAACAGGGAAACATCACCCCGACGACACACCATGGAGAGCACGCCGATTCCCCCGGCACGACCGGCCGGCAGGAAAGCAGGCGGCCCGGTCAAGTTCGAGGTGGGTATGGTGGTCCAGCACCCCTTCTTTGGCCAGGGCCGGATCAAGGATATCCCCGGCCCCAGGCGGGTGGAGGTTTCCTTTGACCGCCACGGTGACAAAATCCTCCATCTTGATTACGCCAAACTGGACCCCAAGCTGTAGAGAGAAAAACCTTATCTGATTACCACTAAAATTCAGCCTTCGATGGATGAAGGTGTCGGGGCTTGCTTGTTGCACGGGTGTCTGTGGCCTGGATGGCCACAGTCAAGCCCCCAGGGACGGGTTTATGGCGTCCCGTGAAACAAGCGAGGCCCGACACCGGTTTCAATGCTGAAGATTGATGGTAATCACAAAACCTTAAAACCGACCATGAACTACAACGACGCCTGGACCTTCCTGGACCAGCTGCAGTTTTTCAAGATAAAATTGGGCCTGGATGCCATGCACGACTTCCTGGACCGGCTGGACAACCCGCAGCAGGAACTTGCCTGCATCCACATCGGCGGCACCAACGGCAAGGGCTCGGTGGGGGCCACCCTGACCACCATCCTCACCCGGGCAGGGTACAGGGTAGGCTTCTACACCTCACCCCACTTAAGCTGCGTGCGCGAACGGTTCCGCATCGGCGACCGGTTCATAAGCGAACAGGAATTTGCCCGCCAGGCCACCCGGATCAGGGATGTCCTCGACGGTAGCCAGATCACCTATTTCGAGTTCACCACTGCCCTGGCCCTGGGCTGGTTCGCCGAGCAGAGGGTGGATCTGGCCATCCTCGAGGTGGGCATGGGCGGCCGGCTCGATGCCACCAACGTGGTCACGCCGCTGGTCTCGGTGATCACCAATGTCTCCATGGACCATGAACAGTACCTGGGCACCACCCTGACCCAGGTGGCCCGGGAAAAGGCCGGCATCATCAAGCAGGGAATTCCGGTGGTCTGCGGTGTCGCAGACAGGGAACCGCTGGCGGTGATGGAGGAGACCTGCAACGCCAGATCAGCTCCCCTGTACCTCGCCGGCCGTGATTTCCATGGCCGGCTGACCGACCGACGAAGCCGCAGATGGCAATACCTCGGCCCGGACGGGACGCAGCTGGATGATCTACCGCTGGCCATGAAAGGCGGTTACCAGGTCGACAACGCGGCCATGGCCCTGGCTACAATCCAGCTGCTTGGGAAGAACGGGTTTAACGTCCGGGACGAACATATCCGCGCCGGCCTGGCAGCCACCCGCTGGCCCGGTCGGTTGGAGGAATTCTGGCGCCACCGGGACGGCAGAATCTTCCTTTCCGGCCCGGTCCCGGAGGGCGCCCATCATTTCCTTCTCGATGGAGCCCATAATCCGGCCGGTGTGGAGGCGCTGCGTCAGGCCCTGGACGAGGAATTCTCCCACTGCGGCCTCATTCTTGTGTGGGGCGCCATGGCAGATAAGGATCTTGGCCAGACACTGGAGGTTATCGCCCCGCTGGCCCGGACCATTATCTTCACCCGGCCTGAAAGCGAACGCTCGGCCACCTCCGAGCAGCTGGCCGATGCCCTGCCCCCGGAAATGCGTGATAAAACACGGTCAGCCGAATCGGTTGCAGAGGCCCTGGACATGGCCATGGAACTGGCAGGCCCGGGGGAGCTGATCTGCATTGGTGGCTCCCTCTACCTGGTCGGTGCTGCCCGGAGGATTCTCCTGGGAGAGTTATGTCCTTAGGAAGTGCCTGTCCAGAAATGAGGATTTTTGTTCGAGTTCAAGGAGCATAGAAAAATAAAAAGCGCAGCATATCAGTCATATGTGAGCATTTTTATTTTTCGTAGCGACGCAGAAATCGGGCGAAAATACCATTTCTGGACAGGCACTAGGAAAGCTGCAGGTATCAGATTCGGGACGGAAGATCGAGCGCCTGAGACGACTTGCATTTTTCCTTTACGATTTCAGCCTGGTGTGTACCCTGTGATGAGTTACAAATATAAACAGTACAGCGCAGAGTGAAAAATTTTTGTGATTACCACTGAAATTCAGCCACCGATACCTGAAGGTGTCGGCCTCACCCGTTTCACGGGTGTCTGTGGCCTGGATGGCCACAGTCAAGCCCCCAGGGACGGGTTTATGGCGTCCCGTGAAACGGGAGAGGTCGACACCGGTTTCAATGCTGAAGATTGATGGTAATCAGAAAAATTTTTTTAAGGACCGACAGGACAAAAAATGGATTTCTATGGACTTGACGGCATTGACGAGGCCGTTATCCGGGCAGAGCGGAATAAAGCACGCAGCCTGCGCAAGACCAGGTGGTGGCAGCAGAAGACCAGCTCTGGAACCTGTTATTACTGTCGCCGCAAGGTGGGGTTCAAAAACCTGACCATGGATCACATAATCCCCCTGTCCCGGGGTGGTCGTTCCACCAAGGATAACCTTGTTCCCTGCTGCAAGGAGTGCAATATCCGTAAAAAAAACTCCCTGCCGGTGGAATGGGACGAATACATGGAGTCACTGGACACAAAGAACTCTTGAACCTAAACCCTGCAGCTGTCCGGCATTCGAACGTCGAAACAGGCACATCTACGGCGTCGACTTCACCGGTTTCGTGCTCGACGTACCAACAGTACGCCTGCGCCGAAACCGGCTCGCCTCCTTGTATCTGCACCTGTTTCGTCGTTCTCGGTGCACGAACAGTGATGCGGCCTGACCGCATGACGACTGCAGGATTTAGGTTGAAAAAAAACAGGCGACCAAGTAAGGTAGGCCCCGTCTTGACAGACAGTCAGACTGTATGGGCGGGTAGCTCAGCTGGATAGAGTGCTGGCCTCCGAAGCCAGAGGCCGCGGGTTCGAATCCCGCCTCGCCCACCATGAAAAAATCGAGTAGGGTGAGGCAAGGTAATTAAGCTTGCCTCATCCCTCTCACAGAACCGTACGTACGGGCCTCGTATACGGCTCCTGTTTATTTTTCCTTCATACTGAAACAGAAATTCCGGTCTGTACAGATGCGAGGTCAAAGAGCCCCATTTCCCCATGCAGGCAGCTGTTGGGAAGGGCATAATGGCTCAGTGGACTTGCTGCATTGGCCCAGGAGTTCATCTTGATACTTTTGAACTCTCCTCTATAGCCCAGCTGTCTCAGTCTGCGGTGTAGCCTGCACGGCTTTTTCCACAGCTTCAACTGAACAGCACGCAGCCGTCTTCTGATCCACCTCATCAGCCGAGAAAACTCACCCTTGCAGTTCGCTATCCGAAAGTAGTTGGCAAAACCCCTCAGCAACCGGTTGAGGTCGGCTATCACCTTCTCAAGGTTCACCGGGGAGTTACGCCGGGTCATCGCCTTGACCTTTGCCTTGAAGGCCCTCACCTTGCCTCGCTGTATTCGGGTCATCACGGAGTGGATACAAACTCCAAGAAATTTAATCCCTTTGAGGCTGTGGCTTATATGGGTCTTTTCCTGGTTGACGGTCAACAGCAGTTCTTCTTCAAGATAACGACTGGCCTGGTTCAGTGCATTTTCGGCTGCGCTCTTTGACTGGCACAGGATCAGGATGTCGTCCGCATAGCGGACGATGCGGTGGCCACGATTCTTCATAAACTGATCGAAGGAATCAAGGTATACGTTGGCAATCAACGGGCTGATAACTCCGCCCTGCGGACTGCCGACCTCGCTGGCCTGCCAACCATCTCCTGTCAGAACACCGCTTTTCAAAAACTTCTCCAGCAGACCAAGAATACTTCCATCGCTGACCCGGCGACGGAACGAGGCAAGGATCAGGTCATGGTTCAACGTGTCGAAGCATTTCGACAGATCCATGTCCACTACCCATTTCCGCTCGTACGTCCGGATGAACATCGTGGCTTTGCTGATTGCCTGGTGACAACTCCGACCAGGACGGTAGCCGTAGCTCGACGGATGGAAATCGCGGTCAAATATTGGTTGAAGTATATCCAGCAGGGCCTGCTGTACCACACGGTCACGGACTGCAGGTATGCCGAGTAGCCGTTTCCCGCCGTTCGGCTTCGGGATCTCCACCCGTCGCACGGCCAGCGGCTGGTAGCTCTTGTCCTGCAGTTCCGTCAGGAGATGATCGATATTGGTCGCAAGTGATCCGGCAAAATCATCGATGGACTGGCCGTCTATACCGGCAGCTCCTTTCGAGGATTTCACCTTGTAGAATGCCTTGACCAGGTTCTCCCGGCTCAGCATTCGATCATATAGGCTGTACCAGACGTCAACCATGCTCCTGTCCTGCGTTTCCCTTCCTCTATTTCCACGTGGAGACTTCGGTTCTTCAATGGGCGCGACCGCTTTCTATCCTCATGGGCAATATACGATCAACACTCCCATCTACTCCGATGAACGGCCAAAATCGGCAGAGGACCTGTCACGGCATACCGCCGATAGCGTGCCCCGTCCCGTCGGACGGCTTGTGTTCAGTCTGCCAGGTGTCCATAGATTCCGGAAAACCTTCAAATAAACTTCATCCCTTCGCAACAGATATGGCTTTTGGCTCATAACTGCCCCCAACGAACCAGGCCGTTGGGTCATCCCGGTTTTATCCTCCACACTGTTACCAGGCTTCACAGGCCGGAATTTCATCACTACTACGGAATCATCTGCCACCTCACACCGCTTCGATCCGCCTTGGATTTCTCCTTGTGCTTCTCTTTTTCCGCTTAATGCGGAAACAGTGCAAGGCTTCCCCGGTTAAGGCGAACTCCCTGTGAGCGACCACATCCTCAATCACGTATCAGGACTGACCAGGTATCGGGCTTCGCGCTATTTAGGACGCTTACCCTCCTGATACGCCGAATCAGGTTCGCTTGCGCTATGTGCCGCTCACTTCCTATCGCTTCCTTCAGACCCTGCCGTTACCAGCAACGCCCTTACGATTCGGATTGTCTTCCCCCTGGTCAGGGTGACGCCTGCTTAACACAGGCTGGGTTTGCCCGCCATGCCGGGCAAACTAAAAGGGACCCGGACAGGTGTTCGGGTCCCTTTTTTTATTCTTTTTTTCTTTTTCTTCTGTTACCCGTTCCTGACGGTGCATAAAGCCGTAACCCATCACAGGGTTCGCACCAGACTGATATTTCAAGGGAAATAATGTAAGACCTCTCAGGCGCCTCATATTTGAGTAGTCGTGGCTGGCCGCTATAGCCCCCCCTCTATGCGGACAGACGCGACCGCTCAAAGATGGGGGGCCTGTGAGGTCTTACGCGGGAACAGTACGACCACTACGCTGAACGAGGCCGGACGCGGCAAACAGCACAGTTGCTTCAGCAAGGAGCATCTTCAGGGGAAAAAAGAAAAACAGATATGGAGAAAAAACTGGCTGGGGGACAGGGATTCGAACCCCGATAAGCAGAGTCAGAGTCTGCCGTCTTACCCTTAGACCATCCCCCAGCTCGCCGGGAAGGTGGACAAGAAAATAGAGTTATTGGCTCCCGATGTCAAGCAAAATTCACCGGTCCTGATATCTTTACCCTGATACAGCGCTCATTTTTTCCAGAGCCTGTGGCTGCGCTGTCAGGCCGGCCACATGGTGCGCCGGCGCAACGGGACACCAGCCACCCCCTGTCCTTTACCGAACAACCACTTTACGGTGTTGATTGCCGGCCAACTCAGCGGATCACCAGCCCCGCATAGCCCACGACCTGGGAGGTATCGCCGCTGACCTCTCCGGAATCGGTATACCGGACCAGCTCGACCCGGCTTGCCCCCAGTTCGATGGCGGTGAGCAGGACAATGGTGGTGGGAATAACCCCGCACATGGAGATCCGATTGGCGAGCACGGTCTCGTAGAGCCCTGCGGGATCCAGGGCCAGGATCCGTTGCAGGGCCACACTGTCCTTGCGGCTCGCACTCTCCCGCGGCTCATAGTGGGTCATGTCGGTGCTGGCCACCAGCAGGACCGGCTCTCCGAAATCCCGGATACCCAGGGCCAGGTCACGGGCCGCCTGCTCGCAGACAGCGTAGGAAACATGGGAGGCACAGATGGGCACGATACTGAGATCTTCCCGGAAGTACTGCAGGAACGGGACCTGAACTTCCAGGGAGTGCTCGTAGCGGTGGGCGATATCGTCATCGACAATCACCTCGGAACGACGCAGGATGGAAACCGCCAGCTGGCGCTCGACAGGCACCGGACCCAGCGGCATGCTCCAGTCCGTCACCCCGAGGGCCAGCGGTTCGCCCCGGCCGTGATGATTCGGCCCCAGGATAACCGCGGTCCGGGGTATGTTCACCCGGGCAAAGGTCGCCCCGGCCACAGCCCCGGAATACACATAGCCCGCATGGGGCGAAATAACGGCCAGTGCTCCGGTTTTTTCCCTGACCGATGGAATCAGCTCGTCCAGGGTCCGGCGCAGCGCCACCGGATCTCCGGGATAAAACTGGTCGGCAACAGCAGGCATCCGTGTCATACCTCTCCTCCTTTCCCTTGATGGATCCGGTAAATTCCAGGGTATCCGCGCGACATGACGGTACTCTGAAAAATTATATAACCATCGAAGTGGACCCTGTCGAGGACCGAAACAAAAAACGGGTACTTAGAGAGTATAAACTCGTAAAAAGTCAGTTTCTTTTTCAAAGATGGCTAAGTAAAAACACAGAGATACAGGTAAGCGTAGACTCCGAGGAGTAGTGCTCCAGGGCGGATCTCGACTATACATATAGTATGTCGAGAGTCGCCCTGGGACACACGACGCAGTAGATCGAAGTTTTTACGACGCCATCAGAGAGTTACATCCCAGGTGGTGCCATCCTGGCTGTCCTGGAGTTCGATCCCGTGGCCGAGCAGTTTGTCCCGGATGGCGTCACTGGTGGCCCAGTCCCGATTTTTACGGGCCTCGCTCCGCCGGGCAATGAGTTCTTCGATTTCCTCATCCGATATATCCAGCTTGTCCAGCAAGGCCTGTTTCCTGGCCGCCACGTAGTCCGCCGGATCCTGTCCCAGCAGCCCCAGGATCCCGCCCAGTTCACGCAGGTCCGCTGCTGCCCGGCGCAGGGTCGCAACATCGTCCTCGGCCGGGCTGGCCGGCAACGCCCGGGTAATCTTGTTGAGCGTCTTCACCGCGTCGAAGAGCAAGCCCACGGCCTGGGCGGTATTGAAATCATTATCCATGGCATATTCAAACCGCTGCCGCAGGGAGGCCAGTTTCTGCCGATCCTTTTTACCGATAACCGTTTCTGCCTCCGGCGATCCATCGGCCAGGGCGTTGATCCGGGCCAGGCATTCGTACATCCGGGCCAGGCCCGATTCGGCGTCGCGCATGGCAGCCTCGGTGAAATCCAGGGGATTGCGGTACTGGGTCGAAAAAATGAACAGCCGCAGGACCTCGGGCGCATAGGCCGCGAGCACATCGCGGATGGTAAGGAAGTTGCCAAGGGACTTGGACATCTTCTCATCCTTGATGGTCACAAAACCGTGGTGCATCCAGAGGTTGGCAAAAGGCTTGCCCGTGGCGCCCATGGACTGGGCGATCTCATTCTCATGATGGGGAAAGATGAGATCCTTGCCGCCGCCGTGGATATCAAAGGTCTCGCCCAGATACTTGCGGCTCATGGCAGAGCACTCGATATGCCACCCCGGCCTCCCCTCGCCCCAGGGGCTGTCCCATTTCGGCTCCCCGGGTTTGCTGGCCTTCCAGAGAACGAAATCCATGGGATGTTCTTTCTGATCATTGACCTCGATCCGGGCCCCGGCCTGCATATCCTCCAGGCTGCGGCCCGAAAGCTGTCCATAGTCCGGAAACCGTCCAACCCGGAAATAGACGTCACCGCCAGAGGCATAGGCCAGGCCGCGCTCGATCAGTTCCTCGATCAGCGCGATCATTTCCGGGATATGCTCGGTCGCCCGAGGCTCGATATCGGGACGAAGCACACCCAGATGGTCCATGTCCGTGTAAAATTCATCGATAAAACGCTGGGCCAGATCGCTCGCCTCCACCCCCTGCTCGGCGGCCCGGCGGATGATCTTGTCATCGATGTCGGTAAAGTTGCGAACAAAGGTAACACGGTAGCCCCGGTAGCGAAGATAGCGTACCACCATGTCGAAAACTAGGGCCGAGCGGGCATGACCGATATGGCAGTAATCATACGAGGTAATACCGCAGACATAGAGTTTGACATGGCCCTCTTCCAGGGGGCGGAGTTCTTCTTTTTTCCGGGTCAGGGTGTTGTATATCTTAACAGGCATGATGGGGTGTTGTGGGTTATGAGTTCAGTATTGCTGATTGTTCGTCTGAGCCCCCGATCCGGTGACCGGGCGGGGAGGCGATTTGCCGGGTCAAAAATATCATAACGTGCTCGACCGGGGACAACCTGCCAGGTACAGGACAATATTTCCCCTTTCGCCAATGGAGTATATATACCAATAGTGGGCCCTAAACGAAAGGATCATTGCGTCCCGGCTGCCAGGGGACCGGCAAAACGCAGCAGCAGCAGGCCCGGCACGGCGATCAGGGCACAGAAGAAAAAATAGAAGGCCCAGCCCATGGAATCGGCCATGAAGCCCGTGGGTGCCGAGGCCAGCACCCGGGGGATGCCCATGAGCGAGGACAGCAGGGCATACTGGGTGGCGGTGAATTTTTTGTTTGTCAGCGAGGCCATGTAGGCTACGTAGGCGGCGGTGCCCATGCCGCCGGTGAGATTTTCAAAGCCGATGACCGCCGCCAGCCCGGCCAGGCTGGGACCGAGAAAGGCCAGTAACGAAAAACCGGCCGTGGAGACCGCCTGGAGGATACCGAAAATCCACAGCGAGCGGACAATACCCAGGCGCAGGAGAATAACCCCGCCCACCAGGCCGCCGATGATGGTGGCCCAGAAGCCGAACAGTTTGGCCACCGCGCCGATCTGGGTCTTGGTAAAGCCCACATCGAGATAAAAGGGCGTGGTCATGGTCGAGGCCATCTGGTCGCCGATCTTGTAGAGGAGAATGAAGAGCAGAATAAGCAGGGCCCCGTCACGCTGAAAATACTCGACAAAGGGCTGGACAACCGCTTCCCGGAAGGTGGTCGGTGTCCCCTCGGCCACCTCGGGTTCCCGACAGAGCAGCGTTGTCAGCACCCCGGGCAGGAGACAAAGCGCCATGAAGAGATAGACCTGGTGGAAGGTGAAATGATCGGCCAGGATCAAGCCGCCGCTGCCGGCGACCAGCATCCCGACCCGGTAGCCGTTTACGTACAGGGAAGACCCCAGGCCAAGTTCGTTGTCACTCAGGTCTTCACGCCGAAAGGCATCGACCACGATATCCTGGGAGGCGGAAAAAAAGGTGACCAGCAGAGCGGCCACGGCCACCATCCAGGGATGAACGGCCGGCCGGGTCATGCCCAGGCCGGCAATGGCTGCCATGAGCAGAATCTGGAACAGCAGGAGCCAGCCCCGGCGGCGGCCAAAGAGCGGCAGGGTGAACCGGTCCAGGATCGGCGACCAGAGAAATTTCAGGGTATAGGGAAGCCCGACCAGGGAGAACAGGCCGATGACTGAAAGATCCACTCCCTCTTCCCGCATCCAGGCCTGGAGCACCGACAGGGTCAGCAGCAGCGGCACCCCGCAGGAAAAACCCATGAGGAAGGAGACCAGCATGCGGGGTGAGAAGATGAGACGGAACATGGAATTCATAACTCACGAAGGACGCGAAGAAAAAAGGACCAGACACAGGGGGCTGGTATCCTCGGGCAGGAATACTCCCGCGGTTATCCGATACTCCTGAATCCGTGAAGCTGGAATTTCGCCGCAGGCGCAAGGAAGAGGCCCATTGATTAGAGTGACGCTCTATCAATGGGTTGATGACGCAGCGGATGCGGTGAAAGTCCAGCTCCCGAAGGGCGGCTCCATTATAAATGGGTGCATTGGAAAACCCAATATAATCTCTTCATTTTGATTGAAATTCAAGGCAGCTAACCCAAAACAGTACTTTTTCCGTCACGGATTCAGGATACTGTCAAGCACAAGCTGCAGGGCAGATTGCTCTGTCCAGGCTTAAAAGGCAAATCGAGTAGGGTGAGGCAAGGTAATTAAGCTTGCCTCATCCCTCTCACAGAACCGTACGTACGGGCCTCGTATACGGCTCCTGTTTATTTTTCCTTCATACTGAAACAGAAATTCCGGTCTGTACAGATGCGAGGTCAAAGAGCCCCATTTCCCCATGCAGGCAGCTGTTGGGAAGGGCATAATGGCTCAGTGGACTTGCTGCATTGGCCCAGGAGTTCATCTTGATACTTTTGAACTCTCCTCTATAGCCCAGCTGTCTCAGTCTGCGGTGTAGCCTGCACGGCTTTTTCCACAGCTTCAACTGAACAGCACGCAGCCGTCTTCTGATCCACCTCATCAGCCGAGAAAACTCACCCTTGCAGTTCGCTATCCGAAAGTAGTTGGCAAAACCCCTCAGCAACCGGTTGAGGTCGGCTATCACCTTCTCAAGGTTCACCGGGGAGTTACGCCGGGTCATCGCCTTGACCTTTGCCTTGAAGGCCCTCACCTTGCCTCGCTGTATTCGGGTCATCACGGAGTGGATACAAACTCCAAGAAATTTAATCCCTTTGAGGCTGTGGCTTATATGGGTCTTTTCCTGGTTGACGGTCAACAGCAGTTCTTCTTCAAGATAACGACTGGCCTGGTTCAGTGCATTTTCGGCTGCGCTCTTTGACTGGCACAGGATCAGGATGTCGTCCGCATAGCGGACGATGCGGTGGCCACGATTCTTCATAAACTGATCGAAGGAATCAAGGTATACGTTGGCAATCAACGGGCTGATAACTCCGCCCTGCGGACTGCCGACCTCGCTGGCCTGCCAACCATCTCCTGTCAGAACACCGCTTTTCAAAAACTTCTCCAGCAGACCAAGAATACTTCCATCGCTGACCCGGCGACGGAACGAGGCAAGGATCAGGTCATGGTTCAACGTGTCGAAGCATTTCGACAGATCCATGTCCACTACCCATTTCCGCTCGTACGTCCGGATGAACATCGTGGCTTTGCTGATTGCCTGGTGACAACTCCGACCAGGACGGTAGCCGTAGCTCGACGGATGGAAATCGCGGTCAAATATTGGTTGAAGTATATCCAGCAGGGCCTGCTGTACCACACGGTCACGGACTGCAGGTATGCCGAGTAGCCGTTTCCCGCCGTTCGGCTTCGGGATCTCCACCCGTCGCACGGCCAGCGGCTGGTAGCTCTTGTCCTGCAGTTCCGTCAGGAGATGATCGATATTGGTCGCAAGTGATCCGGCAAAATCATCGATGGACTGGCCGTCTATACCGGCAGCTCCTTTCGAGGATTTCACCTTGTAGAATGCCTTGACCAGGTTCTCCCGGCTCAGCATTCGATCATATAGGCTGTACCAGACGTCAACCATGCTCCTGTCCTGCGTTTCCCTTCCTCTATTTCCACGTGGAGACTTCGGTTCTTCAATGGGCGCGACCGCTTTCTATCCTCATGGGCAATATACGATCAACACTCCCATCTACTCCGATGAACGGCCAAAATCGGCAGAGGACCTGTCACGGCATACCGCCGATAGCGTGCCCCGTCCCGTCGGACGGCTTGTGTTCAGTCTGCCAGGTGTCCATAGATTCCGGAAAACCTTCAAATAAACTTCATCCCTTCGCAACAGATATGGCTTTTGGCTCATAACTGCCCCCAACGAACCAGGCCGTTGGGTCATCCCGGTTTTATCCTCCACACTGTTACCAGGCTTCACAGGCCGGAATTTCATCACTACTACGGAATCATCTGCCACCTCACACCGCTTCGATCCGCCTTGGATTTCTCCTTGTGCTTCTCTTTTTCCGCTTAATGCGGAAACAGTGCAAGGCTTCCCCGGTTAAGGCGAACTCCCTGTGAGCGACCACATCCTCAATCACGTATCAGGACTGACCAGGTATCGGGCTTCGCGCTATTTAGGACGCTTACCCTCCTGATACGCCGAATCAGGTTCGCTTGCGCTATGTGCCGCTCACTTCCTATCGCTTCCTTCAGACCCTGCCGTTACCAGCAACGCCCTTACGATTCGGATTGTCTTCCCCCTGGTCAGGGTGACGCCTGCTTAACACAGGCTGGGTTTGCCCGCCATGCCGGGCAAACTAAAAAAAAACCGCCGGGCATCTCTGCCAGCGGCGGTTTTTCCCTGAGATGACGGCCCAACGGCCATCAGACAGGACAGAATCAGCTGTTTTTGCGCTTCTTGCGAACAACTCCGGCCAGTCCGGCCAGACCGGTACCAAAGAGCAGCATGGTGGCCGGTTCGGGGACAGGGGCAGTGGAACCTCCAGAAGTGTCCAGGGCTACAAAGACAGGACTTCCTGTCAAAGGGTGAGGTGTATAGAAACCGTAGTCTAATGTGTAAGCCAACCCCCAGGCCTGTCCTTCATCCCAGTCCCAACCTCCTGGAACTCCTTCAGAAGCGTTATCATACATGTCTTCGTCAAGAAGCGTATAATCAAACGTTATCTGGATGGGATCGTTTGTTGAGGTGGCCAGTACCCCTGCCAGACTCACATCAAATACGTTGCCACTGGTTCCTGTATAGACACTCGTTGTCCAGCCGGAAGGATTTAGTACTGTAAAATCAGAGGCCGTTATACCGGTAAAAATGTCATCATCAAGTTCGATTGTTACTCTGTTAACCTGTGGCCAGGTTTCATCGATATAAAATTCGAACAGTGCCGTTCCTGTCAAAGAAGTACTATCCCAGGAATCATTATAATTGGGATCAACATAACCGGTAGAGCTAAATCCCAATGCCATCGCACTCCCAGCCACCAGACCTACCCCTGCGATGGCGAGCACCGCGCTTGTCAAAAACATTTTTTTCATCAGAATTTCCCTCCTTTAAAATTTGCTCAATACAATCCAGCTTTCAGGCAACATGGTTTACCACTGAAATGCACGGAGCATGCCATATCCATCCAGAAAGAATCATGCACAGAAACCCTGGAAACCACCACCTCCACAACCAACTGATAACACATAAAAAACAACCTGAACATCCACTCGTCTCAGATCAGACAAAAAGGCATCGAAAAGAAACTGGCCACAACCAGGAAGCCTGTGGAGAGAAAAAAGAGGCTGGCCGGGACCAGAACCCGATTTTTTTTTCGGAAAAACCAGACGGAAAGAAAGAAAAACAGATAGAAGTTACGGAAAAATAAAGAAAATATAATGAAATATCAACAAGATATACAAGATCCAGATTTCCGGAAAAACGGAATCAGAACGGGACCAACCCCAGACGCTTCTCCAGCATGGAGGCCAGGCGGACGTCTTCAAAGGCCAGGCCAGCGTGGTAAAGAGGAGCCTGCTCCAGGGACCGGCACCAGGCAACCCGGCCGACTCCCTTGACCGGCTCGCTGGAAAAATCGCCATTGAGCGAAAAGGTCACCAGACTGTCCACAGGCAGTTCCCGGTAGCTCTCCACCCTGAGCCCCCCCAGGCTGATATCCACGGTGGAGGCGGAATCATCGATGATCCGGTCCACTGAATCACCATCGGCATGACGGGCAATACGCAGCACAAAACGTCCAGGAACACGGACATACATTCTCCTCTCCGCCCCGGTACCGACCGAGTCATCGGCTGCAGATTCCGCAACCAGCCCGCCACTGACAAACTGGGGACAGGAGAGATAGTTTTCGGTCCGGCAGTAGGTCGCCACGTGGGCCGAGACCGGCAGGTACAGGCCACCACGACTGAGCAGGCAGCTCCTCGATGCAGGGGACCAGTGGGGACACACCTTTTCACAGCTCGGATTTTGCGCGTGGGTTGCCATGTTCAGTCGTTTCTCTCTCTGGGTTTATTTTTCAGCAGGAGGCCAGAAGACGCAGAAATATACTATAACCTCAATGCCATGCAAAAAACAAACCAGGAAACGATAGAAAATTACAGGGAAAACGGCTCAAAGGTAAGAAAGAAGTGAGAAGGGACTGGAATCAGGCGACTCCTTTCTTGATCGCCTTGGCGGAGATATTATAACGTTTCATCTTGTCGTACAGGGCGGTCTTGCCCACTTTGAGCTCGGTCGCGGCCCGGGAGACATTGCCCTTGAACTTGCGCAGGGCCTGCTCGATGACTTCGCGCTCAAATTCGGCCAGGATACCCTTCAGCGGCAGGACACCGATCCGGCTCTGGACGTCGAGGCTGCGGTTTTCCCCATCTATACCGAACTTATTCTGATCAAAGAACAGGTCCTGCTCGGTGATCATCTTGCCCTTGGCCATGAGCACGGCCCGCTGGATCAGGTTTTCCAGCTCACGCACATTACCGGGCCAGTCATGCAGCAGCAACCGGTTGATGATCGACTTGGGGACGAAATCGATATCCTTCTTGAAGGCCTCCCGGTAATGATTGACAAAATGAGATACCAGCTCGACGATATCTTCCTTGCGTTCCCGCAGCGGCGGGATGTCGATATTGATGATGTTGAGCCGGTAATAGAGATCCAGGCGGAATTTTTTCTCCTGCACCGCCTTGGCCAGGTCGACATTGGTGGCGGCGATCACCCGGACATCCACCTTGACAGGCTCGGTGCCGCCCACCCGGATAATCTCGCCGTTCTGCAGGACCCGCAGAAGAGAGGCCTGCATCCTGGAGCTGATATCCCCTATCTCGTCGAGAAAGATGGTCCCGCCGTTGACGATCTCGAACTTACCCTTTTTCCGGCTTGTGGCCCCGGTAAAGGCGCCTTTTTCGTACCCGAACAGATCACTCTCCAGGATGGAATCATTGATGGCGTTGCAGTTGATCTTCAGAAAAGGCTTGTCTGCCCGGTTACTGGTCTCCTTGATCAGATTGGCCACCAGCTCCTTGCCGGTTCCGGACTCTCCGGTGATCAGAATGGTGGCATCGGACCTGGCCACCTGGTGAACCATCTCCCGCAGCTCACGCATGGCCCTGCTTGACCCAACCATCTTGTCGGCCCGGTGATGAAAGCCCAACTGGTTTTTCAGACTGTTGACCTGGCGTGAGAGACGGCGCCGGAGCTCTTCGCTCTCCTGGAGTTCGGCAATCTTCTGCTCCAGAATCTTTTCAATATTGGTATTGAAATCGCTGATCTCCTGTTCATGAAGCTTGCGCTGGGAAATATCGCGCATGACAATCATGATCAGCTGCTCCCCGGTATAGCCGATAAACGGCACTGCCGAATATTCAACAGAGATCCCCTTGACCACCGCCTCGGTCAGTTTATGCGCTGTGGTGGCGGAAGCAGCGTCTGATTCCTCGGGCGTAAAGATTCTGCAGTCGGCACAGATCTGGCGCAGGTCATCACAGCAGGACCGGGAGCAGAGATCACCGAAACAGGCCTTGGCACTGCGGTTCATGTACTCGATGATAAAATCATCGCGCACGAGGAACACCATCTCCGGCATAACATCGAGCAATGTCTGCCAGTTATGAACAAGACGGTTGACCTCGTCGCGGGTCTTTTGCAGCTCTGTTGCAGTATTTGACACAGAAGGCTTGCTGTCCTGGGATTCTGAGAATCGTAATGTTTTAGGAGAATTTTCCAATATCATAGCATGACGCCCTGGTTTTGCCAAAAACATTTCCGATTTTTCGGAAATTTAACCCCGCACGGCCAGAGCTCACCAGTATTATCCATGGAACAATCGAGTAGGGTGAGGCAAGTTAATTACGCTTGCCTCATCCCTCTCACAGAACCGTACGTACGGGTCTCGTATACGGCTCCTGTTTATTTTCCTTCATATTGAAACAGAGATTCCAGTAGATACAGCACCAAGATCAAAGAGACCCAAGCCCCGGTGTAAATATCCGTTGGGCAGGGCATAATGGCTCAAAGGACTTGCCGCATTGGCCCAGGAGTTCATTTTGATCGCATCAAACTTCCCCCTGTATCCAAGCTGCCTCAGCCTGCGGTGAAGCCGATTGGGCTTCTTCCACAATTTCAGCTGGATGGCTCGCAGTCTTCTCCGAATCCATCTCATCAGCCTTGAAAATTCTCCTGTGCAGTTCGCTATCCGGAAGTAGTTGGCAAATCCCCTCAAGAGCGGATTGAGATCTGCAATCACTTTCTCAAGATTCACCGGGGAATTACGCCGGGTCATTGCCTTGACCTTTGCCTTGAAAGACTTAATCTTGCCTCGCTGGATTTGCGTATACTGAGAGCATACGGATACTCCCAGAAAGTTTACGCCCCGACTGCTGTGGCAGATATGGGTCTTTTCACGGTTGACAGTCAGCAGCAATTCTCCTTCAAGATAGTGCCGTGCCTGCTCAAGAGCATTCTCGGCCGCTTTCTTTGATTGGCACAGAATCAGGATATCGTCCGCATAGCGGACTATTCGGTGGCCACGATTCTTCATGAATTGATCAAAAGAATCGAGATACACATTGGCTATCAGAGGGCTGATCACGCCGCCCTGTGGACTGCCGATCTCGCTAGCCGTAAATCCCGAATCCGTCATTACACCGCTCTTCAGAAACTTCTCCAGGAGACCGAGGATACTCCCGTCCCTGATCCGGCGACGAAAGGCGCTGAGGATGAGATCATGGTCCAAGGTGTCAAAGCATTTGGACAGATCCATATCAACTACCCACTTTCGATCGTAGTCACGGATAAACATCGTCGCCTTGGATATCGCCTGATGACAACTGCGGCCTGGGCGATAGCCATAGCTCGACGGGTGGAAATCCCGATCGAATATCGGCTGGAGAATGTCGAGCAGTGCCTGCTGCACTACACGGTCACGGACTGCTGGAATACCGAGCAACCGAACTCCTCCGGTTGGCTTGGGTATCTCTACCCGGCGCACGGCCAGTGGCTGGTAACTCTTTTCCCACAGTTCCTTCAGGAGACAGTCGATGTTGGCTTCGGCTGATGCGGCAAAGTCCTTGATGGACTGGCCGTCTATTCCGGCAGCTCCCTTCGCAGACCTCACCTTCCCAAACGCCTTGTGCAGAGCGTCCCTGCTCAGCATCCGGTCATACAGACTGTACCAAACGTCAACCATGCTCCTGTCCTGCGTCCCCATCCCTCCACTTCTGCCTGGAATCCCCGGGTCTTCACCCAAATGAGAGCGCCTTCTATCCCAATGGGCAATGTACGCTCAACTGTTCAGGTTACTCCGATGAACGGCCAAAATCAGCAGACGGCCTCTCACAGCATACCGCCGAAAATGTGCCCCGCCCCGTCGGGCAGCTTGTGTTCTGACTCCAGACCTCCATGATCTTCAGGGAACCTTCAAATAAACTTCATCCCTTCGCAACTGATACCGCTTTTGGCAAATACCAGCCCCTGTCAAACAACGCTGACAGGTCATCCCGGTTTTATCCTCCACGCTGTTACCAGGCTTCTCCGGCCGGGATTTCATCACTACTACGGAATCATCTGCCACCTCCCACCGCTTCGGTAGGCCTTGGATCTCTCCTTGAACCTTCCTTAACTCTCGTACTGCAAGTACGCTAGGAGGCTTCCCCGGTTAAGGCGAACTCCCGGTGAGCAATCCCATCCTCAATCACGCCAAAGGTCTGACCAGGTATCGGGCTTCACGCTATTGTGCACGCTTACCCACCTATGACGCCGAATCAGGTTCACTTACGCTATGTACCGCTCACTTCCTATCGCTTCCTTCAGACCCTGCCGTTGCCAGCAACGCCCTTGCGATTCGGATTGTCTTCCCCCTGGTCGGGGTGACGCCTGCGTTCCGCAGGCTGGGTTTGCCCGCCATGCCGGGCAAACACAAAAGAAAATAGGTAGATTTACCTATTTTTCGGGTTTTTTGAAAAAAAATCCAGGCTCCACTCCCTGTCTCCCATCTGCTCGATCAATTTCCGGTGTCCGGCAGGAAAGGCATAGCGGCCCAGCTCAGCAGGCCTGACCCAGAAAAATTCCTGGGCCGCGTGGAGCACAGGGGTAGCAGCGGAAGATGTCAACTGGCAGAGAAAACCATGCAGGGTCACCTGGTAGCGGGTAAAACCATGCTGCACCGTGGCAACATGGTACAGGGGCCCCACCTGGAGCCCGGTTTCTTCAAGAATTTCCCGCCTGGCCGCAGCCTCCGGAGCCTCCCCGTCCTCCAGTCGACCACCGGGAAATTCCCATAATCCACCCCAGACATCATCACCCAACCGCTGCTGAATAAAAATCCGGCCCTCCCGGATGATGATGCCACAGGCCATCTCTATCCTGACCCTGCCGACCTTTCTGCCGGTCACCGGACGCAAATCAACGCTGTCCACCCGTCTCGCCCGGCACAGCCCGCTGACCGGACATTGTTCACAATCCGGTTTTGCCGGGGTACAGACAAGGGCGCCAAGCTCCATCAGGGCCTGGTTGAAATCACGCCCCCGTCAGCGGGCACAAGCTCCCAGAGCAGCCTGTTCAGCGCCTTTTGCACCGCCTGGCACCGGACGGGCTGATCGATATCAGCCACCCGTGCCAGGACCCGGCTGACATTGGCATCCAGCACCGGCCGGGACTCGTTAAAGGCAATGGAGACAATGGCAGAGGCCGTGTAGGGTCCTATACCCGGCAAGGCAAGCAGAGCCTGGTAATCTGCGGGAATCTCCCCCTCATGATCGGCCAGAAGTTGCCGGGCCGCCCGCTGGAGATTCCGGGCCCGGCGATAATAACCAAGACCTTCCCAGGCCTTGAGTATTTCCTGTTCCGAAGCGTCGGCCACGGCCCGAATGTCGGGAAACCGGTTTATCCAGCGGCGAAAATACTCAGCTGCCCGCTCCAGCTGGGTCTGCTGTCCCATGATTTCCGCCACCCAGACATGGTACGGTTCATAGGTCTGCCGCCATGGCAGATCACGCTGGTGTCTGGCAAACCAGTGGAGAATCCGGTCGCGAAACCGGTCATGGTCAAAGGGATAGAGCACTGGACAATTCCTTGAAACAAAATGTGATTACCACCGAACCTCAGCTTGAAGAAGAGATACCATCGCCTGCGTGCCACGGAGCCGGGCAGCAACAAAAACCGCCCGGACTTCTCGTTCCTCCGCTCCTGCGGTGAACGTTCCATCAGCCCAGGTACCGCTCCCGCGGTACCCTGATGTACCTGGCAGGGATGGCCCATGGTTCGCAAGGCCCGCAGACAACCATTGCCAAGACCAGTCGCTCCGGCACCTGTTTCCGGCATCACCCCGCAGAGCGGGGCATGGCCTGCCGCCACTTCGTCGGCTGTCCGGTCACCTGCGTGACACCGCGGAGGTAAAATGAGAAGGCTGATTCCCCGCGAGCTGTGTTATAAACACGCTCAAGAATAACCGCAGTCGAATGCTGCACAACCTGGGAGAACCAGCCATGCACAATGTAACAATCGGAATGGACCTTGGCGATAAAAATCATGTTATCTGTATTGTTGATCATGCAGGCCGAATCGTGCGTCGAGATACGGTTACTAATACCAGAGAGGCGTTGAGTGAGTTTTTCTCACCCCATAAAGGGGCAACTGTTGCCCTTGAAGCCGGTACCCATTCGGCCTGGATCAGCAGGCTGTTATCCAGGCTGGGCTGCCATGTTTTGGTTGGCAACCCTCGTAAATTACGCGCCATCTGGGACAGCAACGATAAATCAGATACCAGAGACGCTGAAATGCTGGCCCGCATAGCCCGGATGGATCCTGATCTGCTCTATCCGGTCAACCACAGGGGCGAACAGGCCCAGATTGATCTGGAGATATTGCAGGCCAGGGATGTCCTGGTGAGGAACCGCTCCAGCCTGATCAACCATGTTCGTGGCAGTGTCAAGGCGCTGGGATATCGCCTGCCGGGATGCAGCGCAGACAGTTTTCACCGGCAGGCAGATGAACATCTTCCTGAAGACTTACGTGGCGCTCTGGAGCCTGTATTGACAATTATCGGCCAGATTACGTCCCAGATCAAAGAATTTGACAGGGAAATAGAGCGTATCAGTGCGGAGCGATACCCGGAGACCGAATTATTGCGGGCCATAAAAGGAGTTGGTCCTCTGACGGCCCTGGCCTTTCTATTAATCGTGGAAGACCCGGCACGATTTGGCAAAAGTAGACAGGTTGGATGTTTTCTTGGCCTGACTCCCCGCCGCGACCAGTCAGGAGAAACCGACAGGCAGCTTCGGATAACCAAAGCGGGCAACCCCTATCTGCGGAGGTTACTGGTCGGTTCGGCCCAGTACATCCTGGGACCTTTTGGAGAGGATTGCAATTTACGAAGATTTGGTCTTCGCCTGGCAGCCAGGGGAGGTAAAAACGCAAAGCGTCGTGCCGTGGTTGCCGTAGCCAGAAAACTGGCGGTACTCATGCATCGCCTCTGGCAGCACGGTGAGATATATGACCCTTTTTACAAACCGCAATCTCGCCCCCTGGCAAAGGCTGCGTAGAAAACCCGGTTGAACCAGAGAGTGAACAAAGGGAAAAAAGGATGTTTTTCCTTCTGTTTCCAAAGGCAGTTGAGAGTTTTTAATATCTCCCTCAAAAAAACGTCCCGTCCGGAAGACTGCGTGACACCGCTCGGTCCGTCATCAGCCAGTGACATATTCAAAGACCGCCGCGGAGGTTGCAGCTTCCACGACGGATTGTACGATGCATCGAGCTTATGGCTGAGCTCTTTATATGAATGCGAATGGAAGCCTGACGTTACAGGGATTTATAAAAAAAATGGTTCGCCACGTCGGACTTTTCTTGACAAGCCTTCTCATGGAAGCGGTGATCACGAGTTTTTCCACGGGTAGAGAGAAGAAGCGATGTTATCCCTCATATCGGCGACAGATATCCCGGTTCATCGCATAGCAGGACTCAAAAACCGGAAACGGCTTGAAAAAAATAAAAAAGGCACTACCTTATCAACAAGAACATATGCACAATAAAAACAGAACTCCAGACAGTACCAGAAAGTTTTTTTCGGTTCAGGCCAGACGCGCCAGCGAGCTGACCCAGGAGGACCGCAGGATGTTTGCCGGACTAGCCCATAGGCTGTAACCCGCCGTAACAGATAACCCAATCGTATCTTAAAACAGGAGGAGCAGACAATGAAATATCTAGTCGTGTACTCATCACCGGGCGGCAACACCAGGAAACTGGCCGAGGAACTATTCAAACAGATACCTGAAGAAAACAAGGAGATCGCCCCGGTCAAGGAAGCGCCCGATCCAGGCGACTATGATGTGGTCTGCGTTGGATTCTGGATCAAGGCGGGCCAGCCGGACCCGGACAGCCAGGAGTACCTGAAAAAATGCAGGAACAAGGTCTTTCTCTTTGCCACCCACGGCGCCGCCCCAGACTCCGAACATGCAAAAATAGCCATGAACAAGGCGGTGGAGCTGGCCGAAAGCGCCACGGTGATCGGCTGCTTCAGCTGCCAGGGCGAAGTACCGGAAAAAGTGATCGAAACCGCCTCGCAAAAAGTACCGCCCCCGGTCTGGCTTGACGATGCGCCCTCGGCCAAGGGCCATCCCAACAGCAGTGATTTTGTTGCTCTGAGCAATGCCTTGGTCAAGGCAGGCATCAAACCGGAGCCGAAAAAGGAAAGCGGACCGCCCGTCACCGGCGACCATGCCATGTAAGCAGAAAACAGAAAAAAATCAGCCTGCGGGCCGCGCCGGATAATTATCCGGCGCGGCCCGCTTTTTTTATGAAAGTCTCGTCCCACCCTCCAGGGGGCAACAGCTTTCATATTTCGTTGTGCAGGCCGTGAAAGCCTGCATGGGTGTTCAAAAGATAAACTCTCGCCTGCCTGTTTTCTTCCGCACCCAGTTGAGGGCGTCACGCACCTTCCTGTTTTTCAGACACCAGCTGATGAGCCGCTGCTTCCCTGGAAAGTCCATCAGCGACAACCCCAGGACCATGGTCAGGATCCCCTGGCCAGGGAGAACAAGCATGGTCAGGCCGGCCGCCAGCAGGGCCAGGCCCAGACAATTTTTCACAAACAGAAGCAAAATCGTCAGGGCAGGATGGTGTTGCCTCCGCTCTTCCACCTTGCGACGGTGCCAGATAAAATAATCCTCGGGCAGACGGGCAATCAGCCAGGGAATCAGCACCAGGCTTACGACAAAGGTCGCCACCGAAAGGAGACCGAGCCACCTGGCAAGCGATACATCTGCAGGTCCGCTCATCTCTCCAGGCCGGCGCCACTATGCTGGAGCAGCCACAACCGCCACTGCTCCCGACTGCCCCGGTGCAGCATCTGTACGGTGCCGGCGGGAAGGGCCGCAAGAAGATCCGCCTCCATGCCGGCAATAAACCCCGAGACCATATACATGGAACCGCGCCAGAAGACGGGATCCTCGAAAAGACGGACCAGCAACCCCTTGTAAAGGTTGGTCACCACAAGATCGCAACCGGTATCAGGAAGCCCGGCCATGAGATCCATCTGCTGCACCCGGACCCGGTCCTCACAGCCGTTGAGCCGGACGTTCTGACGGGCCACCTCGCAGGCAAAGGGATTGTTGTCAATGGCCACCACCTGCTCCACCCCCAGCCTGGCCGCGGCAATGGCCAACAGGCCGGTCCCCGTGCCCAGATCAAGCATGGAGCGGATCCTGCGGCCCGATTCCAGGAGAACCAGTTCCAGGGTTTCCAGACAGAGCCGGGTGGTGGCATGGAAGCCGCTGCCAAAGATAACCGATGGATCAAGGATGATTTCCCGGCTCCCTTGCCGCTCACCACCCTCCTCCCACACCGGCCGGACCGTCAGGGTCCGGGTGGAAAAAGAAGTGATCTCCACCCCTGCCTCCCAGTCCCGGTAATCCAGGTCAGCCTCATAGACAAGCGAAGCCCCGGTCCGTGCACAGATCTCCCGGACCAGATCACGCCGGTCGCGGTGGAAAAAGAGCAGCGCATTGTCATCCTCGATCCAGGTCCCGATCAGGTCAGGATCATCGATCGGAGGAAGTTCCTTCCTGTCAAAATAATAGACATACAGCCTGTTGTATCTATTGTGAGGTGGCCGGAGCATTTCTTGTTAAAGGTTCCAGGATATGGTGAATAATCTTCTCAACCTGATCCGAGGGCCAGGATACGGAAACGGGCTTTTTACCGGCGGGGACCGGAAACTCATCTGATCATCGGCACAAGGCCAATCTTCACCACGGCCCCACTCTGGAGGATCTGCTCGTCGACATCCACCCGCTCACCAGGCAGGCCCGCCTTTTCCACCAGGTAGGCTGCCACGGCCCGGGCCCTTTTCCGGGCCAGTTCGACGAGTTGTCCGGGAGGGACCTCGACCACGGGTCGGGGCAGGGGCTGGAGATCATGCTCCTTCCAGTCTGGCTCGATAAGCTCTTCCTGGACCTGACCGGTCTTGCCGATGGCGGCAATGGCCTCTTTCTCCCGGGCCAGCCACTGCAGGCGCAGAAGTTCACGCCGCCTGTTTTCCTCCTGCCACTGCTGATCCGCCTGCTCCTGCAGCACCTCCTGCAGGCCATAGAGATCGGTTTCCGGATCATATCCGCCGGTAATCCGCAGCCCAAGCAGGGGCCGCTTT
Organism: Desulfolithobacter dissulfuricans; assembly: GCF_025998535.1. Classification (NCBI taxonomy): domain Bacteria; kingdom Pseudomonadati; phylum Thermodesulfobacteriota; class Desulfobulbia; order Desulfobulbales; family Desulfobulbaceae; genus Desulfolithobacter; species Desulfolithobacter dissulfuricans. The sequence continues at coordinate 835,759 of NZ_AP024233.1, read as the reverse complement.
TCAAGCAGCCGACCATAGTCGCCGGGATCAGGAAAATCCATTTCCGCCCGGGCCGGCGGGAAAACGATCTCCCGTTCCAGATGCAGGTCGGGAAATTCGCTCTCCACAATCAGCCACGGCGAGATGACCGCCTGGAGCAGCAACCGGTGCAGATGCTGGTGAACCAGGGGGAACAAGAGCTCATCCCGGCCCTTGAGGGGCCCGAGCTCCAGTCCCAGGGAGCCCTGCTGATCCAGGAGCAGGGCAAAAATCAGCCCGTACCGTGAATCGGGCAATACCCGCACCCCCTCAAGGTGCACCGTGGCCACGCTCCCCTCCCCATCACCGTCCACTGTCCAGTCGGCCATGGCCAGGCGCACCTCGGCTCCGAGGTTGGAGGTAAAAAAATCGGTAAATCCATACAGGGGAAAATCCGACACCGAGACGTGATACTCCTCGGTACTGCCAAGGGTTGCCGATCCGGTCAGCTCGACCCTGGCCTCCTCCAGTCGGCCACTGAAGGTAAAGGGAAACACACCGTCATGACGGATGGAGGTCACGGTTCCCTGCAACCCGGTCAGCTCGGGTACATAATCGGGAAACAGGGCCGGCCGCCCGGCCTGGAATGTTCCGTTCTCCACCGACAGGTGGCCGATGGACACGGGAAGATACCCGATGTCCCACCGGGGATTGATAAAACGTACCAGACCGGCCGGACCATTGCCGGCCAGGAGCCGTGGCCTCTGCAGCTGAACATTGTCCATACTGAGGCCAAAAGGAGCAAACGAGAGATGCACTCCCTGCAGGACGCCCCGATCCCAGCTGAGCAGAGGCAGACCATCCCTGTCCGCGGCAGCGAACTGCTCCAGCCAGACAATCCCCTCATACTGCTTCCCGGGCCAGGAAAGTGAACCGCGCAGATGCAGCTGACCGGAAACCTTCTCCGGCAGAAACCACGGACGGATCAACGGCCGGAGTTCCTCCAGGGAGAGGTTGCGCAGGGAAACCTGCAACCGGGCCGTCGTCCGGGCCGGAGCCAGGGATACAACACCGCCCATGCGCAGCTCGGCCCTGCGACCGACAATACCGCTCAGGATAATGTTGTCCCGGTCCCGCTCCGGATCCCGCAAGCCGGTTGCCTGCAGCATCAGCCTGGAGATGGTCAGAGGATATGTCTTGTCCCGGTCACCTGGAATGGGCAGACGTACATTGAGCCGGGAATCCTCGACCGCCAGCTCGTCCATCTGCAAAAAGGCCCCTTCGCCTTTATCCTCTCCGCCAAGGAAAGCGAGAAAGCCGGTCGCGTCGATATCTGCGCCGACAAGAGTCAGCCTCGCGCAACCCGCCTGACCGTCCGCCTGCAGGTCCTCGCAAACCAGCTTCCGGCCCGAGAGGACATGTTCGGTCCCGTCCACCAGTTGAAAATCACGTAACTCCAGAGAGCCCTTTTTCAGCTCAAGCCCAGGCCGGGAGCCGGGTGTCACCCGGTAACTGACCCTGCCGCTGAAATCTCCCCGCCCGCGGACAGCGCCCACCCTGTTCCCGGGTCGGAGCAGGCCGAGAAGCCAGCCACCATCCACGTTGGCCAGGTCGGCTTCACCGTCAAAGAAAAGCTCCTGATCAAGCGTTCCCTGGAAGGAAAAACTCTTCTTCTCCCCTTTCTTTTCAGCGCTTAAGCGCAACACGCCGACCGGCCCACTCTCACCGCCCGTGAGCGCAGCCCTGCTGCGCCAGCCCGTCAGCTGCAGACGGACGGCTTCCCAGGGCGTCGCTGATCTCGCCCCATCCCCTGCCTGCAGCCAAAGAGTGCCCTCCTCCACCAGCAGCCGGTCCACCTGCAGCTTCAGGGCCGGGTTGCCCACCAGTTGGCCAAGCGAACCAAGCAGGAGCGCCGGATCATTACCCTGGTAGCGAAGCGTTCCTTGCCGGAAGACCATCTCTTCAAAGGAAAAGGCCCCGGCAAGGGGCTGCACGGAAAAGGCCAGCCTGCCCCCGGGAAGCTCCAGGCCAATCATGTTGTCACGACTGACGGCCCGGACATTTCGCAGCACAAGATCGCCTTCCAGGGACAGGGACTTTCCCGGGAGAGCCCCACCCGCAAGCACCAGTTCCACATCCAGATCCGCACTGCCCTCCTCCACCGCGAATATCTGCTGCAGACCGGGAATATAGCCGGCATAGGACCTGAGCTCCAGCCCATGGAGGCCAAGACGTAACCGGTTACCCCTGCCCTTTCCACCATTCCCGTCCAGCGAACCGGTGACCTCCACGGGGCTGTCATTGACCACGGCGCGCAGCACCATGTCCTGCCCGCTGCCACCACCGCCCAGAGGCAGGAGAATCTGCAGGTCACGGACCCGGTGGCGGGCCTGGACCGGCCGATCGTCCAGGGTCAGCCGGCCGTTCCTGACCTGGATCCTGTCCACACTGACCGGGGCCAGCCCGCCACGCCGTTCAAGTCCGCGCAGCGCCGGAACAAGATCGCTGAAGTTGTACTCCCCTTCCCGGTAACGGATCAGCTGCAGATCCGGACCGTCCAGGAGAAGATCGTGCAGGATGATCTTTCCGGTGCGCAAACTGGCACTTGGCCGGCACTGGAGCGACTCCAGCTTCAACAGATAGGGCAGCTCTCCCCGGGCCGAGCCAACGATGATACCGGACACCTGCACCTGCCAGTCCAGGGGCGAGACCACCACCTGGCCGATCCGGACCGGGCGCCCCAGGGCCGCAGCCAGTTTTTCGGCCAGGGGGCCCTTGACCAGGGCCGGAATACCATACAGAACCGCGGAAAAATAGAACGCAACCAGGAAAAACGGCAGGAGAAAGAATACGACCCGGCGCGACACCAGAGGCCGGCGGCTCTTTTTTTGCCGCACAGACCTCGGCCTCTGCGGTCCCGTGGGGTGCCGACCGGTTTTCTTCCCGGCCTTCTTCCGGGAAGCGGGCTTTTTCCGCGGTCGTTCCGGAGGATGCGAGATAACGATATTGCCGAACCGATCCAGATCGCCTGGGTGTTGTCCGTCGGGCTGGGTCATCGAAAGATTTCAAGCATAATAAGAAAGTTGCTGGGCTGCAGTCCTCACCGGCGGGCAGCCTGTTTGCGCCATACTATACCAGATTAGAAAATTTGCGGCGTCTCTTTTATTTTTCTGTTCAATCGCTGTTTAACATGCTAAATTTAAAGCATATTGAACACATTGTAACAACCAGACGCAACCTCTTCTCCGCACCCCCCTCGATGCTCGACGTTCTCAGATCAATCAGATGGCAGGATATCGTTGATATCCTGATCGTTTCCTATATCATCTATCGGATCATGCTCCTGATCCGCGGCACCCGGGCGGTGCAGATGCTGCTTGGTCTCGTTGTGATCACGGTTATCTATTTCATCTCCAAGCAGCTCGACCTCCTGACCCTGCACTGGCTGCTGCGCACCTTTCTCAGCTCGATCCTGCTGATCATCATCATCGTCTTCCAGCACGACATCAGACGGGTACTGACCCAGGTTGGCCAGACCCCGTTCCACAAGATGCACAACGTGGCCGCCCATGACCTCAACGAGATCATCAAGGCCGCCTTCTACATGGCCCGCCGCCGGATCGGGGCCCTTATTGTCATTGAACAGGAAGCCGGACTGCTCGACTACATCGAATCGGGCTACTACCTGGATGCCCGCATGGTCCGTGAACTGCTGGTGGCCATCTTTCTGCCCGCCTCGCCCATGCACGACGGCGGGGTGGTGATCCGCAAGGGCCGCATCCATTCGGCCGGCTGCCTGCTGCCGCTGAGCCAGAACCCGGACATCGACAAACGCTACGGCACCCGGCACCGGGCGGCACTGGGACTGTCCGAAGAGACCGATGCGGTCATCATCGTGGTCTCCGAGGAAACACAGGAGATATCGCTGGTCATGGACGGCAGGATAACCACCCTGCGGGACGAGGAAGCCCTGACCAAATCCCTGCAGTCCATTTTCATCCACCAGCAGTCCACGACGCCGGCGTGGAAAAGCTGGCTTGGCAAATCCCGGACTTCCAACCCGTGACAGCGGGGAGAAAACAGAGGATAGCCCCGGCCTGGCAGAGCCTCGGAAGAGATAACGGAGACATGAGCCCTCACTGCGACCCCACGGATTAACACAATGACTCGACTGCCGTTCCGCACTGCCCCCAAGGACCTGGCCCTCAAGGCCATCTCCCTGTGCCTGGGTATCTTTCTCTGGTTTTTCGTCGTGGGCGAAGACCAGGTGGACATCAATATCCAGGTGCCCATCGAGATCCTGAACCTGCCGGCCGACCTGGTCATATCCAATCAGTTCAAAAAAGAAATCGAGGTCTCCATCCGTGGTCCCCGCAGCCTGATCCAGGAAATCCGCAATCAGAACATCACCCGGCCCATCGACCTCTCCGGGGCCAAGCCGGGCACGGTGGTAGTCCAGAACGATCCCGATTCCATCCCCTTTCCCCGCGGTATAACGGTGCTCAGGCTGCAGCCGGCCAACATCACCCTGCTGCTCGACCAGCTGGTCCAGAAGGATCTGCCCATCAATCCCATCACCGAAGGCAGTCCGGCGCCTGGCTATGTGCTGAGCAAGATCACCCTTGAACCGGATCACCTGACCATCTCGGGTCCCAAGGCGGTCCTGGACTCCACCAGCGCCCTGACCACCTACGTGATCAATCTGGACGGACTCGACCATTCCACCACCTTGCAGGTCCATCTGAACCTGTCCCAGGAACTGCTCGACCTCATAGGCGAGACAGTTGTCACGGTCAAGCTCGAGGTGCGGGAAAAATTTGTCGAAAGGACCGTTCATTCCATTCCGGTCAACGTCCGCACGCCGGAATTTCCGGTCCAGGTCAAACCAAGCACGGTCTCGGTGGTGGCTTCGATTCCGGAAAACCTTGTCCGCGACACCCCGGAGCTATCCATGCTGTTTCGGGCCTCACTGACCGTGAAAAACCTGGCCGGGCCCAAAAAACTGCCGGTGACGGTCAATGGCGTCAACGTTCCGGGCCACGAGCCGATCAAGATCATTGCCACCCGGCCGGAACAGGTTCTGGTCATTCCCCTGCTGGAAAAGACCCCGGCCAGGAAAAAGGCTGAAAACAAGGGACCAGAAAAGGCCGTACCCCCAAAGGCGACCACAAAAAAGGACAGCGACTCGCAACCGGAAAAAGCAAAAGAAAGTCCGCACTGACAGTACCGGGCGCAAGGCTGCGTCAGCTGGCCTGACCGACAATTTCAAAAAAACTCAACACTCAAAATTCAGAGAAGACCATGCGAAAACTCTTTGGAACCGACGGCGTACGCGGGGTCGCCAACATCTACCCCATGACCACGGAAATCGCCATGCAAATTGGCCGGGCCATTGCCTTTATCGTCAAGACCAACACCAAGGGCCACCACATCGTCATCGGCAAGGACACCCGGTTGTCCGGCTACATGATCGAAAACGCCCTGGCGGCCGGTATCTGTTCCATGGGCGTCAATGTCCAGCTGGTCGGCCCCCTGCCCACCCCGGGCATTGCCTTTATCACCACCTCCATGCGTGCCGATGCCGGGGTGGTCATCTCGGCCTCGCATAATCCGTTCCAGGACAACGGTATCAAGATCTTCTCCAGTGACGGTTTCAAGCTGCCCGACGAACTGGAGGCCGACATCGAGGACCTGATCTTTTCACAGAAGATGGCCGCCCTGCGGCCGGTGGCCGACGAGGTGGGCAAGGCCTCGCGGATCGACGATGCCAAGGGCCGCTACATCGTCTTCCTGAAAAACACCTTTCCGAAAAAATACACCCTGGATGAGTTCCATATCGTGCTCGACTGCGCCCACGGGGCCACCTACAAGGTGGCGCCCTACGTCTTCTCCGAGCTCGGCGCCAGGGTGACCTGCATCGGCATCAATCCCGACGGCAAGAACATCAACCAGCAGTGCGGCGCCCTGCACCCGGAGATCATGGCCGAAAAGGTCAAGAAACTGGGAGCCGATATCGGCCTGGCTCTGGACGGCGACGGCGACCGGCTCATCGTCTGCGACGAACATGGTGAGATTGTCGACGGGGATCATATCATGGCCATCTGCGCGGCCGAGCTGATGAAACGGCGTAAGCTGAAAAAGAAGACTCTGGTGGCGACGGTGATGAGCAACATGGGCCTGGAAAAGGCCATGGAAGAGATGGGGGGGCACCTGGTCCGGACCAAGGTGGGCGACCGTTACGTGGTGGAGACCATGCGGGCCCGGGGGTATAACTTTGGTGGCGAGCAGTCCGGTCACCTGGTCTTTCTCGATCACAACACCACTGGTGACGGTATCCTTGCCGGACTGCAGCTCCTGGCCATCATGATCAAGAAAAATCAGCCGCTCTCCGAACTGGCCAGGATCATGACCAGCTATCCCCAGGTCCTGGAGAATGTCCGCATGTCGAGCAAGGTGGCCCCGGAACAGATCCAGGGATTTCCGGAGGCGCTCAGGGAAAAGGAAGAGCAGCTCGGTTCCCGGGGCCGCATCCTGGTGCGGCCGTCAGGAACCGAGCCGGTGATCCGGGTCATGGTGGAAGGCGAGGATCAGAAAGAGATCTCCACCATTGCCCTGGAACTGTGTGATATCATCCGGAGGGCCGACAGGATATAACCTGGCCGCGGCGACACCGTCCCGGGGCGGTCACCTGTGGAGCCGGCCTGAGACCTTTTCGCATCAGCGCCGGCACTTCTCCATGGCCCGCTTGAAACCGTCCGCCGAGCGCTCGATCACGTCATCGGGCACGCAGAAGGCCAAGCGGATATAGCCCGGCGCCCCGAACCCGCGACCCGGGACGGCAAGGATCTTCTCCTCCTGCAGCAGACCACAGAACTCCACATCATCGATGGGCGTTTTAGGAAAGAGATAAAAGGCACCCCTGGGCCGGACATACTCAAACCCGGCCTCGTCGAGAACCCTGCAGAAGATCTCCCGCCTTCGGGCATAGATAGAGGTATCCACGGTCTCGTCCTGGAGCCGTTCCACCACCCGCTGCATCAGGGCCGGGGCATTGACAAAGCCAAGGATCCGATTGGCCAGGGTCAGGGCGTCGAGCAGCATGGTCTTTTCAAAAATCTCCGGATGCACGGCCAGGTAGCCGATCCGCTCGCCGGGCAGAGAAAGATCCTTGGAATAGGATGAGACCACAATGGAGTTATCCGTGGCCTCCATGATCGAGGGCACTTCACAGTCATCAAAGACTATCTTGCGGTACGGTTCGTCGGAGATCAGGTAGATGGTGGTGCAGAACTTCTCGCCGGCCTCATCCAGGAGCCGCCCGAGCGCGGCCAGGGACTCCCGGGAATAGACCTGCCCGGTGGGATTGTTGGGGCTGTTGATCAGCACGGCCTTGGTCTTTTCGGACAGTGCGGCCTCGATGGCCCCGAGGTCGAGACAGAACTCCTCGTCGGTGGGCACAATCTTTGTCTGGCCCCCGTGGTTGTCGACATAGAAATTGTATTCGACAAAAAACGGCGACAGGATGATCACCTCGTCGCCGGGATCAAGCAGGGCCTTCATCACCACGTTGAGCGCTCCGGCCGCCCCACAGGTCATGAGCACCTCTCCGGCACCGATCTCCACCCCCTGCTCCTGGGACAATTTGGCGGCCAGGGCCTCACGGACCCAGGGAAGGCCCCCGTTTGGCATGTAGGCATGCATCCCGGGCCTGTCTTCCTCCACCAGTTCCCGCAAAACCTCGGTGAACCTGGGCGGCGGCGGAACATCGGGGTTGCCCAGGGAAAAATCAAACACTTTCTCATCACCGAACTCCGCCTTCATCCGGGCGCCCTCTTCAAACATCTTGCGGATCCAGGACGATTTTTCCGCAAACATCTGCATCTTCTTGGAAACTGACATAGTACCTTCCTGCTTTAGCAACTGAGTAAAATTGTACGGTTGGGGATCAACAACGTCAACGTACTAAATAACCAGATATTTTTCATCTCCTCCAGGACAGGAGACAAAAGAAAATCCGCCCACGGATGGTGCCCGGGAGGCACAATGGGGTAGCGGTACACCAGGAAAAGACCTGCCCTCTGCGCCTGGCGGGGAGACCCTTGCTGCAGGCCACGCCTTGCAGGACTTTTACCGGCCGGCGCCGGTTATTTGCCGTTGTACTTGCGCTTGAAATAATCGTAAGCCGCGTTGATCTCCTTCATCTTCTCCTCGGCAACCCGCTTGAACTCCTCGCCGAGATGACTGACCTTGTCCGGATGATACTGCATGGACAGCTTCCGGTACGCCTTTTTGATGGCGACAAAATCCGCCCCGACCTCCAGGCCCAGGACCGCATAGTAATGTTCCTCGTTGGAAGCGGCGGTGGCTGTTTCCCGACGCTGACGATACTGGTATTTCGCCTCGATGGTCCGCTGGTCATAGACGGAAATCTGCAGGAACTGGGCGATGCGCCTGGCCTGGGCAAGCTCGGCCGGATCAGGTGGCTGCTTGGTGTAGATGAGCTGGTAGATCAGCTCCAGGAGGATCAACCGCGGTTCATAGGCAAAGGAGTTGCGGAATTCGGTGAGCAACTGGTTCATGTCCACATCCGCGTCCCGGGCATCCTTGATCAGCTGCTTGACCCAGTACATCTGGTCCTGGTTGTAGCGCAGGGAGTACTGGAAGAAGTTCAGCATGGTCTTGAGCTCGGCCTTGGTGAAATGGCCATCGGCCTGGGCCATCTTGACCAGGATATGGACCAGCAGGTGGACAAAACGCTTGTGGGTCTCGGTCTGGGAGGCCTCGTACATGGAGACCCGGCGCTGCACGTACCAGGAAAAGCCGAAAAAGGCGGCAATGAGCAGCAGAACGCCGATCAGGCCGGAGAGAAAAAGAAAGCCGAAAAAATTGGCCACCGCCGGCAGACCGCCGGTGGCAAGGAGAATCAGGGCCGTGATCAGGAGGCAACCACCACAGCCGGGCTGGTTATGTCGTCGATATTCCATGGAAGAGGAAGAAAAAACAGGTTTGAGGGGTTACAGGAGCAGCAGGGAGAACAGATCCTTCCCGGCCGTTCTCGACTGTCCGTCCGGCGAAGGGCAGCAGCCCGTCGCAGCGGTGGCAGGACGTCTGAGCCGGCAGTAGAAAGGATATACAGGCGGTGCCATGGCAGTGGTGTTCTTTTCAGCTCTGTCTGGTTTCGTCGGGTTCCCTGTTGAACAGTGCGTCAACAAATTCCCTGGCGTCAAAATCACGCAGATCGTCGATCTGCTCACCTATACCGATGAACCGGACTGGAATACCGAGCTCCCGGCATATGTTGGCCACGATACCACCTTTGGCGGTACCGTCAAGCTTGGTCAGGGTCAGGCCGGTCACCCCGACGGCTTCGCTGAACATCCTGGCCTGGGATATACTGTTCTGACCGGTGGTGGCATCGAGAACGAGCATCACCTCATGGGGTGCCCCCGCCATTTTTTTGCCGATCACCCGCCGGATTTTTTTCAGCTCTTCCATAAGGTTGACACTGGTGTGCAGACGACCGGCCGTGTCGATGATGATCACGTCGATGTCGTTGGCCACCCCGTATTCCAGGCCCTCATAGACCACCGAGGAGGGATCTGATCCCGGATCGCGGGCCACAACATCCACCCCGACCCGGTCACCCCAGATCTTGAGCTGATCTATGGCCGCGGCCCGGAAGGTATCCCCGGCCACCAGCAGAACCGACTGGCCGGAACGGACAAATTTGGCCGCGATCTTGCCGATACTGGTGGTCTTGCCGACACCGTTGACACCGACCACCATGATCACGAAAGGTCCGCTTTCCGGCATGACCAGTTCGGCCGGCTGATCCGAGGCCTGGAGATACTCATAAATCTTCTCCCGCAACACCTCCTTGAGGGCCTGGGGGTCGCTGAGCTGGTCCCGCTTGACCCGGGTCCTGGCCGCATCGAGCAGTTCCTGGGTGGTCCGCACCCCGAGATCAGCGGTTATCAGGATTTCTTCAAGCTCGTCCAGCAGCTCTTCATCGATCTGTTTTTTGCCAAGAAACAGGGTATCCAGCCGACTGGCCAGGGTTTCGCGGGTCTTGCTGAGCCGCTCCTGCAGCCGCTGGAACATGGATTTCCGGACCGGTTTTTCCTGCTCCCCGGTGTCCGGCCGGGTGGCTGAGGGCCCAGTTTTAACCAGAGCTTCTTCTGCGGCTGGTTCCTGTTCTTTTCCAGGCTCTGCCGACTCTGCTTCGACGGCTTCCTTTTCCGGGAGGGGCTCTCCGGCGGGGGTAGGCGGTGCCGAGACATCCACTGGTTCCGGTGGCGTCTGTGGCCCGGATTCCGGCCTCTCCTCCCCCACCTCGGACACCGCTTTTGCTGCTACGCTCTCTTCAGCCTGAACCGGGCCTTTCTGTTCTTCCTGTTTCTTGCCAAATTTCTTCTTAAACCATCCAAGCATTACGCTTCAGCCTCTTTTTCAAATACGATGTCCAGCACCTCGGCAATGGTGTGCGGATAGTGAAAGACCACCCCCTCCCGCACATCCTCCGGAATTTCCGTGACATCCTTTTCATTCAGTACCGGCAGGATTATCTCCCTGATATCGGCTCTCAGTGCTGCCAGGACCTTTTCATTGATGCCGCCCACCGGCAGGACATCCCCGCGCAGGGTGATCTCACCGGTCATGGCCACATCCTGACGGACGGTTTTACCGGTGAGCACCGAAACAAGCGCCGAGACCATGGCCACCCCGGCCGACGGTCCATCCTTGGGGATGGCCCCTTCGGGCACATGCACATGCAGGTCGGTCCTGGCAAACAGATCTTCGTCTATTCCCAGCTCTCCCGCATGGGAACGGATATAGGTCAGGGCCGCGGTGGCGGACTCCTTCATCACATCGCCGAGTTTGCCGGTCAGGGTCAGGGACCCCTTGCCCTTCATGCTCGCCGATTCGATAAAAAGGATCTCCCCGCCCACCGGGGTCCAGGCAAGCCCCGTGGCCAGACCGGGTCCCCAGGTTCGGGCCTTGATCTCGGGAAAATACTTGATCGGCCCAAGAAAATCATAGAGATTTTCCTGGGTCACCACGGTTTTTCCACTTTTACCCCGGGCAATTCCGGTAGCCACCCCCGGCAGATGGCGGCAATCTGCCGCTCCAGGTTACGCACTCCTGCCTCGCGGGTATAGGAGCGGATGATGACCCGCAGCGCCTCATCGGTGATGTCCAGGTCATCTTCATCGAGGGCATGTTCCTCGAGCTGCCTGGGCAACAGGTGGCGGCGCGCGATGATGGTCTTTTCGTGATCGGTATACCCGGAGAGGTCCACCACCTCCATCCGGTCCCGCAGGGGGCCGGGGATAGCGTCCAGCACATTGGCAGTGGCGATGAACATCACCTTGGAAAGGTCGAACTCAATGTCCAGGTAATGATCGGTAAAAGTCGAGTTCTGTTCCGGGTCCAGGACCTCAAGCAGGGCCGAGGAGGGATCGCCGCGGAAATCATTGCCCAGTTTGTCAATCTCGTCGAGAAGGAAGACAGGGTTATTGGTCCCGGCCTTTTTCAGGCTCTGGATGATCCGCCCCGGCAGGGCACCGATGTAGGTCCGCCGGTGGCCACGGATCTCAGCCTCGTCCCGCACGCCGCCCAGGGCCACCCGGACGAACTTGCGGTTCATGGTCCGGGCGATGGACTGGCCCAGGGAGGTCTTGCCTACTCCCGGCGGACCGACAAAGCAGAGGATGGGACCATGGATATCGGGCTTGAGTTTACGCACCGCCAGAAACTCGAGAATCCGTTTCTTGATCTTGGCCAGCCCGTAATGGTCATGTTCCAGGTCCTTTTCGGCCTTGTCGAGGTCAATGGTATCCTTACTGGACTCGGTCCACGGCAGCTCCAGGATCCAGTCGATATAGTTGCGGGACACGGTGTATTCCGGCGAGGAAGGCGGAATCCGTTCCAGCCGCTCGAGCTCCTTTTCCACCGCTTCCCGGGCCTCTTCGGTCAAGCCCTTCTTCTCCACCCGCTCCCGCAGCTCGCGGATCTCGACCTTGTCGTCCTCTCCCTCTCCAAGCTCCTTGCGTATAGCCTGGAGCTGCTGGCGCAGGTAAAATTCCCGCTGCCGCTCATCCATGTCCTTCTTGATGGACTCCTGGAGCTTGTTGGACATCTCCACGGTCTCGATCCGGTCGCTGAGCTCCCGGGCCACCCGGAGCAACAGTTCCTCCAGGTCCTCGATCTCCAGGATCTCCTGCTCCTCGCTGATCTTCAGGTTGAGCTGCGAGGTGATCAGGTAGGCGATGTGGAACGGGTTGGTCAGGGCCGAGACGGTCATGCCGATTTCCTGAGGCAGCGGCGCCATCTTGACCAGTTTCTGGAACTGGTTGCGGATTCCCAGAAGGAGGGCCTCTATTTTCTTGTCCTCCCTGACCTCCATGGGAATCTCTTCCACCCGGGCCTTGAGAAAGGGTTCCCGCTGCACGTATTCCAGGACACGGAACTTCTTCGTTCCGCTGACCAGCACCTGGTACACTCCCTCCTCGGATTTGGTCATCTTGTGGATATAGCCGACCACTCCCACCTGGTAGAGATCATCGGTATCCACATCCTCCTGGCTGCTGGAGTCTTCCCCGGAATGGGGCAACAGACCGATCATCCGATCCCCCAGCAGAGCCTCGTCGATCAGCTGCCGGGAAGATTCGCTGGATACCTGCAGGGGAAACCCCATGCCCGGAAAAAAGACAAAACCGTGCAGAGGCAGGATGGGCAGGACCTCGGGCACTTCCAGGCTCTGGGGATCAATCCGTTTTTCCTGTTTTGGCTGTTCCGCAGTCATGGCTCTATTCTCCAGGGGTTATCCTGATGTTGACCTTGCTTTTCCGTTGTTTTTTCGGCATGGTGATGATGAGCATCCCCTGCTGGTAGGCAGAGGTCACCCGATCCACGTCGATGGCCGCGGGCAGGGAGACGACCCGGTTAAACGGTCCCAGCTCGATCTCCAGCTGATGGACACAGACAATGGCATGACGGGGCGGCAGCTGGCGGCGGCCACTGATACGGACCCTGTGTTCCTCGGCGATCACCGACAAACTGTCCCGGTCGGCCCCGGCCAGATCGCAGTAGATGTAGAATTCATCTTCCCCTTCATAGACATCGAGCGGGGGCTGCCAGCCTCCTGAATCCATCGGAAGCATACGGGCCAGAGACATATTGCGCAGCAGGCGGCCCGCCTGCTGCATATGCTCGAGCTCTGCCAGAATTTTTTTACTCAGCAAGTCCATCTACATCCTCCCGAGTTCGACATAAGGCTTCAGGAAACATACACCACCAGAGATAGAGATAATCACTATACCGTCCATGACAATGAAAAATCAACACAAAGGCCGGTGCAGTCACAACCCCAAAGTGGGACAGCGGGCAGGGGTGGCGGTGTTTTTTCATTGCTTTTCAGATAAGCGGCATTAGAGTAATTGGAGTTTTCCAGCGTGAATTTCTGCGATCCACAGTCCCTGATCGTCCGGTCTGCGGTGGACCAGAGGACTGTCATCCAGAACAGTACAGACCAATTTATCTATACAAGGAGTACATCATCATGGGACATTCATGCGGAGGATCCTGTGGATCCGACACCCAGAGCAGCTGCCACGGGGCCGATGCCCAGCTGGCGCAGCAGGACATCGCCATCACAAGGTCTCTTGGCAAGATCAAACATAAAATCCTGGTCATGAGCGGCAAGGGTGGCGTGGGCAAGTCCACGGTGGCGGTCAACCTGGCCATGGGATTGGCCAACCGCGGCCACCGGGTCGGACTGATGGACGTGGACCTGCACGGACCCGATATCTGCCGGATGCTCAACCTGACCGGCAGCCTGCAGCCACCTGAAAACCCCAACGACCTTGTTCCGCCCCTGGTCTACAGCGACAAGCTCAAGGTAGTCTCGCTTGAGTACATGATGAAGGACCGGGACGACGCCATTATCTGGCGCGGCCCCCTCAAAATCCAGGCCATCCGCCAGTTTGTAGCCGATATGGACTGGGGCGAGCTGGACTACCTTATCGTTGATGCCCCTCCCGGCACCGGCGACGAACCCCTGTCTGTGGCCCAGACCATTCCCGGCGTCCATGCCCTGGTTGTGACCACGCCCCAGGCCGTGGCGCTGGCCGATGTCCGCAAGTCGATCAACTTCTGCCGGACCGTGGAGATGCCCGTGGTCGGCGTGGTTGAGAACATGTCCGGCTTTATCTGCCCCCATTGCGGCGAGAGCGTGGACATCTTCTCAACCGGTGGCGGAGAAAAGACCGCCCGCGACTTTGATCTGCCATTCCTTGGCCGTGTCCCCATGGACCCGCGGGTGGTTGTCGCCGGCGACACGGGCAAACCTTATCTTTCCTCGGATGAGGAAACGCCGGCCACCAAGGCCTTCGCGGCCGTGGTCGATGCCGTGGAACAGCGGCTGCCGCCCGGGAAGAGCGCCCCGACTCTGGACACCATATCCCCGGCCAGTGGCGGCTGCGGCTGCGGCTCCGGCGGATGTAATCCGGACAAGTGCGACTGCTGACCGATATCAGGATGGAAACCGGGCCTGAAGAGAGGAACGTTCTGCCTCCGGGCCCGGTTCGAGCCACCTCACCCCGAACCCGAGCAATCCAGAGTTTCATCCCATGAAAATTCAACAGCTTACCGTGGGTATGATGGGCGTATGCTGCTACATCGTATCCTGTGAAGAGACCGGCAAAGCGGCGATCATCGATCCGGGAGGTGACGAAGACCGCATTCTGGCGGCCTGCCAGGACGATGGACTGGAGGTTTTGTATATCATCGCCACCCATGGCCACCCGGATCACGTCTGTGGCAACGGCCCCATCCAGCAGGCCACCGGGGCGGAAATCATCATGCACCGGGCTGACGGCGAATTCTTTGCCCGCGACGAAGTACGCCAGTACTTCTCCATGCTGGGCCTGGCCGAATCACCCCCTCCGGATATTCTGGTGGAAGACCACGACGTCATCACCTTTGGCAACCAGTCCCTGAAGGTCCTGCATACCCCGGGTCATACGCCGGGCTCTATCTGTCTCTACGGAGCGCCCAACTGCTTCACCGGCGACACCCTGTTTGTCGGGGGCGTCGGACGGACCGATTTTCCCGGAGGTTCGACCAGCGAACTGCTCCATTCCATCCGCACCAGGCTCCTGACCCTGCCGCCGGAAACCGTCGTCTGGCCTGGACACGGGTACGGAGGCTCCAGGTCCACCATCGGCGAGGAGGCGGGAAGCAACCCCTATATTTAGATTAGAGGCCTTAAAAGGGGCAGTGACCCTTTACCGCCGCTGCTTCCCGGGTACCCGGAACAGCGTGTCGGCATCTCCGCCAACACAGCCCCGGTCGTAGCCTGGCCCTGCCCCGTCAAACTGGCAGAAAAAGAAAAAACCATTCAAACTCTCACTTTCCACCACGACCCATGCGTGAAATTATTCTTGGCACAGCAGGACATGTCGATCACGGCAAGACCTCCCTCATCCGGGCCCTGACCGGCATCGAAACAGACCGGCTCAAGGAGGAAAAGGAACGGGGAATCACCATCGAGCTCGGCTTTGCCCATCTTGATCTACCCTGCGGCCACCGGATCGGGATCGTCGATGTGCCCGGCCATGAAAAATTTGTCCGCAACATGGTTGCCGGTGCCGCAGGTATGGACCTGGTGGCCTTTATCATTGCCGCCGATGAAGGGATCATGCCCCAGACAAAAGAACATTTTGATATCTGTCGTCTGCTTGGCGTCCGGGACGGCATCATCATCCTGACCAAGAAGGACATGGTGGACGAGGAATGGCTGGAGATGGTCCAGGAGGAGGTACAGGAGTTCTTCACGGAAAGTTTTCTTGAAGAGGCGCCGCTCTTGACCGTATCGTCGGTGACAGGTGAAGACATTGACGAGGTCCTCAGAGTGCTGGACGAAAAGGTCGCAGCCCTGGACTTCAGCGAAGAGTTCGGTCCCTTTCGGTTGGCGGTGGACCGGGTCTTTTCCATGAAGGGCTTCGGAACGGTCATCACCGGGACCTCGCTTTCCGGCCGTATCGGCGTGGGCGACGATCTGATGTTCTATCCCGGCGAACTGCAGGCCAAGATCCGCGGCATCCAGGTCCATGGCCAGGATGTGGAGCTGGTGGAGGCCGGCCACCGGACCGCGATCAACCTGCAGGGAATTGAAAAGGAGGAGATCAACCGGGGCGACGTGGCCGCCACGCCGGGCAGCCTGACCCCCTCGACCCTGCTGGACGTCGACTTCCACTACCTGGCGGAAAACGAACGGGAGCTCAAGAACCGGACCCAGGTCCGGGTTCATGTGGGCACCAGGGAAATCATCGGCCGGGTTGTCCTGCTGGAAACCGATACCCTGATGCCCGGCGAGGATGCGGCCGTGCAGCTGATCCTCCAGGAACCCGCGGCTGTATGGCCCGGGGATCGGTATGTCCTGCGCTCCTACTCACCGGTCACCACCATCGGCGGCGGCACCATTTTAAACAACGCGCCGCCCAAACGTAAGCGCACTGCCAGTCGGGACCGGACCCGCAACCGGGAGATATTCCATATTTACCGGAGCGGCAGTCTGGATGAACGGATGCTGCTCTTCCTGGAGGAAAGCGGTCCACAGGGACTCACCGCCGATCAATTGGCCACCCGGCTGGGTATCTTTGGCAAGAAACTGAAAAAACAGCTCCAGCAGCCGGTCTCCACCGGCAGGATCCTGGTGGTGGACTCGGAAAACCAGCGCTATGTGGCGGCGCCGGTGGTGGAGGGCATCAAAGAAAGGGTGCTGGATATCCTGGCCGCATACCACCGGGAAAATCCGCTCAAGAGCGGCCTGGCCAAGGAAGAACTCCGCTCGCGGCTGCGACCGCCGCTGGATGCCAAACTGTTCTCCTATATACTTTCCACCCTGACGAAAAAGGGACAGATCGCTGTCGAGGGGGCCGAGGTGCGCCTGTCAGGCCACGAGGTCACTCTCCAGGTGGACGAGAAAGAGATGCAGGAAAAGATCACCGGTCTGTACCGCGAAGCCGGCCTGCGGCCGCCTAACCTGAAAGACGTGCTGGCCACTTTCGAGGAGTTTCCCGAAAAACAGATCCGCCAGGTCATTGACCTGCTCCTGCAGGAGGGAATCCTGGTCAAGGTGACAGAGTCCCTTTACTTCCACAGCCGGGAAATCGATACCCTGGCGGAAAGACTCACCGACCACATCAGAAAAGAGGGGGAAATCGACGCTCCCCGGTTCAAGGAACTCACCGGCCTGACCCGCAAGTTCTCCATCCCACTGCTCGAGTATTTCGACCGGATCAAGCTCACCATCCGCATCGGCGACAAACGGGTGCTACGCAAAAAATAACAATCCGACCCCGGAGAGGCCTGCCGGCGTACGCCGCGCCCCACGATGGCCTCTCTGTCCAAGCCCGTGGACGTAAACGACCACGGGCTCCTTCTCCTGTGGCAGAGAGGTACATCTACCGGCCCTCTTTTTCCTTTTTCCGAGCCCGGATCCGGCGGCGGTATTTTTTCTCCATTTCCACCACTGCGTAACATAACAGGCCGGCCAGCCCGATGCGTATCCAGGAAAAAAGCCCGATACTACTGGTCTGGAAAAGCTCGTTCATGAGCGGCACATAGGTGTACACGGCCTGCAGCACCACCATGGCGCAGACCCCGCCCAGAACCCACAGGTTGGAAAACATACCCAGCTGAAAGACCGACCTGTCCAGGGACCGGCAGTTGAAGAGATAAAAGAGTTCCATGATCACAAAGACGTTCACCGCCACGGTCCGGGCCTCGTCAAGGGATGCTCCCCCGGCCAGTTCCCAGCGGAACAGGCCAAAGGCCCCGATGAGCAGCAGGGTCCCCACCAGCAAAACTCTGATTATAAGTTCAGAGGTGAGAATAGGGGTCTCAGGATCACGTGGTCTGCGCTGCATGATACCCGGCTCCTTGGGTTCAAAGGCCAGCATCAGGCCGAGGAATCCGGCCGTAGTCATGTTGATCCACAGGATCTGCACCGGAAGGATAGGCAACGTGGTGCCGAGAAAGATAGCCACCAGGATCACCAGCCCCTCGCCGAGATTTGTCGGCAGGGTCCAGACGATGAATTTGGTCAGGTTGTCAAACACCCCCCGCCCTTCCTCGATGGCAGCCTCGATGGAGCTGAAGTTGTCATCGGTCAGCACCATGTCGGCCGCCTCCCGGGCCACATCGGTCCCGGCCCGGCCCATGGCCACGCCGATATCAGCCTGTTTCAGGGCCGGCGCGTCGTTGACCCCGTCACCGGTCATGGCCACCACATGGCCGCGGGCCTGCAGGGCCTGGACAAGACGTATCTTCTGCTCGGGGGTGGCCCGGGCAAAGACATTGGCCTGCTCCACAGTCCGCTGCAGTTCCCCGTCGGAACAGGTGGCCAGGTCCTCACCGGTCACCACCGGCAAGGCAGCGTCCCGCCTGTGCACAAGCCCGATCTGTTCGGCAATGGCGGCTGCGGTGGCAGGATGATCACCGGTGATCATCTTGACCTTGATCCCGGCCTCCTGGCAGATTCTGACCGCGGTCACCGCCTCGGCCCGCGGCGGATCGATCATACCCTGCAAGCCGAGAAAAACCAGGCCCGAAGCCAGGTCATCGTGGCTGATCCGCTCTGTTTCGGGTGCCATCTCCAGGCGGGCAAAGGCCAGGACCCGCATGCCCCGGGCCGCCAGATGATCGACATCTCCCAGAATACGCTCCCGATCGATGGCCACGAGCCGGCCGGAACCATCAAGGGCCTGATCGCAACGCTCGATAATGCGCTCCACCGCCCCTTTGACATAGACCAGCCTATGACCGTTCCGTTCATCCGCGTGCAGGGTGGCCATGTACTGGTAACGGGATTCAAAGGGAATCACGTCAAGCCGGGGGAACCTGGCCTGCTGCTCTGCCCGGTCCAGCCCGGCCTTGACCGCCACCACCAGCAGCGCCCCCTCGGTGGGATCTCCCTGCACCTGCCACTGACCGTCTTTTTCAACCAGCTCACTGTCGTTGCAGAGCAGCCCGGCCCGCAGACATTCGGCCAGGGCGCGGGAACCGTCATCCTCCCGGCCGTCCATGCGGACGATTCGCCCAAAGGGCGCGTACCCGGAGCCGCTGACCTCGTAATGTTCACTTCCGGCGACAATGGCCTGGACGGTCATCTGATTTTCGGTCAGGGTGCCGGTCTTATCCGAACAGATCACGGTCACGCTGCCCAGGGTCTCCACGGCCGGCAACTTCCGGATGATAGCCCGTCGCCTGGCCATGCGGGAAACGCCGATGGCCAGGGTTATGGTCACCGCGGCCGGCAGCCCCTCGGGGATCGCGCCCACCGCCAGAGCCACCGCAGCCATGAACATGTCGAGCAGCGGCTTGCCCCGCAGCAGCCCCACCACAACGGTCACCGCGGCCAGGATCAAAATGGCGTAGAGCAGCACCCGGCTGAAGCGGGCGATCTTGCGGGTCAGCGGCGTCTCCAGATCTTCGGCTGAGAAGATGAGCTCGGAAATCCGCCCCACTTCGGTATCACCACCGGTGGCAACGACCACCCCCGTTCCCTGACCATGGGTAACCATGGACGAGCCATAGACCATGTCGATCCGCTCGGCGAGCATGGTGTCTTCGGGTACGGGGTCCACGGATTTTGCCACTGGAACCGATTCGCCGGTCAGGGCCGATTCATCCACTTGCAGCTCCCTGGCCCGGACAAGCCGCAGATCGGCAGGCACCTTGTCGCCGGCCTGGAGAAGAACGATGTCGCCCACCACCAGATTCGCCGAAGCCACCTCCCTTTTTTCTCCACTGCGACGGACCAGGGTGTGGGAGACCATGGTCCTGGCCAGGGCAGCGAGGGCGTTTTCAGCCCTGGATTCCTGGATAAAGCCGGCAATGGCATTGGCCAGTACCACGCCGAAGATAACCCCTGAATCGACCCACTCGCGAAGCCCGGCGGTTATCAGGCCGGACACTATCAGGATGTAGATGAGCGGCTGGTGGAACTGGAGGAGAAAACGCAGCCAGGCTGGTCGTCCCTTTTTCGCAGTCAGGACGTTGGGCCCGAAGCGGCGCAACCGGCGCTCCACCTCATCCTGGTCCAGGCCCCTTACGGAGTCTGTCTGCAGCAGGGCAACAACCTCATCGACAGCCATGGCATGCCATGGCCTGGCGGGTACACTCTTCATGCTCTCACAGCCAGTGAAATCCGGCGGCCTCCTTGTTTCTGGAAATATGCGCTATCCGGTGGAGTATACGAATATTATAGGACATTACCACCCATTATGCATCTGAACTCGTCCGGCTGACGACGATTTCATCGTTCCTGCTGCTTCAGACCACCGGGCCGCCAAACAATCACCGCAATCAGCACCGCGGCAACAACGGTGCCAAGACCGAGAATCACCATGGCCGACGACGGGGCCAGCGCACGGTCCAGCAGGGAATATATCCGACCGGAGCACCACATACCGGAAAAGGAGAGAAAGTTGGCCGCGGCGATAACCCGGCCCCGTCTGGTGGCATCCGGCCTGATCTGAATGGCAGCGGATACCGGAATGAGAAACAACCCGCCGAACCAGCCGGTACAACCCAGGATGGTCAGCAGGGCCGGATACACCCCTGCACCTCCCCAGCGGACCAGCAGACCCGCCCCGGCCATGCACACTCCCATGCCCAGCGCTCCGGGGGCCAGGACATGGGTCCAGCGCCAAACAGTGGTCCACCGCCCGGCCACCAGGGCCCCGCCACAGACTCCGACCATCAGGGACACGGAAAGCAAGGAAGTGGCCGACTTGCCAAGCCCCAGCTCCACAAGGCCCAGGGTGTTGATCACCAGCACGGCCAGGAGACTGATGAAATAGAAAAACACATCACAGCCGACCGCCAGCAGTAGCAGGGGGTCCCGGGGCAGCTCCATTGCGTCCATGAGCGAGGCCAGGGGACCAGACCAGGGAAACTCCGCTCGACTGCCGGCGGCAGGATGGACGGGGATATAAAAACTGGTAAACAGCCCGGACAGGGAGCAGATAAGGACCGTGGCGGCGACCAGCAGCCGACCAAAGGGTACCGGTGTGGACAGCCATTGCTGGTCCAGGGCAAAGCCGGCCAGAGCCATGCCAAGGAGAATGGCCGCGGTGGTGACCAGCTTGAGAATGGAATTGACCCAGGGCACCCTGTCGGCGGGATGGAGCTCGGGAATGGTACCATTGAGTGCCGGACCAAAGAGGGTGGACTGCAGCCCCATGACAAAGATCATGACCAGGATCCAGAACCAGTTCAGGGTGATTATGGCCCAGCTGCCGATTACCATGGCCACCAGCTCCAGGAACTTGGCCAGGACCAGAACCTGTCTCTTGACAAAACGATCCGCCAGCCAGCCTCCCCAGGCGGAAAAAAAGATGAAGGGCAGGGAAAAGAGTTCGGTGGCCCGGCCCTGGAGCTGGCTCATGCCCCCGGCCACGGCCAGCAGCAGGGCAGCCTGCTTGAAAAAATTATCGTTGAAGACGCCGAGGAAGTAGGTGAGGGCCATGGCCGCCAACCGGTTTGTCCCTGCCCCGGTTTGCCCGCCTGCCGATGGCCGCCTGGCATCAGTCATGGACACGGCGTTTGGTCTGTGTCACGAACCTGCGCAGCCCAGGAGAGCATCGGCGGCGATCCGCATATGCTCCTTTTCCGCCTGGGCAAGGGCCAGAAAGGGCGCCTCCATTTCCGTACCTGAAAAACGGTGCGCCATGTTGCGATACAGATCATAGGCGGCCATCTCTATGGAAAGCGCCATTTCCACCACATTGACACAGGCCGGCCCCTTGAGCCGGTCGAAACGGGCCACCATCTCCTCCACATCCTGGCCGGACTCAAGGATATCGCCGGGCAGGGCCTCATACAGTGGTGTAAAGGGGGGCACGCTGTCCTGGTCGCGGGCCCAGTAGTTGTAGACCAGCCGGGCATGACCCTCCTCGGCCCGGGCCAGCAGGTCGATGGCCCCGGAAAAGGACTGGTCTGGATATTTCTCAAGCACCATGGTGTAGAAACGCTGTGCACCCCGCTCCAGATCCATGGCCGTGTAGAGGAGATTGCGGGGATCAGTCTCCAGATCAAATACTCGCAGGGCCGGAAAGTCGGGCAGCACCTCGCCGTTCCAGCCGAGCATGCCACCCTGGAGGTTATAGATGGTTTTTCGGATGAACCCGCTGGCCGAAGTAAACAGAGCCGCAGCCTGCGACCGTTTGCCCGAACGTCAGTAAAAGATGATATCCCGATCCGTTGGCAGTTCCGGCAGCCGGGCGCCCAGCTCGGCCAGGGGCAGGAGCCGGGCGCCGGGAATATGACCACGCCGATACTCCTCGGGCTGGCGCACATCCACCAGTACGTACTCCTCCTCGGCATGTCCGGCCAGATAGGCCCGGAGCTGATCACTGCTTAAATTTATGTACTGCTGCTCCACTTTCATAATCCTCACCTTTTCCTGTATGCCCGATCCCCGGGCCCGGCTCGACATTCCCCGGACCTGCTCGACAATATTGTCGAACGCCGACCCCGATTTCCAAGCAGGCGGCCCGGGCCCTCCTCTCCACAACGTAGCGGCTGTCCTGGATCAGAAGATTTTATTCCAGGCCAAAACAAATGGCACACTCTGTGCTATTATCGCAATATCTCTATCCGATTACTCATTAAACGCAGAAATCATTTTTATCTCAAGGAGGAACATCCCATGAACCTGCGAAAAATCACCTCGCTGACCATGCTCATATCCTTTGTTCTGCTGGTCGTCACCAGCATCATCCTCTACATTGTCCCCCAGGGACGGGTCGCCTACTGGGCGGACTGGAAACTGTGGGGCCTGACCAAGAGCCAATGGGGTGACCTGCATATCAATCTGGGCTTTCTCTTTCTGCTGGCCGGGTTTCTCCATATTGTCTATAACTGGAAAGCCATTGTCGCCTATCTCAAGGATAAGAGCAGACAGCTCAAGATATTTACCGCCAATTTCAACGTGGCCCTGCTCCTGACCCTGGTCGTAGCCCTGGGAACCTATTTCCAGGTTCCACCCATGAGTACGGTCATAAACATAAGTGACGCCATCAAGGATGCGGCTGCGGAAAAATATGGTGAACCGCCCTACGGCCATGCCGAACTCTCCTCGCTCAAGCTCTTCGCCCGGCAGACCAACCTGGATCTGAACCAGGCCATGGACCTGCTGACCCAGGCCG
This sequence comes from Desulfolithobacter dissulfuricans, assembly GCF_025998535.1. Classification (NCBI taxonomy): domain Bacteria; kingdom Pseudomonadati; phylum Thermodesulfobacteriota; class Desulfobulbia; order Desulfobulbales; family Desulfobulbaceae; genus Desulfolithobacter; species Desulfolithobacter dissulfuricans. The sequence goes on along the minus strand of NZ_AP024233.1, from coordinate 812,582 downwards.
GGATCAAGTTTGACGGCGAGCAGGATAAACTGATCGACATTGCCAAGAAGAACAACGTCTCGCCCAAGAAGCTTTACGAGATCATGCTGCCGGCCAAAAAAGAGACCGAAACCACCCATGGTTTGCCGGACGCGCCGCCGGCCGGGTTTGGTCGCCAGGCACTGGCCGAGGTCTGCACCCGGTATGGCCTCAACATGCCGACCGTCCTGCGGGAGCTTAAGAAACAGGGCATCAGCGCGGATCCGGCAAAGACCATCAAGGAAATTGCCGCCGATAACGATATGGATCCCCACGCGCTCTTCGAGGTGCTGCATGGAGTGGCTACAGAAAAATAACATGGTCATCCTCCTTGTGGCCGGCCTGGTGGCCGGTGTGATCCTGATCACGCCGGTTCCGGGCCGGGCCGAGATGTTGATCGGAACCGTTGTTCATGTGGACAGGGCCCATCACAGTTTCACCCTCAAGCCGGAATCCGGCGACGGGGAGACGGTCACGGTCCAGGCCGATACTGCCCTGCCCGGCTGCGTAACACCGGGAGAGACGATCCGGATCTGGGGCACTTTTACCGGCAATGGAACCCGGTTTGAGGCCAGGGATGTCCGGGGAATGCGGGGGAGGTTTCGCAACGATCCCACCGGGGTACGCTCCCGCCTGGAGCGCGGCCTGGGCAGGGGCTTTGGCCGGGGTGGTCCCAGGGGAGGAGGCGGTCGATGAGGTTGCTGCAGAAATCTCCGGAAGGGTGGCGGAAAAAACCGCTGCCGGCCTGGCTGGTCTATTTCCTGGTTTTCGGGTTGCTGATCACGGTGATCCAGTCGGTCTACTTCTGGCAGATGAACCGGGTGCGGGCCAACCTCCAGCATAATGCCACCGAACGGGCGACCATGATCGCCAAGATCATCGAGGAAAACCTGCACCTCTCCAGTGCGGCCCACCAGACCATTGATACCATCCTGACCGCCTTTCTGGCCGATAACATTCGATTCATCAAGTATCTCGAGACCATCGAGCCCCTGCACAGTGACGAACTGAGCGCCCTGGCCAAAGAAATGGGGTTGCGCGGCATCACCATCCTGCGCCCGGATGGCCGGGCTGTGTCCGGACCGGAACAGTGGTCAGCCGATGGCCTCTCCTGTAGCCCGGAGACCAAAGGGCAGCAGCTCAGGTACATCGAGTCCTCGCGAACGGCCTATCTGGTCCAGCCGGTGACCAATCAGGAGAATCTCTCCTGCGTCCTTGTCGGATGGGATGCTGGAAAGATTCTCGATCTCAGGGAAAAAACCAGCCGCCAGGCCCTGATAGAAAGCCTTTCGGCCCTGCCCGGGATCAACTACATCCGCCTGAGCGCTGACAGATCCGTCCCCGGGGTCGACCCGGCCGTCATCCTCCTGCGGGAGGGTGACCAGGTAACCGCTGAAACCCGGATAGCCACCCGGGACGGAGTGCTTGTCATCGGCCTGGACGCCCGACGATTCGTCCGCCGGCTGGAGAGCATGCGCCGCCAGTTCATCATGTTCGGCTCCCTGATTCTTTCCCTGGGGCTGTTTTTTGGCTGGATACTTTACCGCTACCAGCAGGACAACCTGCGCCGGACCAAGCTCTTTGAACGCGAGCTGGCCCGGGAACGGGAAGACGCGGCCCTGGGCCGGACCACCGGGACCATTGCCCACGAGATACGTAATCCGCTCAACGCCATCAACATGGGATTGCAGCGGCTCTCCCTGGAATCAGACAACCTGACCCGGGAGCAGGAAGAGCTGATCCGGGCCATGCGCGAGGCTGTGCAGCGCACCTCGACCATTGTCACCGAACTCCAGCGCTTTGCCCGCCCCCTGCATCCCAGGCCCCGGGAGATGGATCCGGCAGGGATGATCAGGCGGATCCTCTCCCTCTATGCCGGCGACTGCGAGGCCGGCGGCATTGAGGTGACCACTGAACTCCAGACATCTGGAGGGTTCCGCGGTGATCGGGACCTGCTGGCGGAACTCTTCGAAAACCTGATCAAGAACGGCCTGGAAGCTCAGGCGGAGGGCGGACGGATCGACATCCGTCTCCAGGAGCGGGACAACATCATGGAGCTGAGGGTGACAAACGGTCCCTGCGTCCTTAGCTCCGATGATCTGGAACGTTTTCTCGAGCCCTATTTCACCACCAAAACCCGGGGCACAGGTCTGGGCCTGCCGCTCTGCCGGCGCATTGCCGAGGCCCATGGCGGCAACCTGGAAATCTTCTATGATGACAACAGCCAGACCCTGACGGTCCTGGTCCGGATACCCGGCCAGCCGGCCACAGAAACCAAGGACAGTGCATGATGAATATCCTGATTGTCGACGACGAGGAAATGCAGCGGACCATGCTGCAGGGTTTTCTTGAAAAACAGGGCTACCGAATCTTCACCGCTGCCGACGGGGCCCGGGCGCTCCGGGTTTTCATGGAACAGCCCATCGAACTGGTCCTGCTCGATCACCGGATGCCGGATATGAACGGAGATGAACTGATGGAAAAGATAAAGGAGATCAGCCCTACCGTCCGGGCCATCATGATCACGGCCTACGGCGCCGTGGATACCGCCGTCCGGGTCATGCGCTTGGGCGCCGATGATTTTCTTGAAAAACCCGTGGACCTGGAGGCACTCCTCGACAAGATCCGTCGGATCGAGGACGAGGTGCTGGTGGCCGGGGACGTGGAGGAGGTCCAGGAGATCATCGCCAGTGAGGATCTGCCGGTGCGCCTGGTGGGCTCAAGCCGGCCGATCCAGGATCTGCTCTCGGTGATACAGCGGGCGGCCCCGACTCCTTGGACCGTACTGGTCCGGGGTGAAACCGGTACCGGCAAGGAACTGGTGGCTCGTCTCGTCCATCTGCTCAGCCCACGGAAAAACGGTCCATTCATCGAGCTCAACTGCGCGGCCGTACCGGAAAATCTCTTCGAATCCGAGCTTTTCGGACATGAAAAAGGGGCCTTTACCGGCGCGGACCGACGGCGAAGAGGAGTCTTTGAGCTGGCCGACGGCGGGACTCTGTTTCTCGATGAAACAGGCGAGCTGCCCCAGGCCATGCAGGCCAAGCTGCTTCGGGCCCTGCAGGAAAATACCATCACCCGGGTGGGCAGCGAGCAACCAGTGCCGGTGGACGTACGCATCGTCGCCGCCACCAACCGGGATCTGAAGGAGATGGTGGAGAAAAACATGTTCCGCGAAGATCTCTATTACAGGCTCAATGTCATTGAGATAGAAATCCCGCCTCTGCGCCAGCGCAAGGAAGATATCCCCGAGCTGATCGAATTCTTTCTCAGGAAATACAATTCCAGAAGCCGGTTTGACAACCAGGCCCTGGCCCAGCTGACCAAGTACAACTTTCCCGGCAATGTCCGGGAACTGGAACACATCATCCAGCGGACCATCACCCTGGCCCGCTCCAGCGTCATCACCGTGCGGGACCTGCCACCCGAAATCCGCAACTTCCGGGGCCGCAGCGGAGGCAGTTCCAACCTGGCCGAACGCCTCACTGAGGTGGAGCGGGAGATGATACTCGACTCCCTGGAAGAACATAACTGGATCCAGACCAGAGCGGCCGAGGCCCTGGGCATCAGCGAAAGGGTGCTGCGCTACCGCATGGACAAGCTGGGAATCAAAAACCAAGGGCGCAAATAACAGCCTTCTTATGCCCGTGTCCAGGGGACAGGTCCCCCCGTACAAAAAAACAGGTGACTGGCGCAGCCGCCATGCCACCTGTCACAGTAAAAGAAAGGGAGTACACCGCGGGAGGGAACTTCCCGCGGCAGATATTTTCTGCCGGGTCGGCCTGGACCCTACCGCGCCATGCCGCGGCCCATTCCCCGGCCGCGTCCCCGTTTACCCCACAGGGCCTTTCGGCCGGCCCGAAGCTCTTCCGGAGTGATCTGCCCGTCCCCGTTACCGTCCAGGTCGGCAAAGCTCGGCGCATTGGCCATTCCGAACCCGGGCCGGCCGGTAGCCCTGATCGCCGCCTGGCGCTGCTCGCGGACAGCGTTGAGTTCCTGCTCGGTAATCACGCCGTTATGATCCTGGTCATAATCGGAAAAGGAAAGCGGACCGGGCTGGGTCAGGTCTGTGGCCTGAACCTGTATTCCGGCGCCCAGGGCCAAAGCGGAAAAGAATGCAGCTGCGATAAGTGATCTGGTTGCCTTCATGACAATACCTCCTTGGTGAATGAAAAAAGATGACTTTCTGTTTGTGACCGCATCATGCGGCCTGTCCTGTTTTTCTTTTCACCCTTTTTATAGCAACACATGTGCCAACCAGTAAAAAAACAATAACTACATAATATCATCAAGTTATCGAGACAAAGAACAAACAGGCTCTTTCCGGCAAGTCGACAATACTGTCGAAAACCAGGTACAACCTGTCGATATTGGACCTTAAGCGGCTGAAAAGAATAAATGAGGGACAAGGCGCCGGGATCATTATCAGGGGCGCCAGTTCACGGTACAAAACGCGTGCCTGCTGGCCGGTGGAGGGCTCGTGAATGCATCTGGCTGGGACAGTTACCCGGACAGCGGCCATTCAAGGAGGGACAGGATTCTCAAGTCTACACTCAAACCATCTTGACGGTTGGTTGGCAGGATCAGGGCAGAGACCGGATACCGGTGGCCTCAAACCTTGAACTGCCCCACCAGCTCCCTGAGACTACGGGCCACCCGGGCGAGCTCGTCCGAACTGTTTCGCACCTGTTCACTGTTGCTGGCCAGGGCCAGGGCCGCCTCGGACACCTCACCGATTTCTCCGGAAATTTCAGCGGTGACCTGGGAGCTTTCCGCAACCCGTTCAGAGGTGTCGGCGATCCCGGTAGAGGCCCGACTGACGTTATCGGCGATCTCGCGGGTAGTGGTCGCCTGCTCCTCTACGGCGGTGGCGATCTTGGTCACGATCTCCTCCACCTGGTCGATAACCCTGGCACTCTGCCCGATCTCATCGGACGTTTCCTGGGTGGTCTGCTGTATCTCGGCAATCTGCTCCTTGATACGCTGGGTTGCCGAGGCGGTCTGCCTGGCCAGCTCCTTGATCTCATTGGCCACCACGGCAAAGCCCTTGCCTGCCTCGCCGGCCCGGGCGGCCTCGATGGTGGCGTTGAGGGCCAGCAGATTGGTCTGCTCGGATATTTCGGTGATCACTTCGGTCACCATGCCGATCTCCTGGGCCTTACTGTTCAAGTTTTCAATCTTCTCCGAGGTGAGGTTGGCGTGTTCCACGGCCTGGACGGTGATGGCCCGGGCAGTGGAAGAATTCTCGGCGATATCTGACACCGTGGTACTCATCTCGTCAGCGGCGCTGGCCACCAGGTTGACATTGGCCGTTGTTTCTTCCATGGCGTGGGAAACCGAGCCCATATTCTCGTTCAGGGACTGGGCCGCCCGGGCGACAACGGTGGATTTTTCGGAGATCCCTTCCAACTGGGTGGACATGGTCCGGGACAGCTCGCCAAACCGGGCCGAAGTACTGTTGACCGTATCCGCGCCCGATACCACATCCCGAATTATGAGCTGCAGTTTTTCCACAAAGGTATTGAACCAGGAGGCCAGCGCACAGATCTCGTCAGATCCCCCGACCGGCAGCCGGTTGGTCAGGTCTGCACCTCCACTGGCAATACCCTGGAGCTGGTTGGACACCCTGGTGATCTTCCGTACCAGAGCCTGAGCCACCACATAACCAATGAACAGCCCCGCCAGTACGGCAACGACAGAAATGGAAATGATCAGTGACTTGGCCCGGACCACCTGGGCCGCAACTTCCTTCTTGGTCCTGTCCATGGATTGCCAGCCGGAATCGCTGACCTGCTTGGACAGGGCGACAATCTTCGGGGCCAGCGGCAGGATGGTTCCCTCGATCTCGTCATTCATCTTCTTCTGAATGGCCTTGAGACCAAGGAAGTTATCCCCGAAGTCCTCGATGTCCCACATCTGGTTTTCAAAAGACTTATCCTTGATTTGCCCAAGCTGTTCACCTATATCAAGCAGGATCCGGCCGGCCTGCTCTCCCCCTGCCTGATCATGATATTGCAGGTACCTGTTGACCAGAAGCACCACATGATTGAACTCATCGATCACTTTGAGGAGAATATCCGCCTTCTGCGGATCGTTTCGACTGGCTGCCAGCAGCGCCAGCAGATCGCTCTGAATAGTATAGGTAGAATCCAGCAGCCGTCTGGTATTGCTGGACATGGATTCGATGCGGATGATCACGTTCTTGAACTTGCCTATATATTCCCTGGACACCTCGGTGATCTGCCAGAGCCGTTTTTTCTGGTCCTGGCTCTGAATCTGCTGACCGGCCAGGGCGAGTTGCCTGTTCACCTCATCACTGTAGGCAAGGGCCTGTTTTTTCTCCTGCGGATCCTGCAGATAGATGAATTTTTCCACCGATGTCCGCATGGAGAGTACCAGCTTACTGATATCACCGGCGTTTCGCACCTCATTGGCCACCACGTCGGTGAGGTAGTTGATCCGGTCCGACAGCGAGGTGAACTGGTACAGGGCAATACCGCCGATGGCGGCAATGAACAGAGCCACAACAACGTACCCTGTGAGAATCTTACCTCTGACTTTCAGGTCCATCACTTTGCGCAGTCTGCTTAGTTTTTTCACCGTAAGTCTACCTCGTTCTTTGCAACACCAACCCGGCGGAACCGGCACGGGAAGGGAGCTGCGGTCGTGACAAGACCGGCTGTCAGGCTTGCCTTTTACAAAAAATCTGCCCACAGCTAGCCCGGTGGCCACTGTGCGGGCAGCAATCATCTGTTTTGCTGGTACCTCCCTGCCCCAATTACACATCACCCGGGATCGAATCCATTGCGGTCTCCCCCTGTGGTATTCGGGGTTCAGAGAGATTATACCACAGCTGTTCGCTATAAAAAAGGCATGACATTTCTTTTACACCCTGCCCGCCAAGGCCCGCCACCGTGCCACCTGCCAGAAATCGCACCCCATACCCATTGTGTCAATCCGATTGTCGGACAAGCAAATAAAAATTTGACTTTCACGATTTGCTTTTGATACCCTTCAGTGTGTAATCAAGCAACCCCCTAACCTGAAAACTAAACCTTGGGATCAAGTATGAGATTGTATTCACTATGTACACTCATCCTGCTGACACTTGCCCTGACCCTGCCGGCCCGAGCTGGAGACAATGAGGCAACTTTTGTCCAGAAATGTGGCAGCTGTCATCAGAGAGGCGGTCAGGCCCCACCGGTCAATCCGGCTGACAAGGCAGGACTGGTCTGGAAAAAATACTTTAAACGGGGACGACATCCCGTAGACCTGGCTGCCACTATCAATGACGCAGAGATGGCTTTGATTCTCTCCTATCTTCAGGATCATGCCGCAGACAGTGATCACCCTGTTGCCGCGGCCATCCCGAAATAAGTTCCCTGCATTTTCCCGGAAACACCATGCAAGAACAACTCCGTATCCTGCCGGACCGCTGTCGGCCTGGACGAAAAAAATCTTTGTCCTGGCCTTGGCTCTCTTGTTTTTTTTCGCTCCTGCAGCTGCCAGCGAGCTGGATACTTTTCTTGAAAAATGCGGCAACTGTCACCGCCAGGGCGGCCAGGCTCCACCGATCAATCCGGCCGACAAGGCAGGGCTGGTCTGAAAAAAATACTTCAAACGGGGGCGACATCCGGTTGATCTTTCATCCATGATATCGAAAAAAGAAAAAGAGCGGATCCTTTCTTTTCTCGAACATCATGCCGCCGCCAGTGATCACCCGGTGGCGGCGGTTATTCCCAAGTAGTCATATATCATCAGGAGAATCAGGACGGCGACACCACTTGCTGTCCCATCGAAATGGATCGAGGAGGCAGAACATGAAGAAAACCGTGCTCAGCGTGGCCATAATGCTGGCCATGACCAGTGGCGCCCAGGCCGGCGGCGGGGATACCGTCACCATCCCGGCCCAAGATTATAAAGCTATCCTGCAGCGGCTCGATGCACTGCAGAAACGGGTCGAATTTTTGGAATCAACTACCAACGCACCGGCCCCGGATGATGCCAAGTACGAAAAACTGGCCAGGGACATCGATAATATCTACGACACCATGGATGAACTTGAGACCAAACAGATAAAAAACAAGCTCAACTTCGGGGCCGAGCTCAGAACCCGGGTGGATGGCTACAGGGCAGAGGATTACACCAGGGTCAACATGACCACTTTTGAAAGTGGACTGGCCGGCGGCCTCACTCCCCAGCAAGCCCTGGTCGGCGCCATCGAACAGGTCGACCAGACAACCGATTCAAACAACTGGACCAACAGGTTCCGGATCAACATGGATGCCAAAATCACCGATGGCCTCTCCTTTCATGGCCGTCTTGCCATGTACAAGAACTGGGCCGACAGCGACGATGGCACCGCCAGCGGCCTTTTCAACGACTCCAACCGAACCCATCGGCCAAACAGCAGCAACCTGTGGGTCGACCGGGCCTATGTGGACTGGATCCCCCAGGGCATGCCGGTTCCCCTGGCCATTACCATCGGCCGACATCCCTCTACCGAGGGACCACCATTTGAACTCAGGGAAAAGCGTCTGCGCCAGTCCACCTACCCAGCCCTCATATTTGACGGCGAGGCGGATGGCATTGTCGCCACTCTGGGCCTGGAACGGTTCACCGGCCTCAAAGAAAACGGCCTCCGTTTTGCCTTTGGCAAGGCCTATCACAGTGACGACGATAACAACACCGGCAGCCCGTTCCCATTCTTTGACGACGACGAGGCCGGAGATTCGACCATTTTCGCCACTTTTTTCGAGACCCAGGTTCCCGGGTTCAAAGACAGTCTGCTGGTCCTCAGTTACGCCCATGTATGGGACCTGCCCTTCTATCTTACCGGTCCGGAACTGGCCGACACAGGCATAGCTAACACCGACCTGGGCGACATGGACCTCTGGGGCATCCATTTTCAGACAAAAAATATCAGGGACAGCGGTCTTGACTTCTTTGCCTCTTATGCCGGTAATGCCTCGGATCCCAGTGGCAACGCACCGCTGGGACTCTATGGTCTGCTCTCATGGGATGGCCAGGAAAGCCACAGCGGCTACGCTTTGTACACAGGCTTTCGTTACACGCTCCCATCGGACTGGCTGCGGGGAGCCAAACTCGGCTTTGAATACAACTATGGTTCCCAGTACTGGTTCAGCATGACCATGGGTACCCCGGACCTGTTCAACAAGCTGGCGACCAGGGGCTCAGTCTATGATTTCTATTATATTCAGCCGGTCAACAAGTATCTCTTCTTCCGCACAGGGTATATGCGGGTCAATTACGATTACACCGGCAGCGGACAGCACATGGGCCAGCCCATGCCCACTGATGCCACCCTGGACAACTACTACCTGTTGATGGACGTTCATTTCTAACTGTCACATTCCTGCAGCCCGAAAAAACCGGTTCCCCCCTTGCGGTGGAACCGGTTTTTTTTGTCATCCTCCGCCCCCCAGCCCTGCCCAGACTGTCACCCGCTCCCCTGTACCACCCTCATCCATCGCAAGAGATACATTGTGGCATCTCGCTGTAACTTCATGTTTTTCACCACGGCAAAGCATAGGTTTGGGAGCATCGAATTTTAGCATTTTAAACGGGTTCTTTTAACCATTCCCCACTTATTATTCCATGGCAGATGAGTATTATTTGATCAGGATACCAACCAGGAAAGAACAGGAGTAAAACTATGAACGTTGCGTACCTGGACATCACTGGCAGGGAAACAGTGCGAAAAAACAGTCTTCCCTGGATCATCCAGATCTTGTTGATGAGCATATTGCTGATCATGTGGACAGGCACCTCCGGGTACGCGGCCGGGGCCGACGAGGAGGACTGCCTGATCTGCCATAAATATCCGGGGCTGGGCCGGATCGACCAGAAGACAGGAAGGCTGCGGATATTCTATGTTGCCGGTTCCAAATTTCTCAACTCGGTTCACAGCCAGGTTCTCTGCCGCAACTGCCACCTGAACCTGGATGTCATCCCCCATACCGATGCCAAGAAGGTGGACTGCACCACCAAGTGCCATATCAAGGAACCATCCACCGGCAAGGAATTCTCCCACGGCAAGATCAACAACAAACTGAGTCACAGTGTCCATGGCAGGGATACGACCGGGAAGCCGAAAAAATATCCCGAAGATATGCCCGGCTGCACCGACTGCCACGTCAATGAAATCTATCAGCCGGTAAGCGACCTCACCACCCTGGAGGCCGGGATCTCGTTCAATGCCCTGCGCCGCTGCCTGGGCTGCCACGACGACAAGCAGTGGACCAACCGGTTCTACAACCACTTCAGCCACCGCATGCACCGCTCCCGGACCTCACTGGAAACGGTCAAGCTCTGCCTCAACTGCCATCAGGACGGGGAGATGATGGCCCGGCACGGCCTTATGCCCACGGCCAACTACCAGGACACCTACCACTGGAAAGCGGTACTCTACGGGGACCCCAATGCCCCGGACTGCCTCAACTGCCACGCCCCCATCGGCTACACCGTCCATTCCATGGTTCCAGCCGATGACCCCAACTCTCCGGTCAACAAGAAGAACCTTCGCCGCACCTGCGCAGGAGGAAGCGGGACCCAGCAATGCCATCCCCATGCCACGGAAAAATTCGTCTCCGGAAAAATCCACCGGACCGGGCTCGGCTTCGAGGAGACCGTAGCCGCCTTTGTCCAGGGTGAGAAAATCGCCGAGGACATCAAGGCCCTCAAGAAGGAGCGTCGATTCCGCACGCTGATCTCCAAAAAGGATACCTCCAAGCTCAGCGAGCAGGAAATCTTCCAGCAGAAAATCTACAGCCTGGTCAAGTACGTCTACACCCTGTTGATCACGGTGGTCATCGGCGGCATGCTGGTGCACCAGATCCTGGACTTCTACAGAACAGTGAAAAGCAGAAAAAGTCACGGGGAGTAGAGGCATGAACACAGATACAGGAAACAGCACAACAGGTGGAACCATGGAAAGCCAGGCCCCATATACAAACTATATCATTCGCCTCAACAGCCAGGAACGGCTGCAGCATCTTCTGACCTTTGTCACCTTTTTCATCCTGGTGATCACCGGTTTCATGCTCAAGATTCCAGAGGCATGGATTCTGAAATTCGGCGAAACAGGCAAGGTGGTCTTCGAATACCGGGGCCTGCTGCACCGGATAGCCGGGACCGTGATGATCCTCTCCTCCCTGGCCCATGTCTGGTACATCATAACCGATCCGGACGGTCGCTCCTTTCTCCGCGACATGATTCCTCGCTTCAAGGATGCCAAGGATATGGTCCAGAACCTGGCCTATTACCTGGGCATGCGGGAAGAACCACCGGAGTTCGACCGGTTCGACTACCGGGAGAAGATGGAGTACTGGGCCCTGGTGGCCGGAACCATCATCATTTCTTCCACCGGTCTCCTGCTCTGGACCGAGGAATACTGGTCCACCTTTGTCCTCAACCTCTCCATCCTGATCCATGGCATGGAGGCGATCCTGGCCACCCTGGCGGTCTTTGTCTGGCATTTCTACACGGTCCATTATAAACCGGGTAAGTTTCCTGGCTCCCGGATCTGGATCGACGGTAAAATGCCCCTGCACGAACTCAAGGAAGAGCATCCCCTCCAGTTCGCCAGGATGGTGGAAGAGGGTCTTATTGATCCCAGCGCCGCCAAGGCGGCTGAACATGGAGAGATGCACGTTTTTCCGGAGAAGCACAGCTTTGGTCATTATCTGATCAAGGCCTTCACCGTGCTTTCCATGCTCATCTGCCTGGTTTTCGCCGGCGCGCTGGTCAAACTGCTCTACTTTCCGGCCCAGTACACAGGCGCCGCTACCACGGGAAGCAAACTGGCAGGCAATGTCTTCTGGGCCATCAGCAGCAAGGACATGACCGGCCACTTTCACGCCCTGGACAACAACGTCAAGATGCACCTGGGCAACCCGCCGGTATGTATTACCTGTCACGGGACCTATCCCCATTCCAAATCGCCGGACATCAGGTCGTTTCTCAACATGCACAATTACTTCATGGCCTGCGAGACCTGCCATGTCCGCCTCGACCCCAACGACCCCAACCATCATTTTGCCTGGTTCGACAACAAGAGCGACAAACAGCGGGTCGGCAAACTGCGGGGTGAGGACGGGGTCTTCGGCGCCCGGCTGGTGCCGGTGGTGGTGGAACCCGGTGGTAAAGCCCACCGCCTGGATCACCAACTCGATGAAAAGCTGACCAAGGAATATATCGCCAAGGTGAATACCCTCTCCCCGGAGGAACAGGCCAAGGCCAAGGCCGTCCTGCACAAAAATATCTCCAAGAAACCAATCCAGTGCACGGAATGCCACAGCCGCCAACCTTACATCGACTTTGTTGCCGTCGGCTACTCCAGGGCCAGGGCCGAGAGCCTCTACCGTACCGAGGTGGCGGACATGATCGACCGGTACATGAAATTCTACCTGCCGACCATGTTCGATCCGGACCTGATCAAGCAGCAGAAGCTGCGGCAGCTGCTCAAGGAAAACCGTTCAACCCAGTGATGAGGACCGCGGTCAGAAGGCAGCAGCGGCATAAACAGCACAGGAATTTTCTGGTGCTGACCGGGCAACATGCTATCAGAAACATTCTCCCCCTCCTGTTTCTGCTCTGCCTGCTGCTGCCATCTGCCCTCCCTGCGACTGAGCAGCCGTTTCCAGCGAGCCGGTATCGGGAACTCTTCAGGCTCAGAGACGGGTTTCACCTGCCAAGCGATGTGGGTGTGGACCGAAAGGGACGTATCTTTGTCCTGGACGGGACCGCAGACCGGATCAGGGTTTATGGCCGCGACGGCAGCCATCTCCTGGATCTAGGTACACCGAACCTGCTCAACCAGCCGCTGGGCCTGGATGTCTCGGCTTCAGGTGATGTGGTGGTCGCCGATTCCGGCAACCATCGACTGATTCTCTTTTCGGCCACGAACAAGCCTCCCCGTATCTTCCCTCTTCCGCCTGCTGAAAACGGGGAGGCGGCCGATTGTTCGGACGTGGCCTTTGCTCCGGATGGCAGCTTTGTGGTGGTGGACAACGACAATCATCGTGTCCTCCGCCTGGACCGGATGGGCATCCCCATCTGGAGCCGGGGAGTCATGGGTCGCAATCCCGGAGAATTCCGCTACCCTTTCATGCTGGCCACGGACCGGGACGGGCGGAGCTATGTGGTCGAGGTGATCAACACCAGGATCCAGGTCCTTAACCCCGATGGCTCCTTTGGCCATTTCATCGGTGGCTGGGGCATCGAACCGGGCCAGTTTTTCCGCCCCAAGGGTATCGCCATCAGTCCCGGCGGTGAAGTCTATGTATCGGACAGCTACCTGGGTGTCATCCAGATATTTGACCGGGGCGGCAGCCTGCGGGGCATTGTCACCGATCCCTCGGGGAATATCATCAGGTTTACCACGCCGGTCGGACTGACGGTCAGCCGCAACAACCTCTATGTGGTGGAAATGTACACCGGACAGGTGGTTGTGCTGGAAAAGATCCGATGAATGCCACGGGACGCTTTACACTGCCTGGGCTCCTGCTTTTCCTGCTCCTGGGTTGCACCGCACCACCGGCACACGGTGCCGGTAACCTGACCAGGAATTCGGCCCGGGAATGCGCCATCTGTCATTTCCGCTGGATCGATCAGTTTGTCCAAGGGTACGGCACAGTTCTGACTCCCCTGGAGACCGAGGACGTGGCCGGCACCGAACTGATGTGCCTGAGTTGCCATGACGGATCCACCGATGACTCAAGGAAAAAAGTCTGGATTCTTGACCGGCATAAAACCGGTATCATCCCCTCGGACAAGGTCAAAATTCCCAAGCTCTTTCCTCTCTCCCATGATGGGAAAATTGTCTGTGCGACCTGCCACTCCGCCCACGGCGTGCCCACCGACACCTCCATCGAACGGACGATCTTTCTCCGGATCTCGGAAAAAGAATCCATCATGTGCGAGATGTGTCATGTCGGCAAAACCGATACCAGCCACAACCATCCCCTGCACAGTGGTGATCGGCCTTTACCCGAGGCCATTTTCAAGGCCGGTGCGGTGCCCTCGGACAGGGATCCCAGGCAGGTGATCTGCGAAAGCTGCCATACGGCCCATGGGGGTGTGGAGCGAAACCTGCTCCTTCCGGCCAGTGATTCCACCCTGTGCATTACCTGCCATGAAAAACGGATCGACCCGAAAGAGTCTCCCCGGACCAGCCATGAAAATCATCCCGTCAGGGTGGTCATGAAAGAGGATCGTCTCCCCCGGGGCCAAGTTACGTTCACCGGTCGGGACAACTCGGTTCAGTGTCTCTCCTGCCACCTGATCCACCGGGAGAAAAAACCTGGCCAGCCACTGCCGCCAAAATCCGGCCCCACCCGCTATGATTATATCCTTATCCAACCGGAGAGTGATTCCAGTCTCTGCCTGCTCTGCCACAGGGAAAAGGCCAGCGGTCCTGGAGGCAGCACTTCCACCGGGACCAATCACCCGATCAACAAATCCTTCAAGCAGCCACCGGGCACCACCCGCTATTACCAGGGCCCGGGTCACACCCTCCAGTGCCGCACCTGTCATAGACCCCATCAGGCGGCCCCTGGCAGCAGGGGACTGGTCCTGCCGGAAAAAACTGTCTGCAGTTCCTGTCATACCAGCGAGGCCATGGTGGTGGCAACGGATCATGATCTACGGATCACGGCCCCGAAAAGCCAAAACAGGCTCAAACAGACCCCGGAGCGGGCCGGAGTCTGCTCTCCATGCCATGTTCCCCACAACGGTGGTGGCCGCTATCTCTGGGCCCGACCGACCGGGAAACAGGGTCCGGATTCGGCCCTCTGCCAGGACTGCCATCGCCAGGGTCGGGAAGCAGGCAAAAAAACCATCGGCAAGGTCACCCATCCCGTGGACGTGGTCTTCAAGCGCAAGGTGGACCTGCCGCTGGCCACAGGAGATGACAACATCGGCCGGATCCAGTGCCACACCTGTCATAATCCACACCAGTGGCGGCCAGGCGATCCGGCGCCCGGCACGGGCCACAACGAGGAGGGGGACGCCTCGAGCAGCTTTCTCCGCAAAACATCAGGGGCCGATCCTTCCCTGTGCCGGACCTGCCATGAAAAAGAGTCGTTCGTCGCCGATACGGACCATGACCTGCACCTCACCGCACCGAAGGCAAAGAATAGCGCTGGCCGGACCGTGACCCAGGACGGCATCTGCTCACCCTGCCACGTGGTCCATAACGGAACCGGTCCGCGGCTCTGGGCCCGGACCCTGCCAGGAAATCCGTCCCGCTCGGATCTCTGCCGCAGCTGCCACCGGACCGGCGGGGTGGCCAAAGCCAAGACCACAGGCAAGAACTCCCACCCGGTATCGGTTCCAGTGGAGGAAAAGGTGAACCTGCCCCTGTCTGGCCAGGGAAAAAACGGCAACAACATGGAGTGCGAGACCTGTCATAATCCCCATCAATGGAGCGGTGATCAGGCGACCACGGGACCGGGCAGAAAGGTGGAAGGAACCGAGGCGACCAGCTTCCTGCGCATTCCCAACCTGGAAAAACCTCTGCTCTGCCGGGAGTGTCACCGCCGGGAATACCTGGTCACGGGCACGGACCATGACCTGCGCTACACAGCCCCGGATTCAAAAAACGCCAGGGGTCAGAAAGCGGTGAGCGGCTCGGCCTGCGCGCCCTGTCACGGAATCCATAATGCCGCAAACAGAGTGGTACTGTGGAATGCGCCCCTGATGAAGGGCAGAAAAGGAGATGATTTCATGGAAAAGGCCTGCTACGGATGTCACAACCCCAGAGGTGCTGGGAAGGAGAAGCTGGTCCAGGTGGGTTCCCATCCAAGACGGATCTATTTCGGCTACCGGCTGCCCTACTCTTCGACCCTGCTCGATGACCCCTCGTCACCCGATGGTATTCCGCTGTTCACCGGTGACGGCAGGACAGCGGTCACCGGCGAGATCAGCTGCCCCACCTGCCACGATCCCCATGTCTGGCAGGCGGGCCAGAGCAGACCGGGCAATGGCCGCAACATTGAGGGCAGTCCGGTAAACAGCTTTCTGCGCAGGGAAGTGCGAAAAAAACTTTGCTATGAATGCCACGGAATCGATACACTTTTCCTCTACAGGTATTATCATGTAACCAAGGAGCGCCAGAAAATCAAAGGGCATTACTCCCCTGGTTTTCCCCTGAATCCGTGACGGAAAAATTATTGTTTCTTTGTTATCTACCTTGAATCACAAGCAAGAAGGAAAGATAACCTGAGGTGTTTCATTTTACCCATCGCGATGGAGCCGCCCTTCGGGAGCTGGAATTTCACCGCATCCGCTGCGTCATCAACGATTGATAGAGTATCACTCCAATCAATGGGCCTCTTCCCGGAGTCTTCGCTTACCTGGCGCCTGCGGCGAAATTCCAGCTTCACTGATTCAGGTTTTTTCGACAAAACCGAAGTGGTAACCGGGACCAGCACGGACAAACCTGCAACAGAAGCTGCCGGAGGGAGAAGATGAAAGGGGTGGACATGGTTTGGATTTGGAGGCTGTTTCTTCTCTCACTAATAATGGTGCTGACCGGTCTCCCGGTTCTGGCCGCCCCCCGCCCGAGGTCGATGAGCCCCATGATCGCCTGACCTGCGAACAATGCCACCGGCAGGCAAAAACCAAATCCCCGATCAATCTCCTGCCCGATGACACCAGTGAGGCGCTCTGCCGCCAGTGTCACCCCAAGGTAAGCAGACTGCACTACAAGGGACTCAACCCTTTCCTGGATACCGCAGCCCGTGGCAAACGATTCATCCGGGACAAAAAAAAGCGGCCGCACTTCTTCTGTCTCGACTGCCACACCATCCATGCCAGTGCTGAGAAAAAATTTCTCCTCTCAGAGACCTACCTGGAAAGGGCCCGCCGCAGCCGCAGCATCAATCCCCACTGGAAAGGATATCTCTGTCTCTGCTGCCATGAGACCACCCCGACCAGGGACACCCCCCGGCTGAAGGAAAAGGGGGACCACAATCTGCTGTGCAACCGTTGCCACGGTACCCGCTATGCCCGGGCCGATATCCATCCGGTAGGTGTCAAGCCCTCGCCCCAGATCCGAATTCCCGACGACATGCCCCTGCAGGACGGCCGCCTCTCCTGCAATACCTGTCACGATGCCCGGTTGCAGATGGGCGCTCCGGTGCCGGAGAAGCGGCAGAAGCGCAACCCCAACTTCCTGCGCCGGGAAGGGCTGTCAAGAAACAGTTTCTGTTTTCTCTGTCATCTGCGCGAGGCTTATCAGCGCATGAATCCCCATATCCAGCTCGACGACCAGGGAAAGATCATCGAGGCCACCTGTCTGTTCTGCCACCCCACCCGGCCCGATGTGACCATCATGGGCATGAAGCACGTCCGCTTCATTGCCAAGAATCCCGATGAGTACTGTATCGGCTGCCATCACGGTTTCACCCGCGGCCATCCGGCCGGGGTCGATCACCTGCGCCGCCCCTCCAGAAAGATACTTCGGGCGATTCAGACATCGGTCAGGAGACTCGGTATCGAACTGCCACTGTACCGGGGCCGTATCATCTGCGCCACCTGCCACAATCCGCACCAGCAGGGAGTTCTCAAGGTCCGGGCCTCGGCCGCTGGATCGCAGCGACCAAGCAAGCTGCGCCTCATGCCGGGCAACATGCAGTGCATCGGCTGCCACTGGAACAAGGATTAGTCTTCGACCCTTGCCCCGAGGTCAGCGGCCCAGAACATGAACCAGACGGCACCGGGGACATTAATCTTGCAGATCTTGGGGACAATGCTCCTGAACTCTTCATTTTCATAGGTATACCGTTTGTCGTGCACCTCGATATTTATGGCTGCTATCCGTTCTGTCTGGTAATAACAGTCCCTGGCCACCCCGCTTCCCACACTGACATCGTTGTAGTTCTGGGCCGCAGTGAAGTTGACGATTGATGGATCACCGCGGTCATGACGATTGAGGATCGAGGCAATCTGCTCCGACAGGAGCCGGAAGGCTTCATAATCATTCTTCCCCCATCTCTTTCCCAGGTATGTGTGCTCGGCATGCTCGGTTGTCGAATAGGCATATGGATAGAGCACCTGGGTCGAGCCGGCATGATAATCGATCAGCGCCACCACGTTCATTCGGGCGACGAGCCTTTCCATTGCTGCGGTTTCCGCCTCGGAGATCATCTTCCTGCCGCGAAACATACGGGACGACGGGGACCGGCTCCTGATGAAAAGATGTTTCTGATCCTGTACCACATCCCACTTGTACTGAAAGTTCCTGTTGAGATCGACCCCGGATGATTCCTGCAGATATCCATCCGCCCTGGCCGTTTTCAGGGCCACGGTATCCTCGCCGATCAAGGGCCATGCATCTTTCCAGACCCGGCGCTGGCTCGAGGCGCAGACAACTCTTGCCGGATCGGTGGAGCCATACAGGGCATCAAACATCTCCGCCGAATCCACGTTGAGCGACGGCTCGAACAGATACAGAGAACTGCCGTCCCGGCTTTCGCAGACCACCACTTCTTCCTCTTCCAGGTCACCTCCGTCGGCCGTATCGTCAAAATCGGCCAGAAAGCAGCGATCTACATCGGACGGCACAGAAGCGTACTGACTGCCATCCTGACGATAGCAGACAATGTCCTGATCAAGGAGCCCCTGTATCCGCCGATTGGGGCGCCATCCCGCTCCATAATAGGATTTTCTGCCGGCGTCGGTGTGACTGAAATCATAACCGTCCGGATTAAGGACCGGCACAATGACCACCTGAACGGTTTTGAGCAGTCGAGCGATATCGCTGATGGATGGAACTATTTTCTTCTCAGTCTTGCCATCCCCTGTCTTCTGTGCAGCCTCGTTAATCAGCATCCCAAAGTCATCGCGGGCCGCTTCGGAATTATCCTTGTTAGCCAGCAGGTATTCGGCGATCCCGAGACAGACCTCTGGCGTAGCCCATTCATTGCCGTGTATGGCCCCGGTAATAACCACCGTAGGTTTACGGCTCTCGTCCCAGGAAGCGTTTTCCGTAATAAGGATAGCCGGGATGTCACTGCCGTCGCCATCTCCGCGCCCCGAGGTTGTACCCAGGGTCCCGGCCACGGCAAACCCGGAGGAATTATCTGCCATATCCGCAAGATACCTGCTTATCATTCCGGTTTTCTTGCAGCCCATTGTGGCACTGAGACAGTAACCACCGGCATGAACAGTGGCCGGAACGATCGCAAACAAGGCGACAAGAAGTACGCCAACCGTCCTGTAGCACCTCATTGCCCCAGCTCCTCCATCCGAGAAATCTTTTGCCGCAGCCTCTGGACCAGCAATGCGTTTTCCGGCTCGTCAACTGTCTCCAGATAGGCAAAATATTCGGAGAACAGGCCAAGAACCTCCTGACTGTCTAACAGCTTTACTCCACTTATAATATACTCTTTTCCCCGGGTGAAATCGCTGCGGTAGAGAACCTGGCGGTAATATTCCAGCGATTGCGGTTCAAAAGAACGGAAAAAGGCGATGGCAGCCGTCTGTATCGCTTCAACCTCGTCCCGGTTGCCGTAATCGATATTACCTTCTTGCTCAAAGGCAACGGCATAGGCCCGGGGAAGGAATTCCTCCTTGCCCAGGTAACGGGCCAGGTTGATTCCCCACCAGACCTGATCGTAATAGGATGAGCTGAAAAGTTTCTCAAGCCCCCGGCTGGCCAGGGCCGGAAACCGGCCGGCAATCTGTTCGGTTTCCGGATCGGCCGGAAAGAGTTCGACCAGCAGGGGAACAGAGAAATCGGATCTGGACATGGCCTGCTGCTTGAGAAATTTTGCTATCGCGTGCAGAGCATAATCATTTTCGTAAGGCCGTTTTGTGTATTTACGGATAATCTTGATCTGCTCTTCCGGTAACGCGTCAGGAGAGAGTTTTTCAAGATCCGCCGCAGC
Source organism: Desulfolithobacter dissulfuricans (assembly GCF_025998535.1). Lineage (NCBI taxonomy): Bacteria > Pseudomonadati > Thermodesulfobacteriota > Desulfobulbia > Desulfobulbales > Desulfobulbaceae > Desulfolithobacter > Desulfolithobacter dissulfuricans. Next base: position 792,651 of record NZ_AP024233.1, on the reverse strand, counting down.
GCTGATCTTCTGACGGCCCGGCTCGGCGGTCCACTTCACACAGAAGACGTTGCCTTCTCCCCGATCTTCACAGATATTTTCCTCGCTGAGCTTACGCAGGGCATCTTCGGCCCGGCAGTCATCATATTGACGGAGCCTGACGGCAAGGCGGTACTTCCACCGCACTTCCGAGGCCCCGCCCACCATTTCACTATCCGGGTCAAATGGTTCACTGACTTGCCGGAGTACCTCGAGCAATCCTTCCTCCTGCTCCGGCGAACAGTAACGTCCCCCCTTCCGGGAGTCATCGCCTTTTGCCGCGTTCCAGCGCCGGCCATTGCCGCGCCCTCCTGCATTCGGCGCAGCACTCCACTCATCATCACTCCAGCCGCCCCATCCTTCACCTCCGCCATTACCCCAACCGAAAGCGGGTGCATATCCGCTGACCATCAAAATACAGATCAGTGCCAATCTCAAAAAATGTCTCATTTGATATTCTCGATCCTCCCGCTCTAACTTGTGTCTGTCCAGAAATGAGGATTTTCGTTCGAGATCAAGGAATGCGAAAAAAATAAGCGCAGGCATATGCCTAATATTCCGAGCATTATTTTTTAAGCATGACGCAGAGATCGGGCCAAAAGACCATTTCTGGAAAGGCACTAACTTGTCCCCCGGAGCGAACACATCATGTACCGGGCCAGCTCTTTTACCGCCTTTCATGCTCCTGCCGGAGACAGAATACTTGAAGGAGGTGCAACAGGAAGACTGCCACCTGTGCGGTGGCACGGTCTTTTTGCTCGCACTTTCCTTTGCATAAACAGTGCCGGAAAATCCATCACCAGCAGACTGTATCATACTATGGCCCGCCAGGCCATATCCCGCAAGTTCCAGGCTCAGCCTGTCTCAAAACGAGACAGAAAGGCCGGTCCGCCAGGCGCGACGATGTCTTGTTTCCAGACAATAATCCGCAACGTTCATAAAATAACCAGGAAATAACGTTAGAGGGTGTCTTTAAAATCGATAGTTCGTTCGATTTCCAGGAACAGTCGTCATGACTTCTTTTCCCCGGATTCCAGCCTGGCGCATGTAATGAACAATCATCCTGCGGGCGATATCATCTAAAAAACTTGCATAAATCCGTCTATGCGGATATACAGAAAAATAAAAAGCCAGAACCTGATAAAGGAAAAGACGACAGGAACCAATCGTTTTCCTGTTGCCTCAACAAAAAACTGCACAATGAAAACACCATGCCCGTAACAAAAAAACTTTCCCTTCTTGATCGCTTTCTGACCCTGTGGATCTTTCTGACCATGTTCACCGGAGTCATGACAGGCTGGCTCTATCCGCCGGTCACCGACCTGATACACAGCTTCCAGGTGGGCACTACCAATATTCCCATTGCCATCGGCCTCATACTTATGATGTACCCCCCTCTGGCAAAGGTGCGCTATGAAAAATTGCACGAGGTCTTTTGCAATGTCAGAGTGCTGACCCTTTCCCTGGTTCAGAACTGGCTGATAGGACCGCTGCTCATGTTTGGCCTGGCCGTTATTTTTCTCAACGGTTACCACGACTACATGGTGGGCCTGATACTCATTGGACTTGCCCGGTGCATCGCCATGGTCATTGTCTGGAACGATCTGGCAGAGGGGGACAGGGAGTATTGCGCCGGCCTTGTCGCCTTCAACTCCATCTTTCAGGTCCTGTTCTTTTCGGTTTATGCCTGGTTTTTCATCACCATACTGCCACGGGTCCTCGGTATCGAGGGGGCAGTGGTCGACATCTCCATGGCCCAGATCGCCAAAAGCGTTTTCATCTACCTGGGAATTCCTTTTATCGCCGGTATGCTGACCAGATTCATCGGCCTGAAGGTAAAAGGAGAAGAGTGGTACCAGCAGGTACTCATTCCCAAGATCAGTCCTCTGACACTTGTTTTTCTCCTGTTCACCATCCTGGTGATGTTCTCTCTGAAAGGTGAATATATTGTTGAGTTACCCCTGGACGTGGTGCGGATCGCCATCCCGCTCTCTCTCTATTTTGTGATAATGTTCGTTGTCTCCTTTTTCCTCTCCATGCGGGCCGGGGCGACCTATGAACAGTCGGCCACCCTGTCGTTCACTGCGGCCTCCAACAACTTTGAACTGGCTATCGCAGTCGCCATCGCCGTGTTCGGCATCAACTCGGGCGAAGCGTTCGCCGCGGTCATCGGTCCCCTGGTCGAGGTTCCGGTTCTGATCTCGCTTGTCAATGTCGCCCTCTGGTTCAAGCGAAGATATTTCCCCTTTGCCAAGGAGACACCCGAAGGAATCTGTCACGTTAGCTGCGAGGACTGAGCACGGACAAGGGCGGCTGCGTGGTCGCTGTTTTGCCATGTCCGGACCGAATTTCAGTTTCAGGCACCCTGCCTGGGACCCGAGGAACACCAATGGGCGCAAAAACAAAAATTCTTTTTCTCTGCACCGGAAACTCCTGCCGCAGCCAGATGGCCGAGGGCTGGGCAAAAAAGCTCAGGGGTGAACAGATCGATGCCTGGTCGGCAGGCATCGAGAAACATGGCATGAACCAACGGGCGATGCAGGTCATGGCCGAAGCCGGAGTGGATATCTCCGGTCAGCGTTCCAAGCTGATCGAAGAGTTGCCGGACCTGGACTTTGACTATGTCATCACTGTCTGTGATCACGCCCATGAATCCTGCCCCCTTTTTCCCGGGCACGCAAAGGTCATCCACCGGGGTTTTGACGATCCGCCCCGGCTGGCGGCAGAGGCCGCCAGCGAGGAAGAGGCCCTGGAACATTACCGGCGGGTACGGGATGAAATCAGATATTTTGTCGCCACCCTGCCCTGTTGCCTTCAGAGTGCCTCGAAAGATTAGGCTGTCTGTTCAACAGCGGGCCGTTGAAAAACGAAATGTGATTACCACTGAAATTCGGCCTCCGATACCTGAAGGTGTCGGCCCCATCCGTTTCAGGGGTGTCTGTGGCCTGGATGGCCACAGTCAAGCCCCTCGGGACGGGTTTGGCGTCCCGTGAAACGGGTGGAGTGTAGAGCATTGTCAAAAATGATCTTCAACGACTATCCCCCGCCGCACGCGGCTACTACATATCAGAGGAAGTCTTATTGCGGACAGCGCCCCCTCGTCGAACCGGAGATGCGGTTTTGCCGTTCGGCTACGCCTCACTTGACCCCTGCGGGATCATGGTCTCCGCTTCGCTCCGGCTCCCGCATCCGGCTCTTCGATGATCTCTCGCCTCAAGACATTCACAGAGAGTTGACAGCTCTTTTATGCCGATAAAGCAGCCCCTTGGACATGAGCGTCCTGTACAACGACGGTCCATCAAGGTGCCGGCAGTGCCGGGGACTCCGGGTCTTCATAAAGCGACTGAACCTGGCCTGCACGTACCAATCAATCTTCTTGACTGATCTTTGACATCTGATTTTTAAATATTCCGTAAAAACAGGACACCACGAAACAGAATATTGCCCTTGGCACTACCACAGCTGTTTCGAGGCTGTTTAGCTTTCATGTGATCTCCCGAATCGTGGGCGGCAGGGCGACACCCACCCGCCTGATTGTCAAACCCAAACAAGTTTTGTCGAACACGGAAAAACGAAGAAAAAAGGCCACTGCTCCTTTCTTGGACAAATGCGGTAGCGGGAAACAGGGGCCTGAAATGGCATGGAGATAACCGCAGGGGGAAGAAAAAATGAAGAGGACTGGCCGCTCAAGTGAAAGACGGCCAGCCTCCGGGAATAACGGATCGCATTACGGGGTCGCAGCGACAGTCTCGGGCGGCGGACAGTTCCTGCCGACCAGAGCAATCGGTCCTGGTGGAACCTTGCCATAAACTGTGCCCGGCACCATGGGGGTATCGAAACGGTTTGCATACTCCCTCATGGAACCGTCGTAGAGCCGGACATTGGTGTATCCGAGCAGTTCGTGCATGACAAACCAGGCATGGGCGCCGAGAACACCTGTGTCACAGTATGTGATAACTGGTTTGTCTGCTGGAATCTCCTCATAAAGTTCCTGCAATTCCTCTTTTTTCATATAGGTATTGTCTTCTGCCATGGCTGCCAGGGCCGGAACATTCTGTGCTCCGGTGATGTGTCCGTTGCGGATCCACTTGTTCAGGGCGTACTCCCGGCCGTCGTAGAACCGTTCCGGCCGGCTGTCGAGAATTATGCTTTTGCCGGTGGCCAGAGCAGAAATGACATCCGGGGAATACTGGGCCCTGATACTGGTATTGGGTGGATAGGCAACTGTTACCCCCTGCGGAACGATGGCGGGAACAACACTGGTCATTTCCCGTTTTTCCGCCAGCCATTTTTTCTTGCCTCCGTCCATGATGCTTACCTTGTTGTAGTTCCAGTACTTGAGAGTCCAGTAAACCCGGGCCGGAAAATGAGGCTTGCCGTCACCGCCATAGATGACGATATGGGTGGATGGGGGAGCAGCCAGCCGGCTCATCAGCCTCTCGATCTGATCGAGCCCGAGCACCATATGATCAGTGGTAGGATCAAAGGTGTCACGCCCCCACTTCATGTGAACCGCTCCGGGAATATGACCTTTGTCATAACCCTTGGCACTTACTTCGATCAGGCGGATACGGGCTTGCCCTGTATCCCTGATGGTTGACAGGTTGTCGGCCACCCACTGGGTGGAAACCAGTGGTGCGACCGCTCCGGTGGCGGCCTGAACCAGACCGGCAGTCAGGCAGGCCACAGCAGCAAGAACCGCTGTCCTTAACATATTGATGTTTCTTTTCATGGGTACCTCCATCGGCTGTAAAAGGGTATCGGTTTCGTAGCTCCACCCATGAATTAGCAAGCTGCATGCCACAAGATCATCCCTCGCGGCTTAAGACATATTTTCATCGTTATAACAGTAAGAAAAGATACATCTGACCCTGGAAGAAAAAGATGAAATCCGGGACAGCACCTTGCAAGATGAACCCTTCCTTTCAGAATGAAAGAAAGGGTGGTCAAAACAGATTGTACTTCTTCATCTTCCGCCACAAAGTAGTGGTCGAGATGCCGAGAGTTCCGGCGGTCAGTTCCCGGTGCCCATTCATGGCCTGCAGGGTATGACGGATGATCATCTTTTCCATCTCCGCCAAGGTAACGAAATTGGAACAGAGGGATTCCACGTCACGGGAGGTGGCCTGTTTTTCGGACAGGTGCACCGACTGGATGGTCGATGATTCACAGAGCAGTACTGCTCGTTCCAGAGCGTTTTCGAGCTCCCGCACATTGCCGGGCCAGTGATAGGTGAGAAGACGGTGACGTATCTCGTCGGAAATGGAAGTGATGGCCTTATCGTATTGTCTGGTATATCTGGCCAGAAAGTGATGGGCCAGCAGCAGAATATCATCCTTACGGTGCCTCAGAGGAGGCAGTTCAAGCGTGATGACATTGAGCCGATACATCAGGTCACGCCTGAAAATTCCCTCCTTGATGGCCCTGACCAGGGGAATATTGGTGGCGGCGAGCACCCGGACATCGATGGAGATTGGAGTGGTGCTGCCTACCCGGGAAATCTGTCCCTCCTGGAGCACGCGGAGCAGTTTGATCTGAAAATTCGGAGAAGTGTTGCTGATTTCGTCAAGGAATATCGTTCCCTTGTCCGCTGCCTCGAACAGGCCTTTCTTGCGGCGATCCGCGCCGGTAAACGAACCTTTCTCGTGGCCGAACAGCTCCGATTCGAGCAACTGTTCAGCCAGGGCACCGCAGTTGACGGCGACAAAGGGGCCGCTGGCCCGGCGGCTCAGACGATGGATGCGTCGGGCAACCAGTTCCTTGCCGGTGCCGGTTTCTCCCTCGATGAGTATCGGGGTGTCAAAGGGAGCGACACGATCAATAGTCTGCTTCAGCATCCGCATGGGGCGGCAGTCACCTACCAGTTCTTCGGCTGCAGTTGCCGCCACCTGCCGGCGCAAACGACGATTTTCCCTGACCAGCGCCACATGTTCAAGGGCTCTGCGGACCACGACCAGCAGGTCATCGGGCTCAAAAGGTTTCTGGATATAATCATAGGCTCCCTTGCGGATGGCCTCGATGGCCGTTTCCACGGAACCGTAGCCGGTAATCATGATCACCACCGCCTCGGGATCCTTTTGCCGGGCCAGTTCCAGAATGGCTAAGCCGTTATGGTGGGGCATTTTGAGGTCGGTGATCACCAGGTCAAAGGATTGCTCGCCAAGCAGTTCCATAGCCTCGCGACTGTCGCCACAGAGTCTGGCTGCAAGCGATTCCTCGGCCAGGGAGTCGCGCAGCAGTTCCCGCATGGCCTGGTCGTCGTCAATGATCAGGATCGCCGGACTTTTCAAGAGCAGTTCCCCGTCGGCAGGATTATGGTGAAGACTGCGCCTTTGCCGGGCTCGCTGAAAAGGTCGATGGCACCGCCCACCTCGCTGATCATTCCGGCACAGATGGAAAGGCCCAGCCCGGTCCCTTCGCCGACCTCCTTGGTGGTAAAAAAGGGATCAAAGACACGGGACTGTATATCCACAGGGATACCCGGTCCGTTATCGGCAATGGTTATCTGCAGATGACTGTCGCGCACGGCCATCAAAATCTCGATTTCTCCCCCGGACCCTTTCAATGCCTGCAGACTGTTGAGCAGCATATTCAAAAGAACCTGCTCCAGGTGCTTCTCGTCCATGCACACGGATGTGCCCTCGACAAGATGGCAGACGATATCCACCTGCTGTTCTTTTATCCTAGCCGCCAGAATATGGAGGGTCTTGCCGATAACCCGGCAGGGATCACATTGCCGGGACACGGCGGCCACAGGAGCCGAACTGCGGGCATAGTTGAGCAGGTCCTGGATTATGGCACTGCTTTTCCTGGCCTGGTCGGCAACCAGACCGAGCCGGTCCTTCTGCTCCGGGGTGAGATTATCCTGTTTGCGGAGCAGGCGGGCATAGCCGAGAATAGTGCCCAGCGGGGTGTTCAGTTCATGGGCCAGGCCTGCCGAAAGCTGGCCCACGGCAGCCAGTTTTTCCGCCCGCAGGTAGGCCTCGCGATGCTTCTTTTCCTCGGTAATATCCCGGAAAGTCAGTATCGAGCCAATTGTTTCCTCTGTCGGACCTTTCAGGGCCACTGAGTTGATGGCCAGAATACGCTCCTCCCCATCATGCCGAGAAATAATTTCCCGGTGAAGAAATCCCTCGGCCAGGCTGGCTGAAACATGGCCGGTTTCTTTACAGGCAGGGCCAAACAGATCATGGATATTGGTGCCGATCAGGTCTTCTTCCCTTTTCCCGGTCATCCTCAGGGCGGCAGGATTGACGGACACAATATCGTTTTTCAGATCCGTGATCAGCAATCCTTCGGACAGACTTCTGAGAACGGTGGCCAGCTTGAGTTTTTCACTCAGGTAGTATCCTCTCTGGCGCCTCTCCTCCAGTTCGGCCTGTTTTTTTTCGGTAATATCCAGGGAAACCTCGATCACCCGGGTCACCTGTCCGCTCTCATCGCGGGAAAACGGTGTGGTGATCAGCTGAAAGAACTTGCCTTTTTTGTTGACCTCCCGCACCATAACCGGCCTACCGGTGGCAAAGGTCCGCACGGCCGGGCAGTCAATGCCAGGTGCATTCCTGTTGCAGTAGATATCATAACAGAATCGACCGTTCACCTCCTCCAGTTCACTGTCGACCAGGAGCTGACGCTGTTTTTCATTGCACTTGACAATGGAGAACCTGCTGTCGATAATGGATATCCCAACCCCTGTGGCGTCAAAAATAGCCTGCAACTCGTCTTTGGCCTCCCGTAACTCAACAATGGTCTCCTTGAGATACTCCAGCACCTGCTCGAAGGAGCCTGCGATAATGCCGATGGGATCCAGTGACAGAAGTTCATTATCGTCGAATTCCTCAGGTCGCAGGGGTTCGGTTCCCATGACCTGGAGAAGCTGATTGGTTTTTTCCCGGATATAGCGTGTGTATCTCTGGTTGTCAGCGCGCAGGGAGGTCTGCCGCCCTTTGGACGATCCACCAGTCTTGCCGAGTCCTTCCGTCCGCCCTGCTGTTTCCTCAGGACTTGCCGATGCTGATTTCATAATAGGTTTCCATTTTTCTGACAGCAACGTCATAACCCATCTTGCGGGCTGATTCGGGAATAGTACGGGTGGTATCCCGATGGTCGGTCTTGATGTTGATCCTGAGTTCACCCCGTCTGAGCTGGACCCGATTCTCATTTATGGTCCGCAAGACCACAAGAAGACAGGCCGGACAGACTTGCCCAAGAATATCAAGTTCGATTACCCTGTGCTTCATTTGTTCACCGTATGACGAGACGGGTAAGGAGCCAGATACCGATCCTGACCCCTGGTAGGACCGCCAGTATAAAGAAAAAGCTCTGCAGGGCCAGCAGAGGCAGGCCACCCAGAAAAAATTTGACATTACACCCCGAAGCAAAACGGGCCCCCAGAGCGAGCAGCAGGCCGCCGATAAAGGATGAAACAATCTGTCGTCGGGGAGGCAGACCATACACCCTGAACTCCCGGCAGATCAGGGCGCTGCAGAGCGAACCGATAAAGATCCCTCCTATCAGGGGCAGTTCCGTGTAACCAATCAGGTCCATGACCGGCGCTGCCCCGCCGGCCAGCATGCTTTTTCCGTAATGCAGGCTTACGGTATCCTCCTGAAAAAAACGAAGAGTTCGCACATGCGCCGGAATGACGAGAGATTCAAGAAAGGCTGCCATCTTGGCGTAGCCGGTCGTGACCCCCATGGGGGCACCGGAGAGAGCATAGAAAAGAAAATTGAGGCAACCTATAAACAGCGCCACCCGCCAGGGCTCGATATATCCTCGGGCATGGCAGACAACAGTCAATTTCCCCTGCCGCAGCCAGCGGATGATCATCAGCAGCGCCAGGACAACAAAGCTCACCACAAGCAGGACTTCAAGTTTCGGACTGATCTCGGCAACCACCCGCACTGATGTCAGACGGGTGGCAGCGGCCAATTGCGTAACCTGTTCATGAATCTCGGCGTAGAGCATGCTGCCAAGCAGGATCCCGGAAAAGGCTATCCAGTTCCCTGTATGTCCGGCGGCCATCCGATAAAGGGTGCTGATAACACATCCTCCGGCCAGCACCATGCCGATACCGAACAGGAAACCGCCGGCCACGGTCATCATCGAGGCCGCGGCAAAGGTATATGGTGGAAAGACTGCTATAAAACCGGTTATTCGACCGATGGAGACCAGGACGACGAAGGTCAGCAGATAGATCAGGAAAGAGCGGAGAAGGGTCCGGTCACCAATGAGAAAAAAATCGCGCAGCATGGCGACCATGCAGTAATCACCCCGGTAGAGAACCATGCCGAGCAGGGCTCCGATGACAAAACAGCCGGTTGCGAGGACAAACGGATTCATTGCCGGCTGGCTGACTGACAGCGCGATCGCGTCAACGACAAAATCTCAATGCTCCGGGTACCGGTGGCCCCTGTTCGCCGGAACCATTTTTCCAAGGCCCGGCACAAGCAACACCACGAGATGACATGAATCAGAATCCTCCCACTGAAAAAACCCTGTTTGCGGCTCATTACAACTCAAGTATACAGGCATGATGAGGATCTGTTCAAGTGAAATACGGCGGCCCCGGTGCAGGAGTCCGGTTTCCTTGACCTGCCCTCCAGTATACCACTTTATGGGACCGATTTTGTCTCCGGATCCGGGCCGGAATCAAAGCCATAGGCGAACATGGGCACATAGATAAGGGTCAGCAGGGTGCCCACGAGCAGGCCACCCACCGCTACGTCGGCAAGTGGTGAAAGACGCTCGAGTCCCACCGCTTGCTCCAGGGCGATGGGAATCATGCCGGCAATGGTGCCGAAGGCGGTCATCATCACCGGTCGGAACCGAACCCGGACCGACTCCATGGCTGACTCGAAGGCAGACTCCTTTTTCCGGTAATGCTGATAAAAATCGACCAGCAGGATCGAGTTCTTGATAATGATCCCGAACAGCAGCAGCACCCCGACCATGGAGGGCATGCAACTCGGCTTGTCGAACAGGAGCATCCCCCAGGAGGCCCCGATCATGGACAGGGGCAGGACCACGACCATGATAAGGGACAGCCGCAAGGAACGGTAAATGGCAACAAGCGCCATCACCAGAATTATGATGCCGGTGCCGATCGCCTTGATCATCCGTCTGAAGGAGTCGTTGAGCTGGGCAATATCACCTTCCTGGCTCACCATGACGCCGGTGCTGTCAAACTGTGCCAGCTCCTTAACAGAATCGGCAGTGATATGGGTTATGGGCCGCAGTCCCCGGTATCCCTGGACATCCAGACTGTAGAGCATTTTATCCCTTTCAATTTTTGCCGCTGTCAACCGCTGGCGGATATCGGCAATGGACTCCAGGGGAATGGTACCTTCCCTGGTCTGAACAGGCAAAAGTCGCAGGCTCTGCAAATTTTCATTGAACTCTCCCTTGAGATAGAGCCGTACCGGCTGGGTATTCATGGAGGAAAAATCCCCCAGCAGCGAGACCACCTGTCCCTTGATCGGTATCTGGGCTGCAATGGCAAAGGGGGTGAGGCCATAGCTGAGTGCCTTGTTGGTGTCGATGACCACTTCGGCTTCACTGAAATCGCGGTCCCAGGACAGAGCCACGCTTGTCAGTCCCCTGATGTCGGCAAGTCTTTTGGCCAGAAGATGGCCTTTTTCCGGCAGATCGAGATAATCCGGGGCTGTCAGACGAATGTTCAGAGGTGCCTTGATACTGGAAAGTGCCGTGGCGCCGAAATCATAGACATCCACGATTTTGACTCCCTGAATTCCGTTGAGCTGGTCCCTGATCTCGTCTTCAAGCTGCCAGAGTGTTTTTTCCCGTTCAAAACGGTTCACGCAATTGATGGTAAGAGTTGCCTCGGCGGGCAGGTTTCCGCTACCCAGGGAAAGAACCCCGGCCTCGCCACCGAAGGCCACCGAGCTCTTGACAACCTCCTTCTGGCCATGAAGCCAGGCAAGAAAGGGCTTCATGCGTTCTTCGGCGCTCTCCACTGTATCATTGGCGGAAAAGGCTACATGAGCCTTGATGATACCGGTATCCATGGGCGGCATGACATCCTTGCCGATGATCGGCATGATGTTTTTCAGGCTCAGAACAAGCACAACCAGAACACCGAGAGTAAGAACTATTTTGCGGAAAACGGAGAAACGACCGTTGGAGAAGTTGAGCACCCCTTCATAGGGGATGACAAGACGGCCGACGGTGTTCTGGTACAGAGATTCAAAGAAGCGTTCTGCCCGCGTTTTCTCAGCCCCTTTCCTGTACAGGTACACAGACAGTTTAGGGATAAAGGTAATGGAGAGAAAGTAGGAGACCAGGAGCGCAATGATCAGTGTCTGGATCAGGGGCCTGAAAATATGCTCAGGGAAGTCACCGACAAACATCAGCGGAAACATGATGGCAATGGTAGCCACGGTGCCGGCAAAGATCGGGCCGATAACCTCTTTAGTTCCCTGTTCGATAGCGGTCTGCAGGTCTTCGTGCAGTTCACCAAGATGGCGCTCGATGTTTTCGAGCACAACCACCGCGTCGTCGACCAGCATGCCGAGAGCGAGGATAATGGCCGTATATACGACGATATTGAGTTCGCCACCAAACAGGTAGATGACCGCCATGGTCGAAAAAAAGACCAGGGGAATGGAGAGGCCCGCGGCAATGATAGCCCGGAAATTGCCAAGAAAGAAAAGCAGTACCAGCAAGGTGTAGATGATAGCATCCCGAAGGGCCTCCAGCATATTGGTATTGGCGGTTTCGATCAGGTCCCGCTGGGTGTCGGCGATCTGAAAATCGATATCGGGATACTGCATCCGCAACTTTCTGATTTCCTGGCGCGCAGCCTTGCTGACATCAAGCACCGAACCGCCCGGCGAGCGCTGAATGGCCAGGGCTATGGCAGGTTTGCCGTTACCGAGATAGCCTGAAAACCGCTTCCGGGTCGACCAGTGAATATCGGCCACGTCACCGAGCCTGAGGTTTGCGGAAATGCGGAGCCGGGAGAGTTCGGCGACACTGGTCTTCTCGCCGTAATAAGTCAGGGTGAAGAAGCCGTTCTCTCCCTTGACAAAGCCCAGGGGGATGTCCCTGTTGGCTCCCATGACGGTTCTGACCAGAGTGTCCATGGAGATACCGAACCGTTGAAGACGCAACGGATCGATATCTATCACCAGGGCGCTCTGGTAACCGCCGAAGACCTCCACATTGCCGATTTTCGGGTTGGACAGTAGAGAAGGTTTGATAAACGAATCAGCAATTTTACGGAGGTCACCGAGGCTGAGAAACTCGTTTCCGGGACTGATGGCCACCACTTCCACCGGCAGGGTAAAGGAACCGGCGGTATAGATGGCCGGATTTGCTGTCGGCGGCAGGTTGGCCCTGGCTATGGAAAGAGCATTGGCCACATCCACCGCCGCCGCGTTCAGCCCCTTGGCATACTCGAACTCGGCCTTGACGATGGAAAAATTTGCCACATTGACCGAACTGATGTCCCGGACCAGGCTGAGACGGGCGATCTCGTTTTCAATGGGCTTGGAAACCGTACTGGCCGCCACAGCTGCTGTCGAACCAGGAACCTGTGTAATAACAATAACCTGCGGCCTGTCGGCATCGGGAAAGAGATTTTTGGGCATGGTGATCAGCCCGATAACACCCAGGACGAATAACAGAGCGATAACGGAAAAGAGCAGGTGGGGCCGTTTATAGAAAAAACTGAACATAACAGTCTCCAACACAAGGTATCTTTACGTTTTCCCGGATCAGCGGCGGAAACAGCATCTTTTTACCAGCTGCCTGGTCCTTCGGGTGACGCGGCAGGTCAGGATCTACTTTTCCGCATCATCCTTCGACCGCTACCGCTGCCGTCACAACCGCTGCGTCCGCAACCCGACCAGGCCGGCAGCAGAATGTCGCTCCGATCAATCAGCCCTCGCCCGGCGCATACGGTCTAATCCCGGCTTGACGGATAGAGGCATTTTCTCTTGCCTTTCAATTCCGAATCGTTATAGGCACTCCGGCGAGGAGTTTGAGAAGAATGTCCGGTTTCGCGACAATAACCTGCCGAGCGGCAAGGCCGTCGACGACAACTCCTTCGCTGCCGGAGGCCACGACAGTAACTGCCACCGGCCTGGCCCGGCCGTTATCCGCGACAAAGCACAGAGACTTGTCTTCTTTCTGCAGAAGGGCAGAGGCCGGGATCATGGTCCCCTGCCCCTGGTAAAGCACCAGCCGCACCGGCAGACGTTCTCCGGCACTGTTATCTGTCTGGACATCGGCGCGATATTCGTCCAGCCCTTTAAAAGTATGCTTCAGAGATCTCAGGGGATAGGTCTGCCCGCCGAAGATAACCGCCCTTGGGCGAAGATCGTCCGGTGAACGGATCAGCAGAAACTTGCCGCTCTCCGCCTGGATCGAAAGCAGCGGCCTGCCTGGCATGGCGATAACGCCGACATTGGCGGAGGTGGAGCTGACAATCCCGTCAATGGGAGAGGTAATGACCGCGTAACTGAGCAGGTTGGCAATCTCCCTGGCATTCTGCTCCAGGACGCCCTTATTGCTTTTCAGTTTTTTCAATCCCGCCCGCAGGGTGGCTATCTTGCTCTCTTCCGCTTCGTATTGTTCGATAGAGGCTCCTCGGGCGTCCAGCAGCGCCCTGGTTCTCTCATGGGTTGCCAGAGCGGTATCCAGGGCCACCTTCTGGGCCGAAATCTCCGCCTCCAGAGAATCGATCTGCAGAGATATGGCTTTCTGTTTTGCCAGCAGGTCATCGTGATCAAGGGTGACAACGACCTGTCCCGCCTTCACACTGTCGCCACTCTTGACCATACTGACAATCCTCGCCGATAGCTTGGAAGACAGGATAACATCCTGATCGCTCTGCACCTCGGCCAGGGCCGGCAGGGTCAGGGTGATCTCCCCTGTTCTTGGAGCTGTAACGGAAACAACCTGCCGGTAAACCTGCATGGGAGGAATCTTTGCCATTGCCTGTTTCTTCTTCCTGACAGCCGTGACTCCGCCGCCAACCAGCAGCATACCGATAATGATCCATATTATTTTTTTCATCTGCTCAATCTTCTCCCTGTTTACTGTTCAGCCACAGTGGCAAAACAAACATTCGGGTCCAGAAATTTCTCTTTATTTTACAAGGTGCTCAAGGCTGTTCCCGTAGAGTACCGCCAGGCTACCGAACACCTCCCACCATCGGGCCTCGACGAGATAATACTTCGCTTCGGCTGACAGGATCTTTTCTTCGTAACGCAGATACTCCTCCTGGCTCATCCGCCGGCTGGCATAGGCAATTTTTGCCACTTCAAGGAGCCGCCGTTCATGATCTACACTCTTGGCGGCAAGTTTCCTGGAACTTTCCAGAAGAGATAGAGTTCCATGCAGGCTTCTGGCCTTTGCCTCCAGCTCCACCGCTGTCCTGGCCAGCTGTGCCTTTTCCCGTCGCATCGCTATCTTTGCCTTTTCAACCTCCGTGTAGGCCGGCTTGTTGAACAGCGGTATCTGCAGGGTCAGGGCAAAACTGCCGTATTCATCATCGACATCCTCGCCGGTATTGTACCCTTCGCCATAGTTGTGGAACCAGCGGGCCGTGCCGACGATACGGGGATACAGCTTGTCCCTTGCCACCTGCACGCCCAGTTCTTTTGCCTTCACCGCTTCCCTGACCGGCTCGAGGGCAAACAGCTCTCCTTCACGGATGCCGCCATTGAGCTGCAGAGGGACCGGTTCGTCAAGATGGATGGATGTGAGCGATTCAATTGTTTTCTTCAAGACAAGTTCCTGAACGATGGTTTCGTTGAAGCTCAGCTTTATCTGGTTGATAGCCTCGTCCATGCGTATTCTTTCCGTCTCGGGAATTCTGCCGTTGTCTACCTGGAGGATAACGTCCTGCCTGGTCTTTTCCAGCGAGGCCTTACGGGCCTCGAGGGATTTTTCCAGCGAGGCCAGATGCAGCAGACGGGCATCGGCGCTGAGCAGCATGGCCTGATTCTCGAGCAGTTTGAGACGTTTTTTGGCCCTGGCGCTTCTGGCCAGCATCTCTGCCTGTTTCCCCAATGAGAACAATTCCTTGACAAAGACGGGAAAAGAAAGTGTCACCCCTGCCCGGCTTATGGTCTCACTGAACGGCAAAGGCTCATCGCGGGCCAGCAGTTGCGCCGATTCGGTGGGAAGTACCGGTCGCCAGTTGGTGGGCGAATTATACTCCTCATAGGAGAGCACTCCGTTAATTTGCGGATAGAACCGGTCGTGGACGGCCTGCCGGTTCAGTTCACTGGACCTTGTCTGCAGAGCGTCCAGTTCGGTGACCGGATGCTCCTTCAAGGCTGCAAAGAGATCGGCCATGGTCACGGCCCCGGCCCGGGTCCAGTTCATGGCAAGGGCAAGAACAAGGGCGATACAACCGCTGAAAATCTTCATGCGGCCTCCTTTTGCTGTCTGATTTCCCGATGGTTTATCTTCCGTGGCAACCGAACTTCCACCAGTTCAAGGGTCTGCAGGAGCTGTTCACCCTGGGCGGTCACGGGAGCAATGGAATAGAAGACCTTGGTTCCCACGCGCCGGGCCGCAAGCAGACCGGCATCCTTTAAAATTTTCAGGTGCCGGGAAAGCCGGGGCTGTCCCATGTCAAACGAGTGCTGCAGTTCGCAGACACAACTCCTGCCATAATACTGGAGGAACTTGAGAATCATGATTCTGGTCGGATCATTGAGCGCACTGACGAGGCGAAGGTAATTGTCCATGGCAGGGGCAACATTGTAGTGATTTATTGATATATAAAGATAACTTGATATATAAAGAATGGACACAGTCCGCCATGAAATGGGGGACTGTTACGGCAACGAAAGAGACATCCCTTCTCAACTGATCCACTCCTCCACTTCGGCCTGCTTCGGGGGCGGCCCACGCATTTGACCTCGCCGTTAACAACCACCGCCGGAGTCGAGAAGATACCCATCTTGGCGATTTCCTGAAAGTCAGTCACCTTGGTAACCGTCGCATCGACGCCTTTGGCGGCAACAGCAGCTTCAACAACTTCCTGGGCCTTCTGGCAGGACGCGCAGCCAGGTCCGCATACCTTGATCTCCATAATTTCCTCCATTACTTTGAGCCTGTTCCTGAATCCGTGACGGAAAATTTATTGTTTTTAATCTGTTATCTTGAAGAACTCCAACCTTCCAGATTTTCCTCTTCCACCGCCAGCTCAGATTATCAGGTTAAACAGATAGCCGGTGAAGAGAATGCCGCCACCGACAACCCCGACAAAAACAGCGATCAGACGTGGTTTCAGAACCTTGCGCAGGATGACCATCTCGGGCAGCGACAGGGCAATGACACTCATCATGAAAGCCAGTACCGTGCCCAGGGCGGCACCCTTGCCCAGCAGAGCTTCGACAATGGGCACTATTCCGGCGGCATTGGAATACATAGGAATACCGACCACCACTGCGGCCGGGACCGACCACCAGGCATCCTTGCCCATGATCCGCGCCATAAAATCCTCGGGCACATAGCCATGTATGGCGGCACCAACGGCTATACCAGCCACCACATAGATCCAGACCTTGCCGACAATGTCGCGCACCGCTTCCCGGCCCCGCTGCACCCGGTCGCTCCAGGTCAGTTTTTCTTCTATGACCACAGCCTCGGCAGCCCGCATCTCCTGCACCCAGTCCTCGATCCAGTGCTCAAGCTTGAGACGACCGATTATCCAGCCGGCAACCATGGCTATCAGCAGGCCGGTTGTCATGTACAGGGCGGCGACTTTCCAGCCGAGAAGACCGTAGAGCAGAACCAGGGCAATCTCGTTGACCATGGGTGCGGCGATGAGAAAGGAAAAGGTGACTCCAAGCGGCACACCGGCCTGAACAAAACCCAGAAAAAGCGGCACGGCCGAACAGGAACAGAACGGGGTGACAATCCCGAGTAGAGCGGCCATCACATTGCCGGCGGTCTCCCGCTTACCAGCCAGGTATCTGCGGGTACGCTCCTGGGTGAAAAAGGAGCGGAGCATGCCGATCACAAAAACAATCAGGGTCAGCAGCATCATGACCTTTGGGGTATCATAGGTGAAAAACTGGACCGCCTCACCAAGGTGGCTGCCCTTTTCAAGACCGAGCAGCGAGTAGGCAAAGAAGTAGGAGAAGGGTTCCAGCTGTCTATAGACGACATACCAGACAGCAAGGCCGAGCAGGCCAAATATGGTGGCCTTGCCCATATTCATATTGTTCTTTTCGCTTTCAGCTTTCTGACCGTTTTCTGCCCGGGCGCAGTCGCAGCCGACGGGTTGAATGGGTTCCATGATCAATCCTCTCAGTTTTTTTCTGCACACTCTCGCAATGCCGCTGCCTGCGGCAGCCTGCTGCGCATCAACTGCAGTTCTTCATCGTCATCCAGCCAGTTGCGGAGCCTGGCGAGCATCGCAGCAGCGTATTCCGACTCGCTGCCATCGGCCAGGCTGTAGATTATCCAAGCGCCCTGGCGCGTTCTATCCACCATCCCAGCATCTTCCAGTATTTTCAAATGTTTGGACACCGTCGACTGGGCCAGCCCGAGCACCTGCTGAATCTCGCAGACACAGAGTTCACCCTGTTGAAGAATCTTGAGCACCCGAACTCTGTTGGGATCGGACAACGCCTTCATGACACGAATAAATGCTTTCATGGGAACTGTTTTTAATATTTACATATCGCTATATAGCAATATATAGTAAAACCTGACATGCGATTGTCAACTATTTTTTTGGCCTCTTTTCTATTTTCTACTTTCTCACTATAATAAAAAGATACGCATGAGAGCTGACTCATAACGGAGGAAATATGGGCTTTGAAAAATATCTTTCTTTTCTCATCGGTTTTTTTCTTGTTTTCGGCCTGCCGGCAATCTCCCCGGCCGGATCCGGCAACACCGGGGAGACCTTTTACTTCGCTGTCTCGGCAATGGCCTCTCCGGCACAGACCCTGGTCCATTTTTCCGAATTTCAGGACTACCTGGCCGAGAAACTGGGGACACCGACCTTGCTCAAACAGCGCCGCACCTATGAAGAGATCAACGAACTGCTGGCCAGGGAAAAGGTACAGATGGCCTTTACTTGTACCGGTGGCTACCTCTCCGGAAGAAAAGCCTTTGGCCTTGAACTTCTGGCGGTGCCCGTCATGAACGGCAAGACGCGCTACCGGTCTTATATTATCACCCGGGCGGAAAGCCTGGCCCGTTCACTGGCAGATCTGAAGGACTCGGTTTTTGCCTTTACCGATCCGCTTTCCCTGACCGGATATATCTATCCCACAGCCAGAATTAATCAGATGGGTCTGACCACCACTGAATTTTTTCAGAAAACATTTTATACAGAAAGCCATGATAAATCCATTGAGGCAGTGGCCACCGGGGTGGCAGATGGAGCGGCCGTGGACAGTCTTATCTTTGATGCCCTGCGCAAACAACCGGACTCCTTTGCCGGCCGTTTGAAAATTATCGAGAGATCCGAGGAATTCGGTATGCCACCGGTGGTCGTCCCGCCAGGATTATCCGTTAAACTCAAGCGAAAACTCCTCAAGGTGCTGCTCTCCATGGATCATGACCCGGAAGGCCAGAAAGTTCTGCACAGTCTGGGCATGGATGGTTTTGTCCTTCCTGATCCTGAACTGTACCGGTCCGCCATCCTGCTGCGCAAACAGGTTCATGAATAGTTTTTTAATATGAGATAGCCCATGGCAATCAGATTTCACGACCGGATAGCCATCCGGCTGTCGCTGGCCATCGTCATCGTCGTTCTGGTCACGGCAGTTACCGTGGCAACCCTTGTCCTGCGCGATGAAAAACGCATTCTCCAGCGGGATCTGCGGGTCCGGGCCCTGCAGCTTGGAGAAATCATGACCCGTCAGGTCCTAGAACCCCTGCTCTACGAAGAAAATTACACTCTCCATGAACTGATCACCTCCTACCTGGCCGCACGAGATGCCTTTCTGGTCTACGGTGAGTTGTATAATGAACAGGGCGAAAAAATACTGGCCAGGGAAAAGATACCTGTGCCACGAAAACCTGTCGTTTTAGCCGAATATGCCGGAGAGCTGCCCAAATTTTTGCGGGACGTGGAACAGAGCAACGACCTTGTCCCCATGGACCTGGTGGTCCCGATTTCTTCCAGCAAGATAGGTGTTGTCGGCTATCTCCGTCTTGGTGTTTCCGTAGAGCCGCTGATCAGAACGATTTCCGCCTCCAGGCGCAAGGTCTGGGCAGTAACCGCTGTAATCGCCGTTCTCGGTTCTCTGGCTGGTTTATGGATGGCCCGTGCCCTGCTCTATCCCGTCCTGCTTCTCAACCAGGCAGCCCACAAAGTGGGTGAGGGAAATCTCGGCATGGAAATACGCGAGACCGGTGTGGGGGAAATCCGGGAGTTGAGCCTCACGTTCAACACCATGTCCCGCCGGCTAAAAGAGTTGGTGGATGAAATCACCGCAGCCCAGGAAAACCTGGTCCGAACCGAAAAGCTCTATGCCCTGGGTGAATTTTCCACTGGCCTGGCCCATGAAATTAAAAATCCGCTGACTTCGATCAAGATGCTGATCCAGCGTGCCGGGGAACAGGAAGAAGCCCTGGAAGGAGAAGACCTGGAGGTTATTATTGATGAATTGGAGCGGATTGATCATACGGTCACCCGCTTTCTCCGTTCAGCCCGTCAGTCGGACATTGCAGTCACCCGGACGGATATAAACAGTCTGGTTGAAGATGTACTGGCCATCACCCGACCAAAAATTGAAAAATCAGGAGTTGTTATCGTCAAGAAGCTGGCAAAGGATATCGCACCGGTGCAGATCGATGCCTCGGGGATCAGACAGATCCTGATGAATGGCATACTTAACGCCCTGCAGGCCATGGACGAAGGAGGAAAACTGACCATTACTACCGCTGTCGACGGCAGAGAGCTTCGCTGCACGATAACCGACACTGGCTGCGGCATCAGTGAGGAACATCTAAAGTACATTTT
Organism: Desulfolithobacter dissulfuricans; assembly: GCF_025998535.1. Lineage (NCBI taxonomy): Bacteria > Pseudomonadati > Thermodesulfobacteriota > Desulfobulbia > Desulfobulbales > Desulfobulbaceae > Desulfolithobacter > Desulfolithobacter dissulfuricans. The sequence continues at coordinate 772,664 of NZ_AP024233.1, read as the reverse complement.
CGATCCTTTTTTTACCACCAAGGAAAACGGTACCGGCATGGGGCTGTCAGTGGCATGGAATATTGCTCAGCAGCATGGCGGACGCCTTGATATCGTTTCCAGCAAGAATAACGGAACTTCATTTATCCTGGTCCTGCCCTATGACGACACTCCTTATAGTTGACGATGAGAAATCGGTCCGTTACGCTTTCGAACGGACCTTTGGCGACGAGTACAGCATCAGAAGCGCGGAAAACGGCGAGCAGGCCATACGGGCTGTGGCAGAAGAAGAACCGGCCGTCGTCCTGATGGATATCCGCATGCCGGGCATGGACGGTCTGACCGCCCTTAAAAGCATCAAAAAATCACACCCCCACCTGCCGGTTATCATGGTCACGGCCTTTGCCGACTCTGCCTCCGCCATGCAGGCCATGAAGGACGGCGCCTTTGATTATGTAGCCAAGCCCTTTGACAATGATGAATTGCGCAGCATCATTGCCAAGGCCTTGAATGCCAGTAAAATGCAGGCCAAACTGCACTGTGGCTGCGGTGACAACTGGGATGCCACCACAGACGACAAAGAGTGTATCGTCGGCTCCAGTCCCGAAATATTGAACATGTGCAAAAAAATCGGCCAAGTGGCCGGTTCTGACCTGCCCGTCCTCATCACCGGCGAAACCGGGGTCGGCAAGGAGTTGACCGCCAGGGCCATCTATCAGCACAGTACCCGGAACGAGGCCCCCTTTATGATCGTCAACTGTGCCTCTCTGCCGGATGAACTGGTTGAAAGCGAGTTGTTCGGATATGAGACCGGTGCTTTTACCGGGGCAGTTAAACAGCGCATCGGCCGTTTTGAGCAGTGTACCTCCGGGACCCTGTTTCTGGATGAAATAGGTGAGCTGCCCCTTGCGGCCCAGGCTAAAGTCCTCCGGGTTCTCCAGGACGGCACCTTTGAACGGCTGGGCAGCAACAAACAACTGCAGACCGATGTACGCCTGATCGCCGCCACCAACAGAAATCTTGAGCAAATGGCTACAGATGGCCGTTTTCGCGCCGATCTGCTGCACAGGATCAACGTGCTGACTATTTCCATTCCACCCCTGCGGCAGCGGATATCCGATCTTCCGGACCTGATTCTTTACTTTCTTGCCCGTTACGGTTGCCAGGTGTCTCCCCCAGTGGAAGGAATCAGTGACGAGGCCTTGAAAAAACTTGCCAGTTACCACTGGCCCGGCAATATCCGAGAGCTCGAAAATACCATTCGCCGGGCTATTGTCCTGGCAAAGTCCAAAATCATCTCCGCTGAAGACTGCATCCTTCCCCAACAGCTAGAACCTGACAAAAATGATTTTGAATATGTTGTCGGCAAGCAGATCGATCTGCTTATCAAGGGTAACGAATCACGCCCCTATCGACATCTGATCTCTGAAGTGGAACAGATGCTGATCAAAAAAGCTCTCGACCTCTGTGATGGCAACCAGGTCAAGGCTGCCAATCTGCTTGGCATCAATCGGATGACCCTGCGCAAAAAACTTGCCTCTGCTTAAAAAATAGACAAGCCCCTGTATACTCCATAAGCATTCCCGCCCCTCCCGTCGCTTTTTCTAAAATTTTTCATGTAATTTCAGGCAGATTTCCACTGGCACTCTTTATGCATTAGAGTGGGAATAAAGCTATTTTTCCCAACAAGGAGACTGCCTGAATGAAGAAAGGAATTGTACTGACAATTGTTCTGATTGTTTTTCTGGCTGCCGCCGGGGTTCTCTCGGTTGAATCGTACACGGCAAAACCGCAGTTCTGCGGGACCAAATGCCATATAATGGACAAACCCTACAAGACCTGGCAGGCGTCAAAACATGGCAAATCCGGCAAGGTCGAGGTCCGCTGCGTGGATTGCCACTACGCACCGGGCGAAAAGATGACCCTCCACGCCAAATTCAAGGGATTGGGCCAGTTGTTCACCTATCTCTCAAGTGATGAAAAAGAGGTCCGCAAAGCCACCCACATCGCTGACATCTCCTGTACAACTTCAAAGTGCCACCCTGCAGACCAGTTCATGGACAAGAAGCTGAAGTACGGCGAAAAGAAAAAGGTCAGCTTCACCCACAAAACCCATTTCGACAAAACCATCCCGGGACAGGAAATGCACTGCACGACCTGCCATATCAAGGCTGGCGACGAGAAGCATTTCGAGGTGCCCAAGGAACAGTGCTATATCTGCCACTTCAGGAAGAGTGACTTCAACAAGGGACGGGGGGCGTGCAATCTCTGTCATGAGATCCCGACAACGCCTCTGCAGTCGCAGAAAAAGAATGCCCAGCCGGACAAGGATGAAAAGATTATTACCCATCAGAGCCTTGAGAAGGCCGGTGTTGCCTGTCAGAGCTGTCATTACCAGATGATACGCGGCGAGACAGCCCTCATGCCCAGGGCCTGCAAAGAATGCCACAGTGATACAGCGGTACTGGCCAAGAAGAATGACATGAAGCTGATGCACAGCGAACACGTGGCTAAGCAGAAGGCCCAGTGCGCTGACTGCCACCAGCCGATCGTCCACAAGGAAAGTGATTTCATCGAGGCGGCCCGGCTGAACTGCGCCAGCTGTCACCCGGACCATCACAGCTACCAGAAGGCCCTCCTTGTCGGCAATCCCTATGGTGAAGTGCCGGCGACACCGAACCTCATGTATAACGTCAAGACCAACTGTTTGGGCTGCCATCAGAAACAAGAGGTACTGAAAGGCGAACCTGTTCTTCGCGGGGCAGCCAGGGCATGCGTGGACTGTCATACAAAGGATCATGAAAAACTGCTCGCCGACTGGGAAAAAGAAGTTCAGGGCGAGGTCGCCTTTGCCAAGGAGAATCACGACCGGGCCCTTGCCCTGCTGGACGAATTCAAAGACAGGCTCGATCCCGAACGGGTTGCGGCCTTCAAGGAGCAGATCGCCAAAGGACAGCAGGCCCTGGACATAGTTGTCTATGGCAATGGGGTCCACAACAAAAAATATGCCATCATGCTCATCGACGAGGCGATGAACAGCATATACGCAGTGCTGGATGAACTGGAACCCCTGGCTGAAGAACAAAATGCAACAGAGGAGAACCGACAGTGACGGTAACTGCCGCTCCAGGAGCAGTGAAAACACATGTGTATCCTGAAACAGTGGTTTCAGGAGAACCGGGTTGGCCCGGGCGCCCTGATCCGCGCCTAACCAGAAAAACGAAAAGAGGAGGAGGTCATGAGCACCAACAGAACAGATGATCGCAGGGAAATGCTTCGCGTTTCCGGAGCTGCCGTGGTCGCAGCCGGATTGATGTCGACAAGTCTATTGCAGCCCAAAGAAGCCGGGGCTGCCCGGGCAAAGGCTCCCCACTGGGTGATGATCATGGATCTTCGGCGCTGTATGGGCTGCCGGGCCTGTACAGTGGCCTGCAAGGCAGAGTACGATGTGCCGCTGGGCGCGTTCAAGACCGTGGTCAAACAGGTTGTCACCGGAAAATACCCTGACACAAGGCGGACAACGATTCCCCGACGCTGCAACCACTGCGAAGGGACGGAAAAGGTCGGCAAGATGACCGTGCCGCCCTGCGTCAAGGTCTGTCCCGAGTACCCCAAGGACCGGCGGGTTTTCATCACTCCGGAAGGAAAAAAAATCCGCTATCGTGGCGGGGCCACCTACAAGCGTCCGGACGGGCTGATCCTGCTCGACAACGACTCCTGCACGGGATGCGGCAAGTGCATCGACGCCTGTCCCTATGGCGCCAGAACCTTCAACAAGCGCAAGGCGGCCGGGAAAGACAAAAGCAAGCACGCCATTGTCAAGTGCACTTCCTGCGTCCACCGCCTGGACGAAGGCGTGACGCCGGCCTGTGTCAATACCTGCGCCGCAGGGGCCAGAATCTTTGGAGACCTCAACGATCCCGACAGCGAGGTCGCCAGGCTTGCCAGGGAGTTCAAGCTGCTTGAGAACCGGGACAAGACGACCATGAAGCCTGAAGCCAAGACCATGCCCAACATTTTTTACATCGATCCGGACGGTGTGCTGGCTGACTACTCTTTTGACGAGAAAGACAAGCTCGCAGAGTACCGCGACATCGTTGAATAACAAGCGAGACCACTAATCTGTTTGGATACAGGAGGAATTGAATAATGAAAAAACTCAGCCGCCGCAACGTGTTGAAACTGGCCGCGGCCAGCAGTGTACTGATGGGCGCCGGCAAGGCAATGACTGGCAATGCTCTGGCCGGCTCGATCAAGCTGGCCAACGGTGGGCGGGACTTCAACCCGGAAACCGGCAAGGAACGAAAAGCGGTTCCGACAATCTGTTATAACTGCGTGACCAGAGATCCCAAGATTGCCTTTGTTGAAGATGGCCGGGTGGTCAAGATCGAAGGCCAGCCCAACTCTATCCGCAGTATGGGAAAGATATGCTCCAAGGGACAGGCTGGAATCAACCAGGTCTATTTCCCGGACAGGATTCTCTATCCCCTGAAACGTGCCGGCAAGCGGGGGGATGGTAAATACAAACGTATCTCCTGGGACGAGGCACTGACCGATCTCGCTGCCCGTATGAAAAAATTGCGGGACGAGGGACATCCGGAAAAGTTCATGTACCACTACGGCCGGGCCAAAGGCAGTTCCTCCAAACTGCCGAAGACCGTGTTCATGGGCACCTATGGTTCCAAAACCATTTCCGGTCACACATCGATCTGCGAGGGCGGAAAATGGACAGCTCAGGAACTGACCTGGGGCAAGCATTATGACAACTGGGACTTCGACAACACCGACTATGTGTTGAATTTCGGCTCCAGTGTTCTCGAGGCCCATACCAATCATATTCCGACGGCCCAGCGTTTGATCAAGGCCAAGGTGGAGCGGAATGTCCCGGTGATCACCTTTGACGTGAGATTATCCTATACCGCGTCAAAATCGACGAAATGGGAACCGGTTCGTCCGGGGACCGACCTGGCGGTTCTCCTGGCCATGAACAACGTGATCATGCAGGAAAACCTTTACGACCGCGACGCGTTCACCTTTATCAGGGCCACCGAGGACGTCAACGCGTCTACCGATGAAAAAATTGCGGCCCTGAAACAGCATCTGCAACAGTACACTCCCGAGTGGGCGGAAAAAATAAGCGGTGTTCCGGCGGCCAACATCAAGAAATACGCCCGGGAATTCGCCAGGGCCAAGGCCGCTGTTGTGATCAGTTATCGCGGCCTTGTCGCTCATTACAATGGAACCGACGGCGAGCGTGCGGCCCAGATGCTGGGGATGATCACCGGCAACATCAACAATCGCGGAGGTCGTTGCAAAGCGGTCGCACCCCACTGGAAATACCCCAAAGGGCCCAAGGTGAAACCGAAAGCCAAAAAACTGAAGATTACCAGTGGATCGAAATCTGCACTGCCGACCCATGGAGAGTGCCAGTCGGTGCTCAAGATGATCAAGGACGGTTCACATGGACGGCCTGAAATATATTTCTGGTACTGCTACAATCCAGTCTATGTAAATGGTGAATGCCAGGAAAACATCGACATTCTCTCCGATGAGAAGCTGATGCCCTTTACCGTCACCTCAAACATTGTTTATGACGAGTCCAGCCGCCTGGCTGATCTGATTCTGCCCGATACCAGCTATCTTGAACGCTGGGACTGGGATGGCAATGCGTCACCGACACAGGTCGCCGAATATGAGCTGCGCCAGCCCGTAGTGGAGCCTCTGGGTGAAAGTAGAAACTTCAGCGACGTGCTCTGTGATCTGGCCAACAGAATGGGGATGCCGCTCGGCTTCAACAGCATGGAGGAGTTTGTCCGGCTCTCCTGTGAAATGACGCCGGCCCTGAAAGGATTACCAGGAGGGGCCTTCGAGTACATGAAGAAACATGGTGTTTATCATAATCCCGACGAAAAACCGGCCTTTGACACTCACAAGAAAATCGTCAAGGATGCTGATCTGCAAAAGGACGGTATCATATTTGACGAAGCCACCGGCGTTTACTGGAACTGGAAGAAGTCCAAGGCCAAGAACGAGGCCGAAGCAAAATCCAAGGGGTATTCCGGCACACATTATGCCTATAAGGGATATGTGGGCCAGAAGATCGGCAACAAGGTCTACAAAGGATTCAAGCCCGACAAGATCAACAAGACCGGTTATTTCGAACTCTATTCAGCCATTCTCAAAGATAAGGGCTTTGATCCTCTGCCGGCATGGAAGGGGATTCCCGAGCATAAGGAAATGGCCAGTAATCAGCTGGTACTGACCACCTACAAGGTACCGGTCCAGATCCACTCCCGCTCCACCCACTGTAAATGGCTGACCGAGATGTTCCATGACAATCCGGCCTGGATCAACTCGAAGACTGCGGCCTCGCTGGGGATCAAAAACGGCGACAAGATCAAACTCTCGTCTCCTATTGGCGAAATTTCCATCAAGGCCTATGTCAACGAGATGATCGTACCCGGTGCAATAGCCATCTCGTACCACCTCGGGAGAATGGAATCAGGCCGCTACGCATCAGGGAGGAAATCCCCTTTCGGAACCGACAACGATCCGGATCTCAAACTGAAATGGTGGAACACCTATGGTGTCCACCCCAACTGGGCGATTGCCAACGAACCGGATCCTATCAGCGGCCAGATGCGCTGGATGGATACGGTCGTCACTGTAAGCAAGGCCTGAGCCTGACATGAGAATCTGACCGGGAAGGTGCTGTATCTTCCCGGTCAGGTCCATGACGACTGACTATAAATCTTTTAGAGGGGAAATGTATCGTGCGGAACTCTAACAGTGGAATTGCCGGACTATATGGTCTGCTGGCAAATATCTTTGCCACCGAGGTCAGTCCTGAACTGCTGGCTCAACTGCGCAGTGCAGACTTTCGCGAACTTTTCACAGAGCTGAAAATAGATCTTGGCGAGGATTTTTACAGCGGCGATGCCGCAGAAATAGTGGACCAGCTTGCGGTGGAATTTGCCGGGCTGTTCCTGGGTCCCGGTCATTTCATATCTCCCCATGAATCCGTGCATCATGTCCGGGATGACGGTGATTACGGCACCCTCTGGGGAGCGGATACAGTGGCGGTCAAGAAATTCATCGAGGCCACCGGGCTCAGTTATAAGCCGGAGTTTGGCGGCATGCCTGATCACATCGCTGTCGAGCTTGAATTTATCCAGAAACTCGAGGAGCGATATGCCCAGGCCGTCGATGATGGCGAAATGGAACTTGCCGACAACCTGATGAAGATAAAAAAAAGGTTTTTCACGGAACACCTCCTGGCGTGGGCCCCTGAATTTCTAACAAAAGTGGCAGAGAGGGCAACACTTCCCTTTTACCGGGAAATGGCTGTATTGCTCCAACTCCTGCTTGAGCAGGAAAACAGAATCATTACCGAATCAACAGAAGAATGCGCCCCAGTATGAACCGTTACCCTGTTGTTTGCCTCTTTCTTTTCCTCCTTATCCTTGGAAACGGTTTTGTGGCGTATGGACAGGAAACGGGTGGGTACATGGGTATTCCATGGAACAGCCCGTTTCCTGTTATTGAGCAGCGGTTTCCAGGGGTTGAATTTGTCGACGAAGATGCATTCCACGTCACCCGTTTCCGCCTGCTCCACCCGGAAGAGTATGTGGACCGTGTCGAATTCAAGCTCTTTGAAAACCAGCTTGCCTCGGTTACACGATATTATGGTGACAAGTCCATCGACCACCTGATCAATGAAGACTATATCGGGAAAATGGTCAGTGGTCTTGGATCAAGAAAAGCGGTCCGCAAAACAACCTCCAAAAGTCTGGCCGGGGTCGCTGAAGTGGAAATTCATGAATATACCAACGTCCTGGTTCTCTTTCGATACTATCCTCCCGGGCAAAAGGAAGGATTTGTCGACAAAGAAAACTCCATCGTCATTATTTACAAGCCGACCTTCGACAAGATGGTCTATTATCGTAAACATTCTGAGGGAGACCCGGAGGAGATTGTCGACTACGACTACATAGAATTCTGATAGTCTTCCGTAAGCAGCGGGGTCCGCTGCTCCCAATAAGGAAACAACATCACGGTTTCCTGTCTACTGACGCACTAACAGCTGTCCGTCAACACCGAGGTTTATTAACTTAACCAACATGGCAGGACCAGGTAATTGACCGAAAGGAGACTCCTGGATTCAGCACGGCCCAGCCACAACAGACAGCGAAGACTTCGACCAATGAAAATCACTATGGGGTTACACAATAACCGTGGTGATTTCCGGATAACCGAGCTGGTGTTAATGGCCATTAACAGCCACAAGCATCTTTCACTGCCCGGCAGTGATGGTCAGTCAACTTGACCTGATCAGTTCTGCAGTACCCAGCGTCCCGAAGCATCACGGCAGGCCGTGGTGTAGGTCCGTTCGGTCCGACCGTCGATGGTGGCGATGATTTCCGCCTCCCGGCAGACCTTTTCCTCTTCCGGATCCTTCCAGGCCGGTTTGGGGATCACCTCGTAGCTGTTCCCGGTATCCGGATTGGTCCAGGCAGCCGGCTCTCCCGAGGGCGTGTATTCCAAGGCCCGGTTGAGCCGGGCCCGGTCATACTTATCCATTTCATTGCCGATCATGTAGCCAAGCATGGTTCCCACGGCCGCGCCGATCAGAGTTGCCTCGGTACTGCGGCCAATGGCCTGGCCGACAAGGGCCCCGCCGATGGCCCCGGTTATGGAGCCCACCTGACCATGCTTGCCGTCTTCCACCTGCATGTTGGTACAGGAGGTAAGCAACAGCATAATCAGTATTGAAGCCGAAATTTTCGCGTTTTTCATGGAAACTGTCTCCTTCATTTCTTTCAACTTAGCCATCTTCAAAGAGTGATGGACTTTTTACGGGTCCATCATCCTTGAGTTTCTGCTATCTGGCTATCCACATTATATATAGGGGCACCAGGGGCACCGCGTTTCAGAAGTCCTTGAAAAAGGACACAAAGGGGCTGCCAGTCACCTGACAGCCCCGGCAGAAGGGAAACAGCAACGATGTACCTGCTGCTGTGCACATGATTGCTGTGACCGTCGAGGTTACCCGCCGCTCACAACAGCCATCCCTGTTACCAGCGTCCGCCGCCCCGTTGCCGGCCACGCTGGCGGCCGGAACCATCCCCGGTCCCATATCCGCTTCCCATGTTTTCAGCCCCCATACCGGCCCGGTTCCGTCCCCGGGTTCCGGAGGTATACTGCTGCCGTTCCTCGGGACTCATCTGCTGCAGGCGGCTGCGCCACTCGTCCCGGAAGGCGTTACGCTCCTCCACCGTGGTCTGGCGCATGGTGCCTTGCAGGCCGGCCAGTTCATCGGTTGACATGCTGCTGTAATCGGTCACTGCCCAGGCAGGACCACTCAACATGATAATCCCCAGCCCAACCAGTATTGATTTCCTGATATTGTCTACCATGATTCACACCTCCATTTCAGTTTGTGATTACCACTGAAATTCAGCCACCGATGCCTGAAGGTGTCGGCCTCACTTGTTTCACGGGTGTCTGTGGCCTGGATGGCCACAGTCAAGCCCCCAGGGACGGGTTTATGGCGTCCCGTGAAACGGGTGAGGTCGACACCGGTTTCAATGGCAAAGATTGATGGTAATCAGATTTCAGTTTGACATACTGTCTTGTTATTTCGTTATATTCTGCTGCATTATCCGACCCATACCCCGACCCGCTCCAGGTCCGAAGACCTGAACACCGTCAGCGTTGACCATGCCCCGCTCCATGGGCGAGGTACTGATGGCCTCCACTTCTTCCGGGGTCAGATATTGGGCTTCATACGAACTGTTGTTCAACGAGAGCTGAGAGATAAAAGCGCGCAGGTGATTGCGCGACCCCTTGCAGAGGTTCTGATAAACGGTTCTGATATCCTGGTTGTCTGTCCGGGCCAGCAAATCCTGCAGATCCTTGATATCAAGATCCTCGATGGTGGCACCGACCTGGAGGGCCTCCACCAGGGAGACCTTGCCCCTAGCCACCAGCGCATCGTAGAGCTCCTGGAGCTGCGGGTCGGTGAACACGCCCACCGAGGAATCGGTTACCGGATCGGCGAGCTCATACCTGTCGAGCAGTATTTTCACCATGTCCATATGGCGCTGTTCGCTCTGGGCAATATTATTGAAGATAGGCAGGTTCCACTGGTCTGAAAGTACCCTGTACACATCACGGGCCAGCTTTTCCTCTTCCCGCATTTTGCTCAGACCGGCAGCTTCTTCGCTGCTCAGCTCCTCCTGGGGCAGATTGGCAATGATGGTGGCCATGCCCCCACCCTGGACGTTCCGGACAGCGCAGGGAGCGGCCGGGTTTCCGGGGCCACGGGCATCTGATTTGACGGGAAGGCCCATGAGTCCAAGGGAAAGCGCGAACGCGGCCGCGGAAAAGAATGTTGTTTTTGTTTTCATGCTATGTTCCTCCAGTTGAAAATGGATATTTTTTCTTTGCCTGCTTATTCCAACAACCGTGCCAGATAGCACCCTTGCCATAAAAAAACATAATATCAAACAGATAAGAAAAACAACCACAGAAAGACAGCATAAAGAAGCTCGACAACCCGCGCCCGACTCGACAGATTTGTCGATTGTCAATAGCCAAAAAAACTGACCCACTACCGGACGACAAAATTGACCCACCCGGACAAAAAAATTGACCCACCCGAGGCCCCTGGCCAAGAGCCTGTCCGGTGCCCGCAAGGAGAGCGGGCTGGGAGAGTTCCAGGTCGAGACCACGGAGGCGATATGCGTTGTCGTGACGCTCCTGCATGGCGGTCACCCTGTCAGCTTCTGGCGCAGCCTGTAGCTCTCGCCGCCGAGCATGAAGACGCGGGAGTGGTGGACCAGGCGGTCGATGATGGGCACCGCCACGTTGTCGTCGTGGAAGAAGTCGCCCCAGGCGGTGAACTCCTTGTTGGTGGTGACGACGATGGAGCGGTACTCGTACAGGCTGTTGACGAGTTGGAAGAGGTTGTAGAGCGCGGTTTTGTTCATGGGCAGGTAGCCGAGCTCGTCGATGATCAGGAGGTCGTTCTTGGCCAGGGCCGTTATCCTGGCCTTGAGCTCGCCCTTGGCCAGGGCCAGGTCGAGCGACTCCACCAGTTCGGCGGCCCGGGTGAAGAGGACCTTGTAGCCGGCCTCGACGGCCTTGTGGCCGATGCCGATGGCCAGGTGGGTCTTGCCCACGCCCGGGGGGCCGATGAAGATCAGGTTCTCGCGGTTGTCGATGAAGGAGAAATCGAGCAGGGCGTTGACCTGGCGCTTGGTGATGGTGGTCTGGTATCTGTAGTCGAACTCCTCCAGCCGCTTGATTGTGGGGAAGCCCGCCGCCTTGCGGTTGCGGAGGATGCGCTTGTGGTTGCGCTGCCGGCGCTCGTGCTCCACCAGCATGTCGGCGAACTCCAGGTATGAGACCTCGTTGGTCTCGGCGGCGGCGAGCAGGTCCGGGAGGCCGGCGGCGATGCTGGTACAGCGCAGGCCGCGGAACTTGGCAACGGTGGTCTCAATGGACGGCATCGCTCACCTCCCCTGTCTCGCAGATAGCGGCGTATGGGCGCAGCATGGCCCTGGTGGCGCTGTCGGCCGCGGCTGCCGGCCGCTCCCGGGGCTCCTGGCCTGTCCGCAGTTCGTCGAGCAGGTCCGGGCGCTTCCGGTACGCCTCCAGGTAGTCCTCGATGCGGGAGGTGGTCAGGCGCGGCTGGTCGAGGAGATGCGCCAGCAGGGGGGCCGGGATCCCGTGGCGGTCCAGCAGGCGGATCAGGCCGGTCAGCTGGTCCTTGTAGATGTCCGGCGCGCCCTTCTTGAGCAGGGCGCTCATGCGGATGCCGTCGTCGCCCAGGCGGCGCTGGATCTCCGCCTCGCAGTCGGCGATCCGCCGGGCCTTGTCCCGGTAGTGGGACTTCTTCTTGATCACCTGGCCCCGGCCGTGACACAGGGCGTGCCGCGTGATCTCCTCGCCGGTCTCCAGGTCCAGGAACACCAGGAAGTCCTGCTCCTCGCGCACCCCCACCGTGGCGCGCTGGTAACGCATGGGCACCGAGTAACGGTTGCTCTTCCAGGAGACGAGCCCGGTCTTGTCCGCCTTGCGGGTCTCCCGGCAGGCGGGGGTGAAGTCGATGCTCGGGGTGAGGTAGGGCCGCATGTGGCGCCGTTCGTCCCGCTCGTAGCGCTGCCGCGGTGACTCGCCAGTGCTGCCGTGCTTTCTGGCGTTGGCCGTGGCGTCGAGCCATTCGGCCATATAGGCTTCCAGGTCGGCCCAGGAGTCGAAATGCTCCCCGGCCAGTCCATTACCCTTTACGTACCGGACCCCGGCTTCCACCTTGCCCTTGCTCTCGGGGTCGTATCCCTCGCAGGCCCGGATCCGGAAACCGGCTACGGTGGCATAGCCATGGAACTGCTCGTTGAGGGTCAGCTCCCGGTAGCGTTCCTTGATCACCACCAGCCTGGTCTGGTCGTAGACGCACTCCTCGGGCCGACCGCCGAAGTACCGAAACGCTGCGTCGTGCATGCGGATGAACGTGCCGGTGTCGATAGGCCGGGGAGAAAGCCCCACGTACATCAGCCTCGAATAGGAGAGGACAAAGACCACGAAGTAGACGGTCGTCGGCTGGCAGGCCACCAGGACTCCCCGCAACTCCCCGGGGTCCACCTGGCATTGGACCCCGGGGACCATGTCCAGAACCGGCTCGTAATAGCGCTCCTGCTTGAGCGTGGAGGTCTGCTTGAGCCGGGCCACGTATCTTCGCACCGTCCGGATCGACACCGGCAGGTCAGGGTGTTTCTCCTTAAGTTTGCGGTGGATCTTCACCGCGCTCAAGCCGGGAAACGACTCCATGAGATGCCGGATGTAGGCCCGGTGGGGATCGAGGAGCTTGCGCCTCTCACGGTTGCTCTGCCGGGCCTGGATCTCCTCTTCGGACATGGCCAGGTACTTCCGGACCGTGTTGCGGGAGATCCCCAGCCGTCGCGCAATGCCACGGATGGACATCCCCGACCCATTGCTATGTAACGCTTTGATTTTGTGTATCATGTTCCACCCCTTCAAGGTTGCCTCCTCCCGGTTTGTATGGTTGGGAAAAGGAGAGAGGATACAGCCAAACGGCTGCCGTTTCAGCCTCGAAATGGGTCAAAATTGTTGGCCTTATGTGGGTCAATATACTTGGCCATTGACAATCAGGGATCTGCAAAAAACAAAAGCAAGTATCCAGTTGGTATTCCAACCATTATTTTTTGAGCGTGACGCAGAGATCGGGCACAAAGAGCATCAGTGGATAGGTACTAAATAAGTTCGAATCATCCTATGGAGTGTATACAAGATGGGTAAAAAAGCAAAAACAGTAATAAGGAGATCGGAAAGGTGGAAAAAACCAATTCTGATCTTTCTGATCATTTTCGCCATTATTATTGTCACCGTCATGGTCTCGGTTGAATCATACACAGGAACGCCGGGCTTTTGCGGGACATCCTGTCATATCATGGACCCAGCCTACCAGAGTTGGAAGAGAGACAAACATGGTGAAGAATCGGCAAAACATACGGTAGCGTGTGTGCAATGTCATTACGCACCCGGAGAAAGAAAAACGTTCAAGGCAAAATTCAAAGGATTAGGCCAACTTTTTACTTATATGGCCACTCACGAAAAGGAGGTACGGAAGCAAACACATATTGATGACCGGAGCTGCATGACTGCTGAATGTCATCCTCGTGACAAATTTTTTACAAAAAAAATAAAATTTTCTAAACGAGAAGGTGTTATTCCATTTACACATAACACTCATTATGAAAAGCCAATCAATGGGCAGGAAATGCACTGTACATCCTGTCATCAAAAGGTTCCTGGGAGCAACAAGCATTTTGAAGTGAGCAAAAAACTATGCTTCACTTGTCATTTTCGAAACACCAAATTTAACGAAGATCGAGCCAAGTGTGAGATATGTCATCTCATTCCAACCAAACCGTTACAAAAACAGAAAAGTGAAGAAGGTAGTTCAATCAATAATGATGATCAACCTATAACTCATCAGAGTTTAGCTGCCAGAAATGTATCATGTGCAAGTTGCCATCTGGACATTGTAGGTGGTACTGACAACCTGAAACCTCAGGCCTGCGAGACGTGTCACGCTGATCCGGAAGTTCTGGCCAAGAAAAACAACCTTCCTCTGATGCATGAAAAACACGTTGCAGAGCAAAAGGCCGGCTGTTTCGACTGCCACGTTCCCAAACAGCATAAAAAAACAAATTATGTGGAAGCGATCCGCCAAAACTGTGCTGCCTGTCACCCCGAGCAACATCTTTATCAGGCTCAGCTCATTGAAGGGCCGGAGCGTGAAGGAGTGCCTAAGACTCCTGGCCTGATGCACGAGGTCACAACAAACTGCCTGGCCTGTCATGTAAGAAAAAAGGATCTAAAAGGGACCGTGGTGCTTCAGGGTGATGCCAGAACCTGTGTCTCCTGTCACAAAGAGGGCCACCTGGAAATGATCGAGCGGTGGAAAAAGGAGATAGCCGAAGGAATCAAACAGGCTGTTGCTCTTCAGAAAGAAGCGTTTCAGGCAATAGAACAAGCGCAATCGGATCAACTTTCACCTGAGGTGATAAACGAGGCCAGGGCTCTTTACGAGAAAGGACTCAAGGACCTCCATCTTGTCCAATACGGCAACGGTGTTCACAACAAGAAATATTCACTCATGGTCCTTAACAATGCTTCAATCAACTTTGAGGATGCAATAATCCTCATTGAGGATGAACAGTAAACGTACACGCGGATGATCAGACAACAATGATGTCGGATGTGGAGCCGCAATGGTTGCGGACACGCCAAAAGCAAAGCAAGGAGGCCACGATGGAAGACGACCGTAAAAAAGAAAGAAGAGTATTTTTAAAAAGCGCCGGTGCGGTGCTGGTCGGAAGTGCGGCTGTCACAGGCCTGATGACCGAAACAGCTGTGGCGAGAAAGGGCAAAGGAAAGGGTAAAAAGAGACCACGCTGGGGCATGGTCATCGATATCCGAAGATGTGTTGGCTGCTACTCATGCCAGATTACCTGTAAAATGGAAAATTCCTTGCCGATGGTTGGGTTTGGCGCCTGGGTTACCACCATGGAAAAAGGAAGCTTTCCCGAGGCGAAGCGTCCTTTTCTACCCCACCTCTGTAACCATTGCGAGGGGACAGAAACGGTTGGCCGCATGCTGGTGCCCCCCTGTGTCAAGGCCTGTCCCGAGTACCCCAAGCCAACCAGAGAGATATATATCACTCCGGAAGGGAAAAAAATACGCTACAGCATCGGGGCAACCTATAAACGACCTGATGGCGCTATTCTTTACAATAACGAGTTGTGCATAGGATGCGGTAAATGCATCAAGGCCTGTCCATATGGCGCACGCTTTTTCAACCCAAATGTTCGCCTGACCAGAAAAGACAAGGAAGGTCCTTTCGGCATAGGAAAGTGCACCTTCTGCATTCACAGGCTGGACCAGGGACTTGAACCTGCCTGCGTGAAAAGCTGCGTGGGGCGTGCAAGGATTTTTGGTGATCTCAGTGATCCTGAAAGCGAAGTGTCCAAGCTGATAAAGGAAAACAAGACAAAGGTGCTCCTTCCTGAAAAAAATACCAGCCCAAATGTCTATTACATCGATCTTGACGATGAACTGGCCGCCCTGAACGAACATGCCAATCCCAAGATATGAGAGTCTACAAAATTATTGCAGACTGAAGAAGAATAAGTGAATGATTTTTCATAGCGAGGAAAACATATGACTACTACGAGACGAGGTTTTTTAAAATATAGCAGCATCCTGGCAGGGGGAGTAGCCCTGTCCCAGTCCGGAATGCTGTCGCTCAAAAAATTGAGCCCCGCGGAGGCAAAGGCAGCACGCCTGGCCATGGATAACTACAAAATTCATTACACTGCCTGTACGATGTGCCCGGCAGAATGCGGTTTGGAAATGTGGGTGCGCAACGGCAAGGTCGAAAAGATATACGGTAACTCCGAAGTTCCGATGAATGACGGTACAGCTTGCGCCAAGGGCTCCTCGGGGCAACAGCTGATCTATTCTCCCTATCGTATCAAATACCCCATGAAAAGAGTAGGTGAGCGAGGAGAGGGAAAGTTCAAGAGAATCAGTTGGGATGAAGCACTTGACTATATCGGTAAAAAAATGGTCGGCATCAAGAAAAAATACGGTGCAGAGTCGATGATCATGGATTGCGGTGATGTCACAGACCGTAACCCATACTATCGGCTGACCTTTGCCTTCGGCTCGCCCAACGCAGCCGAACATGGTGCTATCTGTGATGTCCCGCGCCGGCATGGGCCGAAACTGATCCTGGGCGGCAAACGAATAGAACCTGACCTCATGACACCGCAACACGTCCGCCAGAAAGATGGTTCCATAAAGAAAGAATACGGCTACAAAAACAAACTTATCATCTATAATGGCTGGAATCCTTTTGTAGCTACACGGATATTCTATGAAAATCGTGGCACGGTTGGTGCCCAGATAGAAAATGACTGCAAGGTGGTGGTCATTGACCCGGCCTTGAGCAATACCGCCTCCAAGGCCGATGTCTGGCTTTCGCCCAGAGCCGGAACCGACGGAGACCTCTTTGGCGCCATGCTGCGCTATATCCTTGAGCATGATGACCCCAATGACAAGAATCGCCGCTATATTGACTGGGAGATGAAAAAATATGTCAAGGGCTGGGATGAGTTCATGAACGAGTTCAAGTCCTGGTGGGGCAAGAAGGATCCGATCAACAACCTCTCCTATTTCAGTCTCGACTGGGCTGCAGAGCGAACCGGACTGCAGAAAAAACAGATCGAAGATCTTGCACATCAGTTCGGTATCACGAAACCGGCAGCTCTGGTCTGGGGCATGCAGTCACCTGGCCATCATTACAATGGATACTGCTGTTCCATCATAGGTACCGTCCTGAATGTTATAACCGGTAACTTTGACGTACCTGGAGGTGCCATTGACTGTGAACTGGTCAAATGCAACAAAGGAGGCTCGTTCAAAGGAAAACATTTCAAGAAAAGAAAAATTACTCGCGAGATAGCAGGAAAAGAAGTTGAAGGAGAAGTTGAACATCTGCACATGGATCTCTTCGGCCATAAGCATCCTTGTGCCTGGGATGAATCGGTGGGCAATTATCCCAATGCGTTTTTAGATGGAGTAGATATCTCATATGGTCCTTTCCGTGGATATCATTATCCTATAAAGGCATTTTTTCTAAGGACAGGAAATGTGGTCTATACCGCAGGACCTTCCTACAAGTGGGAGGAAGCAATCACAGCCAAGGATGCGAATGGCGACTACAAACTTGAACTGATGGTGGTTATCGATACGCTGGCCCTGGAATCATCCCTGTATGCGGATATCATCCTGCCGGAAGCAAGCTATGCGGAACGTCAAAGTCTTTCAGATATATGGCTCTTAACCAAATTCAGCTTTAGTCACCGGAACATGGGCCAAGCAAGCGTTGAGCAAACGCATGGGCAATTCCGGCTCCCAGAATCTTCGATTGAATCGGTAACAGAATTCGTCCAGATATTCTTGCAGATACTTGAGGCTTACCCCATGAAAGGTGCCCGTAAGAAAGGCTTTCATATTACCGATGATCACATGGACCATAGGCAACCATTTGGCGGCTTCCTCTGGTGGTGTAATCTTTTTCTCATGCTGCTGGCTCGTTCCAACCACAGTCAGAGCCGGCAAAGCATCGGTTTTAACCTTTTGCCCGGTAAGCAGCTTTCTGGTAAGGAAAGACTGCACCGTATCATGGGAAATTGTCTCCACAGCCTTCATAGCCGTAAAGCCGGCACCTTTATCCGGGTGCATTTCAACCGCCACCAGTACAGGCTTTTTACCTTCTGCACCTCGCCCTCGCTTGCCGGATCGTTTGCCACCTACATAAGTATCATCGAGTTCAATAAACCCTTTAAGGCGGTATATGGAATCGCGATGAGCCATGGCCATCCGGATTTTTCGCAACATTCGGTATGCGGTCAGCCAGGAAACACCCAGGTGCTTGGCAAGACGCAGAGCAGAAATGCCACCCTTATCGGAGGCGGTGAGATAAATTGCCCAGAACCATTTGACGAGTGAAATTTTTGTGGCATGAAAAATTGTACCAGCGGTGATGGACACTTGGTGGCGACACTTGGAGCATTGGTAGAGATGTCTGGTGGAAATATAGCTTGCTTTTCGGCTGCCGCATCTTGGGCAGAAAAAGCCATCCGGCCATCGCACTTTTGCCAACTCGGCCGCACACGCTTCTTCACTGCCAAATTTTTTCTGCCACTCCAACAAGGAGACTGCTGGCATCTTCATAACAAGACCTCCTTCAAGCCGGTATCTGCTTGATCTTGTTATAAATATAAGCATTAGCTGAAAAATGTTAAGAGCCATATTCAGATATTTATCCCTCGCACCAGTTGGTCTATAACAGGGATGCAGTAATCAAGCCTTTGTATGAGAGCAAGCCGCCTTTTGAAATCATGAACCTGCTGGCAAAAAAACTCAGTGATTTGGGAGACCCGGATATCAAGGGAGAAGATTTCTGGGAAAAGTATGGCAAAGAGGAAGACTTTGTCGATGAAATGCTTGCGGTTTCACCCGGCAGACCCAATGTGGGTCGTCCTCTGCCGTATCCGCAATATCCTGAAGGATACAAACTTTATGGCACCCCGGATTCCCTTGAAAAGGGTGACGCCAAGGTCGACCACAAGAGCAAAAAGGTTTACGGAACCCCGCTCACAGTGGAATGGCTGCGCAATAATCATGGAGTGGCAATCTGGCCGATGAGTTGGTACCGGTATCGCAAACATGATGCAGACGAACCGAACCACTTCTTTCCCAAGACTTCAAGCAAGATGATTGAGTTCGTCTGGGATTATAAAGAAGGTGGAAAACGAATGGGCCGTTATGCCAAATACAACAAAAAAATCGAGGAAGCTGGTGGCGATGTACCTCTTGGCCTGCAGGAGATTGGCTTCAAAAAGTACCCCAGCGCCTTTTTCTGGTTTGAAACCAAGTGGAATCCATACACCAACCCTGACTATAAAACATACGCCAAGGATTACCCTTTCCAGGTTATCGGCGGCAAGGTCCATCATTCCATGAGTGGCACCCAGATGGTACCCTGGCTTGGACAGGTCAAGGCGGAAGGGACCTGGCAGCCGCTGAACGACACCTTTGAGGCCGAGGTGCCTGAGGCATCCCCTGAAGAAGGCTTCAAAAATACAACAATGAAGTTTCCGGCAAACAGTTACTCGGTGGGCACCATCATGATAAACGACGGTGATGCCAAAAATCTTGGCTTGGTTACCGGAGATCTTGTGGAATTGACCAACCCGCTGGGCAAATCAACGCGTGGTAAAATCTTTGCCACCGGTGGTATTCGTCCCGGGGTCATCAAGCTTGGATTCGGTGCTGGTGGCCGATGGAGCCCTGGAATGGGACCTGCCTACCAGAGCAGAAAGTACACTCCGTACCACAACATATTGATTGATCCCGATGCATTGAGTCCGATCATGGGTTTTCCGGCCTTTGCTGATATGATCGTCAAGATCAAAAAAGTTTAACCAGTAAGTAACTGGTCCGGGGGGGAGCAGAGATTTCCCCCCGGACAATCCAATTATGGAGAAAAATTATGGCACTGGCTGAAATGAATAGCATGGCTGAAAGAAAGCCTCTATTAAGTTTTCTGAAAAGAATTTTTCTTAAAGAAATAGATAAAGATATCTTAATGGATCTGCAACAGATACCTGTTGACACTGTTAGTAATGACCTGGATCAGGGCTTTAGTCTTATCACCCAGGCCGCGAAAACGAACAACAGTCGGATGGACGATTATCTCGAAGAGCTGGCCGTGGAATTTTCACGGCTATTTATTGGCCCGACACATCCTCCAGCTGTTCCCTTTGCCTCCTTTTACCTTTCGGAAAATCGTATATTGATGTCAGAAATCACGATCAAAGTGAGGAAACAATACCTGGAGGCTGGCCTGACGGTACATAATTTATATCAAATACCCGAAGACCACATCAGCTTTGAGATGGAATTCATGGAATATCTTATTGACCGATCTCTTGAATTGCATAGCCTCGGTGACGACGAACAGGTTGAGAGTCTAAAAAATTTAACAGAAAGATTCTTTTACGATCATCTTACGGTATGGGTGCCCGATTTTTCTGATTCAATTATTGAACATACAAAGGAAGATTTTTATCAAGGTGCTGCTCTTATCCTGAAGGAAACCTGCAGCCAGGATTGGTAATGCAACATTTGTTCTGTGAACATAGAAACTCTTTACTGTAACTCGTCACAGCCACCCCATATTCCAAGTCTCCGCTTACCTGCACGGTCGCGGCTGTCCACATAGAGGGGCTATCAGAGCCTCCCTCCAGTCGTTTAGCTACGGTCATCCACGACTGCATAAATCCGAGGCCCCTGAGACAACTTGTATTTTTTTCTTGAAATATCGGTCTGGTGCGCACCCTGTGATCAGATACTGCCAGACAGACGGCCGCGCCAGCTGCCGCGACCACGGGGGTAGGAAAAACTAAGGAAATCACGCTGCACCTCGACCCGCAGGCCCTGGCTGAGATGCAGTTCACTGCCGATGGTACCCTGACGAGCCGCAGTGAGTACCATGATGATATGTTCATAGCGGGGTCTGGCGCCAAGCTCCCAGAGCAGCCTCTCCACCAGCCGCCGCTGCAGGGCGGGGTGGAGAACGCATAAGCCGCTGCGCTCAAGAAGATAGCCCGGCTCACCGGTCGGAACGGGATTGGTTGGCCGGACCAGCCGCTGCCAGGCGTCCGCAGTCTGGCTGTCGAGAAATGCCTCATCCTCGGCCAGGTTTTCAGCCGTCTTGAGCAGGGCCTTGCGCACCCCGGGATCATATTCCCGTTCCAGCAGGGGCAAAAGGTCAAGACGGATCCGGTTGCGCAGAAAGCGACGGTCCCGGTTGCTGGAATCCTGACAAAAGGCGATATTCCTGTCCTGGAGATAGCGAAGCAGATCCGCCTTGGGTGTCGCCAGCAGGGGACGGATAACTCTGCCGCGCCGCATCCGCATGCCGGAAAGCCCGCAGCGGCCACTGCCTCGCAGCAGACGGATCAGGACCTCCTCCACCTGGTCATCGGCGGTATGGGCCACGGCAAGGCGGGAGGCCCTGTAGCGCCCGGCCACCTCTTCCAGGGCCGCGTAGCGCAGCTCGCGGGCCGCATGTTCCAGGGAAAGTCCCCGTTCCCTGGAACATTTCTCCGTGTCCACACAAATGGTCTCGAAAGGAAGGTCAAGAATGCCGGCCGCCTGTTCCACGGCCTGACACTCAGCCGGTGTCTCCCCGGGCCGCAATCCATGGTCCACGTATACAGCGACAGGGGAACAGGGAAAGGAGGGACGCAGAGCAGCCAGGAGATGGAGCAGGGCCATGGAGTCCGGTCCTCCGGAAACCCCGATCACCAGGCGGGCACCCTGGTCAAACAGCTCCTGGTCGACGATGGTCCGGTATATTTTCTGTTCCAGAGGATGCATAATTTATGGACTTACGGTTGAGCAGAAGCTGGAAACAATATATCATGGAATCAGGCACAAGATCATGATATCTGTCTGCGACCATGCGGATATCCCCGTATCCCTGCAGCCACCATCCGGGGGAGGTGGAGCGCAAGGCGCCACATTCAGGGTTTTTTTCCGGAAATCACCACAAGTTTGGATAATCCCATTGTGATTTTCATATGTTGCTATGGCTGGACCGTGCCGAAGCCCGGAGTCTCCCTTCGGTCGCTTCCATGAGAAGGCTTGTCAATATATTGTTCGACGTGGCGAACCATTTTTTCCTCTTCCACCCCGTAACGTCACGCTTCCATTCGCATTCTTTGAAGAGATTCAGCCAAAATCCCGATGCATTGCAAAGTCCGTCGTGGAAGCTGCAACCTTACCTTCGGCCTCAAGAATGTCACTGGCTGATGACGGGCTGAACGACCAAACGCAGTCTTCCTGACGGGACGTTCTTTTTAGGGAGCAGGACGAAACGGTCTCCTTGTCAAACAGATCAATAAAAGCCTTTTGCAACCGAGCGAGTTCCCCCCGGAGGGTCCTGACCGAAAGGGCGCCTTTCGCCCTTCGATTACTTTCAGGTCAGCGATAAGCGTAAAGGAATGCAAGGAAAAAATTGTCAGGGGTCCTTGACGCTCATTACCTTATTTTCATCTCGTTTCTTGTTGTATACGCGAAATTTTTTCATTGCATTCCTTCTAGCGTTCGCTTCAGACGCTGTGTCCTATGCCGCTTTTGCCACACAGCGAACCGGTCTGTACAGGGGATCATATATTTCTCCGGTTACCCAAAGATGATGAAGCAATACCGCCAGTTTCCTGGCTACTGCGACCACTGCTCTGCGTTTGCCGTTTTTTCCGCCCCTGTCGCTGATTCGCTGGCCAAATCGTCTGAGATTGCAATCCTCTCCAAAAGGTCCAAGGATATATTGAGCAGCACCAACCAAAAGTCGACGTAAATAGGGGTTGCCGGCCTTGGTGATACGCAGCTGTTTATCTGTTTCCCCGGATTGATCCCGCCGCGGAGTCAATCCTAAAAAAGAGCCCACCTGGCTGCTTTTGTCAAAACGTGAGGGGTCTTCCAGCACCAGAATAAAGGCCAGAGCTGTCAGGGCACCGACACCCTTGATTCCCGTCAAAAGTTCGGTCTCGGGATACGATATCCGGCACAGTTCCTCAATGTTCTTGTCATAGGATTTTATCTGCTCGGTCAGCTGCCCAATCTGTCAATAGCCAAAAAAACTGACCCACTACCGGACGACAAAATTGACCCACCCGGACAAAAAAATTGACCCACCCGAGGCCCCTGGCCAAGAGCCTGTCCGGTGCCCGAAAGGAGAGCGGGCTGGGAGAGTTCCAGGTCGAGACCACGGAGGCGATATGCGTTGTCGTGACGCTCCTGCATGGCGGTCACCCTGTCAGCTTCTGGCGCAGCCTGTAGCTCTCGCCGCCGAGCATATAGACGCGGGAGTGGTGGACCAGGCGGTCGATGATGGGCACCGCCACGTTGTCGTCGTGGAAGAAGTCGCCCCAGGCGGTGAACTCCTTGTTGGTGGTGACGACGATGGAGCGGTACTCGTACAGGCTGTTGACGAGTTGGAAGAGGTTGTAGAGCGCGGTTTTGTTCATGGGCAGGTAGCCGAGCTCGTCGATGATCAGGAGGTCGTTCTTGGCCAGGGCCGTTATCCTGGCCTTGAGCTCGCCCTTGGCCAGGGCCAGGTCGAGCGACTCCACCAGTTCGGCGGCCCGGGTGAAGAGGACCTTGTAGCCGGCCTCGACGGCCTTGTGGCCGATGCCGATGGCCAGGTGGGTCTTGCCCACGCCCGGGGGCCGATGAAGATCAGGTTCTCGCGGTTGTCGATGAAGGAGAAATCGAGCAGGGCGTTGACCTGGCGCTTGGTGATGGTGGTCTGGTATCTGTAGTCGAACTCCTCCAGCCGCTTGATTGTGGGGAAGCCCGCCGCCTTGCGGTTGCGGAGGATGCGCTTGTGGTTGCGCTGCCGGCGCTCGTGCTCCACCAGCATGTCGGCGAACTCCAGGTATGAGACCTCGTTGGTCTCGGCGGCGGCGAGCAGGTCCGGGAGGCCGGCGGCGATGCTGGTACAGCGCAGGCCGCGGAACTTGGCAACGGTGGTCTCAATGGACGGCATCGCTCACCTCCCCTGTCTCGCAGATAGCGGCGTATGGGCGCAGCATGGCCCTGGTGGCGCTGTCGGCCGCGGCTGCCGGCCGCTCCCGGGGCTCCTGGCCTGTCCGCAGTTCGTCGAGCAGGTCCGGGCGCTTCCGGTACGCCTCCAGGTAGTCCTCGATGCGGGAGGTGGTCAGGCGCGGCTGGTCGAGGAGATGCGCCAGCAGGGGGGCCGGGATCCCGTGGCGGTCCAGCAGGCGGATCAGGCCGGTCAGCTGGTCCTTGTAGATGTCCGGCGCGCCCTTCTTGAGCAGGGCGCTCATGCGGATGCCGTCGTCGCCCAGGCGGCGCTGGATCTCCGCCTCGCAGTCGGCGATCCGCCGGGCCTTGTCCCGGTAGTGGGACTTCTTCTTGATCACCTGGCCCCGGCCGTGACACAGGGCGTGCCGCGTGATCTCCTCGCCGGTCTCCAGGTCCAGGAACACCAGGAAGTCCTGCTCCTCGCGCACCCCCACCGTGGCGCGCTGGTAACGCATGGGCACCGAGTAACGGTTGCTCTTCCAGGAGACGAGCCCGGTCTTGTCCGCCTTGCGGGTCTCCCGGCAGGCGGGGGTGAAGTCGATGCTCGGGGTGAGGTAGGGCCGCATGTGGCGCCGTTCGTCCCGCTCGTAGCGCTGCCGCGGTGACTCGCCAGTGCTGCCGTGCTTTCTGGCGTTGGCCGTGGCGTCGAGCCATTCGGCCATATAGGCTTCCAGGTCGGCCCAGGAGTCGAAATGCTCCCCGGCCAGTCCATTACCCTTTACGTACCGGACCCCGGCTTCCACCTTGCCCTTGCTCTCGGGGTCGTATCCCTCGCAGGCCCGGATCCGGAAACCGGCTACGGTGGCATAGCCATGGAACTGCTCGTTGAGGGTCAGCTCCCGGTAGCGTTCCTTGATCACCACCAGCCTGGTCTGGTCGTAGACGCACTCCTCGGGCCGACCGCCGAAGTACCGAAACGCTGCGTCGTGCATGCGGATGAACGTGCCGGTGTCGATAGGCCGGGGAGAAAGCCCCACGTACATCAGCCTCGAATAGGAGAGGACAAAGACCACGAAGTAGACGGTCGTCGGCTGGCAGGCCACCAGGACTCCCCGCAACTCCCCGGGGTCCACCTGGCATTGGACCCCGGGGACCATGTCCAGAACCGGCTCGTAATAGCGCTCCTGCTTGAGCGTGGAGGTCTGCTTGAGCCGGGCCACGTATCTTCGCACCGTCCGGATCGACACCGGCAGGTCAGGGTGTTTCTCCTTAAGTTTGCGGTGGATCTTCACCGCGCTCAAGCCGGGAAACGACTCCATGAGATGCCGGATGTAGGCCCGGTGGGGATCGAGGAGCTTGCGCCTCTCACGGTTGCTCTGCCGGGCCTGGATCTCCTCTTCGGACATGGCCAGGTACTTCCGGACCGTGTTGCGGGAGATCCCCAGCCGTCGCGCAATGCCACGGATGGACATCCCCGACCCATTGCTATGTAACGCTTTGATTTTGTGTATCATGTTCCACCCCTTCAAGGTTGCCTCCTCCCGGTTTGTATGGTTGGGAAAAGGAGAGAGGATACAGCCAAACGGCTGCCGTTTCAGCCTCGAAATGGGTCAAAATTGTTGGCCTTATGTGGGTCAATATACTTGGCCATTGACACCCAATCAGTTCCAGAACAGAAAGTAATGCGGGCTTGAGCGACTCCGGCAGATCTTCCGCGACCTTGCGGTGAAAACTCTCTGCACTGCATGACCTGCGTATTCCACTGATTCCGGCCACCCATTCCAGGCGAAACCGGCCAGGCATTCCACGGGATTCCGGCCAGCTGATCGGAGCGTAGCGACGCTGTTAGTCGTCCATTACCTTTTTCTCTCTGATCATGTCAAGTTCGCTGTCTTTTTTCTCATAGATTCTCCATTGAGTTGTATCTTGTGGGCACTGTGTACCAGCCGGTCCAGAATGGCATCTGCCAGGGTCGGATCGCCGATCTGTTCATGCCAGTTCTCCACCGGCAGTTGGCTGGTCACGAGCGTTGACTTGAGACCGTGACGGTCCTCCAGTATTTCAAGCAGATCGTGGCGCTGTTCCTGGCTCAGTTCAAACAGGCCATAATCATCAAGGACCAGCAGGTCTGTCTTGGCGTACGAGCTCAGCAGTTTGAGATACCGTCCGTCCCCCTTGGCCAGGCTCAGGTCTTCGAAGAGCTTGGTGGTCCGCAGGTAAAGGGCGCTGAACCCCTCCCGGCAGGCCTTCTCGGCAAAGGCGCAGGCAAGGTATGACTTGCCAACGCCGGTGGGGCCGGTGATAATCAGGTTGTGATGCTTCCTGATCCATTGGCAGTCAGCCAGTCTCGCGACAAGGGACTTGTCCAGGCCGCGGGGATGGCGGAAGTCAATGTCTTCAACAGAACCCTGCTGACGCAGTTTGGCCTTGCGTAGCCTGGTCTTCATCCTCCGGGTCTCCCGGACAGCCTGTTCACGGTCCAGCAGGAGGCCTAGGCGTTCCTCGAAGGCCATATGGTCAAGACCGCCTATCTGCATCTGTTCATCCAGGGCTGCGGCCATACCGGTGAAGCGCATAGCGGTCAGTTTCTCAAGAGTCGGGTGAAGCAGCATGATATTCTCCTTTAATGGCTTGTTGATGTGTAGTACCCGGCGCCGCGGATATTGTCGTGTTTAACCGGGGTGGTTTCTCTGCTGGTTCCCGGCAGCGGTTTCTGATCCAGCCCGTTCTTGAGAATGGATTCTATGCTGCGATACGAGAAGGCGTTAATGTGCAGGGCACGTCCGCATGCCGCCTCAAGCCGTTTGTCACCGTAGGACTTGCCCAGCCTGAGAATGCCCAGCAATGACCGGTAGGCCTGTTGCGGATGCCCTCTCTTGACCAGCATGGTCTCGGTCAATACGAGGGTCTGCGGACCGATCTTTGCAGCCCACCGCCTGAACCGATCAGGAGTCCAGTCAAGGTATCGTTGATGACTGACAGGCATGTGCTCCTTGATGGTGGTATGGCGTCCTGCCCGGTCATCGCGAAGGTGGCAGGCAACCCGTTTGTTGCGGTAGAAACACTCCACTGTACTTGCGGTATAGCGGACATCCAGTTTCTTTTTCACCAGGGTGTAGGGGACAGAGTAGTAATGTTTCTCCACCTCAACGTGATAGTCGATGTGGACTGTGGCCCTCTTCCATTGGGCCAGCTCGTAGACGGCTGCCGGCAGCGGTTTCAGGGCAGGCCTGTCGAGCTCTTCAAAGCGGCTCTTTCTGCTGCCGGGAAGCTTCTGGAAGGGCTTTTCGTTGAGGTCCCGGAGTAACCGCTTGATCTCCAGGTTCAACTCATCAAGAGAGAAAAAGGTATGCTTGCGGAGCCTGGCCAGTATCCACCGTTCCACCAACAGAACACCATTCTCTGCCTTAGCCTTGTCCCGAGGCTTGCGAACCCTGGCCGGAAGGATCACCGTTTGGTAGTGGCGGGCCAGATCGTTGTAGGTGGGGTTGATGTCCGGCTCGTAGCGATTTGGCTTGCTGACACCACTTTTCAGGTTGTCGGGGATAACGGCCTCGGGAACACCGCCGTAAAAGGAAAACGCGCGGACATGGGAGCCGATCCAGTCCTCAAGGCCCTGGGTGGCGGTGGCCTCGGCATAGGTGTAACTGCTCGCACCCAGTACGGCGACAAAGACCTGAGCCTTGCTGACTGCGCCGGTTGCCGCATCAACGATATCAACGGTCTGACCGGCATAGTCAACGAACAGCTTTTCTCCTGCCCGGTGTTCATGGCGCATGGCAACATCCAGGCGGACGGCCCAGTCACGGTAACCGTGGCAGAACCAGCTGTACTGATAGCCGTCAGGGTGCTGCTCCTTGTACTCCTGCCAGAGCAGGTTGAGAGTGACACCCTTGCGTGACTGCAGTTCCTTATGGACTTCCTGGAAGTCAGGGATGGGGCGGGAGCTGTTGCGCGGGATGGTCGGAGGAAATAACCGTTGTTCCAGGGCGGTATCGTCAAGTCGGTCAGGCAACGGCCATTCAAGGCCCGCCATTCTGGCGCGTTGCAGGTAGTCACTGACCGTACTGCTGCCAATGCCGCAGCTGTGGCCGATATCACGGTTGCTGCGATTACATTCGTATTTGAGGCGTAACACCTCTCGTATCTTACGCATAGATAACCTCTTCTTCGGCATGGGCCCTCCTTGAAATATTGATTCAAAAAGGCCTCACCTACCATGTGGTTCTATGCGTCGCTACTCTCCAAGTCTTGTGGCCGGATTCCTCTGGAATCACTGGCCGGAATCGAATGGAATCCGTGGCCGGAATGAAATGGAATCACCGGCCGGAATCACGTGGAATCGGTGGCCGGAATGCTCTGGAATATGCATGACCGTAACCGTGCTCCAAAAGCCTTGACACTGCCACGAACATGGTTGATCAGAGACGTTCGGGTCTTGACCAGCATATCCCTTGCCTGGAGCAGCTCCAGGTCAACCTGTGCTCCTTCGCCACGATGGTTGACTGGATAGAGAAGATCGGGATCAAACCGGGCAATTCTGGCCAGCATCATGGCATCACGGCTATCATTTTTTCTGTCACTATCCCAGATAACTCTCAGCTTGCGCGGGTTGCCGACCAGGACCTGACAACCAAGTTCTTCAAGCAGACGGCTTATCCAGGGCGAATGGGTTGCTGCTTCCAGGGCAACGGAGGCCCCTTTGTATCTGGTAAAAAACTTCACCAGATCATCTTTCGTGTTCGGAATATTTCCCTCGTAACAGACCGATCCATTTCGATCAAGTACACAAAGAACATGATTTTTGTCGCCAAGATCCATTCCAATCGTTACAGTACCCATGGCTGGTTCTCCTTTGTTGTGCAGCATTGAGACTGCGTTTTTTTGAGCGTGGTTATACCACAGCTCGTCTGGGGAATCAGCCTTCTCATCTTACCTTACCTGGTCCAGACATGCTGGTTTAATCAGGACACACCATGAAAAGCGACGACTACCTGCAGACCATTCACGCCCATCTCCGGTCCGCCTACCTGCTGTCCGAGGAAAAAATCGCCTCGGTCATGCCCACCTTTCTCACTACCCTGAACTCCCATCTCCAGCGGTTGGAACAGGCCGCCCAAAGCGACGACCTGAAAATTCTCGGTAAGGCCGGACATACCATAAAGGGCGCCCTGCTCAACCTCGGGCTGTTGGATCTGGCCGATGTGGCCTTTCAGATCGAATGGGGATGCAACCAGGGCGACAGGGAGATGGATTATAGAAAAATTGTCCGGGAAATCGGCACAGAGATCAGAAAGATCACCGGCGAACCAGGATAACAGAAAACTGGAGAGTCCGGGATGATCAAGCCTGGACCGGTGGTTCAATACTCCACAGGCAGCTCCAGGACCTCGGCCCTGGTGAACACCGGTCCGTCCTTGCAGACATAGACCGGGCCGACGTTGCAGTGACCACAGACCCCCAGGCCGCATTTCATCCGGTTTTCCAGCGACAGGTAGACCTGGTCGTTCTGCCAGCCAAGTTCCTCCAGCGGTCCCATGGTGAACCTGATCATGATGGGTGGCCCGCAGATGAGGGCGACCGCATTTTCCGGAGAAGGCGCAACCTGGCCGACGATGGTGGGGACGAACCCCACCAGCCCGTCCCAGCCCGGTGCTTCCCGGTCGATGGTGACATGCATTTCCACGTCGTCCCGCGCATCCCAGGCCTCCAGCTCTTTCCGGTACAGGAGCATCCCCGGGCTTCTGGCGCCGTAGATGACCGTGACTTGGCCATAATCCTTACGGTTTTCCAGCATGTGGAGCAGGGTGGCCCGCAAGGTGGTGAAGGCGAATCCGCCACCAATGATAACAATGTTTTTCCCCCGGAGAGCACCGTCCACGGGGAAACCGTTGCCCAGCGGCCCCCGGAGGCCGATGCGGGCTCCTACGTCCAGCATGTGCAGGGCCGTTGTCACCTTGCCGGCCCGGTTGACCGTGAAAAGCAGCTCCTTTTCCCCGGGCGGGGAGGCGATACCAATGGGGATCTCACCCTGGCCGGCCAAAGAGAGCATGGCAAACTGACCCGGCACATGGGACCAGGCCCTGGCGTCTTCGCTTCTTTCAAAGGCCAGCCGGAAACTCTTCAGGTTGCCGTCCTCACTCTCGACGATCACCTCGGTGATCCGGACCGGACAGGGAATATAGGGATTGACCAGACCGGTTCCGGCCAGGTCCTCCCTGCCAGGACCGTGTACAGCAGCTGCGTCCATTGCTCTACTCCACTGCCAGGAGGTCACGCAGGACCCCGCGGATATCGATATTCACCGGACACTCGCGGATACACCGACCGCAGCCTACGCAGGAAAGTGGCCCGAACCGGTCCGGGAAGTACTTGAGTTTGTGCAGAAAACGGTTGCGTACCCGCTGCACCTTCTGCCCGCGCGGATTATGGCCCGAGGCATGGAGAGTAAAGAGCGGAAACATGCAGGAATCCCAGTACCGGATACGGTGTCCGCTTCCGTGCATCACCTCGTCCTGGATATCAAAACAGTAGCAGGTGGGACAGAGAAAGGTGCAGATACCGCAGTTCAGGCACGGCTGGGCAACCTGGTCCCAGAACGGGGCCTCGTAGAGGGCCATGAGCGGTTTTTCCCCAAGCACTGCCGCCGGATTCTCCACCGCCCCGCCAAGGCCGGCCTCCTGCCTGCGGAGCTGCTCGAGCCTCTCCCTCTCGTCATCACCGGCCGCCGGCAACCCGGCCCCGGCCAGCAGTTCCTCGCCCCGCCGGGTCAGCGTTTCCAGGACAATGCCATGATCCAGTTCGGTCAGGAGGATATCGAGCCCATCGGTACCCAGGGGGGAGCCCCCGGTCCAGGTGCAGAAACAGGTGGTGCTCCTGGTGCGGCAGCTCAGGCCAACGAGGATCGTCTTGGAGCGAGCGGCCTGGTAATAGGGATCCTCCCGGTACACCATGTTGTTCAACTCTACGCTGCGGCCATCACAGGGCCGGACCCCGAGTAGAATGCGGGCTCGCCCCCCATCCGCCGGTACCTGGCAGCACGACCCCTCCCTGTCCGTGGTGGAAAACAGGGCCAGCACCTCGGGCTGGGGGAAAAAGAACCGTTTGACACTGTTCGCCGGCAGTCCCGAAGCCAGCTCCGGAAACCTGTCCCGGGTCAGCAGGGCCCAGTCCGGGACCACTCCATGGTCCCTGTCCAGGGGCGCAAAGAGATCAAAATCCCGCCGCCACCGCCGGACCAGACCATCCAGGTCCGCCTGACTTGCCCGGTACAAAGACACCTTCAGTGCTCCTCTCCGGAGTCCACATTCCGCCTGGTCCGGACCTTGTCAAACAACCCGAAAAACAAGCAGCCGTAATATATGGAGGTCAGCAGTACTCCTCCGGCAGCCAGGCCGTCGATGGCCCGTTCAAAAGGAGTGGCGATTTCGGCGGCAACCCGAATATTGATGATAAAGCCGATCAGGCCGATGGCAAGCCACCACCACGGCACATCGTATTTCTTATAGCGACTCATAGCTCCTTTCCTTCTTGCGGCCGGTATGACCGAATCATTGCCTGTCCGATGCCAGCCATACACAAATCAATACATTTCCTGCCGGCCCACCTGCGCCGGCAGAGCACTCCCGGTCCCAACTCACCCTCTCAACATGAAATCCTGCGGATCATCCAGGCCATAGGTGGCCAGAGGCTGGGGCTGGCCGGGATCCATTCCCGCCTCGGTACCAAACAGGGCCAGTACATCCTTTTCCAGTTTGCGGGTAAAAAGCCGCATGCGGATTCCCATGGGGCAGGCCGCCTCGCAGGCGCCACAGTCGGTACAGCGACCCGCACAATGGTAGGCGCGCAGGATATGAAACAGCGAAACATCCACCGGGTCCAGGCTTTTTCCCACCCATTGCGGCCGGGATTCGTCCACAAAACAGGTGGGGCAATAGCACAGCGGACAGGCGTTGCGGCAGGCGTAACAGCGGATACAGGTTGCGACTTCGCCCTGAAACCACTGGTAACGCTCCTCCGGTGTCATGCGCTCTATCTCCTCGATCTGGTCAAATCTGTCGGCCACCGGGTTCCTTGTGGAATGCGATGTGAGCATCTCATCAAAGAGAACCGGATTCGGGTGGGAACAGGTCCGGCAGTTGTCCCTCACCACGCTCCAGCGGCTGACTGTTTCGGAAAAACCTGGACCACTGACCACGAGCTCGTGCTCCTTTTCCTCCACCCGGGTGATCTCCCGGCCAGCAAAGAGAGCCCGAACCCTGCGGGGCAGGACCATGCCGCGGCTGGCTATGCCGACGATATGGATCTGCTCCCGGCGGAGCCGGTTTTCCTGGATCTGAACCACCATGTTGCGGGACCAGCAGCCCGTGGCCACGACCCCGACCCGCACCTGGCCTTCCCCGGACAGGGTCTGAACCAGTTCGGGCAGAAAGTTGGCCGGATTGAGAACACAGAAGGAGTTCCAGACAAACTGCCTGGCCTCTTCGGGAGTGCGGGCGACCAGGGGCCGCATGACCATGGGCACTGTGCCGGTGGTAAAGCCGACAAAGGCATCCACCGTACCCGCTGCCAGCAGATCCCCGGCCCGCTCCCTGAGAGCGCGGGTAATGGTTTCGTTTAGCTGACTCACTTTCCAGATCCATCCGGTAGGTGTTTGACAAAACGGGTGGCCGGCCCCAGACCACGGACCCGATCGGTGACCTCGCGGACGACAGCAGCGAACTGCTCACCTTCCGAAGCTGATATCCAGGTGAAATGCAGTCGATCCGACTCCAGGCCGACAAACTCAAGCAGGTTTTTGAGCAGCACAAACCGCCGCCGGGCGTGATAATTGCCGGACTGGTAATGGCAGTCACCGGGATGACAGCCAGAAACCAGCACACCGTCCGCCCCGCTGCGGATGGCATCAAGGATCAGATTGGCGCTGATCCGACCCGAACAGGGCACCTTGATGATACGAATACTTGGCGGATACTGCAAGCGGCTTATCCCGGCGAGATCGGCGCCGGCATAACTGCACCAGGTACAGAGAAAGGCTATTATCTTTGGTTCGAAGCTCAAGGTTTCATCCACACAGTTCTTATGACAGGGCCGCCTCCACCGCGGCCATGAGCTGCTCGTCATCGCCGTTTTTGAGGGAAATGGCCCCGGAACGGCAACCGGCCACACAGGCTCCACAGCCCTTGCACAGGCCGCTATTGACTGCGGCCTGCCCCGAGTCATCCTCCAGGATGACCGCCGCATAGGGACAAACCTGAACACAGAGCCCGCACCCCACGCATTTACCAGCCTGGACCTCGGCGGTCAGAGATTCGGCCGGCACCGCGTCGTGGGCCAGGATCCGCCCGGCCCTGGCCGCGGCGGCCTTGGCCTGGACAATGGTCTCATCCACCGGTTTGGGGTAATGACAGAGCCCGGCCAGAAAAACACCGTCGGTGGCGAAATCGACCGGCCGGAGCTTCATGTGGGCCTCAAGAAGGAACCCGTCCCCATTGACCGCGCACTTATACAGCTTCGCCACCGCACCGGTCTGTTCTCGGGGAACCACCGCCGTGGCCAGGATCAGCAGATCGGGATGAAGGAGGATTTCCCGACCCAGGATCGGGTCACGGACCACCACCTGCAGGGTTCCCTCACTCTCATCCACCCGGGGCAGATGGTCAAGGTCATAGCGGACAAAGACAATGCCCGCCGCCCGGGCCTCCTGGTAGAGATGCTCCCGCTGGCCATAGGTCCGGATATCGCGGTACAGCATGATGATATCCATCTCCGGCCGGAG
Source organism: Desulfolithobacter dissulfuricans (assembly GCF_025998535.1). Taxonomy (NCBI): domain Bacteria; kingdom Pseudomonadati; phylum Thermodesulfobacteriota; class Desulfobulbia; order Desulfobulbales; family Desulfobulbaceae; genus Desulfolithobacter; species Desulfolithobacter dissulfuricans. The sequence goes on along the minus strand of NZ_AP024233.1, from coordinate 739,195 downwards.
TTCCCTGAGCTTGAGCGCCTGGTCGATGGCATGGGTACAGCAGACCCGGCTGCACCAGGTCCGCTCCGCAACCCGGGAACCGACACAGTGGATGAACACCGCCTGGCTTACGCCGGCAATCTGTTCCGGCTCATCCATGATTTTCCGGTCCATTTCCAGCAGGGTATGGACACGGGGATGGCGGCCGTAGAGGTACTCGGTGGGCTGATACGGTTCGCCACCGGTGGCCAGCACGGTAACCCCGTGTTCCAGAACCTGGCCATCGGCAAGCGTGGTCTTGAACCGACCCACACTGCCAGAGGCCTCAACCACCTCTGTCCCGGTTTTCAGGGTAATATCCGGGTGGTTCTCCGCCCGGGCGCACAGGGATTCCAGCCAGGGATGGATCCGGCTGCCCTGCCAGGTCCGAAACAGCGACCATGCCTGCCCTCCAGGTCGCAAGTCCCGTTCCACCAGGGTCACCGGGTAGCCCTGATCGGCGAGGGAAAGAGCCGCTGTCAGGCCGGCGACTCCGGCCCCGACCACCAGAACGGACTTGTTTACCGCCACCCGGTTTTCCGGCAACGGCTGCCGGTACCGCACCCGGGCCACGGCCATGCGCACCAGATCCTTGGCCTTCTCGGTCGCCGCCCCGGGCTGGTTCTGATGGACCCAGGAATCCTGGTCGCGGATATTGGCCATCTCGAAGAGGTACCGATTGATACCGGCCTCCTGCAGGGTTTCCTGGAACAGATCCTCGTGGGTTCGGGGCGAACAGGAGGCCACCACCACCCGGTTAAGTCGCTGGTCGCGGATGGTGGAGGCCATCTGGTCGATGGTATCCTGGGAACAGGAAAAAAGATTGTTGTGACTGTAGACCACCCCGGGCAGGGTGGCGGCATACTCGGTCACCGCGGCCACATCCACCACCGAGGCGATGTTGATCCCACAGGAACAGACAAAGACTCCGATCCGCGGCGGTTCGGCAAAGACGTCGCGTTCCTCGGGATACTGCGGCTGCCTGGTCTCGGTCCAGCGGGCAGCGCTCAAATCACGCTGTACCTCCAGGGCAGCGCCGCTGGCCTCCATGACCGACTGGGGAATATCCTTGGGTTCGGCGGCCGCACCGCAGACATACACCCCGGGCCTGCTGGTGGCCAGCGGGGAAAAATCCGTGGTGGCGATGAAATTATCGCGGTCAAGTTCGACCCCGAGATCTCCGGCCAGGGCCACCACCCGCGGATCCATTTCCAGGCCCACCGACAGCACCACCAGGTCAAAGTCCCGGTCGTGGAGCTTCCCCTGTTCATCGGCCCAGTGCAACCTGAGGTTACCGTTTCCGGCCGGATGCACGGTGTGGATCCGCGCCCGGTGAAAGTCTGCGCCGCTTACCCTGGCCCGCTGGTAATAGTGCTCGAACTCCTTGCCGTGGGTCCGCATGTCCATGAAGAAGATGGCGCTCTCCAGCTTCCCGGCCGCGTGCTCCCGGGCTATGACCGCCTGTTTGATAGCATACATGCAGCAGACCGACGAACAGTACCCGTGGCAGGCCCGGTTGTTATCCCGGGAGCCCACACATTGCAGCCAGGCGATCCGACGGGGTTCGCTCCCGTCCGAAGGCCGTTTGAGCTGCCCCATGGTGGGGCCGGAGGGGCTGAGAAGCCGCTCGAACTCCATGGAGGTGACCACGTTGTCCAGCCGGCCATAGCCGGTGAAGTCCAGCACCCCGGGATCAAAGGGCTTGAAACCGGGACTCAGGATCACCGAGCCCACCTCCAGATGGTGGGTTCTGGGATGGTCGTCGAAGTTGATGGCGTCGGCCGGACACTCCCGGGCGCAAAACCCGCAGCGGCCGGGTTTTTTCAGATAGATGCAGGCCTCGGGATCCAGGACATACTTAAGCGGTACGGCCTGCGGGTACTGCAGGTAGGCAGCCTTGCGCCGGTTCAGACCCAGGTTGAAGCCGGACTTGGCGCTTTTGGGACAGACCTCGGCGCAGCGGCCGCAGGCAATACACCTGTCCGGATCCACGTAGCGCGGCTGCTGAACCACGGTGGCCGTGAAATGTCCAGGCTCACCGACCAGTCCGGTCAACTCGGAGAGCGTCAGCAGATTGATATTGAGATGGCGACCGCACTCCACCAGCTTCGGGGAAAGGATGCAGGCCGAGCAGTCGTTGGTGGGAAAGGTCTTGTCCAGCTGGGACATGGTCCCGCCGATGGCGGGCGAGCGCTCCACCAGGTGGACCCGGAAACCGGAATCAGCCAGATCCAGTGCCGCCTGCACCCCGGCGATGCCTCCGCCGACAATGAGAACCGAACCGGACAGTCTGCTCATCCCTTCTGCCCCCGGTTTTTTCGTTTCATGGCCTTGACGATCCAGTTCCAGAGATGGGTGGTCTGCCACGTTCCGCCATAATGCTCGCAGATGTCCATAATCTGCCCGTGGCAGTTGTGGCAGGGAGTGATCACCACATCGGCACCGGTGGCCTGGAGCTGATCGAATTTGTAGCGGCCATAGGCCCGCCGGTTGGCGACGAAACCTGCCTGCAGGGCACCGCCGCCACCACCGCAGCAGTAATTATTTGATTTGCTCGGCCAGGGTTCGACGTAGTTTTCCTCCCCGGCCACCGCCCGGACTACAAAGCGCAGATCCTCGGCCACCGGGTCGCCCAGACCCTGGCGGACCAGCTTGCACGGATCCTGGACCGTGAACTTGAGTCCCCTGGTATTCCAGGAAGAATCCACCACCAGCCGCCCCTCCCGGATCCAGCGGGCATAGAGGGAGATAATGGAGACAAACTCGAACTTATGGGGAATGTTGAAACGGCGCAACCCCTCCAGGGTCGCAAAGTACATGTGGCCTCACTCGGTGTTTATGTAGGTGGCGCACCCCAGGGCGTCGACGGTCTCGGCCTGTTTGCGGACCGTGTATTCCCAGTCTTCCGGGTCACCGGTGAACAGACAGTAGTTGGCCCCGTCCCACCACCTGGACGAGTAGGTCCAGTCGATCCCTACCTCGTGGAGGATCTTCCACAGCGGTACCATCTCCTCGGGTTCCACCGTGGGTTCCTTGGCATTCTGGTTGAGGTAGAAGCGGGCACCCTTTTTATCGATCGGCGCCTGGAGATCGGCCCATTCCGGTTCCTGCTCCCGTACCTCTTCCAGGACATCGCCCACCACCCAGACAAAATCCTCGTCCGGGATCCCGGTGGAATTGGACTGTTTCTGGAGATCGCAGGAGCGCTGAAGGTTGCGGGGCCGCTGATCCCTGGGACGCATGCCCCGGATCTGATAGACGATGCGCCCCACGTCGATGCCCATGGGACAGGCGTACCGGCACCGCATGCAGTTGGTACAGGAGTAGATCCAGTTGGTGGCAAGGATTTCCTCATCCTGACCGAGCACCAGCAGACGCAGGAATTTCCGTGGATCCAGTCCCTCCAGCCCGGTTGCCGGGCAGCCGCTGGCACAGAGACCACAGGTAAGACAGTAATCGATATGAATGTCAGGTACGGCCTGGCGGATCTGTTCCTTGACCCTGGCCCGTATCTGCTGGAGATCAACAACGGCGCTCATGACCCTTCCCGGGCTGAAAAATATTGAATGAAAAGCTGCATCACGAACATCAATCTATCGACGGGTATTACTCCCAACGTACCGTATTGTCAAGAAAATTGGAAAGATACTCCTCACATCCCGTCAACCGCGGTCCTCTCGCAGCGCCCGCAGCAACCGCTGATGGATCCCGTCAAAGCCGCCGTTGGACAAAATGGCCACCACATCACCGGAACGACAGTCCCGGACCAGGGCCTCGATGATCGCCCCGGTATCCGGGAAACAGCGGGCCCGCAGACCCTGTCGACAAAGATCCTGTACCAGCCTGGCAGAAGAAAACTGCTCATCCACCGGCACCCCCTGCAGAGGGATATGCTCCCGGACGAACACCAGGTCGGCCGGCGTAAAGGAGGTGGCATAGGCCTCTTGAAACACCGACCGTCGACTGGAATTGGTCCGCGGCTCAAAGACCACCACCAGCCGCCTGTCCGGCCAGGCCCTGGCCAGGGCATCCACGGTTTCACGCACCGCGGTGGGATGGTGGGCAAAATCGTCGAGCACCGTAATCCCGTCGACCTCGCCCCGGATCTGCTGCCGTCGCCGCACACCTTCAAACGAGGCCAGCCCGCTGCGGATCTCCTGGGTTCCGAAACCGAGATGATCCATGAGCGCGGCCACAGCGGTTGCATTGAGGACATTGTGCCGGCCCGGCATGGGCAGAACATAGTCCGTTCCCTGCCCCTGCCTGGCAAGCCGGAAGTGGCTGCTCAGCCCGTCGGCCCGGAACCGCTCCACCTGCCAGTCATTGTCCGGACCGAAGCCATAGGTGAGCACGGTCCCCCGGCACTGTCCGGCGATCTCCAGGACCACCGGATCATCCCCATGGGCCACCAGCACGCCGTCTTCAGGAATCAGGGAGACAAAGCGGACAAAGGAGCTCTTGATGGCCGCCAGGTCGGCAAAAATATCGGCGTGATCGAACTCGATGGAGGTGAGGATGGCGCCCCGGGGACGGTAGTGGAGAAACTTCGAGCCCTTGTCAAAGAAGGCGGTGTCGTACTCGTCCCCTTCAACCACGAAATACTCGCCCTCACCCAGGTGGTAGTTGCTGCCAAAGGCCTCAACAATGCCGCCGATCATGAACCCCGGAGCGGCCCCGGCCCGGAACAGGGTGGTGGCCAGCAGGGAAGAGGTGGTGGTCTTGCCGTGGGTCCCGGCAACCACCAGCGGTGTAGCATGGCCGAGAAAGAAATGGCCAAGGGCCTGGGGCATGGAGACATAGGGAATCCCCAGCTCGGCGAGGGCCAGGGCCTCTTCGAAAACCGCCCGGATCACGTTGCCGACTACCACCAGATCCGGACGCACCTCCAGGTTTTCGCGGCCATACCCTTCCATGACCGGAATCGCCCTGGCGGCCAGGAAGTCGGACATGGGCGGATAGACGTTCTGGTCCGAACCGGTGACCCGGAAACCGCGTTCCTGGAGCATGCCTGCCAGCGCCGCCATGCCGGTGCCACAGATCCCCATGATATGTATATGCTCCACATGGTCCGGCACATGATTGAGGGCCGGATCGAGCCTGGCCTCTTTCACAGGTTCCTGGCCGAGCGCTTGACCGTCTCGAAAACCCGCTCATAGGTCTCTTCGAAGTTGGCCGGCGTCAGCCGCCCGACCTCGATGAACTTGACAACAATCTCTTTTGTGACCTTGAACACTGCCTCGTCGGTCACCGGCCGGTTGGGCATGGCCGGCTGTCCTTTCTTCGTCTCTGTCATCTGTTCTCTCTTGGGATACAAATAATAAAAAAACCCCTGCCACGAGGGAAGAAGGCCAATTCTATACCAGGTGTGACAGGGGTCTTTATTCTCTCACGGGAAAAACTTATGCAGCACTCCCCGGGAGAACCTGTATCGTCTCGTGCAACCGTTGGAACCTCTCTTAAGCACGGTGCCCCTGGACAACGGATCCGGCGCTCCGGAATTATCAGGCGGGCAGGCCATCAACTCTTCCCGTCCCAGGTAATCTCTCAATACCTGTCCAGGGCGGTGAAATCGACGGCGCCGGCATAGGCCAGCAGGTCCTGGAGACCCACCCGCTCTCCCCGAACCGTGACCATCAACTGGTTGCCGATGACCATGCTTATATCTCCTCCATGGTCGGCTTCACTGTACTTGACAATGGCCTGGTGCCCATGGATCATCTGCAGAACCCCGCCGCTGGCCCCGGCGAACATGGGATTATTGAGCATCATCATCACCGACTGCAGTACCGGTGAATCGGAAACGATTTCAATAGTCACCTGCGAGCTATCCCTGGTATAGGTCCGGCTCACGGTCACCCCGCCCCCGAACACCGCTGTACCGACAGCCTGGGCCGTTGCCGGTCCGGCCTCCCAGCCTGCCAACGGCGGCGGGAGTACCTGCTTAAGCTTTTCGCTCTTTTTCTGGCGAACCAGTTGAGCAGCGTATTCCAGGTTGGACGCGGCCCCGGCATAATCGCCCTGCTCATACTGCCGGACCGCCTGCTGGATGGTAGCCAGCACATCATCCCCGGTCACCGTCGCCCCGCCGGGACCAGGGACCATGATGGCCAGAAAAAAAAGGAGTGCGCGGCACAGGGTCTGTATCATTGCCTCGAAGTGGCTGAAAAATTCACAGAAACAGGAGCTGGCCCGGTGAAGACTCCATCCGGAGCCAAAGTCTGGCCGCGTCCTGGCTTCAGACAAGTGATACCAGGGCCCATACCGGGTGTCAAGCCGGGAAGCAAGCCAGCAGGCAGCCCCCCGCCAGGACTACCCGGCAATGAGGGTATGCAGGGTTTCGAAAAAGAGGGCCTTGCCCACCATGAAAAAGAACATCGACATGAGAGCGGCCGCAGGCACCGTGAACAGCCAGGATCCGAAGATGGAGGTTACGATGCGCCGGTTGATACCACCAAGACCACGGGCAAGCCCGATGCCGAGGATCGCCCCGACCAGGGTATGGGTGGTGGAAACCGGCAGGGAGAGCCGAGTGCAGGCCAGCACAGTGGCCGTGGCGGCGATATCGGCGGCCACACCACGGGACGGGGTTATCTCGGTGATCTTGGTTCCGACGGTCATCATGACCCGGTAACCATAGGTGGCCAGGCCGAGCACGATCCCCATACCACCCAGGGCCAGGACCCAGAGAGGCACCGGGACCTTCATGTCAATAGTGCCGGTTTTCAGGACATGGACGATGGCCGCCAGCGGGCCAACGGAGTTGGCCACGTCATTGGCGCCGTGGGCAAAGGCCACCGAGCAGGAACTGATGATGACCAGAGGGACAAAGACCCGCTCCACCGCTTCAAGCTGTTTGCCCAGAGACTCCTCTTCCAGGCCCTGGAGCTTGGCGCGGATCAGGAAATAGGACACCACCGCCGCCACCAGCGAGGCCCCGAGAGACAGGGCCAGGGCCCGGCTGTCGGTAAGCCAGTGGATGTTTTTGATCACATGCTTGAGCCCCTTGTAGATGGTGGCCAGCAGAACCACGGCGGTCATCAGGAAGACGATATATGGCATGTGGCGGATGGCCGCCCTGGCCGGCTGTTCCTTGCCGAGAATGGACTTGGAAATATAGTTGAATATAAGAAAGGCCATGATGCCACCGGCCAGGGGCGAGATAAACCACGAGGCGACTATCTGTCCCATCTTGGACCAGTTAACGGCTTGCCATCCGGCAGCCACGACTCCAAAACCGGCCACCGCCCCGACAATGGAATGGGTGGTGGAAACGGGCATACCGTAGATGGTGGAAAGGTTGAGCCAGAAGGCGGCCGAAAGCAGGGCCGCCGACATGCCGATGACCAGGATCACCGCCGCGTCCTGGGGCGAGATTCCCGGGATGGCAGCGAGCATGGCCGGATCGACAATCCCCTTGCGCACCGTATTGGTGACCTGGGCTCCGACCAGAACTGCGCCGGCGAACTCACAGATTCCGGCGGCAATGACCGCGTTGCGGATGGAGATGGACCTGGAACCCACCGCATCGGCCATGGAATTGGCCACATCGTTGGCACCGATATTCCAGGCCATGTAGAGGCCGAGAAGAGCTGTCAGACCGATAATTAAAATATCCATTTCTTTCAGTTCCTGCAGAAGAAATAAAAACCTAAATTGAGCGTTTCATCCATCTGCAACACTTAAAAAAAAACAATAACAATCAGCTATCTTTTTCCATTTGCAGATGGGCGAAACGCTCAATTTAGAAAAAAAAGCTCCGAACCACAGGAGGTCCGGAGCTTTCTACTACCGTTTTTCAATCATCACCCGCAGGTAATCACCGGCATTTTCCGCCTGATTGGCAATGGAGCCAAGCATGATCACCATCTTTTCATAAAAAAGAATATTGAGAATATCTTCTCTGCCCTCCAGGGAATAGATGGCCCGCGACAACTTGCGGGACATTTTGTCGGTCTTCCACTCCTCCTCGCCCAGATTCTCGATGAGCTTGAGAATGGACCGTGCCTCGGCCCCGCCAAAGGCTGTTTCGGCAAGATTCTTGAACTCCACGGCCGCGGTCAGCAGAGTCCCGCTCACCTGGAAGACCTGGTTGAGATAACAGAGAAAGAGATCCTGTATTTCCACATGGACCGTGGTTCGACGCAAGGTAAGCACCACGGCGAAATCCTCGGCCAGGTCAGCAATCTTCTCCTGCCGGGCCAGGAAGTTGACCAGGTCGGAACGATCCACAGGCAGAAAATAGCGCTGGGAGATGAAGCTGCGGATATCATGTTTGATGAGATCCGCCTCGTGTTCCAGGCGCGACATCTTCGAGTGGAGCCTGTGAATGGTGTCATAATCCTCCTGGATAAGGGCCTCGAGCAGGGGCCACAGCAGTTCCACGCACTCATGCACCTTCTTGCTGTGTTCGACAATGGGTCCAAAAGGCGACTTGCCAAAAAGATCACCGATCAAGCTTTTCATGGGGCCCTCCCTGGGTTTTGTTGCAGTGTCCTTTCTCAGCCTGGGGATATTTTATCCTGTAACGCCGCAACAAAAAAGACTTTCTGCCCGCATCCGGAATAAAAACAGACAACGGATAATTTGCAGCGACGCTATCCAAGAGCAAAAAAAATGTCAACTACCAATCATCGTCCGGTGGCGTCCGGGGAATCCCTTTCTGCCCCAAACGTGGTCCCCGGGCCCGTTACGGCCGGCAACCATGAAAAAAAATATCGTCACGGCAACCGCGGTGCTGAAAAACCATGGAGAAATTCCCCCATCTACAATACGTTATCAGGAAAATGAATCACCACCACAAGGTCCCCTGAAAAATGAACACAGGCGACCAGGGGCGCGCGACAATCGTACCACAATCAGCTTCCCGGGAAGCATGGCGAGACCAGTTCCCGCCTTCCGGACATGGACCGGAATGAAGATGTTTTTTTTCACAAGTCCACAATAAAGCATACAGCAAGGAGGCACAATGGGCCTGGAAATAGAACGAAAGTTTCTGGTCAGAGGGGACGCCTGGAGAAAAGAGGCCACCGGCATACCCTATCGGCAGGGATATCTCTGCCTGGATAGAAAAAGGACTGTGCGGGTTCGAACCATTGACGAACGACAGGGATTAGTCACCATCAAAGGCGCCAGCACAGGCGCCACCAGGATGGAGTTTGAGTACCCCGTTCCGGTTCAGGATGCCCTCACCATGCTTGACAACCTGTGCGAAAAGCCGCTCATAGAAAAAAAACGTTATACCATCAGGGAAAACGGCCACACATGGGAGGTGGACGAGTTTTTCGGCGAAAACCAGGGACTGGTAATCGCCGAGATCGAGCTGACCAGTGAGGACCAGGAATTCACCAGGCCGGACTGGGTTGGTAAAGAGGTCACCGGTGATCCGCGATATTTCAACTCCTCCCTGATCAGAGCGCCCTATTCGACATGGAAAAAAACATAGCGCCAGCTCGTACCCGCCTGGAATCACAGAATGGGCCAAGATCTGCTATTATTAATTTAAATCTAAGCGTCATATCGTGTATGGTATTTTTTCCGCCCGGATACCGGCGGTCAAGGGGCCCTGGTCCGGGAAGCCGGAAGCTGGGAAGCAGACCGGGCTTTAATTGGTGTCAACGGACAATCAGGGGTGATGTTATGAGAATCCTGAAAAACAAGATCGGGATAGAAAAACAGATAGATGACTTTCTCGACCAGGTAAGCCGCTCTTCGCTTATTTTCAAGCAGGGGGCCGAGGCCTACCTGCAGCAGAATCAGGAAGACTTCCAGCGCAGGCTGGAGGAAATCGCCACGGTGGAACACCGGGGTGACGAACTTCGGCGCAACATCGAGATCTATCTCTACTCCAAGACCCTGATCCCGGAATCGCGCGGCGACGTGCTGGAGCTGCTGGAGAACCTCGATGCCTCGCTGCTGGACCGGTTCAAGGGCGCCCTGTGGCGTTTTGAAATCGAACGACCGGAGATCAACCAGGCCTTCCAGCACGATTTTCTCCAGCTGGTCAACTGCTCGGTGGAGGCCTCCGAGGCCATAGTCCGCTCCTCCCGGGCCTTCTTCAAGGATATCGACTCGGTAGCCAACCACCTGGACAAGGTGTCCTACTGGGAATCGGAATCGGACAAGGTGGCCACCAGGCTGCAGACCGCCATCTTCAGGACCGAGGAACTGCGGTTGAGCCACCGGATGCAGATACGCGATTTTGCCCGCCATATTGATAAAATAGCCGACAAGGCGGAAGATGTGGCCGATCGGCTCAACATCTATGTCATCAAGCGGTCCCTGTAGGAAGAGCCATGTTCGCCGCCTATCTTTCCAGTGGCCTGTTTCTGGGCTGGTCGCTCGGAGCCAACGATGCCTCCAACGTATTCGGGACCGCGGTCGGTTCCCGGATGATCCGGTTCCGCACCGCGGCCATCTACTGCTCCATCTTTGTCATTCTCGGGGCCGTGATCAGCGGGGCCGGCGCCTCCCATACCCTGGGCAAGCTGGGCTCCGTCAATGCCATTGCCGGTGCCTTCATCGTCGCCTTTGCCGCCGGTTTCAGCGTCTATCTGATGACCCGGGCCCGCTTTCCGGTCTCCACCTCCCAGGCCATTGTCGGCGCCATCATCGGCTGGAACATGTTCAGCGGCTCGGTAACCGACCTGACCTCCCTGACCAAAATCGTCTCGACCTGGATCTTCTGCCCGATCCTGGCCGGGATCTTTTCCATACTCCTCTACCTGCTGACCGCCTGGGTCATCCGGACCCTGAAAATCCACATGTTCAAGCTCGATGCCCTGACCCGGTGGTCCCTGCTGCTGGCCGGCATTTTCGGGTCCTATTCCCTGGGGGCCAACAACATCGCCAATGTCATGGGGGTCTTTGTCCCTGTGGCCCCGTTTGAATCGATTTCCTTCCTGGCCTTCACCTTCTCATCGGCCCAGCAGCTCTTTCTCCTGGGCGGTATCGCCATTGCCGTGGGTGTTTTCACCTATTCACGCCATGTCATGGAGACCGTTGGCCGGGGCATCTTTGATCTCACTCCGGTAGCGGCCTGCGTGGTGGTCTGGTCCCACTCCCTGGTGCTCTTTATCTTTTCCTCCCAGACGATCGAGCGCTGGCTCCAGGCCCACGGCCTGCCGTCACTGCCCCTGGTTCCGGTCTCAAGCTCCCAGGCCATTGTCGGCGCGGTCATCGGCATCGGGCTGCTCAAGGGCGGCCGTGCCATACGGTGGCGGACCGTGGCCGGCATCACCTCAAGCTGGGTCGTCACCCCGGTGATCGCGGCGATCATCAGTTTGATCTCACTTTTCTTTCTCCAGAACGTCTTCCAGCAGGAAACCTATCATCCCGTCCACTATTCTCTGGACCGGGAAACGCTCACCTATCTTGACAGGCAGGGGATTCCCACCAAACACCTCAAGGAACTCCTGTGGCAGGAATACCCCAACGCCGTGGCTTTCAAAAAGGCAGTGGAGTCGGTAACTCCGCTGGACAGGGAGGCTGTTGCCCGGGTCATCAGGGCCGCCTCTCTTGATAACCTGAAGATCACGAAAGACAAGCTCGACCAACTCACCAGTTCCTCCCTGACCCCGGCCCAGTTGGAGGCCCTGCGCTCCCTGGAGGGCCGCATCTTCCTCCATCGCTGGCAGTTTGAACAAGCCCTGGCCAGAAAATCTTCGGAGTTCCGACCCCGGCCCGGTGACCCGGCCCACAATGCCCGGATCGAATCACTGCTTCAATTTCTCTATGTCAAATTCAGGCAATAAATTGCCACCCCAGAACCCTGCCCATGGAACATCAGACCACTATCGGCCATCACGAACTGCTGCTGGAGGCCACAAATCAACAGGCATGCACCGACCATGTCCGGTCGTTTTTCGACAAGACGTTTCTGGTGCGTTATGACCGTATCCATATTCCGGAGTCCTCCATTGTCCGGGCCACGGACCCGGACTTCCCGGCCCGGTTGAACCGGAACCTGGCCGCTCATCGGGAGACCATCACCAGACTCACCGCCAGGCTTCGCGAGGAAGGCGGGGCCAACCCGGATCAGTGGCCCAGCCTGGAGCAGGGGTATATCACCAAGCTGCTGCACACCATTGTTCACCTGATGGATGGGTTTTTCGGGGTCGATTCGCTATTTTACAACCTGATAGAGGATTCCCACCAGGTATCTTGGCAGCTGCGGGAACGGATAGCCCGGCAGCCGGAGCGCTACTGGCTGGTCCTGGTCCGGCAACCTTTTACTTTTTACCAGACCGACGGATTCCGGCACAGCCCGACCATCCGGTGCGCGGAGACGCGCTAGTTTTTGGTGGAGTGGCAGACAAAGCAGCCGGAATTGACACCGGATCCAGTGCCGGCAATGACGGACGTATAATCCCAGCGCAACATGTCTGGATAATCGCTGGCATGGGCCACATGGCAGGAAAGACACATGACCGCGTCACTGCCCGGGGTCACCGTAGAACTTGACGCGACAGGCACCGTGAGCCTGGCCACAGGGGCACTCAGGTTGTATACCGTGTAGGCGGCATACTCCCCACTTGCCGGCAGGGACAGATCGGTGGGATGACGGATAAAGGGAGAGTTGGTGCTGCTGCCGATACCGTCGGACTCGTCGGTGGCCACGGTATGAAAATTCCCGTGACAGGTGGCGCAGAACTGGCTCATGGTCCCATCGGGCGGCTGGGTCAGGCCTCCGGGACCACTGTGGCATTTCACCGCGCTTCCCGAACAGCCCAGCTGGACCGGCTGGGACAGAGCAAAATATTCATTATGATTGGCCGGGCTGGGATTCTCTTCCCAGTCCGGACTTTCAAACCCCTTGACCGCCATGAGAAAGCGATAGCTGTTCGCCACCTCGGTTGCCTGATCCACCTGGCCGTCCACATTCCTGTGATGGGCCCCGGAGATTCCTTCCGGATAGGAGCCCCGGAACCTGAATGCCTGTAGCCATGGCAGCCGTTGACGCCGGCGCAGGAAAGATTTTCCGTATTCACGTTGCGGCCAGTGACATGACTGGGACCACCCACATTGACGATTCCCCCGGGCGGCGCATAGAGCACTGCATCGATTCCGGTGAGCCCTCCGATGTTATGTCCTTTGCTGTCTGCGGCTCCACTTCCCTTGATGCCGGTAATATAGCCGAAATTTCCCCCGGCCAGGTCCGTTGCCCCGCTGTGCAGGACCTGGGGAATACGCGAGGTTCCCAGGGCCACCACCGGACTGCTTCCGCCCTGGGCATGGCAACCATAGCATGTTCCCCGGGTCAGGTTGTCGTTTGGAGTCGCGCTGCTGTCAAAATTCATCGACACATTGCCCTGGCTGTTATGCATGGTGTGGCAATCGGAACAGATACCACGAATGGCTCCCTGCGCAATGCAACTCCATAGGACCACCACCAGGGTGACCATGCAGACTCCAGCCACAGGAAAAGACCCCCTTCCTCCTTTTGTCTTCCGTGATACTCGTATCATTTTTTCTGCCTTGGACCTGATTGTTGCCAACAGGGTTACCCCGAGGGTAACCCGCCCTCCTCCTTGGATTCAGTATATTACCACCACCGAAAAAAGTCCAAAAAATTGCAGAAATACAGAGAACAATCACATGACGTGGAGATTGAGCGTTTATGGGAGCACACCCCAGACAGCCAGGTGACGGTCACCGACAAGATCGCACTGGAAGTCCAGCCCGGCCAGGCGCAGCTGGTCACGGACCTCGTATGGCCGCCAGGCGGCGAGCAGGGAATTGAAGAAATCTTCTTTGAGAATCTCCGGTTCCGCGCCGGAGTAGGTTTCGACGATACGACGGGCCTCTTCCATGCTTTCTGGCCGGCACAGGTCCATGATCAGAACCCGGCAGCCTGGTGCACCACTCTCCAAGATGGTTTGCCAGAGAACCTGCGGGTCGGGCAGGTGGTGGAGAAGGGAATTTGAGAGAATAACCTGGAATTTTTCGTCCTGTTGCAGTTCCGGGCCGGGCAGGAAACAGCAGCGCAGCTCGATGGTTCCGGAAAGCTCTGCCTGCCGGACTGCCTCGATCCCGGGCTGGAGCATAGCCTTTGAGCCATCCACCCCTACGCATTGACAGCCGGGAAACGCGCGGGCGAACCGGATCAGGATATCGGCCGGGCCGCAGCCCAGATCCAGGACCCGGGCCGGCGGGCTGAAACCTGGAAATTTTTCTCTGAAGAGCTCGATGAACTGGGCATTGGGAGCGGAAAAATCCGCCTCGGCATAGGCCCGGGCCTGGGCCTCGTCCTCCATCAGTTCCGGTTCCGGGATCCGCTGCTCGAGGCGGTTCATTTTTTCTTCTGCCCTTTCCGGCTCCGTTCCTTGAACACGACCCGCACCGGGATCCGATCCAGCCCCAACCCTTCCCGGAACCGGTTGGTCAGGTAGCGCTGGTAGGAAAAATGGATCCCCTTGGGTGCATTGGCAACCACGGCAAAAGTGGGCGGGGCGGTCTTGATCTGGGCCGTGTAGTAGAGTTTGAGCCGCCGTCCCCGATACATGGGCGGCGAATGATGGGCCACCGCATCGGCCAGCAACTGGTTGAGGGCCGCGGTGGGAAAGCGGGCATGGAACTGGCGGTAGACCTTGCCGATCTCGGGAAAGAGCCGCTTGACGCCATACCCGGTTTTGGCCGATACCTTGAGCACCGGGGCAAAAGGTATAAAGTTGGTGGCCAGCTCGATCTCCTGCATCAGCCATTTCTGGCGTTTGAGATCATCCTTGATCAGATCCCACTTGTTGATCAGCAAAATGATCGCCCTGCCCTGCTCCTGGGTGTAACCGATGATCTTGGTATCCTGCTCGGTGATTCCCTCCTCGGCATCGATCAGCACCAGGGCGATATCACAGCGGGCCAGGGAGCCGAGCGCTTTTAAAATAGAAAACTTTTCCAGCTTGTCCCGGGTCTTGCCCTTGCGCCGGATGCCGGCGGTATCGATGAGCAGGTAGTTGTACTTATCGCGGGAGAGCAGGGTATCCACCGCATCGCGGGTGGTACCGGCGATATCCGAGACCACCATCCGCTCCTCGCCGATGATCCGGTTGATCATCGAGGACTTGCCCACGTTTGGCCGCCCAAGGAAAGCCAGCTTGATGGTATCTTCCGGCAGATCCAGCGACACTTCGGTCTTTTCCAGATACTCGACCAGCCCATCCATCAGGCTCCGGTATCCGTAGCCGTGATCGGCGGAAAGCGGCCAGAGCTTATCCACACCCAGCTCCCAGAACGGGGAGAGCAGCTCCAGTTCCAGTTCAGGGCTATCGATCTTGTTGACCACGAAGAAAACCTTCTTTTCGGTCCGCCTCAGCATATCGACGATTTCGGCGTCACTGGGGGTGAGACCCTGGCGGCCATCCATGAGGAAAAGGACCAGATCGGCCTCGTCGATGGCGCGGCTGGCCTGCTCGCGGATGTGACCGGTAATGGTATCGTCTTCGTCGTCGATTCCACCAGTGTCCACCAGGACAAAGGGATGTTCCTCCCAGGTGATGCGGGCGTAATGGCGGTCCCGGGTCACGCCCGGAGTGGGGTCGACAATGGCGTCCCGGCGCCGGGTCATGCGGTTGAACAGGGTTGATTTACCCACATTGGGCCGCCCGATGAGGGCAACGAGGGTCGGTGACTCAGTGGTCATACACTTCCTTTGGTCGATCTTCGACTTTTTCCATACATTGACGTACAAGCTGACGCAGGAAAGGATACCCGGCTGCTGTTCCTTTGGCAAGCAGCGTGTTGAGCGTGGCCAGGGCCGGAAAAATAAACCGGAGAAAAAAGACCTTGCCCCGCTGGTGCCCTAAAAAGGCAAAGGCGCCGAGAATCTGCAGGTTGCGCTGGATGGCCAGCATAACATATTCCTCCCGAAACGTCGCCGGGTCACAGGGTACGTATTCGTCCAGGGTTGCCAGGTAGTGATCGACGAGCTCTTCCTGGAAGGATCCGGGCAACCCTGCATAGGGATCGATCAGGAGCGAGGCCAGGTCATAGGCCAGCGGTCCCAGGCGGCCACCCTGAAAATCGATGAACCGGACCCGGTTGTCGCACACCATGATGTTGCGGCTCTGAAAATCCCGGTGCAGGAACCAGCCCCGGTCCACGGCGGCCACCCGGTCGGCCAGCCGCCTGCACTCTTCCCAGATCCGGGCGTGATCGTAGTCCAGGTGGAGAAAATCCCGGCACAGGGCAGTGAGGAAATAGCCGGATTCCCGATCCAGCATGAGATCGCGGTCGTAGTGCGGGGTATCCCAACACCATGAGGTATCAAATCCCCTGGCGCCCCGGACCTGCATCCGGGCCAGGAGCCCGACGCTCTCGCGGTAGTACGATCTGACCTGCGGCGACAGGCCGTGGTGCCGGACCAGGTCGTGCAACCGTACGGATCCAAGATCCTCGCAGGCAAGGAGTCCGCTTTGCGGATCATGCCCGTAAAGCTCTGGCACCGGCGCTCCGGCCCGGAAAAGATGGTGACCGATATGCCAGGCGGCCCGGGCTTCACGAATTCCAGACCGGTCGTCCGAAGGAGGCAGGATGGCGACCGCTGTACGGCCATCGGCTGTACGCAGACGAAAGAATCTCCGCTGTGAGCCGTCCGGCGCAAAGGTGTCCACCTCCACCTCGCCGGGCGACAGGGACCAGCCGGCCGTCCGGAGCAGCCGGCATATTTTTTCAAGATATTTTTTTTCCATTCAGACTCCTGCCCAGGACAGATACCGGGCTGCCATTTCTTTCCGGCCGTACCTTGTTTTCAGGTGTCAGGCAAACCAGAATTTTTCGCCACCGACCCTGATAATATGGTATTCTCTGCCCATGGAAAATCGTTTTCACAACTCCCTTACAAATCCCGATGAGTTCACCATCACATTCGAGCTGGTCCCTGGCCAGGGCTCGAGTGGCAAGCAGGTGGACCGGATACTGGAATTTGCCCGCCTGGCCAGCAAGGACGGCCGTATCAAAGCCCTGTCCATAACTGACAACGCCGGCGGCCATCCGGCCATGGCCCCGGTGGCCATCGGCTCCGAGGTCCAGGCCCTGGGTATCGAGCCCCTGATCCATTTTTCCCTCAAGGACAAGAACCGCAACCAGGTGGAAAGCCATCTCTTCCTGTACCACCGTCTACGGTTCCATGCCCTGCTGATCATGGGAGGCGATTTCCCCAGGCCCCGCTATTACGGACAGGCCAAACCGGTCTTCGACCTGGACTCCATGCAGACCCTGCAGCTGATGCGGGACATGGAGAGCGGCGAATACAGCTGCCACGCCGGCCGGCGAACCACCGACTTCGCGCCGATCTCCTTTTTCCGCGGCTGCGTGGTTTCGCCGTTCAAGACCACGGAACCGGAACAGGTGTGGCAGTATGGCAAGCTGCTGCGCAAGATCCGGGCCGGGGCCGACTTCATCGTCACCCAGCTCGGCTTTGATATCCGCAAATTCGAGGAACTGATCCTCTTTCTCCGGGAAAACAATATCAGCCAGCCGGTACTGGCCAATGTCTTCATCCCCTCCCTTGGCGTGGCCCGTCTCATGGCCAGGGGCGGCGTGCCCGGGGTTCTCCTGCCCCCCGCCCTGGTTCAGCGCATGGAAGAGGAGGCGGATGACCCCAAGGCACGGCTGGTGCGGGCGGCCAAGATGCTCTGTGTTCTCCAGGGGCTGGGGTACCATGGGGTCCATATCGGCGGCAACGGTCTTCATTTCGACGATGTCCGCTACATCCTTGACCAGGCCGATGCCATGCAGGACAAGTGGCAGAGCTTTCGGGAAGAGGTCCACTTTCCCGTGCCTTTCACCTGGTACCTCTATGACGAAAAAAAACGGCCGGTCCGGCTCTCGCCCGGCCGTCGGCCCGGCTCCCTGGCGCTGCACCAGGCCATGCACCATTACCTGTTCTCCAGCCAAACCATATCCGGCCGGACGTTTGCCCGGATATGCCGCCGGCTTGGCCGTTGCCACCGGGGCTACACGATCCTGCGGGCGGTGGAATGGATGATCAAGACCGTGGTCTTCGACTGCCGCATGTGCGGAGACTGCACCCTGGCCGAATCGACCTTTCTCTGTCCCCAGTCCGGTTGTCCCAAAAAACTGGTCAACGGTCCGTGCGGTGGCAGCAGGGACACCTTCTGCGAGGTACAGCCTGAAAAACGGTGCTTCTGGGTCCGGGTCTACGACCGGCTGCCACCGGAAACCACTGCGGCCAGCCTCGGCACCGGCCCCATCCTGCCCCCAAGGACTGGCGCCTGGATCAGAGCAGTTCGTGGTATAACTATTTCACCGGCGCCGACCACCACCGGCTTGCCGGAAGCAAGGACGGGGAAGAAACGCGGCACGAGGGGTAACAGGGTACGCAGGAGTGTCAGCGATCTGTCTGCGGGGTGATGATCAGGCCCCGGTACTCGCGACCGGGCTCAATCCTCACCCCGTCCCAGACCACGCAACCAGACAGCCTGGCCCCGGCCCCGACCCGGACCCGGTCTCCCAGACAGCCCCACTCCTCCAGTCTCACCCCGGGCTCCAGCTCCACCTCCCGGCCAAGGCACCAGCCCTCCGCAGACCGTCCGCAGAATTCCCCGGCCAGCTCGGCCAGCCTGGATGACCCCGTTTGCCAGAGCAGTTCCCGGTGGAGGTCGAGATAATCCCCTGGTGTACCGATATCTCGCCAGTAGCAATCATCCACCACCAGGCAGCCAATCCCGTCACCGGCATCGGCCAGGTCCCGGTAGAGATCGATGATATGATAAAATCCCGTGGAGGGAATTCCTTCCATCACCCCAGGCTCCAGGACATGGATCCCGGTAAAGGCCAGCATCCGTTCCTCCAGGGCCCGGGACTGTTCGCCAAAACCGATCACCCGGTCTCCCCGGACCCGGACCCGGTTGAAGCGGGGATAGTCATGGAGGACCATGGTCACCAGGTTACCGCTCAGGCGGTGATACCGGTACACGGCCGCCAGATCGATGTTATGAAAAATATCACCGTTCATCACCAGCACCGGTCGGTGATCAAACCGCTCCAGGGCCCGGCGCAGACTGCCGCCGGTGCCGAGGATCTCCGGTTCAGGCTGGAGAATGACATCCTCCCTGTCCTGCAGGGCAGCCTCGATCTGATCGCCCAGATGGTGGCAGTTGACCACCACGCGGTCGCTGCCCGCCCGGCGCAGCATGTCGAGGAGAATGTGGATAAGCGGCCGGGTACAGACCGGAAAAAGCGGCTTGGGACGGATCAGGGTGTAGGGACGCAGCCGGGTACCGAACCCGGCCGCCAGGAGCATGGCCTGCATGATGACAAAATTGATTTGAAGTTTCAGGCGTAAGGTTTTAGGCTTAAATAGTGCCTGTCCCGATGGAGGACGCTGACCGGTTCAGGCTCCATATCCCGGACCGGAATAGAGCACCACGAAGCGGGCGACAACTACGAGATTTTTCTCTTTTCTTCGTCCACCTCGTCCCTGAGCCCCCAGGAACAGGCAGACAACCGGCCTTCCATTTTTTACAAAAGATGGCCTGGACCGTAACCCATACAGCGAAAAACGTCCATGATAGCATTACTCGATTACGGAGCCGGCAATGTACGCTCGGTCATCAACGCCATAGAGAAACTGGGAGAAACCGTCCAGCCCGTGACCACGGCCGAGGATATTTCAAGGGCCGGGAGACTGGTCTTTCCCGGGGTGGGTAGCTTCGGCGCCATGATGGAAAATCTCCATGCCAAGGGCTTTGTCGAACCACTGCAGGCCCATTTGCGTGCCGGCAAGCCCTTTCTCGGCATCTGCCTGGGACTCCAGGCCCTGTTCGAGGAGAGCGAAGAGACCCCGGGATTCGCGGGCTCGGGATTATTCCCGGCCGGGTAAAACGGTTTGCCGTGGATCTGGCCGTACCGCATATCGGCTGGAACGGCATCAAGGCGCAGCAGCCTTCGCGGCTCTTTGCCGGCCTGGAGGGCGATGAGAAGTTCTACTTTGTCCATTCCTATTACGTGGCGCCCGAAGATCCGGGCTGCATTCTGACCACCACGGATTATGGGATCAAATACACCAGTGGTATCCAGATGGGCGAAGTCATGGCTACCCAGTTTCATCCGGAAAAAAGCGGCCGGGCCGGGCTCACGGTCCTGGGCAACTTTCTCGATAGCAGCAGGGAGATGATCACCCTCCGCTCAGGGTCCGAGCCGACCCGACTGGCCAAACGGATCATTGCCTGCCTGGACGTGCGCGCCAACGACCACGGTGACCTGGTGGTCACCAAGGGCGACCAGTATGACGTGCGCGAAGACGGGGATGTCCGTAACCTGGGAAAACCGGTGGAACTGGCCAGGCGCTACTACGAGGAGGGCGCCGACGAGATCACCTTTTTAAACATCACCGGGTTCCGGGATTTTCCGCTCAGCGACATGCCCATGCTGGAGGTGCTGCGGCGGACCTCGGAGAACGTGTTCGTACCGCTGACCATTGGCGGCGGCATCCGCGACTTTACCGATCGTAACGGAACCTTCTATTCCGCCCTGGAAGTGGCCTCGGAATACTTCCGTTCCGGCGCTGACAAGATCTCCATTGGCAGCGACGCGGTCCTGATAGTCGAGGAAGTCCTGAAAACAGGTAGGGCCAGCGGCATGAGTTCCATAGAGCAGATATCAAGGGTCTACGGCAACCAGGCCGTGGTGATCTCGGTGGATCCACGGCGGGTCTACGTCACCTCCCCGGACGAGGCGCCGGACCACCATGTCATAAGAACCAGCCTGCCGGGCCCGAATGGGGAACAGTACTGCTGGTACCAGTGCACCATCAAGGGCGGCCGGGAAGGACGGGACCTGGACGCAGTGACCCTGGCCAGGACCTGTGAAGAGCTTGGCGCCGGAGAAATCCTGCTCAACTGTATTGATCGGGACGGAACCAACTCCGGCTTTGACCTGGAATTGATAGATGCGGTGAAAAACGCTGTCACCATCCCGGTTATTGCCTCGAGCGGTGCCGGCAGTGGTGAGCATTTCCTCGAAGTTTTCACCGAAACCGGGGCGGAAGCCGCCCTTGCCGCCGGCATCTTCCACCGGAAGGAAGTGGGCATCGGTGAAGTAAAAAACTTCCTGAAAGACAAGGTGGAGATCCGCCCGGCCTGATTCAATCCACTGGCAGGAAATCACATCCTGCCGGAATATTCTCCCGCCCCTCCACCATGTTCAGCAGAACTGATGGGGAGCGTTATGACAAACATGACGCCCCCATCATCCATCTGGCGGATCTGAAAATCACCCTTGTGATCATAGATGATCTTACGACACACATCCACCCAGTAATCAATCTGGGTGGGTATGTAGCCAGCCCCGTGGTACGAGGACGAACCATCCCCGGCATCCGGAAGGACCTCGCGCACCGTTATGACAACGTGCTTGTCTTCTCTTTTCGCTCCAATCTCGATATTGCCATGGATCCTGGTCATGCGTTCCAGGACCTTTTCAGTCACCTCGCTTAAAACCTGATGGATCAAGCCCTTGTCCATGACCAGGGACGGCAGGGCTTCATCGATAAGATAATTGATGGTTACCCCGTGGTGCCTAGCATCCCGCGAGACACTCCGGCACCATTCATTGAGAATATCGGTGAGTTCAGCCCGCTCATAATGGGGATGCAGGGGACCGGCAAGGGCGCAGATATCGGCGATGGAGTGCTCCATTTTGGCCACGTTATCGACAATCCGACACAGCTGTTTTCGAATCGGATGCGGCGTCACCGGATCAAGCATCAGGCGTCGGATACTACCACCGACAATCATCAGCGGGTTGCGCATTTCATGGACCAGCCGGAAGGCTATCCGGGCCACGCTCGCCATCTTTTCCGATTTTGCCAGATGCTCTTCCATGGCACGCTTTTCATTTTGCAGTTCGATCAATTCCCAGAACAGACGTGCCGCGACATGGTCCAGCACCTTGACCGACTCGGGCTTGACCGCAAAAATCTGACGAAGCACCTCGTCGCTGCCAGTGAGTTCAATGAGCAGATCCGGCAGGAGGGCTTCGTCGCTCTCCCTTTCCCTGAAAAAATCCCTGAAATCATCGGTTGTCGGGATACCATGCTCTTCGGCAAAACGCCTGCCTGGGGCATCTTTATGGATATCCGCCACCCCGACAATCTGAATTCTCAGGTAGCGCATCGGAGTAGACAGTAACAACGCAAGCACATCCCGGCATCCCGCGCCACCACCGACAATTGCTACCCTGATGTTTTCCACCTGTTTGTGGCTGTCACAGGTTCGGTCGTCCTTCATCGGTATGTTCTCCAGAAATTATGGCCCGCTACATAGCTGCCGGTGTTACGGATCATGCCTCTCGACATTACCCATACCGGTCCACAATCTGCAACCTGACAGCGCATCATCCACGATAAATCACCCCACCCCTCCAACCAGATGAAGCCTGGTGTTTCCCAATGTTGCGCAAGAGGTTTCATGGGCATAGTGCGCTTCTAGAAAAAGAAAACGCTACACCAGCGAGGAAAGACAATCAAACAGTTTGTCATCCCCAAAACGGCAACAGGGCAATTATACCCCTGGTTCCCTGCCGCCCCCCGATTCAATATCGACAATATTGTCGAGCCACACCAAAATCTGTCGACACCATTCCATATCACCCACTCGTCCCAGCCCATAACATAGCAATATAAAAACAATTCTTAAGAATCAAACGTGGCACGACAATTGCTATCTCAAAAAAAACGCTCCCGGCAGATAGCATCTCTACCAGGAGGGGGGGCACAGAGTATCCACCTGGACCAGGAACGGAAAAACACTATCGTTCATGGACAGACAGTCTCTCTTTCCGATACAATACCTGTATACATACAAAAAAATTTTGGCAGGCTGCTCGACCGGAGAACAAACCGGTAACGGCTTGCGTTTTCCCATCTTCAATGTCCCGCTCAGGCCTATGAAAAAACAATTTTTCATCTCTATACTGATCTTTATCGGTATCCAGGCTATCACCGTTATCGGCCTGTACCAGTTTATGGAACAGGAACAAAATAACTTGTTCCATGAACGGCAAAAAGACCATGAGCAGCAGTATAAGGCCACCGTACTTACCTATCGTCGCCTGGCCGAGTTTGCCTTTAACCGGGATTTCAACCTACCCGAGGTTCTCACCATTGTCGCCCGGGCCAGATCGGCAGAACCCCGGGAACAAAATCGATTGCGCAATGAACTGTATAATCGGTTGCTGCCGGTATATAATCATTTGCGGACTGCCGGATTTCGCCAGGTGCACTTTCATTTTGCCGACGGCACCAGCTTTCTGCGCATGCACCTGCCCAAAGAATTTGGGGACCAGTTGACCACCATCCGTCCGTCTGTTGCCCGGGTCATCCAGAGCGGTCAACCGGTGGAGGGCTACGAAATGGGACGACACTGGCATGCCTATCGCTTTATCTTTCCCCTCTTTGCCGGCAATCACTTCATCGGCAGTGTGGAAATCAGCGCACCGCTCTATGCCCTGCTGGCCAACCTGATGGACGCCTTCCCCAGCCAGACCCGATTTGTCGTACGCAGACAGATGGCCGAGCAACACCTGAACAGAGAGGCCCTGGAAAAACATTACCGGCCTTCCGCCCTGGGAGAGAACTTTCTTGAGGAACGCACGGGAGAACAGAACACTGTATTCCCCAGCAATGATTCCGGAAATGGAGAGCGGATTGACACAGCCACCATAGACAAAATCAATGGGCAACTGCGCGGCCGTCACAATGAATGGCTGCAGAACCTCAACAGACCCTTTTC
This sequence comes from Desulfolithobacter dissulfuricans, assembly GCF_025998535.1. Taxonomy (NCBI): domain Bacteria; kingdom Pseudomonadati; phylum Thermodesulfobacteriota; class Desulfobulbia; order Desulfobulbales; family Desulfobulbaceae; genus Desulfolithobacter; species Desulfolithobacter dissulfuricans. The sequence goes on along the minus strand of NZ_AP024233.1, from coordinate 715,430 downwards.
CCTGCCCCTGAGGAAAAACGGTACAACCATTCTGACCACCCTGCTGCCCATTGATGATATCAGTGGCCAGACGGCCGGATACCTGGTCTTGCATGAAAGGTGTCCCTATTACGACACCCTGCAACACCGCTATACCCTGGGCTGGTTTATCATAACCGTTTTCTCCCTGTTACTGTTGCTCATGCACTCCCGATATGCGTACACCCAGTCAGGCCGTATCGCCTTCCAGAAGCAGCTGATCGATTCCATTCCCACTCCCGTCGTGGTTCGAAACACCGACAACACCATTGTCGAGGCAAACAACTCCTTTACCACGCTCCTTGCCACAGACCGCCATTCCCTGTTACGGCCCGATCAACCTCTCCGGGACCGCCTTGAAATGTTCTTTCAGGCCAACCGGCCCGGAGAGCAACCAAGAAAAAGTGGCCATTTTTTTGAACAACAGTTTTATGACGGTAATGGCACCTGCCGTGACCTGGTCGTCCACGAGACACCGTTTATTGTCCACAACAGAGAGGCCGGATGGATCAATGCCATCTTTGATGTGACGGACCTGAAAAAAATGCAGAGGGAGCTTGAAGAATCCCATGCCGAGTTGGACCAGATATTCAACACCGCGGCCGATGGCATCCGGGTGATAGACAAGAATGGTATCACAGTCCGGGCAAATTCCACCTTTGCCGAAATGGTCGGTCTGCCCGTCGAAGAGATTATCGGTCAGCCATGCCACGTTGTTTTTCCCGGCTCCACCTGTACAACCGGTCAATGCACCATGGAGCAGATCAAGAAGGGCCGTAAAATTGTTCGAGAGGAGGCAGAAAAAAAACGGCCGGACGGCAAGGTTCTCACCTGCCTGACAGTGGCCAGACCTTTTGTAAACCCCAAGGGGCAATTCATGGGAATAATAGAGGATTTCCGTGATATCTCCGAGCGCAAACACCTCGAGCAACAGTTGCAGACCCTGTCGGTGACCGATGAGCTGACCGGGCTCAACAACCGGCGGGGATTCATGACCCTGGCGGCCCAGCAGCTGCAGTGTATCAAACGCTCGGGTAACGAGGCCTTTCTCCTCTTTGCCGACCTCGATAACATGAAACGAATCAATGACACTCTTGGTCACGAAGCCGGAGACCGGGCCCTGCAGACAACTGCCCGGATCCTGCAAGCCACGGTAAGAAAATCAGATGTTGTCGCCCGGATGGGCGGGGACGAATTTGCCATCCTGCTCGGTACAAATCCTGCCGAGGCCTCCGAAGAAGTTATTCTCAGACGATTGAACGAGGAACTGGCCAGGGTAAACAAAGAGCGGCCACAGGAAGAACAGATAGCCATCAGTTTTGGTATTGTCCGGGCTGAACCAGGCACAACGCTGGATAAACTCCTGAACTTGGCGGACAAAAAAATGTATGCAGTCAAAAAGCAACGAAAGGCCGGAGGGACATCAACGTAGCGTCCGGTCACCTGCGTGACACCGCGGGGCGGTGATCACGAGTTTTGAGTTTTTTGTTTTTCCACAGGTAGAGAGAAGAAACGCTGAACTATGCCGAAGCCCGGAGTCTCCCTTCGGTCGCCCATCAGGTCCAGCCATACCGGTCTATCCGGAATTCCTGTTCCAGCAGAAATATTGCGTGCCAGTAACAACTGTCCAAAAATGTTGGTGTTACAAGCTGACAAATGATAAGATAATAGTTATTAAATGAAAATCCTGAAACCCGGTTCAACGGACACAACCGGTAGAACAGCCTGTTGCGGCGAGAGCCTGCGCTCCATGCATCATCAGCCTACCTGATCCTCTTTTGCCTGCTCCTGATCAGGACCTGTTGCTGAGCACAGACTTGAAGATAATAAATCTATCTGGCAGGAAAGTACATGACAACAACATCCGATCCCCCTGCTCCTTCCCGAAAATGTTGTCCGGCACCACGATATTTTTTCTTTTTGCTCCTGCTCTCCGCGATCCTGCTTGGTACCATATTCCTGTACCATGCCCACTGGGAAAGACACCACGACATGGTACTGCTCAAGGAAGAGGCAGATCTCCGGCTGCAGGCCGGCAAAAAAATTCTTGAACGGGAGATCGGTCATGTCATCAGTGATGTGCGTTCGCTGTCCGGAATCCCCTGTCTGCGGAAATGGATCCATGATCCGCAAAACCCCCAGGTGTTACGGTCCACTGCTTCTGAATTCCAGGTATTTGCCCGGCACAAGATCTGGTACGACCAGGTCCGCCTGCTGGATCATGACGGCCAAGAAATCATCCGGGTCAATGCCACCGAAAATGGCCCGGTCATTGTTCCGCCGGAGGCACTGCAGGATAAATCCCAGCGCTATTATTTTTCCGATCTGCGCAAACTGCAAAAAGGAGAAATTTATCTTTCCCCCCTGGATCTCAATGTCGAGCATGGTGAAATAGAGACACCCCACAAACCCACGCTGCGTCTGGCCGCCCGATTGTTGACGATCAGGGCAGCAACCGGGGCGTTATCGTGATTAACTATCAGGGCAAATACCTCCTCCAGCTTTTCAGGGAAGCCTTTTTCAACAATACCACGGCAGACTCCGACTCTGTCCATTACGGCCACCGGCCAATGATGATCAACCGGGAAGGATACTGGCTGCTTTCCCCGGATCCTGCCGACGAGTGGGGCTTCATGCTCGACCACGGGCGTAACTTCGGCAACCGTTTCCCGCAGGCCTGGAAGGTGTTGAACAGCCGGCAGCAGGGCCAGGTCGCCACGGATCAGGGGTTGTTTTCCTTCTCGAGGCTCTATCCCCTGCGCCCGTACACGACGTCTGGAGGAAACGAATCAGGACTGCCGGAAAATACCGGCAGCTCCATGTTCACTCCGGAAACATATTTCTGGTATCTCGTGGTCCATGTCCCTTCAGAGGAACTGGCCGGCATCAACTCGTTGTTTACCAGGTTTCACTGGGGTCTTTTCAATCTTATACTCCTGGGCATTCTTCCGCTCCTCTGGTGGTTAAGCGCTCTTTTGGAACAGCAGAGACAGGCAAAAAAACGGCTGGCGGCCCAGGAAAGACGATACCGTCATCTGTACGACAACATGCCGCTCGCCTACCAGTCCCTGGATCAAGACGGCATCTTCCTTGATGTAAATCCGGCCTGGCTCGATGTCATGGGATATGAAGAACATGAGGTGATCGGGCATGATTTCACCAAGTTTCTGCCTCCTGCCGAACGGGACCGATTCAACAGACATTTTTCCCGCTTCCTTGATAAGGGCGGAGCAAAAAATCTTGTCCTGCAACTGATAAAAAAAGACGGTTCGCTCATCCATGTTTCGTTTAACGGCAGTGTTTCCCGTGACAGCCAGCATAATGTTCTCCGTACCCACTGCGTTTTTCGGGACATAACCAGGGAACTCCAGCTTGAAAAAGAATCAAAGAAGCAGACAAGAATGCTGGAGACCATTGTCAATAACACACCTGATATTATCTGCCTCAAGGACGGCGAAGGACGATGGCTGCTGGCCAACCAGCCGGACCTGGAACTCTTCAAGCTGACCGATGTGGTCTACCAGGGGAAAACCGATGCGGATCTTATCCCGTTCAGCCCATCCTTTCGTGACGCCTTTCTTACCTGTATGGAGTCGGACGAGGCTGCCTGGCGGCAGGGAGTCCCGGTTCGCAGTATCGAGCACATACCGACCCCCGGCGGTTCGGTCAGAACTTTTGATGTCCTGAAGAGCCCGCTTTTCAACCATGATGGCTCCCGGCAGACCCTGGTTGTCGTCGGTAGAGATATTACCGACATTCTGCGCAAAGAAAAGAGGCTCAAGCACCTGAACCTGGTCCTGGAAACCATGGTTCATATCCACCAGGAAATCGATATCCATAAAGATCCCTCGACCTTACTCCAGTCATGCTGCTCCATCTTTGTCAGGAACCGTGGTTATAACAGTGCCTGGAGCATCCTGTTCGACGAAAACGGGACGGTCAGCCAGACAACACATACCGGACTCGGCAACGGGTTTGAACCACTGGAGACAGAACTGGGGCAGCAACGGTTTCCTGCCTGCATAAGGGCTGCCATGGAGTGCGGCGATGTCGTCTGCATCACCGACACCAACGATACCTGCCGACACTGCCCGCTGCAAAACAGCTACCCGGAAGCTGGTGTCATGACGGCCCCCCTGCACCATAACAACAAGACCTACGGCTTTCTCACTGTCTCGGTGCCCCAGGAATTCCTTGGTGACAAAGAGGAAAAAGGACTGTTTGGAGAGATAGCGAGCGATCTTGGCCATGCCCTCTTTTCCCTGGAACTGGAGGAGAAAAGGCGGCAGAGCGAAGCCAAACTCCAGGCAGCCATGGAGTCCCTGGAAGATGCCCAGGAAATCGCCGGAATGGGATATTACGAGCGCAACTGGCAAACCGGCAAAGGCTTCTGGTCTGATAATCTCTATCGAATATTTGGTTATGAACCGGATGAAATAGCCTGTACCCAGGACCAGGCCCTGGGCCTGGTACACCCTGATGACCGGGAATATGTCATCAACACCATCAGCCAGGGCCACGCCACCGGCCAGACTGCATACAATCTCCAGTTTCGCATCATTCGCAAAGACAGTGGAGTCAGAACAGTTCGCCTGATTGGCAGGTGTACCTATACGGACAGCGGAGAGCCGCTGCACAACAGAGGCATCTGCCAGGATATTACCGAACAGAAACGGCTGGAGGAGCAACTGTTGCAGGGTGAAAAAATGACCACCATTGCCGGGCTGGCCGCAGGAGTTGCCCACGAGATCAACACACCGCTTTCAGCCATTCTCCAGTCCGTGCAGGTCATTCGTCAGTTCCTCGACAGCTCCCACCCGGAAAACAGAAAACTGGCTGCCGAGCATGGCATTGACCTGGACCGGCTGCAAACATATTTCAAAAGATGCGAAGTCGATTTTTTCCTTGAGGGAATCCACACATCGGCCAGCAATGCTGCCAGGATCATCGCCAACCTGCTCGAATTCAGCCGTCCCCAGGAAGGGGAACTCGCGCCGGCAGACCTCAATAACCTCATAGACAATGCCGTGGAACTGGCCAGGGCCGATTATGATCTCAAGAAAAAATATGATATTCTCAATGTAGAGATTATCCGGGAATATGATACAGAACTTCCTCCTGTCCCTTGCGTGGCAATGGAAATAGAGCAGGTCATTCTCAACCTGATTAAAAACGCGGTGCAGGCCATGGCTGATTGCGGCCAGGAATCACCGCGCATCACTTTGCGGACAGAAAAAGCCCACACCATGGCCCGGTTCCTGGTAGAAGATAATGGTCCAGGAATGAGCGAGGAAGTACGCAGGCATATCTTCGAGCCCTTTTTCACGACCAAGGAGGTGGGCTGCGGTACCGGACTGGGTCTCTCGGTTTCCTACGCGATTATCTGCGAAAAACACCAGGGCAGGATGTATGTGGTTTCGGAACCGGGCCAGGGTGCATGTTTTACCGTGGAGCTGCCGCTTGCCTGAACCTGTGGCGAAAAATTGTTTTTTTGAAGCTATATATTCCTGAATCACCATTAAAAACAGCCGGTGTTCCGGCATAACTGGTTCAGGACTTACGGCAAACTAAGAAGAAATTACTGGATCAAACCATGACGACCACGTCCAATACAACAATTCTCATCATCGAAGATGACCAATTCGTCCGCCACAGCCTTGCCGTGTATCTCGGCTCAAAGGGATACACCATTCTTCAGGCGGAAAATGGCCGTGTAGGGCTGGAAATATTTTTTCAGAAGAACCCGGATCTCGTGCTTCTTGACCTGCGCATGCCTGAACTTGACGGTCTGGAAGTACTGGCAGCTCTGGCCCAGCAGATCGGTGAAGTACCGGTGATCATTATTTCCGGAGTCGGTTCCAGGGAAGATGCCATCGAGAGCCTGCGGCTGGGGGCCTGGGACTTCCTTGTCAAACCTATCCGCGACATGACACTCCTGGAACATTCCGTAAACAAGGCCCTGGAGCGGGCCGTGATGATCCGGGAACGGCACCGATATCAACAGGAGTTGGAGAAAACGGTCGCCGACAGGACAGCAGAACTGCGCCACCGTGAAACCAAGCTGAAAAAGGCCCTGGTCGGCATTGTCGATGTGGTGGCCGCCATTGTCGAAAAGCGTGACCCATACACCGCAGGCCATGAACAGCGGGTCGCCTCGCTGGCCAGGGCCATTGCCCGGGAGATGGGGCTTACTTCGCGGAAGATAGAAGGCCTGCACCTGGCGGCAATCATCCATGACCTGGGCAAGGTTGCCATTCCCAGCGAGCTACTTTCCAAGCCCGGCCGGCTGACGGATCTTGAATTTCAGTTTATCCAGACCCATGTCCAGGTAGGGTATGATATCCTGCGCAGAATGGAGTTTCCCTGGCCGCTGGCCCAGATTGTCCATCAACACCATGAACGGCTCGACGGCAGCGGCTATCCGCAGGGGCTCAAGGACGGGGAAATCATGATAGAGGCCCGGATCCTTGGAGTGGCCGATGTGGTGGAGGCCATGTCTTCCCACCGGCCTTATCGCCCGGCCCTGGGTATTGATACGGCACTGGAAGAAATAAACCGGCACCGGGGAACACTCTATGATGCCGATGTGGTGGAGGCCTGCCATAATCTGTTTGGGGAAGGTCGCTTTATCTTTTAACAAGTCAGCCAGAAACATGCCATGACTATGCCTGAATACGCAATTCTGCAAAGCATTGCGGTTCCCATACTGATCATCGACACTGACCACACCATCCTGTTCGCCAACCAGGCCTTTCTTGAGCTGTGCACCGGGGCAGGCCAGATGGATATCATTGGAAGCAAGTGCTTTCAGATTTCCCATAACTGCCCGTTTCCCTGCCAGGATACCTGTGACGATACAATACCATGCGTTCATGCCAGGGTCTTTTCCACAGGCGAGCCGATTTGCGTTGTTCACGAACACATCCTGCCAAACGGGAACAAGCTGATCCTGCAGATAACTGCCTCTCCACTCAAGGACAACCATGGAAAGATCACACGCATAATCCAGGTACTGCAGGACATTACCGAAAGGGAGAAGCTGACAGCCGAACTTGCCAGGCAGACCAACGAGCTGGAAAACATTCTCAACAACGCGCCGGTCAGTATTTCCTATCTTGACAGGGACATGCGGGTGCAGCGCATCAATCCGGCCATGGAACGTCTAACCAACATTTCCATTGCCCGGGCCCGTGGCAGACACTGTTATGATCTCTGGGGGCAGTACGCAAACGACGAGACAAGGACAGGCCGGGAACGGATCTGTGATCCCTGCCAGATCCGCAATGTTCTGCGTGACGGGCGCAAGTGCTGCTTTGAACGGCAGATCGAGAGCGGCAGGATTATCAGGATAACCACGGTACCGGTACGGGATAATAAACAACAGATCATCGGCGCCATGGAAATCGGCCAGGACGTGACCGAGCTGCGCCAGGCGGAAGAATCCCTGCGCCAGGAGGTCGACATCAACAGCCGCCTTGCAAAGCTGGCGCAGAGCCTCATCCAGAGCCATTCCCTGGAGAAAATAGCCCGCATGGTCCTTCGATCCGCCCAGGAACTCACGTGCAGCCCCATTGGTTTTGTCGGCTATATTGACCAGGACTCCGGGCACCTTGTCTGCCCGACCTTTTCAGGAGACGTATGGAAAAAATGTCGAATCCCGGGACGCTCTGCTGTTTTTGATAAATTTTCCGGACTGTGGGGTTGGGTCCTTAAAAAAGGTGAGCCAATCATAACCAATAATCCTGCAGAGGATCCCCGTTCCACCGGTATCCCATACGGTCACCTTCCTATTACGCGTTTTCTGGCCGCTCCTTCCCGTATCGACAACACCGTAACCGGCCTGATCGCGGTGGCGAACAGCAACAGGGACTACACAGAAAAAAACCTGCACGTGCTGGAGCGGATGGCCTCCCTGTTCGCGCTGGCCCTGCAGCGCCGCCGCGATGAAGACAAAATCCGGGCGAGCGAGGCCCGGTTCAGTAACCTGTTCAACAATCTCGGTGACGCGGCCTTTGTGGTGGGAGAAAATGGCCGTTTCCTGGACGTCAACGATGAGGCGGTCAGACGCCTTGGCTACAGTCGCAAGGAACTGCTCTCCATGGGCCCGGCTGCCCTGCAGAGGCCGGATGGAACCGATCTTGCCAGGGTCTGCTGGCGCCGAACCATGGAGTTCGGCTCATCCACCTGTGAAATTGTCCAGGTGAGCCGGAGTGGAGAACTGTTTCCCTCGGAGGTCAAGGCAACCCGAATTGAACTCAATGGGCGCCCGGCAATGCTGGCCCTGGTCCGTGATATCAGTGAACGGAAGAAAAGCGAAGAACAACTGCGCCGGGCAAAGGAAGACTGGGAGCGCACATTTGATGCAATTGACGACATCATCACGATTCAGGATACCGATATGCGGATCATCAGGGCTAACAGAGCCACCGGTCTTGCCCTGGGCACTGACCTACATGCACTGGCGGGCCGTTACTGTTACGAACTGTTCACCAGTGAGGGGGAAGTATGTGCAGACTGTCCCATACACATCATCGTGAAGTCCCGCAAGCCACATACCCGGGTATTGAAACATGAAAAATTGCAGCGAACCTATCAGGTTTCTCTCCATCCCGTCCTGGATGACCAGGATAACATTGTTCAGTTTGTCCATATTGCCAAGGATATAACCGACCAGCAGAAGGCACAGGACCACCTGCTGCAGAGTGAAAAAATGGCCACCATTGCCGGCCTGGCCGCCGGTGTTGCCCACGAAATCAACACGCCACTTTCAGCCATCCTTCAATCGATCCAGGTCATTCAGCAGGGACTGTCCCCTGGTCAGAAGTCCAACCGGGAAAAGGCTGCCCGGCATGGTATTGACCTGGACAAAGTCCAGGATTATTTCAAGAGCCAGGAAATAGATTTTTTCCTCAACGGTATCCAGGCCTCTGCCAGCAATGCCGCAAAAATCATCACCAACCTGCTTGAGTTCAGTCGCCCGCAAAAGGGAGAAATCAGCATGGTACATCTCAATGAACTCATGGACAGTGCCTTGGAACTGGCCCGGGCTGACTATGACCTGAAGAAAAAATATGACATTTTAAATGTTACGATCCGGCGGGAGTATGATCCTGACCTGCCGCCGGTGCCGTGCGTGGCCATGGAAATCGAACAGGTACTGCTCAATATAATCAAAAATGCAGTGCAGGCCCTGGGCGGGCAGACCAGGGAGAATCCACGTATCATCCTGCGCACGGCAAGAACGGGCTCCGCGGTACGGGTCGAAGTGGAAGATAACGGCCCAGGCATGGATGAAAAAATTCGCGGACACGTCTTTGATCCTTTTTTTACGACCAAGGAAGTCGGGGCAGGAACAGGCCTTGGTCTTTACGTTGCCTACACCATTATCTGTGAAAAGCACCAGGGAAAAATATCCGTGGAATCCGAACCAGGCAAGGGTGCACGATTTATTATTGAACTGCCACTCCAGCCATTCAGTAAATAGCTGGAGGCTAACAACTCGAGACGGGCCTCTCAGTACTTTTCTTTCTGCAACGCAGACTGACAGGAAAACCAACATGACACAACCGACTATCCTGCTGGCTGAAGATGATATCTTTGTCCGCAAATCCATGCATTCGTTTCTGAAAAACAATGGCTACGCGATACTTGAAGCGGAGAGTGGCAGTGAAGCCTGGAAACTGTGCCAGGAGAAGAAAATTGATCTTGTTTTAACCGACCTGCGCATGCCGGGGATGGACGGCCTGGAACTGCTGACCCGGGTGGTGCAGAAATCCAGGGAAATTCCGGTGGTCATTGTCTCCGGCGTCGGCACGCGAAATGATGTCATCGAAGCGCTGCGGCTTGGAGCCTGGGGTTATATCACCAAACCGATCGAGGATATGAATTTCCTGCTCCATACGGTAGAGCAGGTGCTTGAACGGTCCCAGTTGCGGATAAAATTACGGGAACGCCAGCAATGGCTGGAAGAGACCGTCAAAAAGAGAACAGAAGAACTTGAACAGGAGATCAGGGAACGTAAGGCTGTCGAGCAGATGATTTCCCGAGCCAAGCAGGAGTGGGAGCGCACCGTCGATGCCATGCCAGCCCTGATAGCCCTGGTCGACCACGAACAGAACATCATCCGGCTCAACAAGGCCATGGCCCGTGCCATGGGCATGACACCCGCGGAGGCGGTGGGGAAAAAATGCTGTTTTTATATGCACCACAGTGGAATTTTGCCGGAAAACTGTCCCCACCACAAAGTACTTATGGATGGTGAACCAAGAACTATTGAAATTTATGACCCTGTCCAGGAAAAGTACCTGGAGATCCACGTGGAACCTTTTTACGATACGGTCGGGAAGACGCGCATCGGAACAGTACATATTGCCACCGATATTACACCAAGGAAGAAAGCGGAACAGGAAAAGGAAAAACTTCAGACCAAGCTGCTCCATGCCCAGAAACTGGAAGCCGTGGGCCAACTGGCTGCCGGTATAGCCCATGAAATAAATACCCCCACGCAGTTCATCAGCACCAATATCGATTTCCTGGAAGAATCCTTCAGAGATATGGCAACGGTAATGGAGGCGCTGCAGAACTCTTTGCCTGAAACACCCAAACCTGTCCAGGAAGCATTTGAAGAGGCGGACTGGGAATACCTTGCCGAGGAAATCCCTCAGGCTATTTCCCAATCACGGGAAGGAGTCCAGCGGGTGACGTCCATTGTCCAGGCGATGAAGGAGTTCTCCCACCCGGGCAGCAAGGACAAGGTCCCGGCAGATATCAACAAAATCATTGAAACGACCATTACCGTCAGCCGCAATGAATGGAAGTATCTTGCAGAGGTCATTACTGATTTTGCAGACGATATACCGCAAATCCCCTGCCTGGTTGATGAAATGGGGCAGGTAATTCTCAACATACTGGTAAATGCTGCGCATGCCATAGGGGAAAAAATCGGCGATAACCCCAATGGAGAAAAGGGAACAATTCGTATCAGCACCAGAGCTGATGATTCCCATGTGGAAATACAGATCCAGGACAATGGTACCGGTATTCCTGAACATGCCAGAAACCGGATTTTCGACCCTTTTTTCACCACAAAAGAAGTGGGGCGCGGCACAGGACAGGGGTTGGCCATTGCCCATGATGTGGTCACCGAAAAGCATGAGGGAACCATTACATTTGAAACTGAAAAGGGGGTCGGCACGACCTTCACCATTCGCCTGCCCCTGAAAAACCAGACGACCAGCCAATGAAAAAACAGATACTTTTCGTTGACGATGAACCAAACATCCTCTCCGGTCTCAGGCGTATGGTCCGCTCAATGCGCGAGGAATTTGACTGCCTGTGCGCGACAAGCGGCAGAGAAGCATTGGAAATATTAGATAAAAATCAAGTGGACATCGTTGTTTCCGACATGCGAATGCCGGGCATGGATGGCGCGGAACTGCTGACCCTGGTGAAAAAACTCCATCCCCGGGTAATCCGCATCATGCTCACGGGTTATGCCGATGACAAATCCGTGCTACGAACCATCGGGGTAGTACACCAGTTCCTGTCCAAGCCCTGTCTGCCAGAAGAAATAAGAGCCTCCCTGGTCCGGGCGGGGGCCACATATGATTTGATGAGCGACAGTCAGCTCAAGGAACTCATTTCCGGTATCGGCTCCCTGCCAAGCCTGCCCTCGCTCTATGTCCGGCTGCAGAAAGCGCTCCAGGATCCGGACACCACCCAGACCGATGTGGCCGCGATCATAGAAACCGACATCTCCATGACCGCCAAAATCCTCCAGCTTGTCAACTCGGCCTTTTTTGGCCTGTACCAGAAGGTAAGCAGTGTGAGCAGGGCTGTGAATCTGCTGGGACTAGACACCATCAAGGCCCTGGTACTGGGCACGGAAATCTTTTCCGAGCTCCACACGTCAAGCAAAGTCTTTTCCGTGGACAGCCTGTGGAATCATTCCATGGCCACCGGCGCGTTCGCCCGCAAAATTGCGGCGTTGGAATATAATGACAGGGAAATGGCCGAGGATGCCTTTCTTGGCGGCATTCTCCACGATATCGGAAAACTCGTCCTTATCTCCTTTATGCCAGCCCGGTTCGAAGAAGCGGTGCTACTGGCCAGAGAGAAGGAAATGGTCCTGGTCGAGGCCGAGCGCCAGGTCTTTGGCGCCGGACATGACGATGTGGGGGCCTATCTGGTCGGATTGTGGGGGTTGCCCGGATCAGTGGTTGAAGCATGCTGTTTTCATCATCGACTGGAACGGTTTCCCGGTCAGGAACTGAGCCCGGTCCTGGCTATCCATGTCGCGGACGTGCTCAGCCACCAGCTCCATCCCGACGAGATCATCGGCACACCATCCGGCTATAACACCGAATATCTTGCCCGGCTCGACCTGAGCGATCGAGTTGAATCCTGGCACAACCTTTGCCTGGGAGAGCAATGATGACAGAAAAGATCCTCCTGGTTGACGATGAAGTCAATGTCCTGCAATCCCTGACCCGGCAGCTACGCAAACGCTTTGCCACCCATACGGCCACCAGCGGCGACGAGGCTCTGCAGATACTGAAAAAGGAAGGGCCCTTTGCGGTCATTGTATCGGACATGCGCATGCCGGGCATGGACGGCATCCAGCTGCTTTCCCGGGTCAAGGATCTCTATCCTGAAACCATCCGCATCATGCTCACCGGCAATGCGGACCAGGAAACCGCCATCAAGGCGGTAAACAAGGGAAACATCTTCCGCTTCCTGACCAAACCCTGTTCGTCGGGAACTCTGATCCTGGCCCTGACCATGGCCCTGCACCAGTACCGGGTGGAATCGGCGGAACGGAACCTGCTCGACGAAACCCTGCGGGGCAGTGTCAAGGTCCTGACCGAGATCCTCAGTCAGGCCAATCCCCTTGCTTTTTCCAGCGGTTACCGGATCAAACATTACGTGGTGACCATGGCCAGGGAACTGCAGCTGCCTGGCCTGTGGCAGTTTGAGATAGCCGCGCTCATGTCGCAGATCGGCTGCATCACCCTGCCGGCCGAGATCCTCAACAAGCGGTATGCCAATATCGAGCTGACGCCGGACGAGCAGCAGATGTTTGCAAACCATCCCCTGGTCGGCAGCCGGCTGCTTGGCAATATTCCGCGGCTTGAAAACGTGGCCGCCATGATCGCCCATCAGCTACGCCGATTTGACGAGTATGACGACGGGCTGGAAGAGAAACTCGCCGAGGAGGTCTGTATCGGCGCCCAGCTGCTCAAGACCACCCTGGACTATGACCTCCTTCTTTATCGCGGCATGGAACCGGCCGAGGCCATGCGACAGATGAAGCGCGACCGGGGCGCCTACATCCAGGCCCTCCTGCGGTTGCTGGAAAAAACAAAGAGTCAGGAACGGCCCACCGAGGTTATCAGCCTGAAAGCGCGGGATATCGCTCCGGGTATGATTGTCCAGGAAGATGTGTTTGCCAGGAACGGCGTCCTGCTGATCCCCAAGGGACAGGAAGTCACCTGGCCCATGATCCAGAGTCTGAGCAACTTCGCCCAGCAGGTGGGGATCCAGGAACCTATCAGGGTGCTGATAGGAAAAAGAGGCGAGTAGACCGGAGCAGGGACAGGGAAGACTCAGGGCCCGGATCCAGGGAGGTCCAGGTCTTCATCGTTCAGGCCCACCACCACCAGACCGGCCCGGTCGGCGGCCCGGATCATCTCTTCCCGGTCAAAGACCAGGGACTGACCGGCCTCCACGGCCAGCACCGCTCCCCGGACCGCGGCCAGGGTTTCGATGGTCCCGAGCCCGGTGGCAGGGAGATCAAAGCGGAAGTCCTGGCCAGGCTTTTTCAGCTTCACCACCACGGCGCCGCTGCCGGCCAGTTCTCCGCCCCGACGAATGGCGGAGTCGGTGCCCTCGATGGCTTCCACCGCCAGCACGGTCCGGTCCCGCACCACCACGCACTGGCCTATATCAAGGCGGCCCATTTCCCGGGCAATGCTCCAGCCGAAACGAATATCATCCATCTGTTCACTGGTGGGTTTTTTCCGGCTGAGAATGCCGCGGGGGAAGAAGAGATGCTTGAGATAACAGGTGGAGGGCAGGACCTCGATGCCTTCGTCCTCCAGGGCCCCGGCCACGGCCCGGAGAATGGCATCGTCCTGGTGACGGTCGATCTTTTTCCACAGGACCAGCCCCTTCAGATCCGGGAGAACGTCCCTGAAAATACGGGTCTTGGTGATGGTTCCGCAAAACACTGTCTGGCGGACCTGTTCCCGGTGAAAACACTTGATGATCCGACCCAGTTGCCCCAGCTTGACCCAGTAGAGAATATGGACCTCGGTTTCAAGACCGGGATCGGTCTCCCCCCGGTGGCCGATGGCCACCACCCGCCGTCCCGCCTCCCGGGCAGCCCTGGCAAAGAGGAGGGGAAACTGACCGCCGCCGGCAATGAGCCCGATGGGTTCATCCATGATCCTGAACTCAAGCCTCGGTGGTGCGTTTGACCACCCCGCGCTTGCTGGACTGGAAGAATTCCACCAGGGTGCGCACCTCGGGACAGTCCGGGATTTCTTCCAGAGTCTTGACCAAGGCATCCTTGAGCAGCAGCTGGGGCGTACGGAAGATGATCTTGAAAGCGTGATCCAGCTTGGAGATGGTTTCCCGGCTCATGCCGTGCCGCCTCAGGCCGATCTTGTTGATACCGGCAATCCGCATCTGGTTCCTGGTCCCGGTGAGGATGACATAGGGCGGCACATCGAGGCTGATTCCCGACAGCCCGCCCACATAGGTGTAGGCTCCGACCCGGCAGAACTGGTGGATGGCCACGAGACCACCGAGGCTGACATGATCCTCGAGCTGTACATGACCGGCCAGAGTGGCCACATTGGCCATGATCACATGGTTGCCGATGGTACAGTCATGGGCGATATGGGTATAGGCCATGAACATGTTGGCGTTGCCGATCACGGTTCGACCGTTGCCGGAGACGGTCCCCCGGTGGATGGAGACATATTCGCGGATCTGATTGTCATCACCGATAATCAGCTCCGTGGGTTCGCCCTTGTAATGCATGTCCTGGGGCGGGCCGCCCACCGAGGAAAAGGAACCGATCTTGTTCCGGGCGCCGATGGTGGTGGGGCCGGAGACCACTGCATGGGGCTCCACCACGGTTTCCGGACCGATCCGGACCTTGCCGTCGATAACGGCATAAGCGCCGATGGTGGCTGTAGAGTCTATTTCCGCCTCGTTATCGATAACGGCTGTGGGATGTATGGGCATATATCTGGGTACTTGTAAAAAATTAATAGCTGAGACCGGAGTGACGGATCGTCCTCCTGCCAAAATGGCCAATCAGGCGAAGGTGGCCATGAGCTGTGCCTCGGTGGCAAGCTGACCGTCGACGTAGGCCATGCCGGACATCTTGCTGAGTTTGGTCTTGTGGCGGATCAGTTCCAGCTTGTAGATCAACTGATCCCCGGGACGGACCATCCGCCGGAACCGTACCTTGTCCAGACCGGCGAAATAGACCAGCTTGTCACCAATGGTTTCCGGAGTGGACAGATAGGCCAGGAGCGCTCCGGCCTGGGCCATGCCTTCCAGGATCAGCACCCCGGGCATCACCGGCTCACCGGGGAAATGGCCCTGAAAGAAGGGCTCGTTCATGGTCACGTTTTTCAGCACGGTGATCGACCTGCCCGGCTCCATTTCCAGAACCCGGTCCACCAGAATAAAGGGATACCGATGCGGCAGAAGGTCGAGTATCCCTTTGATATCTATCGGCATGGTATGTTCTGTTGTTTCTTGCGCCATACGCCCCTCTCCTCTTTGTTTTTTCCTGTCCTAAATTGAACGTTTCACCCATCTGCAAATGGTAAAAAGATAAATGATTATAACTGTTTTTATTTTTAATCGCTCAACTTAGGCCTGTATCGGACCGCGGCGGGCGGCAGCCGCTTATGCGTCCCTGTCCCTGTCCTGCAGCAGATCCGAAAGCCTCGAGATTTCTTTTTTAAGCCGCCGGATCTCCCTGTGCATCTCGGGCAGCCGCATGAAAGCAGTGGCGGCCCGGCCCCATTTACGGATATCAAAGGCCGGGGCTCCCCCAGGACGGCGCCGTTTTCCTGACTGTTATGCACCCCGGACATGGCCGCGGTCATGACCCCGTCTCCCAGGTGAATATGCCCGGCCACGGCGGTCTTGCCGCCCAGGACCACATTGCGCCCCAGGGTGGTTGAGCCGGCGATGCCCACCTGGGAAACGAGTATGGAGTTCTCGCCCACATCCACGTTATGGGCCACCTGGACAAGATTATCGATTTTGACCCCGCGCCTGATCCGGGTCTCGCCAAACGCGGCCCGGTCGATGCAGGTATTGGCACCGATTTCCACGTCATCGTCGATACGCACAATACCGACCTGAGGCCTCTTCACATGCTCGCCGGTGGTTCGGTCAGTGGCAAAGCCAAAGCCGTCACTGCCGATCACCGCCCCGGGATGGATAATGACCCGCCGGCCGATCACACACCCGGCGCAGATGGTGACATTGGGATAGAGTACGGTTCCCTCGCCGATGGTTACCCCGTCACCGAGCACCACTCCAGGGTGGATTTCCACCTCCCGTCCAATACGCACCCGGTCTCCGATACTGACCAGGGCATGGATCGAGACACAGGGATCGATAGTGCAGTCCGTACCGACCTGGACCGATGGATGTATCCCGGTGGCCGTAAACGGGCGTTTGAGAAAGAAATTATGAATAATGGCCGCGGCAAGATCCGGATTGTCCACCCGGATGGCGGGCCGGTCCACCCCGGCCAGGTCCCGGGGTATGATGCAGGCTCCTGCCCGGCTCTGGACCAGGTCGTCCTTTTTCTTCGCGCTGGTGATAAAGGTGAGCTCATCCTCCCGGGCCCGTTCCAGGCCGTTGAGACCACGGACCCTGGTGGTGGGATCACCGACCACCTCACCCTGAACCAGCTTTGCGAGTTCCTGCACTGTATATATCTTTTCCATCTCTTCTCTTCATCCCTCTGCCCACCGCCAGCCGCAAGGCAGGCGGAGCATAGCGTATTTCCACTTAGTCGTAAAGAAAAACAGCGCGGCGCAGCGACTCGAACCGGTCCAGATCCGGTTGCCACGCCTGTTCCAGTTCCAGGACATCCGCCCCGGATTCCAGGGCCAGCCGCACCTGCTGGTCACCTAGGATCAGATCCATGGGCATTCGCTCGAATTCATATTCATAGGGCGGCTCCTTATAGGAAAACTCGTCCGGATAGAGGCGCAGCAGTACGCCGAGCAGGGCCAGGCTGAGCCGGTAGGACCGAAAAGCGTGGGGATCGGTGACATGGATCTGAAACCCCCTGCAGGGTGTGCCGGCCCATTTGCCCGAAGTGGGTTCAAAGACAACGGGCCGAAGAACACAGCCGGCCAGATGGCGGCGGTCCAGCTGCGATACGATCGCATCCTGATCAAAAAAAGGGGCGCCAAAAAGCTCAAAGGGAAGGGTCGTACCGCGGCCCTCGGAGATATTGCTCCCTTCCCAGATCACCTGGCCGGGATAGACCAGGGCGGTCTGCGGAGAGGGCATGTTGGGAGAGGGGTACACCCAGGGAAAACCGGTATCGGGGAAAAACATCGTCCGCTGCCAGCCCTGCATGGGAACCACCTCAAGCTCGGCCCCGATACCCATCTCCCGGTTCAGCAACAGGGCCAGCTCGCCCAGGGTCAGTCCATGGCGCATGGGTATGGGATGAAGACCGACAAAGGAACTCCACTGGGCAAGGAGCAGGTTCCCTTCCACCAGATGCCCGCCGACAGGGTTTGGCCGGTCGAGGATCACCACCGCTGTTCCGGTTTCGACCGCAGTCTGCAGGCAGTAAATCACGGTCCAGATAAAGGTGTAGACCCGGGTCCCCACATCGATGAGATCCACCAGCAGGACCTCAAAGGATTCGAACATCTCTGCATCGGGCCTTCGTTTATCACCATACAGCGAATAGACCGGCAGTCCGGTCAGGGGGTCGGTGATATGATCCGACTCGATCATGTTGTCCTGTTTTTCGCTGTAAAAGCCGTGCTGGGGCGAAAAAAGACAGGTGAGCTGACCGGGAAAGGCCTGGCTGATAAGCTCGCGGCTGTGAATAAAATTGCGGTCCGTGGAGGCCTGGTTGCAGAGCAGGGCCAGCCGCCTGCCCCGGAGGAAGGCTGGCGGCCGGGAGACGAGTTCTTCGATACCGATACGAATCATGGCTGGGTTCTGGATACTGGAATTGAACGGAAAGCGGGCAGCAACCGGAAAACCGGGGCGGACGACCGGAGGAGACCTGTCCAGACCATGAACCTGCTGATATCATGCCTGCATGTAAAAAAGCCCGCCAATGGTTTCCGGTGGCATGTTATTCCACGGTCACGCTCTTGGCAAGATTCCGGGGCTGATCCACGTCGCAGCCGCGGCGGTTGGCGATCTCATAGGCCAGGAGCTGTGCCGGAATGGTGTAGAGCAGCGGATTGAGCTCATCATGGACCCGGGGCAGGTAGAGCACATCATCGGTGAGGGTGGGCAGATGCTCATCTCCCCGAGTTCCGATCAGTACCAGCCTCCCCTGTCGGGCCTTGATCTCCTCCACATTGGAGATGGACTTCTGGTAGACCCCGTCGCGAGGCACCAGGGCCATGACCGGCATGTCTTTGTCGATCAGGGCGATGGGCCCGTGCTTGAGCTCACCCGAGGCATAACCCTCGGCATGGATATAGGAGATCTCCTTGAGCTTGAGCGCCCCCTCCAGGGCAATGGGGAAGTTGAGCCCCCGGCCGACGAAAAGAAAGTCGCGGCTGTCATAATACCGCTCGATGAGTTCCTGGATCTGTGAGCGGATGGTAGGCAGTTCCTCCTCGATCACCCCGGCAATGCCCACCAGGGCATGGCCCAGCTCACGCAGGGTTTCGGGCTCGATGGTCTCCCGGACCTTGCCGAGATAGAGGGTCAACAAAAACAGGGCCGCCAGCTGACTGGTAAAGGCCTTGGTGGAGGCCACCCCTATTTCCGGCCCGGCATGGGTATAGATCACCCCGTCCGCCTCCCGGGTCATGGTGGAACCGACCACGTTACAGATGGTCAGAATCCGTGAACCCAGCTGACTGGCCAGCCGGATACCGGCCAGGGTATCGGCGGTCTCCCCTGACTGGGAAATGGAAATGGTCAGCACCCGGTCGTTCAAAAGCAGGGTCCGGTAGCGGAACTCCGAGGCGATATCCACCTCCACCGGCACTCCGACCCATTTTTCGATCCAGTACTTGGCCACCAGGGCCGCATGCCAGGAGGTCCCGCAGGCCACCAGGGCGATGCGCTCGATACCGCGGATGGTCTCGTCATCCAGGCCGATTTCAGGCAGGTCGACCTGGCCGGAGTCCGGGATGATCCGCCCCTTGACGGTGTTCAGGATAGCCTCGGGCTGCTCGAAGATCTCCTTGAGCATGAAATGCTTGAAGCCGGCCTTCTCCGCCATGGAGGCATTCCAGTCGATGGTCGAAATCTTCTTGTCCAGCACCTCCTCATCATCGATCCGGGTGATGGTGTAGCTCCCCGGCTCGAGCACGGCCAGTTCCCGGTCATCAAGGAAGATGACCTGCCGGGTATAGGGCAGCAGGGCCGGGATATCCGAGGCGATATAACAGGCCTCCTCATCCACACCCAGGACCAGTGGGCTGTGGTTGCGGGCGGCGATCAGTTTCTGCGGCTCCCGGGCCCAGAGCACCCCCAGGGCGTACGATCCCTCCACCCGGGCCAGGGCCTGGCGGACCGCGGCCACCAGGTCGTCTTCCAGATACTCTTCGATCAGATGGGCCAGGACCTCAGTGTCGGTTTCAGAAGAAAACTCATGGCCCTTTGCCCGCAGTTCCTCCTTCAGGGCCCCGTAGTTCTCGATGATGCCGTTATGGACCACAACCAGCTCACCGGTGCAGTCGGTGTGGGGATGGGCATTATCCCTGGTCGGGGCGCCATGGGTCGCCCAGCGGGTATGGCCAAGACCGGTGCGGCTCGCCACCCCGATGTTTTCGTCCACTACCTCTTCCAGGTTGGACAATTTGCCCCGGGCCCGGTACCGGACCAGCTCGCCCTCGTAGTGATACACCAGCCCTGCCGAATCATAGCCACGGTATTCCAGCCGTCGCAGTCCTTCAATCAATACGGGAACAACTCTCCTGGTACCGACATAGCCCACAATACCACACATAAAAAGCTCCTTTTTATATGAAAGTCTCGTCCCACCCTCCAGGGGGACAACAGCTTTCATGTTTCGTTGCGCAGGCCGTGGGAGCCTGCATGGGTGTTAGATGACAAGAACCAACTGAAGCCAGCCCTCTGTCCGACGTCCTGCCGGCCGGAAACAGAGGCCTGTATCGTTCTATAGTACAACTTGGTCCGGGGGGCCCCGGAAGGCTGCGCATAGAGGAAACCCTACGACTAAGGGCCACTTTGCATGCGTACTTTCATGGTAGCATAGAGAAAAAATGAAAAACACCGAAAAGTGCGGTTTTTTCACCTGATTTTAGCTGCTCACTCCGACGCGGCCCGGGGACAGATGCGCGAGTTCTTCCCTGCTGCCGGGCGGTGGACAGGTGGCCGAAAAAAAAAACCGTTTGCACCGCAGCCCAAACCAGGTATTTTGTGATCCTGTCAACCAAAGACCGCCCTAATCCAACAGGAAGCATACCCATGAATGAAAGGCAACGCCTCAAAGAACTGCTGCTTGAAAAATCGTACCGGGAAGGGACCTTCACCCTGACCTCCGGCAAGACGTCCGACTTCTACGTGGACGGCAAACAGACCACCCTTGATGCCGAGGGGGCCTATCTCTGCGGCAGACTGCTTTTTGACCTGATCAGGAATCATCCGGAAAAAATCACCGGCGTGGGGGGCATGACCCTGGGCGCCGATCCCCTGGTCACAGCGGTATCCCTGATCAGCTACCTGGAAAAAGAGCCGATCCCGGCCTTTATTGTCCGCAAGGAGGCCAAGGGACACGGGACCGGGAACTTCATCGAGGGCAAGAACAACCTGGTTCCCGGCGGGGCCGTGGCTCTGGTGGAAGACGTGGTCACCACCGGCGGCACGCTGATCAAGGTCATCGAGCGGGTGGAAAACGAGGGCTTTAAGGTCGCCCTGGTGGCCACTGTTGTCGACCGGGAAGAGGGTGGCGCCGAAACCCTCGCCGAACAGGGCTATCCTCTGAAGGCCATCTTTACCCGTTCCGAACTCATGGGAAAATAAGATCATGCAATGCAAGAAATGCCAGGGCAAGCTGGAAGTGAGCCGGCGCTGCCGTCAGGTACGGCTCAAGTGCACCCGTTGCGGCCAGGAATACCAGATCCACGAACTGGCCTCGGAACTTGACCGGGAAACGGAAGAAATCCTGGAACGCTACACCTGCATCATCTACGACTGAGCCCATGGTCTCCGTCAAGACATTTGTCCGTCACGACAACATCGCCACCATCATCTGCCCGACCTGCAAAACGGCCAAAAAGGCCGCCGTGGGCAGGTACCGACACAGGAAACACGCCCTGAACGTCAAGTGCCGCTGCGGACAGATCTTTACCGCCCACCTGGATTTCCGCCGCCATTACCGCAAACAGACCCGGCTGCCCGGGACCTATGCCATCATCAGGCCACCGGCTGGCGGGGGCGGAGTGGTGCATATAAAAAATATCTCCCGCTCCGGAATCGGCTTTACGGTCTCGGGCCTGCACAACATCGAAAAGGACCAGATCCTCCTGCTTGAGTTTCACCTCAACGACAAGAAACAGACCAAGTTGAAAAAAGAAGCCGTGGTCCGCTCGGTCCGGGGCAATGATATCGGCTGCGAATTCCTTGACAAGGAAGTGGAAAAGGCGCTTGGTTTTTTTCTCCAGCCCTGAAATTCTCTCTGGGCGAGACCCCCTCACCCACCCAGTTCCCGCTGCAGCATGGCCTGGGCCTGGACGAAAAATTCCCGCAGCGTCGACCGGTCAAGGGCACTGATCGCAACGCCTTCCATCCGTTCCACCTGCGCACGGGTCTGGGGATCGAGCAGATCCATCTTGTTATAGACCCGCAATAGCGGAATACGGTCCAGATCGAGACGGCGCAGCAGTTGCTCAACCACCTCGGCCTGTTCCCGCCAGGCAGGGTTGGCCACATCAATCACATGGACCAGGAGGTTGGCCTCAAAGAGTTCTTCCAGAGTCGACTCAAAGGCCTTGAGCAGTTCGGCGGGCAGATTGCGGATAAAGCCCACGGTGTCGGTGATGATCACCTCCATGTCCTGGGGAAAACGCAACCGCCGACTGGTGGGATCCAGGGTGGCAAAGAGCATGTCCTCGGCCTGGATATCGCTGCGGGTCAGGGTGTTGAGCAATGTGGATTTGCCGGCATTGGTGTACCCGACAAGGGAAATGACCGGCACATCGCGCTTCCGGCGCCGGCTGCGCCGGTGAAACCGCTCCTGACCCACCTTTTTGAGTTCTCTGGCCAGCCGGGCGATCCGGTCGTTGATCCGCCGGCGATCGATCTCCAGCCGGGTCTCTCCCGGTCCCCGGGCGCCGATGCCGCCGGTCAGCCGGGACAGGGCGTCATCCCGGGTGGACAGTCTGGGCAGCATGTATTTGAGCTGGGCCATCTCGATCTGCAGTTTGCCCTCCCTGGAACGGGCCCGACTGGCAAAGATATCGAGGATGAGCTGGGTCCGGTCGATGACCCGTAGGTCGGTGTGATCGGTCACTGAACGGATCTGCGACGGACTGAGCTCCTGGTCGAAGATAAGCAGGTTAGCCCCGAGACGCAGCGACAACAGCATGATTTCCATGAGCTTGCCCCGCCCGAGGATGAAACGTGGATGAATCTTGCGCCGCCGCTGGATGACCTGATCCAGGACCACCACTCCGGCCGCCCGGGCAAGCTCCCTGAGCTCGGCCATGGAGTCGTCGGCTCCGGCCCGCGAGCCCGTGGTCACGCTGACCAGGATGGCCCGGTCCTGGCCCTGATCCACCTCTCGTACCGGCCGGACCCGGACGAATTCATCTTCCAGCGCCTCGATGAGATCGCGACAGGACAGGGTCTGGCGGGCCGGATGGACCGAATCCAGCAGAATCCAGTCACGGCCCGCCACCGGCACCGGGGCCAGATGGGCGGTATGCAGGAACTCCGGCAGGCCATCTTCCATGGTCAGGACCGAGACCAGGTCCAGCCTGAGGCAGGCCATGTCCATGATATCTTCATCGATGAGTCCGGAACCGAAACTGGTATGGACCAGACGCAGGCCCCGAAGCCGGCCGCCGGCGGTCCGTACATGGCTGAGTACCGGGATGACGATCCGGTCGTAATCACCGACGATCACCGACTCCACCTGGCCGGAGCGGTGGATGAGCAGACCGATCTGCCGGTTCAGTTCCGTGGACAGGGCCGCCACACTGCGGGCCAGATCCCGGCCGATTATCTCATCGGGATCGACCCGTTTCTGACCAAGTCGCTCAAGGGCTCGGAGCTGCCTGGTTTTCAGTCCTGCCGTATTACCCGTGACCACGCTGCGTTGTCCTCAAAAAAGAATGTGATTACCACTGAAATTCAGCCACCGATGCCTGAAGGTGTCGGCCTCACTTGTTTCACGGGTGTCTGTGGCCTGGATGGCCACAGTCAAGCCCCCAGGGACGGGTTTATGGCGTCCCGTGAAACAAGGGAGGTCGACACCGGTTTCAATGCTGAAGATTGATGGTAATCAGAAAAAAGAAAAAATCTGTTCCCCTCGCTCAGCACGGAGCACTACCCGGCGTCCTGGGGAAGGGAATCACGTCCCGGATATTGGTCATACCGGTGACAAACTGGACCAGACGCTCAAATCCCAGACCGAAGCCGGAATGGGGTACCGAGCCATACCGGCGCAGGTCCAGGTACCAGCTGTACTCCTCCAGGTCCAGTCCGGCTTCCTCCATTCGTGCCTCCAGGACATCGAGCCGTTCCTCGCGCTGGCTGCC
The DNA here is from genome assembly GCF_025998535.1 of Desulfolithobacter dissulfuricans. Taxonomy (NCBI): domain Bacteria; kingdom Pseudomonadati; phylum Thermodesulfobacteriota; class Desulfobulbia; order Desulfobulbales; family Desulfobulbaceae; genus Desulfolithobacter; species Desulfolithobacter dissulfuricans. The sequence continues at coordinate 691,431 of NZ_AP024233.1, read as the reverse complement.
GCCCACCAGTTCGCCAATCCCGGGCACCAGGATATCCATGGCCGCCACGGTTTTTCCATCATCGGCCACCCGCATGTAAAACGGCTTGATCCCCTTTGGGTAGTCGGTGACGATCACCGGCCGGCCGGCCAGCTCCTCACACAGCCACCGTTCATGCTCGGACTGCAGGTCCATGCCCCAGGAAACGGGGAAAGCAAATTCCCGGCCGGATTTTTTCAGCGCATCAACAGCCTCGGTGTAGGTCATGCGGACAAAGGGATGGGCAACCACGTTTTCAAGGCGCTTACATAATCCTTTTGCAACAAACCGGTCAAAAAGTGCAATGTCCTCGCTGCACCGATCCTGCACCACCTGAATCAGATTCTGGATAAGGGACTCGGCCAGGTCCATATTGCAGCCAAGATCGCAGAACGCCATCTCCGGCTCCAGCATCCAGAACTCGGCCAGGTGCCGCGAGGTATTGGAGTTTTCGGCCCGGAACGTGGGACCGAAGGTGTAGACCCGCCCCAGGGCCAGGGCATAGATCTCGGCCTGGAGCTGGCCGCTCACGGTCAGCCCGGCATGGCGGCCGAAAAAATCATTCCTCCAGGGATCTCTACCCGTCATTTCTCCGGGTTCCAGGGCAGTGACGGTGAACATCTCCCCGGCTCCCTCGCAGTCCGAGGTGGTGATAATCGGGGTGTTAACCAGGAAGAACCCCGGTCATGGAAAAAGCGGTGAATGGCAAAGCTCAATTCGCTGCGGATCCGGGCCACGCTGGCCAGGGCGTTGGTCCGCGGCCGCAGGTGGGCTATTGAGCGGAGAAACTCAAAAGAATGACGTTTTTTCTGGAGCGGATAGCTGCCCGGATCGGCCCAGCCGATAACCGTCACTTCGCCGGCCCGCAGCTCCACATCCTGGCCCTTGGCCGGAGATTCCACCAGCTTCCCATGGATCCGGACCGCGCAGCCGGTGCCCAGTTTTTTCACCTCTGTATCAAAATTAGGCAGGGTCGATTCGGCAATAACCTGGAGATTGGCCAGGCAGGAACCGTCATTTATTTCCAGAAAACACAGCGCCCCGGAATCACGCCGGGTCCGCACCCATCCATCGACCTCCAGTGTTCTGCCCACCTGATTCGGATCGAGAATATCTTTAATCTGCTCTTTCATGTTGCCTCGTTTTTATATGAAAGTCTCGTCCCACCCTCCAGGGGGACAACAGCTTTCATGTTTCGTTGCACAGGCCGCGGGAGCCTGCACGGGTGTCAGCTCTGCTTCTGCTCCATAACCACCATCTCGCCCTCCCCTTTCACACTGCCGGGCGCCAGCGACATCCGCCTGCGGATATCTTCCGCCACCACCTGGCATTTGACGGTGAAAAGAAAAAACAGGGGCGCGACCACATCGGAGAGGGTTTCATAGTTGCCCATCCCCTTGCTGATGATGAGGTCAGCCCGATGAAAAAGCTCTCTGAACTCACTGCTGCAACGCGCAAGAGGGGTCCCCGGGCAGACAGCCCCACTGGTTATCACCGGGCAGAGACCATCCAGCCCGCAGGCCCTGACATCATCCATGGTGGCGTCGTTAATGATGGCCCCTTCCCGTACCACCAGCGTCACCCGGCAGTCCCGGCGCAAAAGCTCTTCCACCAGCAGGCCATCGAATACGATTTCCCCTGCATTATCTGCCAGATAAAGCACTTCGGGTTTTCTGTCAAGCGCCGCCACAAGAGCGGGCGTTGAATCCAGGAGAAAGGGGCTCACCAGGCAGGCGGCCATGGTGGCATCGACGTCGAAACTGTGCTGGGCCGCATAATCGATGATATTGCCGCCAATGGCAAAACGAACTGCGGCCAGGAGCGGATCCGGCGCCATGCGGATTTGCTCCCGGACAGTATCACGCATGGCCAGAGCGAGCTCGTTACCCTGGGCCTTAAGATCAGCAAAGGGATCCTCGACCCCGGTAAGCCTGGCGATCATCTGGTAGAGATCCACGGCATTTTCCGGCGGCGTCAGGCCGAAGTCGATCCGGGAAAGGAGGGCGCCGGCCTCGTTGACCACCCGCCGCTGGAGCAGCGAATCCCTGGTGGAAAGCCTGGCGGTTGTCAGGGCCTGGCGCATAAAACAGACAAGGCAATCCAGAGTGGTATCCATGATAGCAGCAGTATCGCGTGAAGTTTCAAGAATTTACCAGGGTAAGAACAGGATCTGCAGCCTAACGGTCCAGCAGATACTCGTGGCGGACATTGGCAAGGGCGGCAAAGATGTGTTCCCTGGACCCGGGGATCAGTTGATAGAGGGACTCCAGAACATCCCTGACGTCGCGGCGCCGGGTCTGTTCCGACAGGGGACAGGAGGAAGGAACCGGAGTGACCCCCACGGCCGCTCCGATTTTTCGTATCTCGGCCTTTTCAATCCCGGCCAGTGGCCGGATAAGAGTCAAACGGCCCTCGAAGAGCTCCTGCCTGGGCTTCATGGTACTGATATTGCCGGCACTGGTCAGGTTGATGAAAAAGGTTTCAATGAGATCATCCTGGTGATGGCCCAGAGCCAGCTTGTTACAACCCAGATCCCTGGCCGTATCAAAGAGTTGCCGTCTGCGGTTGCTGGAGCACTGAAAACAGATATCCTTGCGCTGGTTTTCCAGCAAGGTGGTGTCCTCCGGCAGGGGCGACTGCCAGGCTGAGGGGACCACATGACAGGGCAGGCCGATCTTCTCCAGTTCCCCGGCCACGTCCCGGGCAGCCTTTCCAGGCTGGCCATCGACACTTTCTGTATCGATATGCACCGGGTGGAGGGTAAAGTCAATGGGGGCTTTGGACCGCCAGTGCAGAAGCAGCCAGGAAAGCACCAGAGAATCGATGCCGCCGGAAACCGCGACCAGAACCCGGTCTCCATGGGCAAGCATGTCCCACTGGTGCATGGTCCGGCCAATACGCCGGTTGATGGCGCGGCTGAGGGGTCTTTTCATGGCCTGTCTCTGCCTGCTACCGGGCCGGAACCAGGTAGGAACAGCCGGAGAGCTTTTCCCGCAGCCCCTCGCGCAGCAGTTCCTCGGCCGTCACCCAGGTGAAGCCACGCTTTCTGGCCTTGCCGAAGGCAAAGATATTCTCTGCCACCGACTGCTGGACCTCGTCAAAGGTTCCCCGGCAGAGCACCGCCCCACTATCAACCCCGATCAACCGGTAACTGAAAGCCACCGATGCCGGCTGTTCCACCGCATACTCTCCACCGATCCGCTCCTGGTAACGCTCCAGGAAGACTTCAAGCACCGCATTACAGCCAAACCGCTTGCCTGCCTCACGGACCAGGGCCTGCTCCCCGGGAGTCAGCCCTTCACCCAGGCCGGCAAGCTGGTGCCCGGAGACAAACCGCACATCACCGCGTCCGGCGAGTTGCTCCCGCAGCAGCCGGTCAAGTACCGGAATCCCCCGGGCCATTTCTGCGGTGGCCGCCGGAGACATGTCGTCATCAGGGTTCAGCGGTTTCCGGACCGGCAGCACAGTGATACAGCGGACCGGGTAGTTGGAGATCAGAGTGTCCCCCCCTGTGGGTACGCTCTTCGGAGCCCCGCAGCCACCGAGCACCAGGACCAGAGCGGCCAGGACCACGGCCAGCGGTGAAAAACCAGATTTCATAGTTGTACTCCTGTCGGTTAATGGCCTTTTTTCAAGGCAGGTTCCATACATCTGATATGGAAAAGATAGGTCGCCCCCTGCCCGGAGGCAAGGACCGGCAGCCACCACGCCGGTCCCGGAGGTCAGCCATGGACTGAGGCCGGGACGTTACAGCGTTCCCTTGCTGGAAAGCTGCCCGCGCAGCGATGGATGGAGGCTCACAGCAAGCGACAGTGAGCGACCAAAGGCCTTGAAGACAGCCTCAAGAATATGATGGCTGTTCTCCCCGTGGAGCAGATCCGCATGGAGTGTCAGACCTCCATGCAGGGAAACGGCGCGAAAGAATTCCTTGGCAAGAGCCGTATCAAAGTGTCCCACTTTCTGATCCGGAACCGGGACCTCGTAGTGGAGACAGGGCCGGTTGGAGACATCAATGCAGACCCGGGCCAGGGTCTCGTCCATGGGCACGTAGGCGTGTCCGTACCGGCATATGCCGGAAAAATCACCCAGGGCCTGTTTCAGGGCCTGGCCCAGACAAATCCCCAGGTCTTCCACCGTATGATGATCGTCCACCACGGTATCTCCGTGGGCGGTAATTTCGAGATCGAACATGCCGTGAACCGCAAACAAAGTCAGCATGTGATCCATGAACCCCACCCCGGTGTCGATGGCGGTGGAACCGCTCCCATCAAGCACCAGGCTGAGCTGGATATCGGTTTCTCTGGTTTGCCGATGGATATCGGCCCTGCGGTCGACCTGCATGGTCATGGTCAGCACGCTCCTTTACAGAAAATTGCTTGTTTTTGTTGCCTGGATTCTTCTGATATACTATTCTCTCTCTCTGAGATTGGCAACAGTTCTTCCCTGGAAGAACAAAGCTGATTTCTCTTTCCCCTGATTATTTTTTTATTGACAAATTCCCAGGCACCCTGTTATAGTCTTGGGCTGTCACGGAAAACGACTGAGCGGGAATAACTCAGTGGTAGAGTGCAACCTTGCCAAGGTTGAAGTCGCGAGTTCGAATCTCGTTTCCCGCTCCACTGACACTTCAAGGTTCGGACACCGTTCGAACCTTTTTTTGTTATTTTCTTTTTGCAAAGCTGAGGCGCAGCAATGAAAACCTATTACACGCCTGTAGATGAAATCGAGCGCAAGTGGTATGTTGTGGATGCTGACGGCAAGGTGCTGGGGCGCGTAGCCTCGGAAATCGCCCGCCGTCTGCGTGGCAAGCACAAACCTACCTTCTGCAACTTTCAGGACAACGGCGATTTTATCGTGGTCATCAATGCGGACAAGGTGCACCTGACCGGCAACAAGTGGGATGACAAGAAGTACTACCGTCATACCGGCTACATGGGTGGCATCAAGGAACAGAGTGCCAAGGAAGTTCTGGCCAAGAAACCCGAGGAACTGATCCGCATGGCGGTCAAGGGCATGCTGCCGAAAAACAAACTTGGCCGCAAGCAGCTCAAGAAGCTCAAGGTGTACGCTGGCAGTGACCATCCTCATCAGGCACAGCAGCCGGAAACCCTGGACATCTGATTCTAACGGAGTACATATATCATGGCGCAGGACACATATTACGCAACCGGCAAACGTAAATCCGCTATTGCCCGGGTCTGGTTAACCCCCGGGAGCGGAAACATTGCTGTCAACCAGCAGTCGCTGGAAGAGTATTTCGGGCAGATCTACTTTGAGCCGAAAGTCAACAAGCCTTTCTCCATCACCGAGACGCTCGAAAAATATGACGTCAAGGCCACGGTCAGGGGAGGCGGCAAGTCCGCTCAGGTTGACGCCTTGGTCCACGGCATTTCCAAGGCCCTGCAGGAGATGAATCCCGAGATGCGGATTCCGCTGAAAAAAGCCGGCCTGCTGACCCGTGATCCCCGCGTCAAAGAGCGGAAGAAATACGGCCAGCGTGGTGCCCGCGCCCGCTTCCAGTTCTCCAAGCGTTAAACACAGCGGAGCCATTGTCAGGATATCGCAACCGATATCTTCACTTTGCGTGTTCAAGGGAATAACGATGCTTCGTTATTCCCTTTTTTTATTGTGATTACCACTGAAATTCAGCCACCGATACCTGAAGGTGTCGGCCTCACCCGTTTCACGGGTGTCTGTGGCCTGGATGGCCACAGTCAAGCCCCCAGGGACGGGTTTATGGCGTCCCGTGAAACGGGTGAGGTCGACACCGGTTTCAATGCTGAAGATTGATGGTAATCAGATTTTTTATTGTCAACCTCCACGGGAAAAACAGATCATGATACGAGTGGGAATAGTCGGGGCTTCCGGATACACCGGTGTCGAGTTGGCACGCATACTGTCCACCCATCCCGAGGTGGAGATCACCGTTGCCACCTCCAGACAGTATGCCGGTAAACCGTTGTCGGAAGTCTTTCCCAGCCTGCGAGATCGGGTCCAGGTGGTATGTGAAAACCTGCAACCCGACGAACTGAAGGACCGGGCGGACTTCTTTTTCACTGCGGTGCCGCATAAAACCGCCATGGATATTGTCCCTCCCCTGCTGGCGGCAGGAAAGAAAGTGGTTGATCTCAGCGCTGATTTCCGTATCCGCGACGTGGCGGTGTACGAGCAGTGGTACCAGGCCCATTCCAGCCCGGAGTTGGTCAGGCAGGCGGTCTACGGGCTGCCCGAACTGTACCGGGACCAGATCTGTAAAGCCGACCTGGTGGCCAACCCAGGCTGCTATCCGACCTCGGTGATCCTGGGCCTGGCACCGCTTGTGCGAAACCATCTCATCGACCCGGGTACCCTGATCATCGACTCCAAATCCGGCACCACCGGAGCCGGACGTTCCGCCTCGGTGGCCACCCTGTACTGTGAAGTGGCCGATGGATTCCGACCCTACAAGGTCGGAGGCAGCCACCGGCACATACCGGAAATGGAACAGGAGCTGAGCGCTCTGTCCGGCAACCAGGTGACCATCTCCTTCACCCCCCATCTCCTGCCGGTCAACCGGGGCATCCTCTCCACCATGTACGCCCGGCTGGAGAAGCCGATGACAACACAGGCGCTGCAGGAACTCTATGAAACCACCTATGGCGACGAGTACTTTGTCCGGGTCTGTCCGCAGCCGGCCCTGCCAGCCACCCAGCATGTCCGGGGCAGCAACTGCTGCGACCTGGCTGTGAGCCTGGACGAACGTACCGGCCGGGTCATAGTCATGGCTGCCATAGACAATATCGTCAAGGGCGCTTCCGGTCAGGCGGTCCAGAACATGAACCTGATGCTGGGCCTTGCCGAAAACACCGGCCTTGAGGGCGCACCCTTTTTTCCGTGAGCGGAGAAGAGCGAAACATCAGGCTCTGCCTTGCCTATGACGGCACCGGCTACTCTGGCTGGCAGCGACAGCCAGAGGCCCGCACCGTTCAGGCCACCGTGGAGGCCTGCCTGAAACGCATGACCTCAGAGGAGGTCACCCTCCACGGTGCCGGCCGGACCGATGCCGGAGTCCACGCTCTCGGCATGGTGGCCAACTTCCATACCCGCACCTCCATTCCGGTACACGGCCTGTGGCGGGGTCTCAACGCCATGCTGCCGGCCGACATCCAGATCCTGAAGGTCCAGGAAGCCGATCCCAGGTTCCACAGCCGCTACAGCGCCACCGGCAAGGCGTACAGGTATGACCTCTATACCGGACCTGTCCAACAGCCCACCAGGAGGCTGTATGAAACCCATGTCCCCTGTCGCTTTGCCCTGGATCAGGTCCTGCGCTGCCTGGCGCTGCTCAGGGGCACCCACGACTTCTCGAGCTTCGAGGCCAGGGGTTCCCGCAATCCGGCCTGTACAAACGGACGGGGAGCCGTGCGGACCCTGTTTCACTGCTCCTGCACCCCGGACCAGAGCCGGAAAGCTGGAGTTTTCGGTTTCTGGGCGATGGTTTTCTCCGCCACATGGTGCGTAATCTGGTCGGCACCCTGCTGCTGGTGGCCCGGGGCCAGATGACCACGGACGAGTTTTCAACAGTTCTCCAGGCAAGGAACCGCAGCCTGGCCGGTCCCACTGCCCCGGCCCGTGGACTTTTCCTGGAGCAGGTTTTCTACGGACCCCTGCCATGACACCCGATGTTTCCCGACCTGCCGGACCCTTCTGCAGCACCGCCCCCCTCATCCTGGCCTCGGGTTCCCCCAGACGTCAGGAGTTCCTCAAAAATCTCGGTCTTGATTTCCAGGTCCTGCCGGCAGTCATCGACGAAACTCCGGAGCCCGGAGAGAACAGTGTGCACTTCGCCCGGCGCATGGCCCTGGAAAAGGCCTGCCAGGTAGCCGGGATCCATCCGGACAGCTACATCATCAGTGCCGACACAGTGGTCACTGTCCGGGACCGAATCCTTGGTAAACCCGCCGATGGTGAAGAGGCCCTGGCCATGCTCACTGCCCTCCAGGACACGACCCATACGGTGATCACCGGCCTCTGCCTCCATCACCGGGAAAAAAAAATCACCGAACTGCAGACCTGCAGCACCGAGGTCACCTTTGCCCGCTTCCCGGAAACGGCACTGCGGGCCTACGTGGCCACCGGAGAACCTCTCGACAAGGCCGGAGGGTACGGCATCCAGGGTATCGGCGGTTTTCTGGTCAGACATATCCGCGGCTCCTGCTCCAATGTCATCGGGTTGCCGGTCAGCCAACTGGTCACGCTCCTGCTCCACCACCAGATTGTCGCTCCCTGCCCCTCCCGTGAGGATTCCCTGTGATTTCCTTGACATCTGGACCAGAGCTATGCTATCCAATACCTAGTAGACTTTCTTTCTCAGTGGCTACATAAACTTTCGTGCTCTCTACTGCCGCCTACGGTCCATGCCCTATATTCTCAATAAATATTACCCGGTCCGTAACATTATCTTCTTCCTTGGAGAAGGGCTGCTCATCTTTCTGACCATCAATGTAGTCTATCTTGCTTTCACCGGGTGGCAACTCTTCCTCGACCAGCTTTTTCTCGATGCCCTGCGGGCGCTGGTTGTTACCATTATCTTTCAACTTTCCCTCTACTTCTTTGACCTCTATGACCTGAGCTGGGTCACGACCCCTCTGGATACCTTTATCCGCATGGTCCAGGCCTTCGGGTCGGCTGCGTCATCCTGGCCGGAATCTACTACACTTATCCCCCCATGGTGATCTCCACAGCCGTGTTCTGGACCAGCTACTGGGTGATCTGCGGCATCCTGCTGGGCTGGCGGCTACTCTACTACATGATTCTCAAAAAAAGGCTTTTCTCCCGGCCGATCATCATGATCGGCACCGGCAAAATTGCCTCGGAGATCGCCAGGGAGATCGAAGGGCGGGCGGATTCAGGCTATAAAATCGCCTCGTTTATCGGCAACTCCCTGCCCCATTGCAACCCCAACCAGGTTTCTGTCCTGCCCCAGGCCAGCCATCTGCTGCCCCTGTGTTATGCCCACGAGGCCAAGCGGATCATCGTTGCCCTGGATGACCGACGGGGTACCATGCCCATCGAGCAACTGCTGGAATGCAAACTGCAGGGCATCGTCATAGAGGAAGGAATCACCTTCTATGAATCCATCACCGGCAAGATCCTGGTGGAAAATGTCAATCCGGCTTGGCTCATCTTCTCCGAAGGATTCCAGAAAAGCCGGATACGTTACCTGGTCAAACGGGTACTTGACATCGTTCTTTCAGTTGTCGGATTGACGGTTTCCCTGCCAGTTACCATCCCCATAGCCATCCTTATCAAACTTGAATCTCCTGGGCCGGTGTTCTACCTCCAGGAACGAGTGGGAGAAAAGGGTCGTGTTTTCAAGGTGATCAAGTTCCGTTCCATGCGTCAGGACGCGGAGAAGAACGGAGCGGTGTGGGCCCGGCAAAACGACAGCCGGGTGACAAGGGTGGGTGGCTTTATCCGCAAGGTGCGCATCGATGAAATCCCCCAGATGTGGAATGTTCTCAAGGGGGAGATGAGCTTTGTCGGCCCCCGGCCGGAACGGCCCATGTTTGTCGAACGCCTCACCGAGTCCATCCCCTATTACTCCCTGCGCCATTCGGTCAAGCCCGGTATCACCGGCTGGGCCCAGGTCTGCTATCCCTATGGCGCCTCGGAAGAAGATGCCCTGCGCAAGCTGGAGTATGATCTCTACTACATAAAGAATCTCTCCATCTTCATCGACCTGCTGGTCATCTTCAGAACCATCAAAACGGTGCTCTTTCAAAAAGGTTCCCGCTGATGGATACATCCTCGGCACAAGGCGGCGTGGCTCAGATTTCTCCTCTTATCCAGCTGCCCCTGCGGTTGTACTCTGCGGTGCGTACGGTGGGCATCTACCCGCCAGCCAATCCCCAGGTCCAGAAAAGCCTGGAAAGCCTCTGTACCTGTCTGGCCGAGCTTTTTCCAGACCATAAAAACGGGATAACCATCGGCGTCTCCGGTCAGAAGCTGCTGGTCAACGACCTGGTCCTGCCGGAAAAGGATCAACAGCGGCCCCAGATCCAAGGAATGGCCTCCCTGCTGTACCGGCTGCAGATCGATGCGATCACCTTCCGCCCGGGTATCACCCGTGGTGAATGCGAAACCCTGCTCAACCACTTGGCCCAGGGAATTTCCACGCAACAGCTCACCCCTTCTTCCGGCGCGTCCCTCCAGGAACTGCCCCTGGCCCACGTCATCATCAATGGCAAACGCTACGTTGCCCTGCAGGGTGATGAACGGGTGGTCGACAAGGACACGGCGACCGGCACCGGTTCTGGAGAGCAGGCTGGGTCGAAAAAAACTGGAGAATGGCTCGCCCGTCTGCTTGACGGCGAGCTGGACGTGCTGGCAAAGCCGGCCTGTGCCTCGGCGCTGCCGGCCCAGCTGGCGGTGCTGCTCAATCAGAACCAGGAGCAGAAGGCTGACAGGCTGCTTGGTCAGCTGGTAACAGGCCTCCATGACGCCAGCGGCCAGATCCGTAAACACGCGAGCCAGGCCCTGGCCGGGGCAGTCAAGTTCCTCACTCTCCACCAGGACTGGTCAAGAATTGAAAAACTGCTTCCCGCCCTGGCAGCATCTCTTGCCCTGGAAACAACGGATGGGGCCACGGCCCGGGCCCTGATCCTTCACCTGGGACCATTCATAGCCCATCTCATGGACAGCGGACGCTACGACGAGGCCTATGATGTCCTGCGGCAGCTTCGGGATACCATTGCAGATCTCACGGATGACAGGGAACAGCTCCAGGGGGCGCTGGAACGGGTTGTGGAGACCATTGCCACCCCATCCCGACTGGAGTGGCTGGTTGAGGAATACCTGCACCAGAAAGAGCAGCGCCGGAAGGCTGGCAGGCTTCTGAGTGTACTGGGCCGGCCTGCGGCCGGCTGGCTCATCAATGTCCTGGGTCAGAGCAAGGATCGCTCGGAGCGCCGGTTACTGCTCGCCCTGCTCCTGGAAATCGGCCCGGCGGCCCGGGATGAACTACTGGAACGACTGAACCGGGACGCCCCCTGGTATCTGCTGCGCAACATCATCAGGCTGCTTGGCGAAATCGGCGACGGACCATGCATGGACGCCATCCTTCCCTACTTTGCGCACAAGGACCTGCGGGTCAAGAAAGAGGTCCTGGTCGCGGCCGGAAAAATTGCCGGGCCGGGACTCAACGATTTCCTCCTCTACGCCCTGCAACATGGTCCCCGGCAGCTGCTCGGCACCGTGATCACTCTGATCGGCGAGACCGGAGACGACCGTTTCGTGACCCCGCTCTACGAGCTCCTGGAGCATAATCCCTTTACCAACCAGAGCCACCGGGGTGAATTGGAGAGGAAGATATGCCGGGCCATGGGCAGAATCGGATCGAAAAAGGCGATCCCGGCCCTGAAGGGAATCCTTGCCCGGAGAAAAACACCAGGATCAACCCCTGACAAGGTCTGTGAAACCGCGGAGATTGCCCTGGCCCGCATCCAGGCCAGGAACCGACCCGGGGATGAAACCAGCCGGGGTGCCGGATCTACCGGCAACAGCCTGGCTTCCGAAGACGGGATACAGCGCCGTGAACAGGAAATCTTTGCCCTGGCGGCCAGGGGAGAAACGGACAAGGCCAAAAAGAAACTGGTCGATCTCGTCCTTGCCTGTGCCCGCAATCAGGATTTTACCAATGCCGAACGTCTCAGAGACCGCATCTACGAAATCGATCCTCTGGCGCTGCGGGAAATAATCCGAACCGGGGAAATTATCGAACAGGAAAAAGCCGGCGCCATCAGCAGGGATCATCTGGAGGTATGGGCCGACCTGATGGATGAACTGACCACGGAAGAGTTCACCGCCATCTATCATGAACTTGAGGAACGAAGCTTCCAGCCCGAGGAGACCATTGTCTCTCAGGGGGATATCAACGACGAACTCTTCTTCATCAATCAGGGCAGCATCAGGGTTTCCTATCTCCGGAATGGCAGGGAGCTGTTTATCAAGACGCTTGGCAGCGGTGACCTGGCCGGAGAAAATTTTTTCAATGCCTCCCTCTGGACCGTTACCCTGACGGCTCTCTCGCCGGTCAGCCTCTCGGTGCTGCGGCGCAAGAGCTTTGCCCGCTGGCACGAAGAGTTCCCTGGCCTGGAATCCAAGCTGCAGGATTTCTACAACCGGTTCAATGACATTCAGTCGCTGCTGAAGAAAAAAAACCTGGACCGCCGTACCTACCGCCGCTTCGAGCTCTCGCGCAAGATACAGGTCCAGATGATCGACGCCCGGGGAAGAAAGCTGGGCCGGGCGTTCAGGGGCAGTCTCAGCGACATTTCCCGCGGCGGCCTTGCCTTCCTGGTCCGGATTTCAAAAAAAGAAAACGGCCGCCTGCTCCTTGGCCGGACAATGCGCCTCTCCATTCCGACCAGCGATTCTGCGGAGCTGATGCATCTCACCGGCACCGTCATCGGTGTCCAACCCTTCCATCTGCCGGAGAGTGACTACTCCATCCACATCAGATTTGACGAGGATCTTGACCAGGCGACTCTCCAACGGATCCTCGGCTGAGCCGCACCCGTCGCGTCGGCCTGGCCAGAAGACAAAAAAAGGGCACTTGCAGAAAAAGTGCCCCTGATATCTTCTGCCCGGTCCTGACAGGGACGGGTTACTTGATGGGAATCTGACGAACCCTGGGCCGGGCCTCTTTGCGTTTGGGCAGTTCAATGCGCAGGACTCCCTTCCGATACCGAGCCCTGGCCTTGCCCGGTTCCACAGGAACCGGCAGGGGTATGGCCCGCTCAAAAGAGCCATAGGCACATTCGACCAGATGGTACTGCCCCACGGTGGATTCACGCTCGATTTTCTTCTCTCCGCGGATCAACAGGATATCATCCACCACCTCGATATCGAAATCATCCCGTTTCATCCCGGGCGCTTCCACCCGGACAACCACCCGGTCCGAATCGTCAAAGACCTCGGCCGCCAGGACCCCCCAGCCGACACTCCGCCGGCTGGTTTCCACCAGGGCCATCCCATCACTGTCCCTGGCTGTCCTGCCCGGCAGGGAAAAACGGGTTATGGCACTGGATGCCCGCCGGGTAAGGGCCCGCCAGCCCTCGACCATACTGTCCCAAACCTGACCTAGTCCCTGACGAATCTGAGTCAACGTTGCCATGGGTTCCACCTCCTGTACCGATACTGTCCTGTCCTCTGTTTTTCCACCTCTCCGGACCGCGGTTGCTCTGCGTCACGGAGAAGCCCCATCTGGTTCAAAAATATGTCTCCAGGGCCGAAACGTCAAGCTGCTGCCCGGCTGGAAACCGGATCAAAGCAGCCGGCAGCACCTGTTCAGGAGGAAGAAACCTGTTTGTCCCTATGTTCCCGCTCCCGGATAAGCCAGAAGACGATTCCCAGCGACAATACGCAAAGAGCCAGGGCGGCAAGACTTCCGGCACCGAGTGACTTCACGTCCAGGATAATGAATTTTCGCGCCAGGGCCAGCAGGGCGATGAGCAGTACGGTTTTCACCTGGACCACATGATTTTTCCGTTCCAGGACCTTGATGATGGAATGTTTGAATTCCATGGCAATGAGCAAGGTCATGATCATCCCGAAGATATTCTTGAACACCTCGTGGTCCAGGGGGTCGAGCATCCCCGTAATCAGCAGGTCATAGACATCCACGGCCAGCCGGACAAAGGCGATCAGGACGATAACCGCTATCAGCCCGGTGAGCCCAAGAGAGATGATCTGTTCATATTTTTCATAGATTCCAACCAATCCAGACTCTTGCTCTTTGCTCTTCTCTTCCAACGCAACTCCTCCCTGTGTGACCGGCCGGTCACGGTTTGCCCGGGACAGGAGCAGCTGGCCCGGGTATTTTGGTATCCATTGAAACAGCAACAGGCCGGAAGACACCCTGCCTGTGCACTCTTAACGCCCCATGGACAACAGAAAAATCAATACCTGGTGGACAGGAGGATCCGATCATACTTTTCGAGTTTTCCAGGCTGGACAAAATAGGATTCTCCCCCTGGGAGAGAACCATTTCAACGATGTCATCCACCGCGTCCTCATGGAACCCGGCATTTTCCTCGGGTTTTTCCTCGCCGAGAACCAGGAAGACACCGTCCTTGACACTCCAGCCCTTTTCCCGGTAATCACGCTCGGTCAGCAGAACGCGCCCCTCCTTCATGGCCGCCACGGTCCAGACCTCCTGGATACCGGAAACATACCGCAACCGATCAATATCCTCCTGCATGTTGTCAAGCAGCTGATTTTCCCACTTCTCCTGGAATTCCTGGTAAATTTCCGCTACCCGCTCCTGGATTTCAGAGACCCGGGCGTCATCGAAACTGCCCTGGATCTCGCCGATGATCTTGTCCGACCTCCGGGTGGTCTCCTTGAAATAGCTAAGCAGCCGGGCGTCGCCGATGACGACCAACGGCCGGTTCATTGGGGTGAAAATCCTGATAAAATGGTCCACATCACGGACATATTTCTTCAGGGCATCGGTCTCAACTTTTTCGGGATCAATGGCGCCGGCTTTTTTCATTTTGATGATATCGTCCACCCCTCCGGGAATGGCACTGGTCCGGAGTTCCTGGACATCCGGCCCATAGGCGTTGAAAAAACGGGTTTTCTTCTTGCTGAGCAGGATCACATCATACTGGAAGCTGCGATTGACCGTCATCAGCAGGTCACGAATCTCAAAGGAGGTGTCCACCGTGGTCTTGCTGGTGACCTGAAAAGGGAAATAAAGGATTTCATATTCGTTTTCAGAAACAAAAATCCCGATCCCATACAGAAAACCGGTAAAGTCGACATCTTCCATTGCCTGCTGCATCTTTTCCTCCAGCAGTCGCACCACCCGCCTGGAGTAGCCCCGCTCACCGAGGGTCTCCACCACCTTTTTTATCTCATCCTTGAGCGCTATCCTCAGCGCCGTGTTTTCCGTGGTCCTCGCCTCGTTACCGATGATTATCGAAACTGCCGGATTTTCCTTCTTGTTCAGCAGGTCAACAAGTTTCTCCTGAATGGTTATCGCCTTGTTAGCAAAGTTCATGGCAGTCCCTCCTCTTCATAAAGTGAAACATGGTTTACAAAAACACACTGTTTCCTCAAATCAGCACCGATGCTGACAGCTTGCGGGCAGTGGTCAGCACGGGGTCCCATGCCCGGGCGATTGCCGACCCTCAAGTCCGAGTCCCATGAGCTCCTGTTCCACCGCTGTCCTGGTGTTTGCGCAGCCACTGCTGTTCCCTCTGCTGCACCTGGCTGATAATCAACTCGGCCTTGTCCCGATTGATACCAAGCTCCTGCCGATCCCGTTCGAGCTGGCCCATATCTTCACTGGAAAGATGGCCGTCGTCCTGGAGCAGCTGTTCCACCTCGGACTGAAACCGCTCCCGCCGCAGCCGCAGCTGCTCGGTGAAACCTGAGGCAATGATACCGGCGGGTAGGGAGACCAACCCGACCCCGACCACCGTGATGAGGGTGGCAAATATTTTTCCCTGCACGGTGACCGGGGTCACGTCTCCGTAGCCCACGGTGGTCAGCGTAACAATGGCCCACCACATGGCGTGGGGGATGGAGCCAAAGGCATCGGGCTGCACCTGATGTTCAAAGGTATAGATACCCACCGAAGCGAATATCAAAATAATAAACATTAACATAACTGAAACCAAGAGTGATTCTGCTTCATCGTGCAGAACATCGGCCAGCAGGTCAAAGGCGAGCGAATAGCGGGTCAGCTTTAACAACCGGGTGAGCTGCAGGAGCATGAGCACCGGCGTCTGCTGACTGCCGGCCAGCATGAGCAGGAACGGCAGAAAGGAAAACAGATCCACCAGCCCCATAAACGAGGTGAGGTAGCGAACCCGGCTGCTCCAGGACGAACGCAGGGGATACTGTTCGGGAGCCGTCCAGATCCTGAGCAGATATTCGACCAGGAACACCAGGCTGGCCACGACCTCCACTGCCCCCAGCAGACGACCGAAACGTATCTCCACCGCAGGTTCGGAGGTGAGGACCAGGGCAATGGAGCTCATGAAGATGACTACTACCATGAAGACGGTGGAGCCCCGCTGCAGAGAGCCGGGCGCCTGGTGGTTCAGCAGGTCATAGAGCTTTTTTCGCATGCTTTCTACGTCTCCTCTGTATAGACAAGCACAGCCTTGAGATCGTGTTCCTCCTCCAGATTTCCGCCCAGGGACGAGGCCAGGATACCGAAGGTCGCCATCAGCTTGGCAAAATGGACCATGGGCAGGGGCTGGTCGCCCAGACCGGCCCAGCCGGCCAGGACCCCGTCCGGCAGGAGATAGATAACCCCAAGTGATACAATAAACAGATTGATCCAGAAGGAAACCATGCCGACCAGCAGGGTCCCGAAAAGGACGATCCGTGAGCGGACCGCCTGCTCCATCATCCGGTCAGACCGGCCAACTCCCTGAAGATTCTGCCCGAAATAGAGCGACAGGGTGGCCGCCAGCAGGACCAGGATCAGTATCAGGTCCAGCCAGCCGGAACGGATGGCCGCCCCCATTTCCCAAGCCTCGGCGCTCAGGAAGAGAAAGATGATGGATACCGCGGTGGCGGCCGTGAACCGCCCCAGGTGGAGCATCATCAGCCAGGAACGAAAGAGGAGAATATCCCTGGCCAGCACCACGCCTTCACGGAAGAGCACCTGGATATAAAAACGCCAGACACTGGTGGCAGCGACCGAGGTCTCTTCCAGCCGCGGATCGGCGATATTCTGGAGATAGGCTCCGATGTCCTTCTTTTCTTCCACACTCCAGTCCAGGGGCTCATCACCACTCCAGAACTCGCGGGGCCGCATCACGGAGTCTTCGTTATGATCGAGTCCCCAGAGATGGCCGAGGATATGCCGGCAGAGGGCGAGCATGGCTCGATCAATGACCTCACTGTCGCTATTTTCCAGTAGCCGGGAGAGGGTCACCACCCCGGTCTCCAGCATGTTGGAAGGCACGCCGCTTACGGTCTGGTCAAACCTGGCCTTGAGGGGCATGGAGCTGAAGACCAGGAGAAAATCCAGCCCATATTCGATCTTGATGTCCGAACCGAACTCAAGCAGTTCCAGGGGATCCAGTGGCAGGTCCTGGGGGAAATCCCGCCGTGGCATGAGACGGATCGACCAGGCAAATTCCGGAAAATCCCGCTGCAGAGAGCGCAGAAGCGTATCCCGGAGCCATGCAACCCGCTGCTGCACCTCCGGGCTTTCTCCGCCGTCGAACACAAAGCCTATGGTTACCGGAGGAAGGCTGCCCGGACTTTCTGGTGGATTTGGGGGTGTGTTCTCGCTCACGAACCGGTTTCCAGCTTTTGTTGCCATTCACGGAGCGCTTCCAGGGCCAGTCGGGCACGGTGGGCACCCCGCTCCCGTTTTCTGATCTTGCGGCCCAGGGGTGGGAAGAGACCGAAATTGACATTGGAGGGTTGAAAATGGTTGGGATCCGACATGGTCAGATGACGAATAAGGGCGCCGTGGGCGGTGACCTCGGGCGGAATCAACGGTTCCAGGCCGCGGCTGAGCCGGGCCGCATTTATTCCGGCGAGCAGTCCCATGGCGGCTGACTCCACATAGCCTTCAACTCCGGAGAGCTGACCGGCCAGGAAGAGTCCGGGCCGCTTTTTCACCTGCAATGTCCCATCCAGCAGGGCCGGAGCGCAGATGAAAGTATTACGGTGGATGGAGCCCAGGCGGACAAACTCAGCCTGTTCCAGGCCGGGAATGGTCCGAAAAACCCGCTTCTGCTCAGGCCAGGTCAACTTGGTCTGAAAACCGACCAGGTTGTACATGGTCTGGTCCAGGTTTTCGGCCCGCAGCTGCACCACGGCATACGGGGTTTCCCCGGTGCGGGGATTTTCAAGCCCCACCGGCTTCATGGGCCCGAAGCGAAGGGTATCCTCCCCCGGGAGAGCATCACCTCGATGGGGAGACAGCCCTCGAAATACTTGGTCTCCTCAAAGCTCTTCAGCGGTACGGTCTCAGCCTCTGCCAGCAGGCCGATAAAGTGGAGGTACTGCTCCCTGTCCATGGGACAGTTGAGATAATCCCCGGGGCCGTCCTCCCAGCGCGACTTGCGATAGATGATATCCATATCCAGGGATTCAGCCGTGACAATGGGGGCTATGGCGTCGTAAAAGGCCAGGTGCCGCTCTCCTGTCAACTGGATCAGCTTTTCTGTCAGGGCCTCGGAGGTCAGGGGACCTGTGGCCAGGACCACCGGAACCTCCTCGCTGGACGGAATATCCACCACCTCTTCTCGCACCACGGTAATAAACTCGTTTTCTTCCATCTCCCGGCTGATGAAGGCGGCGAATTTCTCCCGGTCCACGGCCAGGGCCTTGCCCGCCGGCACTGCGGTGGCTTCAGCCGACCGCAGGATGAGTGACGAAAGCCGACGCATTTCCTCCTTGAGAAGTCCCACCGCCGAATCCGGGGCATTGGACCTGAGGGAATTGGAGCAGACCAGTTCGCCAAGAAACTCCGATTCATGGGCCGGACTGAACCGGTGCGGCTTCATCTCAAACAGGGTGACCCGTACACCCTGGCGGGCGGCCTGCCACGCGGCTTCACAGCCGGCCAGCCCGCCGCCGACAACAGTAATCTCGTTCATATGTAATCTCTGCCTCAAGACACAGCAAAAGGGTTCTGGAGAAAATGGCGATCAAGTACGTACAATGATCAGCCACAGTATAGCACAGTTACGTCTTTACCACCGGTAACCACCGAGGGATAAAAGGCAACCCCTGTCAGTCGGAAAAACTGTTGACACCACCTGTCTCTTTGGAATATGTACATGATGTCCACTGGTTAGGTGGCTCACGGAGACCTGTCCGGTGGCAGCCGGCAGTGGTGCGATTTTTTTTCTCACTTGCCTGGGAACATCTGCTTCGTGGTTGCGAACCCCCTTGACGCAACAAACCTTGACCACCGGTCGACCTCGAACGCTGGAGAACACCAATGCTTTTTTTGATCACCTGTGATTACGAAAGTTTTGGCGTGCGCGGCGATACATTTCAGGTGGTGGAGCTGATTGATGAAAACGGCACCGACTACACCTTTGTTGTCAACCAGGGCAAGCCCTATTTTTCCCTGCAGGAAGTGGCCCTGGACATCGCCTCCTCCCTGTCCGTCCCCCCTGAAGAAATAGAACTGGAAGAAATATAATTTTTTGTGATTACCACTGCAATTCAGCCCACGATACCTGAAGGTGTTGACCTCACCCGTTTCACGGGTGTCTGTGGCCCGGATGGCCACAGTCAAGCCCCCAGGGACGGGTTTATGGCGTCCCGGGAAACGGGTGTAGAGTAGAGCGCTGTCAACAATGATCTTCAACGACTATGCCCTGCCGCACGCGGCTACTACATATCAGAGGAGGTCTCATTGCGGACAGCGCCCCCTCGTCGAACCGGACGTGCGGTTTTACCGCATCCGGCTCTCCGATGATCTCTCGCCTCAAGGCATTCACAGGGAGTTGACGGCTCTTTTATGCAGATAGACCAGCCCCTTGGACATAAGCGCCTTGTACAACGACGGTCCATCAAGGTGCCGGCAGTGCCGGTGGCTCCGTGTCCTCATAAAGCGACTGAACCGGGTCTGCACGTACCAATCAATCTTCTTGAACGACACCTTCGGGTATCCGAAGGAAAAGTAGTTGCCCCAGCCAATCAGAAATCGATTGACCTGATCAATTACTTTTTCTACCGGCTCTTGAATCCTGCGAATCGTCAGAGCATGTATCCTCTCCCGCGCCAGTTTCAGGCTCTTGGCAGAAGGGACAATGTTCAAATACCGACCCGCTCCGTACAGACTGCGATCAAAGCGGAACGTAAATCCAAGGAAATCAAAACTGCTGCCGGACTCTTTCAAGTTCACTATGGTTGTCTTGTCCCGATTCAGGATCAGGTCGAGTTCCCCAAGCGTCTTGTCAACAAAGGCGTGAATGCGAGGTCCGATGTACCGAGCCATGATAACCCAGTCGTCGGCATATCGTACCAGCCTTGCGTTGGCAAAATTGCGGGGACCTTCCGAGCTGTGAAAGCGTTGGTCGAATTCATGGAGAAAGATGTTGGCCAGCAGAGGCGAGATGACTCCACCCTGTGGCGTACCCTTGCGGGAGCGAGTGATCTTGCGACCGCCCTGCCCATCCTCTTCAACGATATCGCTTTTCAACCACATCCTGATCAGCTTCAAAACGGATCGGTCAGCTATTCGACGCTCCAGGCATTGCATCAGTTTGCCATGGTCAATCGTGTCAAAGTAGCTGCTCAGATCCGCATCCAGGACTTCGGTAAATCCCGCCTTGAGCGCCTGCCGAATCGCGGCGAGAGCATCATGGGCCTTAAGGCCCGGGCGGAATCCGTACGAGCAGTCCTCAAAGTCTGCCTCGAAAATCGGCTCCAGGATCAACAGGACCGCCATCTGTACAACCCGATCCTTGACGGTCGGGATACCCAGCGGACGCATCTTTCCATTCGCCTTTGGGATATAGACCCGTTTTACCGGCATGGGCCGGTAGGTCTTATCCTTCAATTCCTGCTGTATTGTTTGCAGCAGGCCTGCTACACCTTCCGAGCTCTCCTTGATGGACGCAAGGCTTACTCCATCCACCCCGGCAGCGCCTCGATTGGCGTAAACCCGGTTCCAGGCACTTTGCAGTACATCCAGGCGATACACCCGGTCGTACAGGGCATAGAATCGGAACTCCGGTTCCTGCTTGGCCTTGTGGCCCAGTTTCTTTCGCAAGAGGGAGACTTTCGGGCTCAGGCCGAACTCCTGCCCTGCCCGTTTATCCGTAGTGGGAGACAAACATGTGTACTCCAAGCGGGACTTCCTCCATTGTCAAAAACACGATCAAAGTCCTGCCCCTTCGCTCCACGGGAGTTACCCCGCTTCAAAACTACTATGAGCAGGTCCGACTCCCGGCCGGAACCGCACAGAGGGTTATGCATTCCCCTCCAGCGTTTGGACTCGGGCTATCTGCTGCCCTGCCCGTCCCGCCGGGTCTCCCAGGTTCCCTGGCGCTCCCTTGAGTACATGCCATCTCCAAACACCCCGGGCGGCCCAACGCAACGCTCCTGTTGTCTCATCGCGTCAATGACTGGCTTCCCCATGACCTCGGAGGGTCGCCGCCGCCAAATGTGTAACGAGGCCGAATCGAGTTCACAGATGTTACGGCCTATACTCTATCTGACCTTACGGCCTTTTCCGACCCTGCTTGACGATTCGGGTTACCCCTACACGCCGGGTCGGCGATTTCGCGGTGAACAGGCAATTACCGCGGGTGGCATCGCAGCCACCAGATTCGCCAGAGCTTCGCCTGGCACACGAGGTCAACACCGGCTTCAATGCTGAAGATTGATAGTAATCAGATAATTTTTACAAGGAACCAATCAGTTATGGAACCAACCACCATTGGCACCGAGGCTCAGGCCCTCCAGGCAGTTGAAGAGTGGAAAAAAGAACCGGTCCCTGTCCAGCTCCGAAACCTGCGTCTTGCCATTGAATCCCTGGAACTGAGTCAGATGTATTACGAACAGAAAGAAAATGACCAGGGTGTCAGGCGGGCCGAGCGCTGCATTGCCATTCTCAGGGCGCGTACCGATGGGCTCCAGAACGGATAAGCGGCCATAACCTTTTGTTCCCGGGTGTGGTCCTGCCGGCAAGGCCAGCTTTCCACCGCCCCGGTCAATCCTTTCACTGTACCACGTCACGCCCTCATGGATCTTTCCTGATCCACCGGACCACCCGAGCCCTGAGCCTGGTTTCCGATACTCCTTCCCGTCCATCTCCGGGCGATCATCTTGCCATCCAGATTGAGGGCCAGGTGGCGTATTAACCGAAAGCTAATAAAGCGTTTACCTGATCCTCGGACCATTCACTGCAACAGCCAGCATTGGACCAGAAACTTGACAATACGCGGAAAGATCGAAAATACAGGTTAATAACTTGACACAGGAGACATCAAAGACCGATAATAAAGAAACACACTGTGGCACTTATCCGCACCAGGCAGATAAAAAAAGGACCACATCCTGTTCCATCACTCGAAACAAGGGGCAACCGCTATGAAAAGAAGAAAAACACTGCTGACAACCATTCTCTGTCTCCTGCTGCTTTCTATCGTGCCCCTTGCTGCCATGGCCGGTCCTTCCATTGACGAGGTGAAAGAAAACGTTGAAAAGCTCTGGAAGCCCATCAAGGAAAGTCAGCCCCATGTCACGGCGGTGGAGTTCAAGAAGATCATGGACAGTGGAGGCAAATTTGTCCTGGTGGATGTCCGGACCCGGGATGAATATATTGCGGCCCATCTTCCCGGGGCGATTCATATCAATCGCGGGCTTATAGAATGGGTGGTACCCAAAAAAATCCAGGACACCGATGCCAGAATATTTGTCTACTGCCGGACCGGGGCCCGGTCCGCCTTTGTCACCCAGCGGCTGCTGGAAATGGGCTACACCAACGTCACCAATATCTACGACGCCTTCAAAGGCTGGGTCGTGGCCGGCTATCCGGTCTACAACAGGCATGGCGAGTTTACCCTGAGCCCCAAAGCCTTTGAGAAAAAAGATCCCTACATCGGGGAGTAATCCCGCTTTATGGATCAACCGGCCCTGGCGGACCAGGGCCGGGATTACTAACGCTCGATCTTTACCTCAAGCCGCCTCCGGCCCCATTGAAGCGCCTTTTCATGGGAATCAAAATAGAGATCGATCCGATCGGGACCCTTTATGGCCCCGCCCCGATCGGCCACCACGCCCCAGCCATAACCGGGCACATACATCCGGGTACCAAAGGGATAATATCTTGTATCGGCGGCAATGGTCCCGTCACGCTCAAGCCAGAGCCAGGGAAAGACTATCCGGGCGGGAATGGTCCAGGGATGCCGAAGTGTATCTGAGGAGACAAGCCCCGGATGGGGTTCCACCGGTTCACTGCCGCTGGCGGTCCTGCCGGTATAGGGGGCCCCGGTCCGCCGCCCTTCGCTGACATAGCGCTTCCAGAAGTCCAGCTTCATATGCTTCCAGGAACCACGCTCCCAGGAACAGCATTTCTCACACCCGCAATAGGCCGTGGTTTCCATAATTCTGGTTTCGTGGCGGGCACATCCAGACAGGACAACAAGTATGCCCACACAGACAAAAAAAGAGCGAAACATCCAACCCACGAGCATAGAACCTCCTGCGAAACTCTACCCCAGAAAAAAGAAAAAAGAAAAATTATCCGACCTCAAAGGGGCCGATATTGGCTCAAACACTCAGGCCATGAACTACCGAGGTGTTATTCGGTTTGTGTTTCTACTCATGCCCGTCAACGTACACCCAAGGGATTGGGCTTCGTGGCAAAGCGCCCCCTGACCCGGCCCTGAAAACAGACCGTTCTGACAAAAAAACAAAAAAGGCACCAAGGTACGATATGTCTCTCCCTCAGTGCCTCGATACCCGGATGACCAGGCCGCCATTAAGCATGGCGCCTGTCTCAAGGCGGTAATCAATACCGGTAATAATCCGGTTTGTAGGGTCCATCCACATCCACACCGATGTACTCGGCCTGCTCAGGGGTCAGCTTGGTGAGATGGGCGCCGATTTTTTCCAGGTGGAGCCGGGCCACCTTTTCATCGAGCTTTTTGGGCAGGAAGTAGACCTTGTTCTCATACTTTTCGCTATGCTGCCAGAGTTCGATCTGGGCCAGAACCTGGTTGGTAAACGAGTTGGACATGACAAAACTGGGATGCCCGGTGGCACAGCCGAGATTGACCAGGCGCCCTTCGGCCAGAATAATGATTCGCTTGCCATCGGGAAAGATAACATGATCCACCTGGGGCTTGATGTTCTCCCAGGGCAGATCGCGGATTCCGGCGATGTCGATCTCTGAATCAAAATGGCCGATATTGGAGACAATGGCCTGATCCTTCATGGCCTCCATATGGGCCCGGGTGATCACCTTGAGGTTGCCGGTGCAGGTGACAAAGATGTCCCCAACCGGGGCGGCCTCTTCCATGGTCACGACCCGGTATCCCTCCATGGCCGCCTGCAGGGCACAGATGGGATCAACCTCGGTCACCAGCACGGTGGCTCCCATGCCGCGCAGGGCCTGGGCACAGCCTTTACCCACGTCACCATAGCCCACCACCACGGCAATCTTACCGGCAATCATCACATCGGTGGCCCGCTTGATACCGTCGATCAGCGATTCCCGGCAGCCGTATAAATTGTCGAACTTGGACTTGGTTACCGAATCGTTGACATTGAAGGCCGGACACAGCAGGGTCCCCTTCCTGGCCATCTCGTTGAGCCGATGAACCCCGGTGGTGGTTTCCTCGGACAGCCCGCGCACATCCTTCATCAGCTCAGGATACTTTTCATGCATGACCTGGGTCAGGTCGCCGCCATCGTCGAGGATCATGTTCGGCCGCCAGCCATCCGGACCGAAAATGGTATGGTCAATACACCACCAGAACTCCTCCTCGCTCTCGCCCTTCCAGGCAAAGGTGGGGATACCGGCCGCGGCCATGGCCGCAGCGGCATGGTCCTGAGTGGAAAAGATGTTACATGAGGACCAGCGCAGCTCGGCTCCCAGTTCCACCAGGGTTTCCATGAGGACGGCGGTCTGGATGGTCATGTGCAGGCAGCCGGCTATCCGGGCCCCGGCCAGCGGTTTGGTCTGGCCATACTCTTCCCGCAGGGCCATGAGACCGGGCATCTCTGTTTCGGCAATGGCAATCTCCTTGCGTCCCCATTCTGCCAGGCTTATGTCTGCAACCTTATAATCAGTCATTGCATTCTCCATAGATCCCGTTTCCGGGAGATTTTTTCTTTTTGTGATGACCATCTGAGCTCAGAGATGTTATCCCGTAATGCAGGCTGAGTTTCAGTGGTAATCAAATTTCTTTTTCTTTTGGTTATCGTTACTGCGTGCCAAGGTCTCTTTCTCTGCAAACCGAACCCTACTTGATGCCGGCGGCATCCCGCAGCTCTTCGGCCTTGTCGGTCCGCTCCCAGGTAAATTCCGGCTCTTCCCGGCCGAAATGGCCATAGGCCGCGGTTTTGCGGTAAATGGGCCGGACCAGGTCCAGCATGGTGATAATCCCGTAGGGCCGCAGATCAAAATGGTTGCGGATCAACTCGACGATACGCTCCTCGGGAACCTTGGCCGTACCGAAGGTCTCCACGGAAATCGAGGTGGGTTCGGCAATACCGATGGCATAGGACACCTGGATTTCACACCGGTCGGCCAGGCCGGCGGCGACAATGTTCTTGGCCACGTAGCGGCCGGCATAGGCCGCGGACCGGTCCACCTTGGAGGGATCCTTGCCGGAGAACGCCCCGCCTCCATGGCGGGCCATGCCGCCATAGGTGTCGACGATGATCTTGCGTCCGGTCAGGCCACAATCTCCCACCGGCCCGCCGATGACAAAGCTGCCCGTGGGGTTGATATGGAAGCGGGTATCCTTGTGCAGCCACTCCTTGGGCAGCACCGGCAGGATGATGTTTTCCATCACCGCCTCTTCCAGTCGCTTGTATTCGATGTCCGGATCGTGCTGGGTGGAAAGAACGACGGCGTCGATGGCCACCACCCGGTCATCCTCATAGCGCAGCGTCACCTGGCTCTTGGCATCCGGCCTCAGCCAGGGCAGTATCTTGGATTTGCGGATCTCGGACTGCCGCTGCACCAGCCGGTGGGCATAGGTGATGGCCGCCGGCATGAGCACGTCGGTCTCGTTGGTGGCATAGCCAAACATCATCCCCTGGTCCCCGGCGCCCTGCTCCTCAGGGTTTTCCCGGTCAACACCCTTGGCAATGTCGCCGGACTGCTTGCCGATCAGTGACATGACCGCGCAGGTGGAGCCATCAAAACCAACCCGCGAGCTGGTGTAGCCGATATCACAGATCACCTCGCGAACCAGTTCATCCAGATCGACCCAGGCCTCGGTGGTGATTTCACCGGAGACAATGGCGGCCCCGGTTTTGATCATGGTCTCACAGGCCACCCGCGCGTGTTCCGGGTTGGGATCCTTGGTCAAAATGGCATCCAGGACAGCATCGGAAATCTGGTCTGCAACCTTGTCCGGATGGCCCTCGGAAACAGACTCGGAGGTAAAAAGATGTGTTGACATGTCGTGCTCCTTCCAAAAAAAATATCTCGTTACTGCAACGACTCAGTTACAAAACGATCAGCCCGGCCGCTGCCTTTCCAGCCTCCGGCCCGAACCTGTTTGACAAATTCAAGGACAATATCCCACTTGTTGAGCGGACTGATAAGATAGAGGCCGTCGACAAAGGGAGCGATATCCTCGATCAACCGCCCGGTGTACTCCAAGGCCACCTTGCGCTGGTCGGCGACCTGCTCATACCTGGCCAGTTCGGCCCGCAACTCGGCCGGTACGGATATACCCGGGACCTCGTTGTGGAGAAATTCGGCATTGCGGGAAGAGATGAGGGGAAAGATCCCGGGGAACATCAGCACGTCGATATGGCTGACCTTCTCCATCATCTGCTCCACCACGTCACGGGAAAAAAGAGGCTGGGTCATGGCGAAGCGGGCCCCGAGCGCCACCTTCTTTTCCAGCCGGCCGATCTGCAACCCCGGGCTGGCCGGCCGAAAACTGAAGGCCGCGCCGATGGAAAAATTGGTTGAGGTCTTTACCGAACGGCCGGCCATATTCACCCCGTGGTTGAGGCCGTCCAGCATGCGGATAAGCCCCATGGACCGCAGATCAAAGACCCCGGTGACCCCGGGCTGATCCGTACCGGCGGCCGAATCCCCGGATACGGCCAGCACCGCCTCGATTCCCAGCAGATGCGCTTCCATCATCCGCGACTGCAGCCCCAGGGCATTGAGATCACGGCCGGTCTGATGGATAATGGTCTGCACGCCGGTCTGTTTACGAATGAGTGCCGCCACCCCCAGGTTGCCGGCCCGCAGGATGGCCAGGGGATTCTCGCCCAGCGAGATGGCGTCAACACCTGCGGCCGCGAGCTGCCTGGCCCCTTCGAAGACCGGTTCCACGTCCAGGTGAGTCGGGGGATCGAGCTCGGCGATCACCGGCAGCCGGCCGGGCTTGAGCCCGGCAAGAAACCCCCCGGACACCGGTTCAGCGGTTCGGACCTCGGTCCGTTCAGGGGAACTCTGTATTCTGCTGCCCCTGACCCGCACCGGCTTGATCCGCAGGGCGGAACGAAACTCCTGGATATGGGCCGGGGTTGTGCCGCAGCAGCCACCAATCAGATGGACCCCGAGCTTGATCATCTCCCTGGCCCGGGTGGCCATGTAGGCGGGCTGGGCCGGATAGATCATCCGATGGCCCACCATTTCCGGCATTCCGGCATTGGGAAAGGCGGAGAGCGGAACTCCCTGCTCGCAGATGGCGGACATCCGGGTGATAGCGGTCACCATGGTATCGATGCCACGCCCACAGTTGGAGCCCACCACAATGGCCCCGGCCTCGATCATACGCTGGCAGCAATCCAGGGCATCCTTGCCGCGGACGGTCATGGCCCGGGCAGGAAAGACCATCTGGCCAATCACCGGTACCTCGGGCGCCACCTCCCTGGCCACGCCGATGGCCAGGAGGATCTCCTCCAGGTGGGAGAAGGTCTCGAAGATCAGAACATCCGCCCCGCCTTCAACAAGACCCAGCACCTGTTCCCGGAACCCGGCCCGGATATCATCCTCGGTAACCTCTCGTCTGTCTTCGACACACTCCTCGTCCAGGGGAAAGCTGATCCCTGTGGGTCCCACGGATCCGGCCACATACACCTGGTGCCCGGCCGCCTTGCAGGCAATGGCCGCGCCGGCACGGTTGATTTCCCGTACCTGCTCCTCGGCCCCGGCCTCACGCAGCTTGAAGCGGTTGGCCCCGAAAGTGTTGGTTTCGATGAGCTGACTTCCGGCCCGGATATACTCCTCATGGGCGGAAAAAATAACCTCTGGCGACTGCAGGTTCAGCAGGTCCAGGTTCCGACCGCGCTCGATACCCCGTTCAAAGAGAAAGGAGCCCAGCGCACCGTCACCCAGAACCACATGATCCCGAATATATTCCTGAAATTTAGGTTTCATTATCTAAGAAAGTCGCAAGCCGGAGAACAAAGGCTCAATGTACCGCAGCGTGGATTCAGGGGGCAGGACAAAAACGCCACCGTACAGCGGCGGGGATATGACGGACCCGCCGTTGCGGGTCCGTCATATGGAGAGAGATGTTTCATAACCATCGCCCCGAGCAGCTACTCGGTCAGCGAGATATCCACGGAGGGACGCATGGTGGCCACGGTGGCCAGAACGTCATGGACCAGATGCTTCTTGAACGACTCAACCAGGTTTTCATCGGCCGGCACACCCTGGTCATAGGCCACAAAGGCCTGCTGCATGATATTGTAATCAAAGCGCGGAGCCCATTTCCGAGATCCCAGACGGGCAGTGGTGGAGCAGTTGTCCACCATGTGGGCCACGCCCTTGAAATGCATGTAGGGATTGAGCGAATCAACCGCCTCGATCACCGACTCGTTGCAGACCTCGGACAGACAGTGACCCTTTTCGATCAGCAGGTCGATCTGGGCCATCATCACTGCGCAGTAAAGACCGGCGGTCTCCGGGTTGACCGGCGGCTCACCGGAGCGGTTGGCCCGAACCTCTTCGCCCACCTTCCACATTCTGGTCCCGTCGATCTTGCCCATGGGATAACGGTCAAACCGCTTTCCGGCCATGACCACGGAACGGATTTCATTGCCCGAAGAGACTTCGTCGTAGATCTCCATCAGGATATCAAAGGCCGGATGGTAGGCAGCCGAATACATGCGCTCGAAAATCTTTTTCCCTTCGTCATCGAGGTTGTTGTAGACCGCCAGGATGCCGTCATGGGAAATGGTACGGGACAGGGGCCCGGTGATATTCTCGACCACGGAAATAAAGGCCTCCTTCTCGTCCATGCCCTTCTCCATGACAAAACGCCGGTACATGGCCTCGGAGATGCCGTGGACAGCCCCGAGCAGGATACCGCGCTCGCCAAAGATATCCGAGCGATACTCGTGGCTCAGGGTGGTCTTGAACACGTAGGGTGCGCCCACGCCGATGGCCCAGCCAAGGGCCTGGTCCGTGGCCCGGCCGTCGATATCCTGCTCCACGGCAAAGGAGCAGTTGATTCCAGCGCCGTTGACCTCCTTGCCCTGAACATAGAGACGGCGGACAGACGGTCCCATGCCCTTGGGGCAGACACCGATGACGTTCATCCTGTCCGGGAAACTCTCGCCAACCGATTCCAGGTGCCCCAGTAGAAAACCATGGGACAGGCCCAGGGTGGCCCCTTCCTTCATGGTCTCGAAAATCCGCTTGTAATGCTCCACCTGGGCCGCATCGGATATCAGCAGGATAACCATGTCGGATTCACCGATAACCTCCCACATCTCACCCAGGGTGCCGCTCTCCTCGGTAAACCCGGCTTCCCGTGCCGAGGCCATGGACGAAGAGCCATCGCGCAGGCCCACTTTAACCCGGATGTCCGTTCCTTCCAGGGAATCACGCAGATTCTGTGCCTGGGCCGGACCCTGGGAGCCCCAGCCGATCACGCCGATCTGCTTGATTCCCTCGAAAGCCTTGGGCAGAAGGGGAAATTTGTCGCGCCCGCCCCGGACGATTGTCTCCTGAGTATCGGCGAGTTTGATAACCTCTGTTTCAAAAACATTGGATGTGAACATGGTTTCCATGCGTGGTCAGTCCTCCAGAATAAGGTGGCCCGCTAACAGGCCTTCTCTGTACAGTGTACGTTTATAATATCGCAGTAATGTTGAACCTCGTACCAATACAAAATTCATCGGCTAAATTCAATAAAAATACCGTACCCTCCGGATTTGGGCCGGATCATCACCGGGCCAGACCCTTACCAGATCCCCGCCGTCCGTACCGGTTCAGCCGGCAATGGCATACCCACCATCGACAACCACGGTCTGGCCATGGATCATCCGGGCCAGATCACTGCAGAGAAACAGGGCTACGTCGGCGACATCGTCAGGCGTGGTCAGTCTCCCCATGGGAGTGCGCCGCAGTGATTCGCTGATGATTTCATCGCGGTTGGGAAATTTTTTCAGGGCATCGGTATCCACCACACCGGCAGAGATGGTGTTGACATGGATCCCCTGGGGTCCCAGCTCCACGGCCAGATGCCGTACCAGGGATTCCAGGGCCGCCTTGGACGCCCCGACCACGGTATAATTGGGCACCGCCCGCACGGCACCGATACTGGACACCGCCATGATCCGGCCACCCTTTTCCATCATGGGCACGGCATGCTGACTCAGGGTCAGCAGAGCCCGGGCATTGATATCCATGGCCCAGTTCCAGTGGCGGGTGGTCAGCTCCATCACCGGCTTGAGCACGCCGGATGCCGCATTGGAAACCAGAATATCCAGGCGCTGGTACGTTTTAGCGATTTCCTCGAACATCCGGGCCACGTCCTCTTCCTTGGCCACGTTGGCCTTGACGGCCAGACAGCGTCCCCCCAGATCCTCGATGGCCTGGACTGTGGCCTCGGCATCCCTTCGGTGGCGGACATAGTTTACCACCACGTCCACCCCGTTTTCCGCCAGCCGCAGGGCAATGGCCCGGCCAATCCCACGCGACCCACCGGTTATCAGGGCCACCTTTCCCTTCAGATCAAACATGCCTCATGTCCCCCTCTATAAAAAAAACCACTCAAACACAGATAGTTATCTTTCAAACATTCCCGTCGGGCAACACAGTCGTTCCCGGTTGCCAAGAACTGATGCAGTGTAATGCGACTGGGTGGTGATTGCAAGAAAACGGTCGGATCAGCTGGAATTTCGAAGTAGAATACGCTTGAGAGTGTTCTTCATGAAACGGAAGAGATTGAAGCGGACCGGATTGAGTTGCTCCGGAGCGACAAAACCGGTCACGCGCAGCTCATGGGGATGGCGCAGAGGAAAATGAAGTGCTGCCAGTTCAGTCGCCACCAGCCCCTGCTGGTGGCAAATCTGCCAGAGCGGCACAGCCCGGGGATCGACCCCGATCACTGCCAGCAGAGCCGTATCCACAGCCACCGGGTCTCTGCCGGCCCCAACCAGGCGCAGAGGAAACGGCTCACCGCCAATGGGCCCGGTGGTGTGCATGGCGGTGATCCCGTCCACCAGCACAATCTGATCCGGCAGAATCCCGGGGAGCTCGGTCAGCAGGCGGGCAAAGAGATGCGGGTCTCCACCATGGCGCATGTGCCACCAGGGTTTGCGCATCCCCACCAGGCAGCCGAAGCAGTTCTTGAGCGCCATGGTCATGCGCATCTGGGCATGGGCCTTGACCCGCGGCATATTGACAAGCAGATCACAGCCAAGGGCCTCGGCCGCTATCCCGGCCCTGACGCCGGAGGGCAACACTATCTCCCGCACGGTTCTGAAGTCCGTCACCCGGACCCCGAGACTGCGGAGCTTCTCCAGGATTCCCAGCTGGGCAAGGATCCCGCTTGCCGAGCCAAACGCCGGAGAGTCGCCCAGGCTGACCCGGGCCCCCTGATCCAGGAACCAGCGGGCGACAGCCAGAATAAAGGCAGCCTCGGTACAGGGGAGGTTGCCCTTGCGACCGGTGAGCAAATTCGGCTTGAGCAGGACCCGCAGTGACCGGCACTCCGGCACGGCTGTGGCGCGCAAAACCTTATCCAGGCAGGGAAGCAGAATATCGCGATCATAGGCGCCACACCGCGTAAGGGCAACGGTTTGACCCCGGCTGATCATGGATGTGGAGTCTGGCTGCATGGCCTTGAAAAAAAACCGGCTCAGCCACAATGGCCGAGCCGGAAAAGGAGAAAGGAGAGAAGAGATGAAGAAGTACTCTTATTATTGCACCCGCCGTGCCACTTGAAAAAACATGAAGAACAAAATAGAACTTTCATGTAATTTCAATGCGTTACTGCGCAAAATATCCATTCATTGATCTTGAACAGAGCCCCGGAAAGTACAACAATTTATACGACCGAGACTACCTCTCACTCGCCCTGCAAAACAAAAATCTTTTAAAAACAAAAAGTTACCATCGAGGCTCATTTTTTAAACCTTCTCTCCCCAATTACGCTGTAACTGGATACTTTTTATGCACCCCGAGCCCAGTTCAGCAGACCACCGGCGACCAGGATCTCCCGATGCCGCGGAGAAAGATCGATGGTGGCGGCCACCGGTTTACCGTTGACCTCCACGGTGAGACTGTCCTGACCACTGGCCAGGGCCTCGCGGATGCCGGGGATCACGACTTCGGCCCCCTGCTCCACCAGATCGTAGTCCTCAGAATTGGCAAAGCAGAGCGGAACAATACCGAAATTGATCAGGTTCGCCTTATGGATCCGGGCAAAACTCTTGACCAGCTTGACTTGAACCCCGAGATAGCGCGGCGCCAGGGCCGCATGCTCGCGGCTTGAACCCTGACCATAATTATCACCCCCGACAATCATTCCGGCCACGCCCTGTTCAGCGGCCTGCTTCATGTTGGTGGCAAAATCCGGGTCAACGGCATGGAAAACGTATTCGCTGATGGCCGGGATGTTGGAACGCAGCGGCAGAATCTTTGCCCCGGCCGGCATGATATGATCGGTGGTGATGTTGTCGCCCACCTTGAGCATGACCCGTCCCTTCCAGGTCTCGGGCAGGTCCGTGAAATCAGGAAAGGGGGCGATATTTGGTCCGCGGATGATCTCCACCTCGGCATTTTCCGGCCACGGGGCTTCGATGCGCTCGTCTCCGGGTAGATACTTCTCCGGCAGCGTTACCTCGGGATAGTCACCGAGGTCTCGCGGATCGGTGATCACGCCGGTTATGGCAGATGCCACCGCCACCTCGGGGCTGCAGAGATACACCTGGTCGTTCTGGGTCCCGGACCGTCCCGGGAAGTTACGGGAAAAGGTCCGCAGGGAAATGGCGCTGGTGGGCGGTGCCTGTCCCATGCCGATACAACCGAGACATCCGGACTGGTGCACTCGGGCACCGGCCTGGAGCAGCGGCAGCAGGTTCCCCTGGGCGGTCAGATTTTCCAGGGCCTGCCGACTGCCGGGATTGACCTCGAAGCTGACATCCCGGCTTGTTTCCCTGCCTTCGAGTATCCTGGCTACTGCAGTCAGGTCGCGCAGGGACGAGTTGGTACAGGAGCCGATCAGGACCTGAGCCACCGGTTTGCCGGCCACCTCACTCACCTTGACCACATTATCCGGTGACGATGGACAGGCGATCATGGGCTCCAGGGTGGACATATCGATCTCGATCACCCGGTCGTAGACCGCATCCTCATCGGCCTTGAGCTCCTGCCACTGGTCTTCACGCCCCTGGGCAACCAGAAACTGCCTGGTGTTCTCATCCGAGGGGAAAACCGAGGTGGTGGCACCCAACTCGGCACCGAAATTGGTAATCGTGGCCCGGTCGGTTACGCTGAGCTCGGCCACGCCGGGCCCGAAATACTCCATGATATACCCCACCCCCCCCTTAACGGTGAGCTGGCGGAGCACCTCAAGGAGCACATCCCGGGCCGCGACCCAGGGCTGGAGCCTGCCGGTCAGACGGATGCCGAAAATCTTGGGCATAATCAGGTAAAACGGTTTCCCGGCCATGGCCATGGCCACATCCAGGCCTCCGGCACCCATGGCCAGCATGCCCAGACCGCCGCCGGTGGGAGTGTGCGAATCCGAACCGAGCAGGGTCTTCCCGGGAATACCAAAACGCTCCAGATGGACCTGGTGACAGATGCCGTTGCCCGGCGGGGAAAACCAGAGTCCGAACTTGCGAGCCACGGACTGGAGAAACCGGTGGTCATCGGCGTTGCGGAAATCCGACTGAACCAGGTTATGGTCCACATAGGAAACCGACAGCTCGGTTTTCACCCGGGGGATACCGATGGCCTCGAATTCAAGATAGGCCATGGTGCCAGTGGCATCCTGGGTCAGGGTCTGGTCAATGCGCAGGGCGATTTCCTCGCCCTTTTTCAACTCACCCTCAACAAGGTGCGCCTGGAGAATCTTTTCTGCTACAGTCAAGCCCATGTTATATCGTCCAAAATTCAGGTTATAAGAATCAAACCACTATCTGTCCGTCCGGACACCCGATCACCGGCCCTCTTTATTTATAGGTGATGACCCGGGTCCTGATCACACCGTCGCAGGCCTCTATCTCCTGCTGTACTTCCGCCGACACCGCATTCTCACAGTCAATGATGTTATAGCCGACGGTACCATTACTTTCGTTGGAATAACTCATGATATTGATATGATGCTTGCCAAGAATATTGGTCACCAGGCCTATCATCCCCGGCTTGTCATGGTTAATCACAATCAAGCGGGTATGCACCCAGACCGTGGGAATGGCTTCCACATTGGGAAAGTTCACCGAGTGGGTGATATTGCCGTACTCGAGATAGGATTTCAGTTCACTGACCGCCATGCAGGCGCAGTTTTCCTCGGATTCAGAAGTGGAGGCCCCCAGATGCGGGGTGATCAGTATCTGCTCATGGCCAATAAACTTTTCCGAAGGGAAATCTGTGATATGCCCACTGAGCTTGCCGCTGGCCAGGGCCTCGAGGACAGCGTCTTCATCCACCACCGGACCACGGGCGTAGTTGAAGAGCACGGCCCCGTCCTTCATCACCTTGAGAAAATCCGTAGAGACCAGGCCGCGGGTATTCTTGTTGAGCGGTACGTGCACCGAAACATAATCGGCCTGTTCCAGGACCTCCTTGCGCGAGCGGGCGAGTTCCACGTCCGGGGAGAGATTGTGGATATTACCCATCACCGGAAAAGGATCAAACCCGATAACCCGCATCTGATGATGGACGCCTGCATTGGCAACGCGAACACCAATCTGTCCGAGCCCGATCACTCCCAGGGTCTTACCGGCCATTTCCACGCCCTTGAACATTTTCTTTCTCGCTTCCACCTCCTGGTTCAGCTCTTCTCCCTTGAGACCAGTAAGTTCCTGGCAGAAGCTAATGCCCTGATGCACGTTACGCAGCCAGATGCCAAGCATGGTGAACACCAGCTCGACCACCGCATTGGCGTTGGCTCCGGGCGTATTGAACACGCAGATGCCCTTTTCCGTGGCCGCATCCACCGGGATGTTATTTACCCCGGCCCCAGCCCTGGCAATGGCCAGCAGCTCCGGATAGCTGTCTATATCCACTGGCGAGGAGCGAACCACGATTCCGTGGGGATTTTCCTCGTCCGGACTGACCTGGTAGCGGTCATCGAAAAGCGCCAGACCTTCTGCGGCAATGGCGTTGATTGTCTTGATGCGATATGAATCCATACTGATTCCTCAATTGGCTAAAATTATGCGGATGCGCCACAGACCTACAATGTTCGCCCACTTGTTGTCAAGAAAAAGCCGGGCAGCTGCCCGGACTTCCCTCTTTCTTTTTTGTTAAAAATGATTATTATGGCACCTTCATCTTCCATTGCCATCAACGCTTTTCAGACCAATAATTGTCCTGGAAAATAAGGCCGATCCCTGCCGATCGCCCGGAGATCCGGCAAAAAGGCCCTTTTTCATGGCAACCGACACAACACCTGACATATCATGCGACACTGGACCTGCTGTTTTTCCGTTTCTTCTGCACTCACAACCCTTCTACTGCTCTTTTCCTTCCTCGTCGGCGCATCGCCCGCCCGGGCCGGCGACCCGAACCTGGCCCCGCTCAATCACACCCTTTCCCTGAGTTTTGATCTCAAAAACCATCAGGTATTCGGGACCTCCCGCATCGATCTGCCGCCGAACCGCTCACTCACGCTCTACTGCGGACCGCTTGAAATCACCGGGACGCTGTTGGAACAGAAGGAGACCACTCCGAAGACCCTGAAACCCGGCCCGGAAAACACCCTGCTCATCCCGGCCGCACCCCGGCTCCAGACCCTCTATGTATCCTGGTCCCTGGCAGTTCCCGAGGGGTCGGGGGACAACCTGATCACGGAGCAGGGCATCACCCTGGCCGGATTCTGGCACCCCCTGGCCAAAGAGGACATGCTCTACAGCCTGCAGGCAACCCTGCCCAGGTCTTTCTCGGCTGTTTTTGAAGCTGAAACCATTTCCTCTGCTCCAACCCGGCAGGGTCGACAGTTCCAGGGTGCTTACCCCCATCCCCTGCGGGGCCTCCATTTTGTCGCAGGACCATATGTGGTAAAAAAACGAAAAGTATCCTCAACCACGCTCTACTCTTATTTTTTCAAAGAGGACGCCGCGCTGGCCACCGAGTACCTTGACAGTGGTGCTGCCTACATCGAGCGCTACGAACAACTGATCGGTCCCTTTCCTTTCAAACGGTTTTCCATTGTCGAAAACCGGCTGCCCACCGGATACGGCATGCCCACTTTTACGCTGCTCGGGCAGGCGGTGGTCCGCTTACCCTTTATCAAGGACACGTCGCTCGGCCATGAAATCGTCCACTCCTGGTTCGGTAACAGTATCGGCATAACAGAAGTCAGCAACCAGGAAAAAGGGCTCCCAGATACGGGCAACTGGTGTGAAGGCTTGACCACATATCTTGCCGACCAGCTCTATGCAGCCGACAAGGGAAAGGATGCCGAATACCGGAAAAACCAGCTGCTCCGCTATATGGCCTATGTCCATCCGGACAACACCATGACCCTGGCGCAGTTTCAAGGCGCCAGTGATTCCCGCCCCATTGCCAAAAAAATCCGGGCCATTGGCTACGATAAGGCGAGCATGGTTTTTCACATGCTCCGCAAAAAGATCGGCGACGATATGTTTTACAGCGGTCTGCAGGAATTTTACCGGGATTTTGCCTTTAAGCGCGCCAGCTGGCAGGATCTGCAGGAAACCTTCTCCAGGGTCAGCGGCCAGGATCTTGAACCGTTTTTCACCCAGTGGCTCACCCGCCCCGATATTCCCAAGCTGCAGATTTCCCGAGTCGTGGTACGTCAGGAAGATGGCAGCTCCCAGATCAGATTCCACATTGTCCAGCAGACCAGCGAAGCCTACCAGCTGCTCCTTCCGTTTACTGTAACCACCCTCTCCGGCCAACAGACCGAGACCCTGGTTCTGGAGAAAAAGGACCAGGAGTTCGCGATCAATACCACCGACCTTCCCGTGTCCATGGTCATGGATCCGCAGTATGACACCATGCGGATGCTGACCCTGGACGAGACCCCGCCCACCTGGACCTGGTTCATGGGAGCGGAAAAGAAAACAGTTATTCTCCCGGAAAAGGATAAAGGGAAAACCTTTGAGCCACTCATCAAAAAGCTTGAGAACATGGGCTGCGAGATACAATCAGCAGGTGAGGTCAAAAACAGCGAGCTGTCCCGGGGGAGCTTTCTCTTTCTTGGCCCATCGGTCCACAGCCGCGCCCTGTTTGCGGATCCCGGCCACCCCGGCTCAGGCTTCACCCTGGATGTGCGCAAAAACGCGCTCAACCCGAGCCAGGTCATGGTCCTTGTAACAAGTAGCTCGGAAACAGAGACCAAAGCAGTGGTCCACCGGCTGAGCCACTATGGCAAGTACAGCTACCTGCACTTTGAGAAAGGCCGGATAAAGGAAAAGCGGGTGGCGCAGGCACTGGATGGCATTCCCGTAGACCTGCTGACTCCGCCCGCAGGCATCCCGACCAGCAGTATTCTTGATTTCAACCAGATCGTCGATGATCTTGAAAAAAGCAGGGTCGTCTACGTGGGCGAGATGCATACCGACTACCCCAGCCACCTGCTGCAACTCCAGGTCATCCAGGCCCTGTACCGGCGTGACCCGTCCCTTGCCATTGGCATGGAGATGTTCCCGCACTCTTCACAGCAGGCCCTTGACGACTACATCGACGGCAAGATCGAGGATGAAAAGGAATTCATCAAGGCCTCCCGCTATTTCAAGGTCTGGGGGTATGATTATCGGATGTACCAGGACATCATCGGCTATGCCAAAAAACACCGGATCCCTCTGGTTGCCCTGAACATAGACAAAAAAATAACCAGCCAGATTTTTCGGCAGGGATCTCTGGACAACCTTACTGAAGAGCAAATACAAAAAATTCCGCCGCAGCGGGATCTTGATGTTCCCGGCTACCGGAAACGGCTGCAGCAGGTCCATTCCATGCATAACAGTTCGCCGCATGGCAGCAGTTTTGACGGATTCATCCAGGCCCAGGCCATCTGGGACGAAACCATGGCCGAGTCCGTGGTGAAGTACCTCACCGCCCATCCTGACAGGCGTATGGTAGTCATTGCCGGGACCGGACACGTGTACAAGGACAGTGCCATACCGAAGCGGGTGGCCCGCCGGATGCCGGGGATCAAACAGCGGGTTGTTGTCAGCGCAAGCGTCGCCGATACCGGCACAGAACAGGGGAAACAGGTGGACTACCTGATGTATACCGAGCCCCTGGACCTGCCCCCGGCCGGTAAGATCGGCATTGTCTTAAATGAAGTTGAGGATGAAAAACTGGGCACACGCATGCAGGTTGTTCAGCTCAGCCCGCACGGCAAGGCAGGGAAGGCAGGAATCAAAAAAGACGACCTCATCCTGGCCCTCGACGGAAGCGAAGTCCATACCATCGAGGATCTGAAACTTGGTCTCCTGAACAAAACCGCTGGCGACAAGGTGACCCTGAAAGTACTGCGCAAACATACCCTGCTGCCGGATAAAACACTGGAGATCGAGGTGGAACTCTCCGGCCTGTCCCCAAGGGCTATGATGCCTGCGGGGCATCCACGCAGATAACCCAGCATGGCTGGACCAGGTAAGCGACCGAAGGGAGACTCCGGGTTTCGATACGTCCCAGCCACAACAGATAGCGAAGACTTCGACCCATGAAAATCACAATGGAATTAACAAAACTTGCGGTGATTTTCGGATAAAACCTGACCAATTGCCGGACAACCTTCGGTACAGAATCACAAAATTCTGAAATTTGATCCTTCTGGTGACCGGACACCACGTTGAACAACGTGATGCGATAAAATTACGGCTCCCGAAGGGTGGCTGGAAACTCGGGGAGAGCTGAACCTGGCAGTAGTCGTTTGCTTTTTTCGCAGAGCATGCAAACAATAATCTCCTGCCATGGATTCAGCTCTTTTTTTCAGTCTACACTAGCCCGCATATTTCACAATGATCGTGGCGAACGGCCTGAAAACGCCGTGGGTACAGATAGCGAACGAAGTGAGACCTTCGAGGAACAGCTTCAAAAAGAGCTGCAGACATATTGAAATCTGATTACCATCAATCTTCAGCATTGAAACCGGTGTCGGTCTCACTTGTTTCACGGGACGCCATAAACCCGTCCCTGGGGGCTTGACTGTGGCCATCCAGGCCACAGACACCCGTGCAACAAGTGAGGCCGACACTTTCATCCATCGGTGGCTGAATTTCAGTAGTAATCACATATTGAAATATTTCGAGGACTCTATTTGAAGCTGTAAGGCAGCAGGCGCGGTGTTTTCAGGCCTTGCAGTAGATCGCTTGTGAAATATGCGGGCTAGACGAGATGAGAGTCGGCAAACTCCCAGTTTATGAGATTCTTTAAGAATACATCAAGATAGTCGCCACGCCTGTTTTGATAGTCAAGGTAATACGCATGCTCCCAGACATCCACTGTCAGTAACGGCTTCACCCCGTGAGCTATCGGGGTATCAGCATTTGATGTCTTCATAATCTCGAGCTTGCCATTTTTTATCACCAGCCATGCCCAACCGCTGCCGAACTGTGTGAGGCCGGCATTCTTCAACTGTTCAATAAAGTTGTCATAGCTTCCGAAATCGGTGTCGATCTTCTCTGCGATGTCACCAGTTGGCAATCCCCCACCATCTGGCTTCATGGACTGCCAGTAAAATGTATGGTTCCAAACCTGAGCAGCATTGTTAAAAACCCCTGCGTTGGTAGCATCATTTACTGTCTTCTTGATGATATCCTCCAGGGTCTCACTGGCCAGTTCAGTTCCCTCGATCAGCTTGTTTAAGTTGGTAACATACGCATTGTGGTGTTTTCCATGATGAAAATCCAAGGTCCTCGAGCTGATGTGAGGTTCAAGAGCATCTTTTTTGTACGGCAGGTCAGGTAGCATAATAGTCATGTTCAGTTTCCCTCCTTTTATAAGTTTGGTTTTTCAGAGTCGAACAAAGCCGAATGAGCCGCGAGACTTGAATTCGGTTTCATTCCTCTGTGTCAATGAGAGAGACACCCACCGTGATTCGTAAAGAACTCGACCGCCGGTTGTCGACGCCGCTCCCAGCGTGTCAGCAGGAAATTCTTCCCTATTCATTCCTTACGGTTCGCCATCCCTCTTATTACGATAGTATGTCAGCAAAAATTGGAAGTAAAACGAAATTTCGAGAAGATCTGAAACACAAGCTGCTGGATCAGGTTCGCAAAATCCTTCGTTTCCACTGTTATGGTTGCAGGACAAGGCAAACCCGTTATCAGAGAATCTTCCAATGTATTGATCTTCTGCAGGCCCGGCCGACCCGGCCTTGCAGGAGGTGGCGAAAAATTCAACAGAGGAAAAAATCTTGACACTTGTGCATAAACATATAAATGTTTATTTATATGTTTATGGCTTGGCAAATTTTTACTCCATGGGAGACTGTTTTGCGTGGGGAGAAAAACCTTTTTGTTCAATCATCGGAAGACGACCTGCATGCCGCAGCCTTTCTGGCCAAAAGCCTGGCCGACGAAAACCGGCTCCGGATTCTGCTGGCGGTCAGCGGAGAAAAGAAAGCGGTTTCCCGCATTGTCGAGGAACTGGGCATCTCCCAGCCTCTTGTCTCTCACCACCTGAAGGAATTGAAACGGGCCTTGCTGGTTACAGTTGAGCGAAAAGGCCCCTTTGTCTATTACCAGGTCGCAGACAAGAGCGTCCTTGAAATTATTGCCGGGCTTAAGGACCTGGCAGCCCGCCTGCTGGAGCAGCGAACACGTTTTTAGTGCTGGAGGCCTCTGTTATGGAAGAATTGCAAAAAATTATCGCCCAAATGGAGCCGGATAAGGCCCTGGCCGCGCTTGCCGAAGCAGCAAAACAAATACTGGCCCACCTGGATGAACAGGCCAGGGTCGATTTCGTGGTCAGCATGATCGGCGAATCAGGCAGTGACAAGGTCGCAAGCCTGGTTGACCTCTGACTTGCCGAATGCATGGACGAAGGTGTCGATCCAACACACATGTGCCAGAGCCTGGTTGAAAAAGTAGCACTGTCGAAACAACTGCGGGCGGTAACTGAACCTGACATCCTGCCCCTGTTCGAGGATTGGCTTGACGAGCTGGAACGGGAACTCCGTGATCTCGTCATGGCCACCGGCTCTGCCGATCCCCAGCGGATTGCACGGGAGCTTGGTCTGAGCGACAACGGCGTATCCTTTCTGCTCACCAAACTCCGGCGGGAGGAGAAAATATCCTGATTTCCTGTACCGTCCGGTTGAAAAAAACATTTGGTAACCAGCGCCAGAACAAGAGGCAGCGCATTGCGCCAAACCACCTACAGGGAGGCAAATCATGAAACTTGGAATCATCATCAGCTCCAACGATCCGGAAACGGTCTGGAACGCCTTTCGTTTCGGGGTATTTTCCGTAAAGCAGGGGAGCGAAGTTAAAGTATTTCTAACCGCCAAAGGAGTTGAAAGTGAAAATCTTGATACCGACCAGTTCAAGGTGACAGAACAGATGGCAGCCCTGGTCAACGGCGGCGGAGAGATATACGCCTGCGGTACCTGCCTCAAGCTCAGACAATTACCGGGCAGTGACACCTGTCCTCTCTCCAACATGAAAAAGATGTACGATATCGTCAGAGAAAGTGACCGGATCGTAACCTTCTGAGCCCCGGGCGCGATCCCGACCCCGCTATCAACTAAAAAAACAAGGGTGGTCGCATGAGAAAAAAGATCGTTGTCCTGGGCGGTTCCTTTGGCGGACTTACCGCGGCCCTTGAAATCAAACGGCTGCTCAAGGATCGGGCCGATGTCACCCTGATCAGCAATGACCGTGATTTTGTCTTTCTGCCTTCGCTGCCCTGGCTGATCATGGGCAGCCGCCGGGCCCGGGACATTACCTTAAAGGTTGAAGACATTCTGAAACCGCGGGCAATTACCTTTATCCATGCCACGGTGACCGGAGTCGACCCGGATTCGCTCACCGTATACACAGACCAGGACAATTATCATTATGATTACCTGGTTATTTCCACAGGGCCGC
Organism: Desulfolithobacter dissulfuricans; assembly: GCF_025998535.1. Classification (NCBI taxonomy): domain Bacteria; kingdom Pseudomonadati; phylum Thermodesulfobacteriota; class Desulfobulbia; order Desulfobulbales; family Desulfobulbaceae; genus Desulfolithobacter; species Desulfolithobacter dissulfuricans. Next base: position 649,254 of record NZ_AP024233.1, on the reverse strand, counting down.
ATCTTTCCTGCGATGAAATACCCGGCCTGGGACCTGAAGGCGGCCACACGCACTGCACCTTCAGCCTGAAACATGCCGAGAAGAGCCGAGTTGCCTGGGCCAGACTGCTGTCTGAGCCTGGTCCGGTGGTGGTGGGATCAACACAGATGGCCAGCTGTTTCGGTCCCTATTACGAGCTCGCCTTTGAAATGGATTACGAGCTGCGCAAGAGGAAGATGCGCCACAAGGTCCCCCTTGTCTATCTCACTTCAGAACCATACGTTGGCCATATGGGGGTTGGAGGCCTGGGCAAGTCTCGCCGGTTTCTGGAAGATGAGTTTGCAGAACGTGACATCAAGGCTGTCACCAACCAGTCGGTGGACGAGATCATCCCGGATGAAATCCGCCTTGCCAGCGGCATCACCCTGCCCTTTAAACTGGCCATGCTGGCCCCGCCCTTCAAGGGCGTGGCCGGAGTGGCCGGCCTTGGCAACCCGCGCGGATTTATCCCGGCCGACGACCATTACCGACATCCCGAACATCAAAACATCTACACCATCGGGGTGGCCATGGCCCTGGCCCCGGCCGAGCCGACCCCGGTACCCACAGGAGTGCCGAAGACCGGATTCATGACCGTGAAGATGGCCAAGGCAGCGGCCGTCAATATCGTGGCCGATATCGACAACCAGCCACCGGTGGCAAGCAAGTCTCTGGATATCATCTGCCTGATGGACATGGGTAAAACCGCCGCCCTGATGGTAGCTGATCCGGTCCTGCCGCCCCGCCAGAAATCACACCTCAAGGAGGCCAGGTGGGCGAAATGGGCCAAGATCAGATTTGAAAAATATTTCCTGTGGAAAATGCGGCATGGCTACAGCCGCTTACCATGAAAGTCTTTCCCGGTCAGGCTAAAGAACCTGTGTAACAGAGATATGCTCAGGTTTAAGCAAATCCGCTCTGAAAGCAAACGACCTGACGGTTTTCTATTCATCAAGGAATAACCTGGACATTGGATGCTTCTTCCAGCTGCTTCACCTGGGTGAGCGTGTATCGTCTTTTCAGCTCTGCCATGGTCCTGGGACCGGGGATGCCGTCCGGCTCGAGCTGAGCCATTGTCTGGAATTCGACCAGCTTTTCCCGGGATGACGGACCCCAGATCCCGTCGACCTTGAGATTTGCGCCCAGGACCTGATTCAGCGCCTGCTGGAAAAACCGGACTTCATCGGGATTGCTGAGTGCTCCGCGGTCCTGCGCAACACTGTAGTCACGAAACGTGTTCTTCACAAAAAGCCGCCAATCCTCCTCGTTCACCCCCAATGCAGAAAGTGCTTCCTCCAGCGAAAAAGAGGATCCTTTCTCTTTCGCCATCCGGTACAGATCATCGACCAGCTGTCGCTGATCCAGAAACAGGAGCAGGAGACGAATTTCAGCGATTTCATTGGAATGGAGCCCTATTTCTTTGGCTTTTCCGGCCAGTACCTGGAGCGATGGTATGTTATCTTCACGCATCCTGTCCATTCGCCAGTTAGGCAGAGTGTTGAGTCGGGCAGAAGTCCATTGTGTCCGCTCATAAAGGCTGGCAAGACCTTCATTGAGCCACGGCGGAGCCTGGGGAAAATCGGCCTCTATCAACGCATGGATCATTTCATGCAGCAGGGTGCCGTATCCGGTACGTCCTCCCGTGGTCATGATCAGATTATCGGCAGGGTTGTAATAACCAAGAAATGGAGCGTAGAGCGGAAGACCGACCTGAGGATACAGTTTTCTTGTCGCCTCTACCAGCACATGGGGCCTGGAGGAAATCAGGACGACAAGCAGACGACGGGGCAGGTCCTCAAAATACTGGTTCCGAAAATAGTTATAAAAATCTTTAATACCTCTTTCATAATGGACTTCCGGGGAGATGTCATCTTCCACTCCAACGACCAGGAACACATCTTTGCCCACCATTTTGACGTCCATTCCACGCAGCATGCGCCTGAGGGTGCCTTCCAGAGGGCGCGACGAATCCCCAATACTGATAACCGGCAGCCGCTGCGGGAGTTTGTCGATGTTGCTCTGATCCATTTCAACGGTACCACGTTTCATGATAAAGCTGATCGACACGCCGGGACTGGCCCAACGGCTCACCCTCAGCTTGGCCAGCTGAACCTGGCAGTATTCGAATTCGGTCTGAATATAGTGTCGCTGCTGGTCAGTTGATGCCAGTGACCGGGCCTTTTCCAGCCAGCGAGACGCTTCTTCCCAGCGTCCCAGGGTGTTGTTGAGCGCTCCCATGCTGAATACGTATTTATACGTATCAGGAGCGAAAAGATTGGCGGATTCAAGATAGTCGAGCGCCTTGCGCAGCTCAGCTTTCGTTGGCCTTTCCTGACGGTAGATCGCCAGAAAACGCTGGTAATTCTGTTCTGCTTCACCATCCTCGGCAATGACCGACACCAATATTCCAGGGCAGGACGCAAAAAACATCACACATGCCAAAAAAATCCCCCTTCGGTGGATGAGCAGAGACAACATGAAATCCTCCCTCCCAGCTTAGTCAGGCACGGGTACCCGGTGCAGTGTTTCGGCACCCTTTGCCGCTGCTTCGCTCACCGAGGCTCCGGAAGGAGGCACCGCTTTAATCTCCATCGGCTTTTTAACTGTCAGCCCCCAGATTATAATGGCTGCCCCCATCAACACGAAAAGCGCACCGGGACTTGCGGCTTGCAACTTGGTTTTGAAGCCGGAACCCGAAAAACCGAAATCAATCTCACCGGTGACGCCCTTGAGCAGGGTGTCATGTCCCAGCCGGACAATCAGATATCCCAGCACAAAGGCGGTGATCTTAAGGGCCATTACGCTCAGCATAAAGGTAATAGCGATGGGGGTACTGGTGGCAATGATGTTCTCGACCGGGACAATCTCCGTTGGCCCTGCCGCACCGGCCTGCCCGCAGGGCCAGGCAACGGCAGCCATTCCAGTCCAGAAGGGACCGTTTACCCGGACACTGCGGATTACACGATTGCGGAGGCGGGATATTTCTTCTTTCATGGTTACCGTTCCCTGACCCATCTCCTTTTCCCTGGTTGTTCAACAGCGAAAAACTCCCTCATGGCACTGCTACTCACCTTCTCCGACCGGTTCCGCAGACGTCGAGAGGAACCCCCGTCCCTGCGCAAAGTAGATATAGACCGGCTTTTCATTACGCAACATGTCAAAAACACTTGAGAACATGGCCGAAGGCAAGTGCATCTTTATCCGCCCTCCGCTGTCCGAATCGTTTTCGAAACGCATATCCGGATCATTAAACCTGATATAGCCGACAGTTTTCCCATTGCTGCCGTACAGGGCGATCTGGGCCCGGTTCGTCTGGTAACCGGTGGGACTTCCATAGACGAGGACATGATACTTCTTGATTTCATTAGCCATGCCGAACCTCCCTTATAGAGTTCAAGATACAACGCCGGCAGAAAATGCCAGATCTGTTTCAGGGGCAGCTATCTGCCTCCTCCCCAGCGGGTTTTCCCCTTCTTTTCTGAGACGGGTAAGTTTAACCGCTGTTTTTAACAACAGCATACCAGAGGCAAAGTAACAATCCGGTAACAGGCCGGAAAAAGAATTCGATTCAGCCGGGGCCAATCCCTTCCTCCGGAACATTAGACACTACTCACCTTCTGCCTGGAAGCGGATCGCCTGAGGGTATGGACCACGGAGGAATGGCTGACTTGCCATCCCGGCCTGGATACCGGTGGGTTGGGAGGTACAGGGGAGGAGTTACGATATTATCTTTTTTGCCTTCCTGGCAAGGGCGTGGAGTTTGGGGCCAGGCTGCCGGCCGGTTTGAGCGGAGATAACTTTTTCAGCCCGGCGGAAAATGTTCAGGGCATAGACCGGATAACCGGCCTCCATGTACTGTTCCATCAGGGAGGCATAAACGGTTTCATGGAGAGGATCGGCATGGCAAGCCTGCTCGAGCAGGGCCAGCACCACATCTTTATCGCCGGTCCCGTTTCCGGCCAGTTGGAGAGCGCCCCTTACAAAAAGTGCGCGCAGTTTTTTGCGGCAGTCAACGATCCACCACTCTTCCTGGTCTGGTAAAAATTCATCCCGGTAGGAGCAGAGAACCTGCTGGAGTTCACGACAGTTCTCCTTCCCCGGCCTCTTCATTGCCTGAACAAATGCCAGGGAATCCACCCGGCAAAGGGCGCTGACCAGGGAAACCCGTTTGTGCTTGACAGCCAGCCATGTCGTTCCCTCCTCCAGGCCGGGGGTGGCCACCTTGCGCAGCCTGGACAGGGCCATCTTAAGGTTGTTCAGGGCCCGGTCGCCATCACTGTCAGGCCAGAGCAGGAGGGCGAGTTTTTCCTGGGAAACCTTGGTCCCGCCCAGGGCGATGATGGCCCAGAGCAACTCCTTTGAACGACGGCCCTTCCACATCCTGTCGTACACTTCCTGGCCATTGATCGTAACCCGGAAACCGCCCAGCATCTGGATTCGTATCGGTGGACCCTGGACCGGTGCGGGAGATACAGCTCCGGGAGGAAGGGGAGCATACAGCCCCCGTTCTATCTTTTCGATGAATTTGCGCCCCCTATACAGGGCCAGCAGCGATTCACCTTTTGGCAGAACAGCGCCGGCCCTCTCAAAATATCCGGCTGCCAGGGGACGATTTCCAAGCCGAACATGGATCATTGCCAGTTCCAGAAAAGCGGTGGATGCGAACAGGGTAAATCCCCGGTCCTGCCATCTGGGAAGCCAGCGGTTGAAATGGTCCATGGCCTGGGCATTTTCCTCCAGGTCAGCCAGGGCCTGGCCACGGATCAGGGCGGCAATGGGCGCAATGAGCTGACTGTTGCTCATCCTGCCCCGCTGGAGGGCAGCCTCGGCATGGAGCAGGGCCTTGCGCGGCGTACCCAGGCGGAGGGCGGCGATAGCCAGGCAGAAATGCATGCAGGCAAGGTGATAGTAGTTGCAGGGCAGAATGGTTTTATCCATTATAAAATCAGCAACTTCCTGGATCATGACCAGGTCCCCTTCCAGGCAGAGCCCATACAGGTAGTTGGTGTACAGGTGCAGGGTTATGGAAAGGGGAAAGCGGGCCATGGCGCCATGCTTCACCACTCCGGCCAGCATGGCCAATCCCTCGCTGCTCTCTCCCTTGATCACCCGACAGAGTCCGAGACAGGAGTGAAAGAGAAGGGTGGACAGGGAGGATGCCTCCAGAAGCTCGCTCAGGGCGAGATTTTCGCTTAAAAGAAACTCGGCGTTGGTCAGGTCTCCGGACCAGAAGGAGCAGAATGCAGCGGTGGAGGCATGGAGCAGACGCAGTGAGACGGATTCGGATTTTTCGGCCCAGTGCTGCTGCACCGTATAGGGCATGACCGCCAGGTCGAGATTACCCTGGCCGGTGAGTTCCGCCAGGGCCATGTAACCCAGCAGCGAGGCAACGGCCAGCGAGGACACCTCGCGGATCCTCCTGAGCAGGAAGTCGGCCCGGCACATCCAGAGCTCGTAGAGACGAAAATCCCGGCCGCTCGCCCAGATCGCACCTATGGCGGCGCCGACACAACCATAGGCTCCTTCCAGGTCATCAATGAACAGAAACGTGACATACAGTTGGTCATATATCTGCAGGGAAGGTTCTTCCTTCAGGGATTCCCGAAGAAAATGGATTCTGGGCGGCAAACGAAACTCGTCCCTGCCGGCCACCATCGGCCGCAATGCCTCGGCCAGGCGGCAAAAATCCATATTGAACCACGATACGAGGCCGGTCCGACAGATACTGGTTATGTCCGGTGTTGTTTTTTCCAAGAGCTGGGCACACGGATTTGATAGCTGAAAAGAGAAGAACACCCGGCCAACCCGCACCTCCTATAACCGTGCGAAAAGAGCTGAATTATCCTGGGGATAAACCAGCATAGCTGGACCAGATTTCGGAACTGTCCAGCCAAAACGAACCATGAAAAGCACCCTGGCAGCACCACGCCCATGGGCGATTTTCGGATAAGCATTTCCGGGAAACTCTGGGATAGAAGTACCGTGAGCCAGAGGTTACGTCACTTAAAAAATCGTCCTGTTGTCCGCCGGGGCAGGACAACTTCAGCGAAGTTGGCTGTGGCACAACCACCTTAGAAAAAACAAGAAAAATTCATCAAAACAGAAAACAGGGCCCGGCGGGGAAAAACAGGAACCACCACCGGCTGCGGACGGAGTGACAGGGGATCAGGCCTGGGAAGCCGGCAAACCGATCAGTCTGGCCAGTTTCAGGGCCTGCCGTGTGGTCTTGACATCATGGACCCGGATGATATCCGCCCCTGCAGGAAGCAGAGAGCCGAGACCACAGCGGTGGGACAGTCCCGTTCGGTCACGGGAATTCCGAACAGCTTGTCAAAAAAGGACTTGCGGGAATGACCGATCAGCACCCGGTGACCGGTTGCCCGGAACCGGGCCACGTTGCGCAGAATTTCAAGGTTATGCTCCAGGGTTTTGCCAAAGCCTATACCGGGATCAATAATAATCCTCCTGGAATCGATACCCTGTTCGCTCATCCAGGCAATCCGCTCCTGAAAAAAGGTGATGATATCTTCCACCACATCATCATAGCGCGGATCAAGCTGCATGGTCCGGGGCGTCCCCTGCATGTGCATGATGATAACCGGTCCATCACAGGACCGCACCACATCAGCCATGTCGGGATCGTGACGCAGGGCAGAGATGTCGTTGACCATGGTGGCCCCGGCAGCCAGCGCGGCCCGGGCCACAGAGGCCTTGGTGGTATCGATGGAAACGGGAATATCGGTCTGTTGCCGTATGATCTCAATGGCAGGAAGGACCCGCTCAAGCTCCTGGTCCTCTGGAACCGGATCGGCAAAGGGCCGGGTTGATTCCCCGCCCACATCGATGATATCCACCCCTGGGAGAGCATCTCCTCAACCTGGCGAGCAATATCCTCCATGGAGGTAAAGCGGCCGCCATCGGAAAAGGAATCCGGGGTCACGTTGAGGATCCCCATGATCTGAACTGCAGGTTTTTCAGATACCATGTCCTGAGACATCCATTTGTGGTTTAACCTGAACCCTGCAGATGTCCGGCATTCGAACGTTGAAACAGGAACATCTACGGCGTCGGCTTCACCGGTTTCGTGCTCGACGTACCAACGTACGCCTGCGCCGAAACCGGCTCGCCTCCTTGTATCTGCACCTGTTTCGACGTTCTCGGTGCACGAACAGTGATGCGGCGAGACCGCATGACGACTGCAGGATTCAGGTTGAAGGTGAAACACACAAAAGGCACAGGTATTCACTGTGCCTTTTGTGTACTGGCCAAACTTTACCTGGCTGTTGCAGGCCGCTCAGACTGTGGCGTCCCCGGTGATCCTGGGTTCCTCGCCCCGGGAGGTGTCCTGCTCGCTGTCTTCCGATTCCCGGTCCTCACGTACCTCGGCGGTCTGCACCGGCTCGGCGGATTCACCGGAAGGCTGGGCCGGCTGCGGACCAGGTTCTTCTGTCCCGGATTCCGACATTTGCTCTTCGGACGGTCGCATCTCATTGATGATCCGGTCGATGTCCTCAAGTATGATGGTCTCTTTTTCCAAAAGCTCCCTGGCCACTGCCTTAAGGATATCGAG